>CAJUFI010000032.1 GCA_910585665.1 uncultured Acetatifactor sp. | reverse complement strand
GACCCAGGTGCCCGTGACCCGCTGCCTGGACAATCTGGTGCGCGACAATGGGCTGGACATCTATGTGAATGCCACATTCATCGGCGTTTCCATGGAAAGCGACCGCCTGAAGCTCCTGACGGTGAAGTTCCAGACGCCGGAGGGCGTGGGCTTCGCCTATGCCCTGCACAACGAGAATCTGGTCCTGGACAGGAAGAGCACAGGATTTGCGCCGGACAGGGCGCTTCGGATTGTGGGCGCCTACTACGGGAACGAGAAGGAATATTCCTCTGCCATGCAGAAAATGGAGCATTATGAATATTTCAAATGGGACAGGATACCGGTGAACCATGAGACTTTTCCAAGCAGCACCGCAAGCGACGACACGGAATACCTGACGCTGGTCTACCTGAACGCGGAGGGAATCCATGTCATCAGCTGCCCGGAAAATGATACCATTTATTACGGGGACCATGGCACCCGGCTGTTGCTCCAGGATCGTTCCAAATGCATCCTGGAACAGATAAAGCGTCTGTCCTGGGAGAACGGGAAAGAAGGGATGGAATGCCCCTGGGCGGGCGCGCTCCAGGCATCCCTTGCCTACATGGGGGAGCCTTACACCTATGAGCAGGTCATGGGAATGAGCGGCGCCTGTTATCGCATCTGCTTCACCGATGTCTGGGACTACAGCTGCACGGACGCCCTTGTGGCCTTTGACTATGTCACGCCGCTTTACAGCGCCATCGGCTATGATTTCCGCATGGTGGCAAGGCTGGAAAAACCGGAGAGGAAAGCGGAGCGCCAGGCCATCATGGAGGACATCCGCCAGGGGAAACCGGTGCTGGCAATCAATCTGCGGGTGGCCGCGGAATGGGGAATCATCACAGGATATGTGGACGAGGGCAACCGTTTTCTATGCCGCACTTATTTCGACCAGGAGATTTTCGATGCCCTGGAGGATAGTCAGGGTCAGACCGAGAGCCGGGAGCAGGCAAAAGGACAGCTGGCAGCGGACGGAAAGGCGCAGATGAATGTCCAGAATCATATGGAGAGCCAGCTGCAGGCAGACCGGAGGATGGTCTTCGAGGAGAATAAGGGGTATCTTTTCAGCGATCACTGGCCGTTCCTCATCCTGCACTTCGGAGAAAAAGGAGAGCGGAAGCAGCAGGCGGATATTCTGAAGGCTTCCCTGGACACGCTGATCGCTTCTTTTGGGGCGGAAGCATGCCGCGGCTACCATCAGGGAAAGGATGCCTACAGGGCATGGATTGCGGGACTTTCCAGGGAGGAGGATTTCCGGCTGGCAGACGACAGGGAGAATGTCATGAGACGGCTGACCGTAAACGACGATATGCTGGGCACCCTCATAGACGCCCGGTATGCGGCAGCAGCCTGGCTGCGGGAGAACCTTTCCGTCATTCCGGAGACAGGACGGGAGTGCCTGGCGAAGATGTCGGAGAACTTCCAGACAATCGCCGACGAACTGTCCGCGTTCCAGCACAAGGCAGGCCATGCTTCCGGGTGCGAAATTACGTACAATATCGTAAAGGCCGCCGGTGTGTCCACGCCTGCGCTGCGCAAAGAGCAGATCGGCCTGCTGGAAGCGGCGCTTGTCCGGGAGGAAGAGAACTACAGGCTTGCGGAGCTGGTTTTGAAAAGCCTGCGGTAATAAGGAATTGTCTACAAATAACTGCTGCGAGTTTATAGCCGTTTTCCTTGTATTTCCGGGCTTTCTCCTAAACAAGTTGCATCAGTTATTTTCTGACAGTTCCTAAAGGTGACAATGCCATTTCCTATTTTTGTTTGCCTTTGCCATGACTGGCTTTCCGGGTCTGGGATGGCTGAATCTGGGATGGCATGGAGGGGCTTCTGCATGAGGATTTCATAAGTCTGCGGAAAGCGGCTGTGGGCCACTGGGATTTTGAGTTCCCGGTGGCCGAATAGCCGTTTTTCGTCAGCCCTGTAACATGACGACATTGTCTGCGCATGCCGTCAGCCGGTCGTCATGGGAGATGAACACGACAGTCTTGCCGCTCTCACGGAGGAAGGCGCAGAGCCAGTCCAGGGTGGCCTTGTCCAGATGGTTCCCCGGTTCGTCCAGGAATAGGAAATCCGTGTCCCGGACGCAGGCTCTGGCGATGGATATTTTCTGCTTTTCCCCGCCGGACAGCCCGCTGCCGCCCGGTTCCACCCGGTGGTCGGCCAGGCCGCCAACGCCCATTTTGTCCAGAAGGGCCGTCAGCGCGGCTTCAGGCATAGCAGGGTTGCCGATGCGGATGTTTTCCAGGACGGTTCCCTCAAAAAGGAAGGGGTCCTGAGGGGCATAGGCAATGTGGCTGCGGTAGGCGGCCAGGTTCCATTCGGACAGCTCCCTGCCGTCCACGCGCAGGCTTCCGCCGTAACCGGTGAGCAGGCCCAGCATGGTCTTCATGAGCGTGGACTTGCCGCTTCCGTTGGATCCGCAGAGAGCGGTCTTCTGCCCCTGGCGGATGGAAAAGGATATGGGGGACAGCGCTTGCTGGTCGCCATAGGAGTAGGAGAGGTCCCTACCGCATATACTCGTTATTTTCGTTATTTCGTTAGAAAGTGTATGTAAATGGGAATTGCCGTCATGCCGTCCGTCCTCGGCATCCTCATAGAACATCACCATCCGCTCCGCCGTATTTTTCAAGGTAGGCGCGTTCCGGATCAGGGTCCCCACATTTTCCAGCAGCGTATGGAAGACCGCCGAGTAGCCGTACATGGCTGCCACCGTGCCCGGCGCAATCTGGCCCTCTGCCGCCAAAAGGGCGCCGGACAGCAGGATTGCCAGCGTGCAGAAGGTTCCGGTAAAGGAAGAGACTGCGTCCGCGGCACAGGACAGGCGGATGCTTCTGCTTTCCGTCTGGCGGAAGAAGCCCTGGTAGAGACGTTCCGCCCATGCGCAGAAGGCGTCCCCCATGCCGTAAAGCGCTACCATGCAGGGGCGCTGGGTGATTTCCGTCTCCAGGGAGCGGCGCTGCGAGGCGTATGCCCGGCTTTCGTTCTCATATCTGCCCTCAGTTTTTCTCACCGCGAGAGGGACGCCCAGCTTCAGCAGGGAGAGCGTGAAGACGATCAGCGTATAAACCGGGCTCAGGCGCAGGGCGTGGAAGAGCAGAAAGGCCAGGGTCACCGGCGCCATAAGCCCTTTTTCGAAATAATCCACCAGATAGCAGCGGAGCATGGTGGGGTCCCAGTCCAGGCGGTTCTGGATATCGCCCGCCTCGTACCGGAGGACGGAATCATACCGTTTGTCCAGGAATCGTCCCAGGACCATGCGGTCATGCTCCAGGGCGTGCTTCAACATGGACATGTTCGCGAGCAGCGCGGTGGCCGGCAGAAGCGCCACCATGGCCAACAGCGCCAGTCCCAGGGCGGCAGCGCTCCGGGCGCTCAAGGTGAAATCCAGACGGAAGACGGAGTCTGCGAACTGCCCGAGGATAGTGGCAGTGAACACGGTCAGCAGGCCTTCCGCGCAGAATGTGGCTGTGTGGAGCAGGATGGGGAGACGCATGGATTGGAACGCGTCGCCGTATATTTTCTGTTTTGTCTTATTCGGTTTTGTCTTCATCATTCTGTAGTTTCCTTTCTTATGCTCAAGACCGCCAGAATTTACCAATCTGTCTAAGGCGGGCATATATGGTTGGCGGTCTTTCGTTGTAGTTCGCTGCATATTTCATTGGCGCGCAGTATGAATTCCTGACCCGGACAAGCCGGAACCGTTCGCCCGTTAATTAGGAACTGTCGGAAAAAACTGATACAACTTGTTCAGGAAAAAGCCCGGAAATCCAACATAAGCTGCCATGAACTTGTATCAGTTATTTGTAGACCATTCCTTAGACTATCAAATGTTTTGAACTGTCAGCATACATTGTCCTGATGCGTTCCCGAAGGTATAGAAAGCATCCGCTATGCCGTCAAATGCGGCGTCGTGGGTGACGATGACGGTCCCGCCGGACCGCTCCCGCAGAAGCTTCGCCAGTATGTCCCTGCTCTCGGCATCCAGGGAATTGCCGGGCTCGTCCAGCAGCATCCATTCCGGACGCGCCGCGAAGGCCAGAGCCAGGAACACTTTCTTGCGCTGGCCGCCGGACAGGGTGTCGATTGGCTGCGCAAGGCTTTCCTCCGGCAGGGAAAAAAGCGCGGCAAAGGCCAGGGCAGCTTCCGGTTCCACGCCCGGGACCATGGCATACAGCTCCTCCGCAGAGATATGGAAAGCCGCGTCCTCCTGTGGCAGGAAGAAGAAGCGCCCCGGAAAGCTGTCCCTGGGAAGCGCCGGAGACGGCGTCCCATGGATAGTTATGACACCCGTGTCAGGTATGAGCATGCCCAGGATCAGCTTCAGCAGCGTTGACTTTCCCATGCCATTGGCGCCGCGGATGACGGATATCTGGCCGACAGGAATGGAAAGTCGGACGCGGGACAGAATCTGCCTGTCGCCGAAGCTGTAGGATACGTCGTCCAGGCGGATGCCGGTCTCCCGGGCTTGGGACTGTCCGCTGTCTCCCGGAGCAACAGCGCCGCATGTCTCCTGATACAGCGCCGCCATCCGCCTGTCCGCGGTTCGCGCCACGGCAAAGGAGGGGATGGTCTCAAATATGGACTTGGCGGCAGCATAAAGCCCGCCGGAGAGCGCGATGGCCTCCACGCCCGCGTCCAGTTCGGCGTACCCCTGCAGGATGAACCATCCCATGAGGCCGTAAGTACCGTAGGTCAGGATGTTTCCGATCAGCTGGTTCAGCATGCCTTCAGCGGTCGCCGTCGCCTCCGAGCGATTTCCGATTTTCAGGTAATCCCTGTGCAGGCCGGCCAGCCGGTCAAGGCACCATTGCTTTAGGCCGAACATCTTGATGGTGTCGAAGCCGTGATAGAGCTCCAGGGTAAGGTCCGTGATGTCCGCTTCGATGTCCCTGGTATCGCTGTAGTTCTGTTGGGCAAAGCCCTTTGCGAGAATCGGCGGGAGAGCCTGCAGAAGGGATATGGCAAACAGCGCCAGCGCCGTCTGCAGGTTCCGGGCCAGAAGGAAGGCGAAGTAGGCGACAAAGGTGGCAAGACCGGTGAAAAAGCCGGGGTACAGGCGCAGGGTCTTCCCTGTCACCGTGTCGAAGTCATCGTTCAGCAGCTCCACGGCCTGTCCATGCTCCATGCCGTAAAGGGCAGAAAGCGGACAGGAGAGAAAGCGGCGGTACAGCAACAGCCTGCATCGGTGCAGCGCCTGAGAGGCGGCCTTGCGGTACCGCAGGCAGGTGGCGAAATCAAAGGCCTTGGTGAGGGCCAGCAGCAGGAGCAGGACCGCGCCGGTCCTGAGCACGCTTTCGCTGTCGCCCGAAACGGCCCCTGTCACAGTGCGGGACAGAAGCCTGGCGTTCCACAGGCCTATGGGGATGGGTATCAGTTTCAGGATCCAGGCGGCGATGCACACCCGGCGCAGGATGGGGGCGAACTCCCCGGAAGCGCTGCGGGCGTTTTGCCTGGATGTTGCAGATATGGTGGCAGTATTCTTTTTTCTATTTACAGAGTTCATGTAGGTATCCTTTCCGAATTCGTTCATTCATTGAGCATCAGTGTCTTGAACCGTTTTTTGCACGAAAAAAGCCACAGACGAAGCCATCCGTGACCTGAACGCATTCTATGATGAAAAAGGCAACAAAAACCAAAGGCATACCGGTTCCCCGTTACACCATACCTTTTACAACGACGAAAAACAAGAACCATACCGGTCCTCTACGCTCCGCACGAAGTTCGCCTGCTTTTACCGCACGGAGCTTACGGGTTCGAAACCTGATATCAACATTTGGATACCATCCTCCCTCTTTCCAGTCTGAGAACAGGATACCATACTATCTCCGGAAAAGTCAAGAAAAATGTGGATGAGCCTGCACTTCTGTATTTTTTGCCTGTTTGTGCATTATCATAGCGACAATTGAAATGCAAAGATACTCATTAAATGGAGTTTCGTGCTGTATGGGATTTGGCAATTATCCGATAAACATGTAGTTTGATAAACCAAGCCATATCGAAAAGTGCAAGACAGAAAAGTATGGCGAAAAATAAAATACAGTCATACCCCTTAAGGATATTTCATACAATAGTAAAAAATATCCCATGAGGTATTCCTTTGAAGGATTATATTGAAGAGCGTGCCGTCAGCATCGCTAACTATATCATCGACAATAATGCCACGGTGAGACAGACAGCGAAGACCTTCGGTGTCAGCAAGAGCACGGTACATAAGGACGTGACCGAACGTCTCATGCAGGTAAACCCGGCTCTGGCATCGGAAGCCAGGAAAGTTCTGGATTTGAACAAGTCTGAGCGCCATATCCGCGGCGGGCTTGCCACGAAAGAGAAGTATCTGCACCAACAGGGAAGCATGGCGTAGCCTGCGGGATACATATTGAACAGGGAAAGTGAAGAATCCATCGGCAGATGTGAGAATCTGCAGATGGATTTTCATTTATTTATGTTTTCAGCCCAGTCAGCGTCTCTACAGGACACCGCATTCATTGAGCCGGAAAGACAGATTTGATCAGGCTTCTGCTGTGGCATCTGTATAATACTGGGCCTGGGCATGCCACAGTTCGTGGTAGCGTCCGCCCTTCTGTGCAATCAGTGTATCGTGGCTGCCCATCTGTACCAGTTTCCCGCTGTCGAATACCGCAATCTTGTCGCAGAAGCGGCAGGAAGCCAATCTGTGGCTGATGTAGATGGCGGTCTTGTCCCCGGCGATTTCGTTGAATTTGCTGTAGATTTCATACTCCGAAACCGGGTCAAGGGCGGCGGTGGGCTCGTCCAGGACCAGGAAGGGCGCGTCCTTGTAGAGTGCCCTGGCCAAAGCGATTTTCTGTCCCTCTCCGCCGGAAATCTCGATGCCGCTGCCGTCAAACTCCTTGTACAGGAAGCTGTCCGTGCCCTCCGGCATGGCGGCCAGGCGCTCTCCGAAGCCGGCTTTGATTAGGCATTGCCTTGCTCTTTCCCCATCAAATACAGGGCCCGCGGACACATTCTGCCCCAGCCGGAAAGCGAAGAGCTTGAAGTCCTGGAATACGATGGAGAAAATGGACAGGTACTCATCGTAATCGTACTTCTTGATATTGACCCCGTTTAGCAGAATCTCCCCCTCTGTAGGGTCATAAAGGCGGCACATGAGCTTGATGAAAGTGGTCTTGCCGCTGCCGTTTTTGCCTACGATGGCCAGCTTCTCCCCCACCTTGAATTTCAGGTTCACATGGCGCAGAGCGTAGGTGTCCGTGTTGGGGTACCGGAAGGATACGTCACGGAATTCCACGAAATATTCATTGTCATCCCGTTTCTCCACGGTCAGGGAGCCCTGGTACATGGGGTTGGGGATGTCCAGGTAGGAAAAATACCGTTTCAGGTACGTATGGTTCACGAAAGCCCTCTGGATGCCGGCGACCGCCTCGGAAGCGGCTCCCAGCAACAGCATGACGCAGGATACATACCGGGCTATGGAACCTGCGGTAATCTGGCCCGAAAGTGCCGCGTAGAGCAGAATCAAATAGACGCAGAATTTCAGCACATGGCTCAGGGCCACATCCGCTGCTTTCAGGGCTGCCTGTTTCCAGCACAGATACAGAGAGCGCCGGTGAAAATCCGTCATGATATCCACATTGAACGCCAGCAGGCTTTCGGCCATGTCGTAGAGACGGATATCCTTGCCGCTGCTGTAGTGTCGGATGTAGTCATTATATTTTCCGTCAAAGACATTCATGTGGACAGCAGTGGACATGAAGTGGCTGAATATGGCCTCGCTTTTTCTGGTAGTGAATGCCCCGCACAGGACGGTGAACAGGATTCCCGCCACGAATCCAAGCTTCATGAGAAGGGGGATGCCCTCCAGAAAGAAGAAGGACAAGGTCATGGAAAGGGACAGGAGGATTCTGGTCATGCTGGAGACAATCTGTTCCGTACAGTTGAACAGATACCACAGATTGTACCCTGTCTGCGATTCTATGGCTATCCGTTTGCGCAGCATCGTCACTTCCGGGTCTTCGATGGACGAATAAGCCATCTGCATTGCCTTTTCAGAAAAAATCCACTCATCATTGAGGTTCAGCTCATTCTGCGCCACATCCCGTCTGGATGTCAGATAAGCGCTGACAAGGCTGAGCAGAAAAACAATCCCCACCGTAAGCGCCGCATAAAGCGCCAAACTCCCCAAAGGCCGCCCCTCATAAAGTCCGTCAATAAGCCGCGCCGAGAAGTAAATCGGCACATAGGGCAGAGCATTCCGAAGAACAGCGTCCAAAAAGAGACAGACGGCAAAAGACCTGCTCAGAGAAAAGAGATGCCGTATAGCCCTTTTAGAAATACGAACATGTTCAGATAATTTCATAAATTCACCTTTCCGCGCACTCCCGCGCACACCAGACTCCCAATATTACACTCCCACCGACAAAATCGCCACAAACAAAAAACCATTACCACACCTAAAAGCCTGCCATACACAAAACGAACAGGACTCGCAAGTGCATTCTGAAAGAAACACTGAAACCATACCTTTCACGCATCCCATCATGCCGCCCGCGGCGGCACAAAATTCCACAAAAACGCCGCAAGTAAAGCACCAAAACCACGCTTGGAAGGCCGCCCATGCACAAAGCGAACAGGACTCGTATGTGCATTCTGAAAGGAATCTGGAGCATTCCTTTCGCACCTTCCATCATACCGTCCGCGATGGCACAAACAATCCACAGATTGCCGCAAGTCTGGAAGAATGCCCGTGCACTTCGGGCATTCTTCCGTGTGAGACGGCCGCGAGCGAATTCATTCGCTCATGCGAGCCTAGAAGTTCTTAGGCTGTGTACTTTACAGCCTTAGAACTTCTTCTCACACTTGTACCAGCAGCTCTGCTTTTCATAGAGCCCCGCATACTCTCCCCCCAGTGCAATCAGCTCCTGATGGGTCCCCTCCTCCGCGACCTGACCGTCCTTCAGGTACAGTATCCTGTCGCAGAACTGTGTGGAGGCCAGCCTGTGGGAGATGAACAGCGAGGTCTTCTTCTGGGTCATTTCCTGGTATCGCAGATAAATCTGGTTCTCGGCGACAGGATCCAGGGCTGCCGTGGGCTCGTCCAGCACCAGGACGGGTGCGTCCTTGTAGAGCGCCCTGGCCAGCATCAATTTCTGGGCTTCGCCGCCGGACAGCGCGATGCCGTCTGCATAGAGCTGCTTGTCCAGCTTCGTGTGGATGCCCTGTGGCAGGGAGCGCAGCTTCTCGCCCAGGCCCGCCAGCTCCAGGCACTGTCCGGCCCGCCGGAAGTCGGTGCCCTCTCCAATCTGTCCGGAGACCGTCTCCGCCAGGGAGAAAAAGCCGGTCTGCACATCCTGGAAGACCGGGGCGAACAGGCGGTAGTAGTCCTTCCGGCGGAATTTCCGGACAGAGATGCCGTTGATTTTGATATCCCCTTCCGTGGGCAGGTACAGCCCGCACAGGAGCTTCACCAAAGTGGTCTTGCCCGCGCCGTTGAGCCCTACCAGAGCCACCTTCTCCCCGGAGTTCAGGGTGAGGTTCAGGTCCTGCAGGGTATCGCTGTGGGCGCCTTCGTAGCGGAAGGACACATGTTCGAAGGTAATCTCGGGAGCCGTTCCCAGAAGCTTCGTCACATCCGCTTCCCCGGTGCCGTCCTGCTCCGGCAGATCCAGATACTTCCGGTAATCGCAGAGATCCAGGCTGGTGGCCCGGATACCGTTCCACTCAGTCATGATGTTGCCGATGAAGGAGGCGAACATGGAGATGGCCGAGAAATACAGAAGGAACCTGTCCACTGTCAGCTCGCCAGCCAGCGTCATTTTGATCAACAGGGCATAAGCCGCGCCGTCCCGCAGCAGGATGACGAACAGGTCGGCTATCCGGGAGAGGAAGCTTCGCCAGATGAGCTGCCTGTTCCAGAATGCGCGCCGGGCGCACAGGTCGGAGTAAATCTGTCTGAACCACCCGGCACAGCCATAGATGCGGATATCCTTCCCCGCCCTGAAATCGGCAGTCTCGCCCTGGACATACCACAGCCTGTGGTCTATGTCGGTCCACTTGTCCCGGTGGGCGTACTCCCAGTTCCGGTAGGCCCTGGCGCAGAACCAGTTGACGGCGGGGGCGATGGTCAGGATTGGCACCAACAAGGGGCTGACGAAGGAAATCACAGAGCCGAACAGGAGGTAGCAGAGGATGTTCTCTACCAGCTTCATGCTGCGGCTTGGCACATCGGAGACAGGCTGCACACCATTCCACTGCTGCGTGGCGAGGGTGGCCCTGTCGCCAAGTTCCCGGATATCCTTGCTCTCGTAGTTCTGGAAAAAACAGGTCATGGATTTTCTGTTCACTTCCATGTTTTTCTGGAAACGATATTTTGTCAGATAATAGGTTTGGGACAGCCCTTTGGAAAAGGTGCGCAGGACATTTGCCGTCAGCATCAGCAGGATGACCATGCCTACGCGGAATGCCATACGGGACAGGGGGGCCCCTCCCGTGAACTCTGCCACCACAAGGGCAGGGAGGTAGACCTCTGTGAAGGAAAGGCATACGTTCAGGGGCACTTCAAGGGCCATCAGCAGGAAGCATACCGGCGCTTGTTTCAGGATTTCCCGGAAGCTCCAGAGGGCATTGTCCAGGGTGGAGCGGTAGGGTCTGTTTTTTGGGGTTTTGCGTTTTTTCATAGTGGGTCATCTCCTGTTATTTGATTCTGCGTCCACTGCCGGATTTTCGCTGGCGGATTGTGGTGGGCAAATCCGCGGGATGATGTGGCGCTGTCCGGGAAAAGGGGGTCCGGCAGTTTGTTTTGTCTCTATTATTTTATCGCAGAATGGCGCGGAAAAGCAATCTGTGCACGAATTGCTTTTGGCAGGGCATGAATTGCAGACGGTGGGAGATGGTTACGGCTGGTGAGATTGTATGAGATGGTTGGACGCGCTGAACCAGTGGCTGCTGCTGGCGGCGGGGGCAGGGAGCGTGGAGGAATTCGTCGTCGGCATGCGCTCCGGCACAGGCCAGCGCCCCAAAAGGGTGGAATAGGGGCGCTTTTCAGGCATTTCCTGTCAGTTCTATGATTCGTCCGCACTTTGCGATGGAGGTTCCTCTGTGGGTCACCATGAGCAGGGTCTTTTCTCCGGCCTCACGGAGCAGAAGGTTCAGGATTTCGCTTTCGTTCTGGTAATCCAGAGCGGAGGTGGCTTCGTCAAAGACGATGAACTCCGGATTCTGGAGGAACAGTCTGGCGATCATGAGCCTTTGTCTTTGTCCGCCGGACAGGCGGATGCCGTTTTCTCCGATCAAGGTCTCGAACCCCCGGGGCAGTCCCTGTATAAAGTCCAGAATATTGGCCCTGGCGCAGGCTTCCTTTATCTGCGTCTGCGTGGCGTCCTCCCGCCCGAACAGGAGATTTTCGCGGACAGTCAGATTGAACAGGCCGCCCTCCTGCATCAGAAAGCCTGTTTTGGCATAGATGGATGGACGGTTCACCAGATTCATCGGATACCCGTTCCATCGGATTTCGCCCCGGGCGGGGACCAGGTACCCTGCTATGAGCTTCAGGAGGGTGCTTTTGCCGCAGCCGCTTTCTCCTTTCAGGGCGATGCTCTCTCCCTTGTGGATGTCCAGGCTGAAATCTCTTAGGACAAGTTCCTGTTCTCCCGTGTATTTGAAATCGATATTGCATAATTCCAGCTTTTCAAAGGTCTGGATTTCGTAAGGCCTTTCCGGCTGCTGTAGTTTCAGGAGTTCCTGTATTCTTTTGACGGATTCCTTTTGTTCGCCTTTTTTCAGAAGGATGTCGACTGCGCTTAGGAGGTGGTTTACGAACTCCGCGTAATACTCCATGAAGGCCAGCAGGACAGGGACGGTGACGTGTGCTTTCAGCGCAAGAAAGCCGCCCAGAAGGTATAGGCCCATCTTGGTCAGGAACACGTCTTTGAAGGCCAGGAAGGTGCGGTTCATGAACCAGCACATGTGGGCCTTGAGGAATGCTTTCCCCATATCGTTCCACAGGTCATCGAACTGCTGTTGCTGCTGGGTTTCCAGGCAGTTTGTTTTCACTTCCCGCCAATAATGCATATTGTGGATCATGAAGTCGTTGTAATGCCCTTGGAGCTGGCGCTTTCGCTCGTATTCCGCGTTGCTCTTTCCCTGGATGTAGCGTGTGATGTAGTAGGACAGGGGCAGCAGAAGGAAGCTGACCAGGGCGAGGATCCAGTTCAGGTAGAGCAGGATGGCGGTGGTGATTAGGATTCTGACAGTGGAGATTCCGAGTTGGAGCAGTTTCTCCTGATATAATACCGCGTTTTCCGTATCCCTGTGGAGGCGTTCCTTTCGTTCGCCGGATGTGTATTTTTGTAGGACATCGATATCCAGGCGGCTGTATTTTTCCAGTATTTTTTCTTTCAGCTCCATGTGCATGGCGGGGAATATCCGGTTGTACAGGATTTTGCTCAGGACTGACACCAGTGCTTTTCCCAGGAAGACGAGCAGATAGAGCAGGCAGACAAAGCCCAGGAGTTCGAACCTGCGTTCGGTGATGACCTGGTTCAGGAACAACAGATAGCAGTATGGGGGCAGCAGAGCCAGTGCGGTCTGTAGGAACTGGAGCAGAATGTACAGAACTATTTTTCCCTGGTAGCCTTTTCTGGTAATGTGGTTCTCTGTCATATTTATCATGTTTCTCCTTCCGATGATTTCTTTGCGAAAAGAAGTTGGCCGGACGTTCTGTCTGCGTGGGCAAAAGCTATGTGGTATGGCTGCGGATTAGGTATAGTAGGCTGTTCTGCTTCTGGCTGCGTGAGCAAAAGCAATGGGCTATGGTTGCGGATTTAGACATGGTAGGCTGTTCCGCTTTTGGCTGCGTGGGCAGAAAGCCATGTGCCATGGATTATGACCTGGCGAATACCGCCAGGGCTGGGCTTTCCGTTGGTTTGCTGTGGGGTATTTGGCTCTTGGACTGCAGCGAATCCTGATACGTTTCGTACAGCTGGCGGTATTGCCCGTTGTTCCGCAGCAGATACCCATGGGTTCCGATGCCTGTGACACGGCCTTGTTCTATCACGACGCACTTCTCCGCAGCCAGCACGGAGGCGAAGCGATGGGCTACTGTGAGGATGGTGGCATGGGGGAGCTGCTGGTAGAGAAAAGCGGTCACGGCGTTTTCCGTCTCCTCGTCCAGCGCTGATGTGGCTTCGTCCAGCAGCAGAATCACAGGCTGTCTGTAGATGCATCTGGCAATGGCGATTCTCTGCTTCTGGCCGCCGGAGAGATCCCTTCCGCCGGTTCCCACAAGGGTGTCAAGCCCTTCCGGGAGTCCCTCCACCAGTTCCTTTAGTTTCAGTCCCTCCAGAATCTCCCATATCCTGCCGTCCTGGGATTTGTCATCGGAAAAGAGGATGTTCTCCCGCAGGCTTCCCCGGAACAGTCCGTTTTCCTGCTGTACGATGGCAATCTGGCTCCTGAGACTGGACAAGGTGTAGGAATCCAGGGGCTTTCCGTCTATGGAAATCTGTCCCGAAACCGGCTGGTAAAAGCGGCAGAGCAGCTGCAGCAGAGTGCTTTTTCCCTCTCCGCTTTTTCCCATAAAGGCCACTTTTTCGCCGGATCCGATTTCCATGTTCAGATGGCGCAGAACGGTCTCTTCCCCGTATCCAAAGGAGACGTCCTGGAAGCGGATAGAGCCTTTTTCCACAGGGAAATCCGCCGCCTCCGGTTCGTCCGACTCTTCCTCCCATTCCAGGAATTCCTGCACCCGGCGGATGCCTGCCAGGTTGGAGCTGATGTTGGTTATTTTGTTGCACAGCGCGTTGTAGTAGGCGGCGCAGGTGGAAAAATAGGCCGCGCAGGAGACGAACTGCCCTATGGTCATGGTGTCCCGCCTGATGCAGGAGGCAGCGATGCAGTAAACGGCCAGCTGCCCCAGCAAGGTCAGCGCCTGATTGATGTTTTCCGACTTCAGGGCCAGATAGCCGGTATCGATTTCCTCCTGTAGGACTTCTTTGGTCTTGGATTGGTAATCCCTTTTGACCTTCTGGTTGGCGTTCAGGAGCTTCCAATGGGCGATTCCTGTCATCATCTCCAGGATCCATGCGTCCACAAGGCCTTTTTCTGCCTGGATTTTCTGGTATCTTTTCCGGAGCCTGGCGGTGAAATAGCGGACGCTGTAAGCCATGATCAGCATCATGGCTACGGCGAT
Organism: uncultured Acetatifactor sp.; assembly: GCA_910585665.1. Classification (GTDB taxonomy): domain Bacteria; phylum Bacillota; class Clostridia; order Lachnospirales; family Lachnospiraceae; genus Acetatifactor. The sequence continues at coordinate 31,385 of CAJUFI010000032.1, read as the reverse complement.
GGCGCCCAGGAGGATATCGGTGTAGAGCAGATAGCCGATGGACAAAAGCAGCTGCGCCGCATTGGCCAGCACATAGAACAGGCTCCGGTGGATGAATTCCAGGTACATTTCCGTGTCGTCCTGGATGCGCCTCGTCACATCGCCGCTTTTGAGGTGGGTCCAAATGGCTGCTTTCAGCTTCAGCAGATGCCTGAAGCAGTGTCTGCGCAGATTGACCACATAAGTGACTTCCAGGTGCGCCCACAGATAATTCAATGCGCCGTGGGAGCATTGGTTGAGGAAATAGAGGCCTGCGTAGACGGAAAAGTGGAAGAGAAATCCCTTCATCTGCTGTTCATAGAAGATCTGATCCACTATTTTTCCGATGGCATAGGGGAACGCCGCGCCTGTCACCGTGCCGAAGATCACGCTGCAAAACAGCGCCCCGAAAAGAAGCCGGTAGCCTTTTGTGGTGGCGAAGACATGCTTCAGGAGTCCCCTTGATACGATAGTATTTTCCTGTTTCATCTCAGCTTTCCTTTTTTCCTATCATCAGTTTCGAATAGCTTGGTATGACGATTTCTTTTTTCTTTTCCAGGTATTCGTCTAAATATTTGACGAATTCCCGGCCGTAGCCTGCAATCTGTTTTCCCACGGCTCCTCTGTCCAGCAGAAAGCGGTACAGGTCGTCGCTGTCGCTGATATGCAGTTCGTTTTCGAACAGCCTGGAGTCTGTGGCGGGAAAATATGTCCGGAAGTCCTTTTCCATGGCCTGTAAGGATTCCTGTTGTTTGTCGCTTGGCGGCTGTATGTCCAGATCCCGGGAAAATCCTTTCAACAGGCTGTCCAGCGCCGCTGCGTAATCCCGCCAGTTGAAATTCGCGCACAGGCGTCCCCGGGGCTTCAGCGCCCGGCGCGTTTTGTCCAGATAGGCTGTCCGGTTCTCCACATAAGGCCACATATGTAAAGATACGATGCAATCGTAGGCTTCAACGCCGTAAGACGCTTGATTCAGATCCGCATTCTGGAAGGAAAAGGAAGTGCCCTTTTTCAGGAGATTCCGGTTCTCGTTGACAAAGCTTCGCAACAGCTTGATCTGCTCTTGTGATTTATCCAGCACCAGAATATGCACGCCCTGTGGAATCTGGGAAAAGCTCCTTCGCCAGACCAGCCCGTATCCGCCTCCGATATCCAGGACATTCTCGCCTGTTTGGATTTGCAGCTGTCGAAACAGCCAGGGATACCAGTCCTGTTGTTTTGAGCCGTATTTTTCATAATACTCGAAGGTTTTGTTGGCGGACGCATTGGAGGTCAGCATTTTCACCAGTTCCGAGAACTGCGGCAGTGTCAGCTCGTCATTGCGGCAGTATTCCTGGGTCTTTTCCACCACGGAGATGACCTGATCCAGCTGCTGTCTTTTCTCCAGAAGCATTCTTTTCTGCTCTGCCAGCAACTCTGGTATGGACATTTCTTTCCGGCTCTGGAAAATCTGTATGATTTCTTCCAGGGAGAAGCCGATATATTTCAGCATCAGCACTTGCTGCAGCTGCAGGAGGGAGGACTTGTCGTACTGGCGGTACTGGTTTTCGGAATACGCCACGGGGCAGAGCAGTCCTTTTTTGTCATAATAGCGGATTGTCCTGGGGGATACCCCTGCCAGGGCGGCCAGTTCTCCTACGGTGAATCTTTCCTGTTCCATGTCGGGCTCCTTCCTTTGCGGTTTGCGGGCGGGATTGGACAGGCGGGTCTGTGGAGCCGCCTGCGGATGTCTCTGTATAGAATAATAACGCCTGACCTTACGTCAAGGTCAAGCGTTTTTTTGTGTGGTGGAAATATTTTGAAGCACATATTGTGATTCCGTTGATTTATAAATGGAAAAGCAATTATTGCGAAGTGAGGACTCAAGAGTTCCGCTCAGGAGCATTGGGGAAGCGGTCGGGCTTGTGGAGGAGTCTCGCTTCGCTGGGGAGAGATAAGTTCTGTAACGAGCGCATCTGGGGAATCCTGTTTCGCTGGGGAGGGATAGGAGTGCGGCGTGGGCGGCAAAGGGCGGGGCTATTCTATGGCCGGAACCAGGAACTCGGAGGTGAAAGCCCCGTCCTCGCTGTTGTATTTGCACCAGCCGCCGTGCTCTTTCAGGATGGCTTCTGCCCGGCGCAGGCCGAAGCCGTGGAGGCCCTCTTTGCGGGAGGAGAACAGGCTGCCCTTTTTGGAGAGTTTGGCTCCGGCGGAGTTCAGCATGGAGAAGTAGAGCATCTTGCCTTTCATGCCTATGAAGAGACGCAGGAACCGTTCGCCTTCTGCGGCGCTGCAGGCTTCGATGGCGTTGTCCAGGAGGTTTCCCACCAGGATGCTGAGCTCCAGGTCGGAGAGCAGAAGGCGGTCGGGGACGTTGGCTTTCACGGTGACGGCGATGCCCGCCCCTTTGGCCTGGGCGATTTTGGCGGACAGGATGGCGTCCAGGGACACGTTCCCGGTCTTAAGCAAGGTGTCCACGTTCATGAGCTGACGGTCAAGCTGTTCGATGTAGGCCAGGGCCCGTTTGGTCTCGCCGGCCTCCAGCTGGCCTTTCAGGGTCTGGAGGTGGTGGTGGAAGTCGTGCTTGTAGCCGCGCATCTCCTGATAGATGCCCTGTACCTCGCCCAGGTGCTGTCTGGATTGTTCTGTCTGGTATTCTATGAGCTTTAGGTAGGTTTTCTTTCTCATGTTACGCTCCGGTGGCTTTCGGTGTCTTTTGGGGACTGGGGCGGGGTCTTTGCTTTGGTGCGGCTGTCTGCGCCCTAATTCCTTCGGATGAAAGCTTCGTTGATTTCGTTGTATTTTCCTCTCGCCAGAGGGAGGTCTATGGAATGCCCCTCTTCCATGGAATGCCCCTCTTCCATGGAATGCCCCGTTTCCATGCTCACATCCAGAGTGACGCTGGTGCGGGAAATCCGGGTGATGTGCTTCAGGGAGACCAGGTAGGAGCGGTGGATGCGGAAGAAGTCGGCGCTGAGTTTTTTCTCAAAGGCCGAGATGCTTTCCTTTATCCTGTACTCCTGTGGGCGCGGAGGAGCCGGAACCGTTTTATGGGGGATTCCTGAGCCTTGCCGCATGGGGGGACTGCCGGAAACACGTGTGATTTCCGGGCCTTGGCGCACAGAGGAATTGCCGGAAACACATGGCGTTCCTGGTACTTGGCGCATGGGAGAATTGTCGGATGCCCGTGGAATCTTCGGCCCTTCGTGCACGGGGGAACCGTGAGATGCGCTATAAACTCCCGGACTTTCGTAGGAGGAGACACGCCCGGATGCATGTGGTACTGTGTGGATGGATATATAGTGCAGAAAGGATTCCACATACAGGATATCCGTCTCGTACAGCTTGATGGTCTCTCCCTGGCAGTTGATGATCAGGGAGGGCGGCTCTGTGGACAGTCTGTCCAGGGCCTTCGTCAGGACGGCATACAGCTTTTCCTCCGACACGGGTTTCGTCAGGTAATGCAGGGCGTCCACTTCATAGCCTTCGCTGATGAATTCGAAGTGGGAGGTGATGAAGAGGATTTCTACACGCTTGTCTTCTTTTCGGATGCGCCTGGCCAGATCCATTCCCGAGATATCTTTCATCTCGATGTCCAGTATGAGGATATCGTAAGCGCTGTCCTCCTCATAGGCGAAGAGGAACGCTTCCGCTGAGGGAAATGTGCGCATGTCTAAGGAAAGCCCGGAGTGTCCGGTCCACTTGGCGAGCAGGCCGGACAGGGACTGGAGCTGTTCTTCTTCATCATCGCATACCGCGATACGGATAGCCATGGAGTCACCGCCTTTTGGGACATCTGTGCGCCGTGAAGAACCAAATATTGGCCTTTGGGGCACATTCCATCCCTGTTTTTTCATAGACAGAATCCGGTCAGGGCTCTTTTGCAATATCCCGTTCCTTCTCTGTCGGACATAGGCATATTGTAGCACATTCTGCCCGGTGCGGCAATGCGGAGATTTCCGGCTGGGGCCGGGCACCGGGAGACAGCGTTAGGTGAGGTATTCAAGGGATATCCATACCGTTCACCGGAGCAAGGGTCGCCGGGCAGCAGCGATGGGGCGTAAAAACAGTTGAAGAAAGGCGTTTCATGTTCTATAATATTTAGGAATTGTCGGAAAATAACTGCTGCAATTGCTTCAGGCAAAAGCCCGGAAATACAATAAAAATTGCCATAAACTTGCAGCAGTTATTTGTAGACAATTCCTTACTATAAAAGTTCCTATCCCATACGGCACCGCAAAGTGTTTTTGCCCTTCCTATGCGCAAAAACCGAGATAGCTTTGCCTTACTGTTTCGGTATGGCGGTGCGGCTGGCGGTATTGGAGGTTAGGAAAAAAGAGGTTTCCGATGTGGGGAGCCGGGAGGGAGCGAGATGTACCGTATCATGATTATAGAGGACGATCAGGCCATGGCGGAGGCCATGGAGAAGCAGATCAGGAGCTGGGGCAACGAATGCCTGTGCGTCAGGGATTTTCAGAATATCCTCCCTGTTTTTGTGGAATACGATCCCCATATGGTGCTGATGGACATCATGCTGCCTTTCTTCAACGGCTATCACTGGTGCAGCGAAATCCGCAGGATTTCCAATGTGCCCGTGGTCTTCATCTCATCAGCCTCCGACAATATGAACATCGTCATGGCCATGAACATGGGCGGGGACGATTTCATCCCGAAGCCTGTGGATCTCCAGGTGATGACGGCGAAAATTCAGGCTGTGCTGCGCAGGACGTATGACATGGCCGGGAAGGTTCCGGTGCTGGAGCACAGAGGAGCCGTGCTGAACCTGAACAGCACCGTCCTGACATATCAGGGAGAGCGGATAGAACTGACGAAGAATGAGTTCCGCATCCTGCAGACGCTGATGGAGAACAAGGGGAAGGTGGTCAGCCGGGACACGCTGATGACCAGGCTGTGGCAGATGGACTCCTATGTGGAGGAGAACACTCTGACAGTGAACGTCACCAGGCTGCGGAAGAAGCTGGAGGGCGCGGGGCTTGCGGATTTCATTGTGACCAAGGTGGGGAGAGGGTACCTCATTGAGTGAGGACGGGCTTTCTCCTAAACAAGTTGCATCAGTTATTTTCCGACAATTCCTAAGAGAAAAGGACGTAAGACAAGTGTGTAAGACAAGCGCGTAATATAAGAGCGTAGGCGGACGATGGGCCTGTATGTGAGCACACTGTTGGGGGAGACAATCCATGGCGTCGCCGTGGCGCATCGTGGGCGGCTGATTTGTATGTGGGCACACTGTTAAGGGAGACAGGGATGAAAGAGGAAAAATGGTATCATATTCTGGGGAAATTTTTAGGGCAGTACAGGAGGTCAGTGTTGCTGTTCCTTGTGTATTGCCTTATTTTTGCAGTGTTGTTTTCCCTGTATGACCTGGAGCTGGAGGCGGTGCTGTACGCGGCAGGGCTGTGCGGCCTGCTGACGGCTGTGCTGGCGCTGTGGAGGTTTCGCTGCTACCTTGCGGGGCACAGGACAAGGCGCAGGATTCTGGAAAATGTGGAGTTTCTGCTGGACGAGCTGCCGAGTCCGGAAACTCTCGGGGAAGCGGATTATCAGGAGATGCTGCGGAAGCTGAAAACGATATTTGATGAAAATGTTATCGACTGGCAGAATGAGCGAAGAGAGAGCATGGACTACTATACCACATGGGTGCACCAGATCAAGACCCCCATCTCTGTCATGCGCATGAATCTACAGGGGGAGGATACGGAGGAGCACAGGGAGCTGCTGGCGGAGCTGTTCCGGGTGGAGCAGTATGTGGAGATGGCGCTGAACTGGATGCGTCTGGGCAGCGATTCCAAGGATTTCCTGTTCCGGGAGTATGCGCTGGACGGCATCATCAGACAGGCCATCCGCAAATACGCCCCCCAGTTCATCAGGCGGCGGATCAGGCTGGTCTACGAGCCAGCGGAGGGGAAAGTGCTGACGGACGAGAAGTGGCTGTTGTTCATCATCGAGCAGCTTCTGTCCAACGCGGTGAAATACACCCAGCAGGGCAGCGTGTCCATCCGGGTGGTGCCGGAGAAGGTGCTGGAGATTGAGGACACCGGAATCGGCATCGCGCCGGAGGACGTGCCCAGGATATTTGAGAAAGGCTTCACAGGGTATAACGGCAGGGCGGACAAGAAATCCACCGGGCTGGGACTCTACCTGTGCCGCCTGACGGCGGAGAAGCTCTCGCACAAAATCAGCGTGGAGTCCCAGGTGGGTGTGGGGACGAAGGTTTCCATTGATCTGCATTCGGATACGCTTTGGGTGGAGTAGGAGTTGCTCTCACCCAATCAGCACTTTCTTTCCCTCAAAGGCAAATCCGTAATGGCGTATCCGGTCACGGGAAATCCCCCGGGCGGTGAGCTCGGTATCGTAGGCTTTCTCATCAATCTGTTCCAGGGCGGTCTGCACCGTGTCCGCCAGGGAGGCCTCGTCCTCCGGGTCGTGCACCTTGAACTCCAGCACGAAAGCCGGGTCATTGTCTTTTAAAGGCTCCAACATCACATCGTAGCGTCCGAAGCCGCTTTCCCGGTTGGAGGTGATGCGGTACCTTCCCATGAATTCCGCCATCAGCCCCAGCACGAAGCCATGGTAGAAGCGCTCCGGGTTCGTCTCTTCGGAAGGCTTCCTGCCGGAGTCGAAGGAACTGAAGGTCTCCAGGGCCACCTGGTTCATGTAGCGGTTCATGACCTTCACATCGCCTTGGAGCATGGCTTTCAGGAACTCGTTGTAGGGCACGTCGCCTCCCGCGAACCAGCCTTTTATCATGTTGCGGAACATGATGGCGACTTCCTTGTTGGTCAGCTTCAGCGTATAAGTCCAGATTCCCGTCTCCGGGTCGAAATGCCGTCCTTCCACCCGCAGGTAGCCGCTGGCCAGGAGCAGGCTCCAGATGGCGTCCCGGTTCCCGTAGAGCTGGTCGAAGACAATTTCTTCATCGATTTCAGCAGTCAGCGTCCCACCGTTCAACAAATCTTCCATGGTCATCTTGACATCCGGCCTGCCCTGGCGGATCAGGTGGCTGACCAGGCTGTTGGAGCTGGTGTTGGCCCAGTAGGGCTTGTAGAGCTTTTCTTTCAGAAAACGGGTGATAGACCAGGGATTGTAGATGTCCCGCTGGCTGCCGAAAGTGAAGCCGTCATACCATGCTTTGACCTGCGCTTTTTCTCCAGACATGCCGAAAGATTCCAAAGCGTTGAACACTTCTTTTTCTGTAAAGCCGAATTGAGTGTTGTATGCTTCTGAGGTTGTCGTCACTACGGTCAGGTTGTTCAAATCGGAGAAGATGGACTCCTTGCTTACCTGCGTGATTCCTGTCAGAAAGGCCCGTTCCAGATAAGGGTTCGTCTTGAAAGTAGCGTTGAACAGGCTGCGGATGAACTGCACCATCTGCTCCCAGTACCCGCCCGCATACGCTTCCTGCAGGGGAGTGTCGTATTCGTCCAGCAGAATGATGGCCTTTTTTCCATAAAATCGGCTCAGACAGATTGACAGCCTATGCAACGACATGGCAGCAACGGAATCTGACATATCGGCTTTGATATAATCGAAATACTCTTTTTCCGCTGAAGGCAAAATATCATCCTGAAGAAGATAACTATATTTCGTATATAGATTGATTATTATCTGAATTATTCCGTCTCGCGATGTTTCATAAGTATTGCCCTTGACAGTGGCAAAGCTCAAGAAAATCACAGGAAAGCTACCTTGCATCTGGCGATATTTTTCCAGTTCCCAGACAGCCAGCCCCTCAAATAAATCGCCCCGCCCCGCATATCGATTGGAGAAAAAGCAATCCATCATATTCAGGTTCAGCGTCTTCCCGAAGCGGCGCGGCCGCGTCACCAGGGTGACAGAGTCCTGGTTTTCCCACCATTCCGGAATCAGCAGGGTCTTATCTACATAAAAAGAATGATTTTTCCGCAATTCTTCAAAACTTTGATTCCCAAGAGAAATAACCGGTTTCATGTACGCCGCCTCCTTCTTTCATAATTCCATTGTAACATCCGCAAAACCAAAATACAAGGAAAGCTTGCCTTCCAGATTGTTTGTTGTGTATTTGTTGGGATTTGTGTAGTATAATCAAAAACAGACCGGAAAGGCGACCATATCAGGGAAAAGGAACAGAAATGGCTTATAAGATATTGATTATTGACGATGACATGGAACTTCTCAAAATGCTGAAAAAGTATTTTGAAACTAAAAAGTATGAAATCATGACAGCAGAGAATGGAGTGGAGGGGTTGCATAAAATAAAACTGCAGCCGGATATTATATTACTGGATGTCAATATGCCAGACATGGACGGGATAGAGGTATGCAGGAGGATACGGGATAAAGTAGCCTGCCCAATCCTGTTTCTGACCGCACGGGTAGACGAACAGGATGTCGTGAATGGGCTTTCTTCAGGCGGAGACGACTATATTTTAAAGCCCTTCAGCCTGAAAGAGCTGGACGCGAGGATTACGGCCCACCTGAAACGGGAAACACGGCGCAGAGAAAAGCCGGAACTGTGCTTCCAGGGAGAACTGTCCATTGATTATAAAGCAAAGACCGTGCAGATTCACACAGATTATCTGGAGCTGACAAGATTAGAATATGAAATTATAGAATTTCTGACCATGAATCCGGGGGTGGTCTTTGATAAAGACAGGATTTACGAGAAGGTCTGCGGATATGATGCGGAAGGGGACAGCAGGGTAATTACAGAGCTGATCCGCCGGATCAGAAAGAAGTTCCAGCAGTATACAGAGACAGAATATATTGAAACCGTATGGGGGATGGGATATCGATGGAAAAAATAAGAAATCTTTCCGTGAGAAAAACGATTTTTCTATATATAGCGATTGCTCTGTTTTGCAGTTCTGTTCTCTCGGCGGTCATTGTCAGGATTTCCCAGCGGACACAGCAGAATATCTGGTGGAATTATGTGGACAAAGACGCATTTTTTGAAGCAGTGGAAAGGGAAGGGCCGTATCATGTGGCGGATTATTCAAGACCGGGTGCTTATGAGATGACACAATCAGACTATTTTGTGTCGGAAGTTCTTTGCGATTTTATACAGACTTATACCGTGTTGATATTATCTATGGCGGGAAGCTGCGGTGCAGTTTTGCTCTTTTACCGGAACAAGTTGAGGAAGCCCATGGAAGAGCTGGCGAGAGGTTCCAAAAAGATTGCTGAGAATCAATTGGATTTTCACATTTCCTATGAGAATGAGGACGAGATGGGCGTCCTCTGCAGGGAGTTTGAGCGGATGCGGGAACAGCTTGCCAGAAATAATCAGGCGTTATGGCGGACGGTTGAAGAGGAAAAGATGCTGCAGGCGGCTATCGCCCACGATATCCGGGCTCCACTGTCCGTGTTGAAAGGGTATCAGGAAATGCTGACGGAATATCTGGCCGGCGAAGATGCCGATATGGAACAGGCAATGGAAATGCTGTCAGAAAGCGGACGCCAGATTGAACGTATGGATGCCTTTGTAGAAGCCATGCGGAAATTGAGCAGTTTAGAAAACCGGCGGCTGACCCCGGGGAATCTCTCCGCCAGACAATTGGAGAAGGAGATTCAGGGAGAAATAACCGTTTTGGAAAAAGAGTATGGGAAACAATGTGTGCTACAGACGGCAGAATCAAAGGAAGAATTTTACGGGGATAAGGAAATTATTTTGGAGGTAACGGAAAATCTTCTGACAAATGCCCTGCGCCATGGGAAACGGAAAATCACGATAATGGTAAAAACCGGATATGCAGAGTTGAGCATCTGTGTCATGGATGACGGCGATGGCTTTCGGGAGGATGCAGAAAAAATTACGGAAGCGTTCTATGGGCAGAATGTGAAGGACAGCCTGAAACATGCGGGACTGGGAATGTATATCAGCAGGCTGTATTGTGAAAAGCATGGAGGAAGACTGGTATTGGGAAATGATGAACAGGGAGGGGCTGTGGTGACAGCAATATTTTGTCGGATTGCGTAAGTAATCCGACGTTTTTTTCATAGGATAGTTCGTCTTATGAAATAAAAATCCTCTGGGAGGATGCACGCGCAAACGCAGAAGAAGATGTGGCTGGCGCGACGCGGAAATCCCGCAAGCGGGATTCTTATTCATTGTCTTTTTGTTGAGATTTTTCTTTTAAAATAGATTCTGTTATAGAACCAGCTATACGATATAACGCCAGAATTTACCGTACTGCACTGGTGAAACGTATATGGCTGGCGTTATGTAGTCGGGTTACTCGGAAATCCTCTGCTATGCCTGGGTATTGGGCGGGCAGATGCGGAACTGAAATAAGGAGACAGAATCATGCGGTCGATTATGAGAAGAGAGGTAAAAAATTATGTGAAAAACCCCCTGTTCTGGCTTGGCATCGCAATCGGTGTAATTATGGTATTTGTAAATCTAAAGCCCTATCTGAACATCCATTACTTCGGGGAAGGGGAAACCATTGGGAACGACTGTCCGCAAAACTATGGGGATGCCGATGTTTATGACGGATATGTGCCGACGGAGGAAGGGCTGCGGCGGGGAATGTGGGAAGAACAGATACGGGAAGTCCTGATTGCCCAATTCGGGATGGACAATGAGAAGGCGCAATCTGTGATGGATGAGATGAAAGACATGGATATCATGGCAGCCTGTGCCCATCTGGAAGGGTATGGCTTCTACAATGCAAATTATATGTATCGGGACACAGCCTACCATATAGGAACCCGTGAAGAAATCAATTCTTATATTGCGGAAAAGCTGGAAAACAGGGCATTTTCGTACTATTTTTCCAGAAAATTCGCCGATTTTGCAGGGGTGTTCATGTTATTTTTCGCAACTGTTTTGTTGTCCGGTTTATTTATGCAGGATACCAGGAGAAGCACCTATGAGCTTCTTCATACAAAGCCCGTCAGCGCGGGAAGCTATCTGTCAGGCAAAGTGGGCGGTGGCTTTGCGGTGTGCCTGATCACACTGGCAATCTTGAACCTGATTTTTTTCGGCATTTGCCTGATGGCGACGAGGGACAGAGGATTTGAGGTTCATTTGACGGATTTTTTATGGGTAAGCGTCATATGCATCCTGCCGAATATGCTGATGATTGTAAGCGTTTACAGCCTGATTTCATTGCTGTTCAAAAGTCCCCTGCCGACAGTGCCGCTTTTGTTTCTTTATAGCGTGTATTCCAATATGGGAAGCAGCAATGCGGAAGGCATCTATGGATATTATGGTATACCGTTGGCAATCATGGTGCGGTTCCCGGGAAGATTTTTTGATACCGCCTCTCCGCCAATGGCCTTGCTGAACCAGAGTTTCCTCATCTTAGCCGCAATCTGCATCCTCTTTCTCTCAATGCAGATATGGAAAAGGAGGCGGGTATATTGACGCGTGAAATGAAAATCGCCCTGACCTTTCAAAAGCAGGCTTATGCCGTATTTTTTGCCGTGATGTTAAGCCTTGTGAGAGGGGTGGCTTATTCCAATGAAATAGGGATTGCGTTAGAAGCTCCCATGGCAATCCTTGCTTTCACATTCTGTGCAGATACCTATGTGCAGGAAATTGCCGGCAAACGGTCAGAAATCTGGCGGCTATGCCCTGAAAAAAAGCGGATGCATTCTATTTACAGACGGATGGTGATACAGGTCATGTTCTTGCTGGCTGTGGCAGCCGCCTCCTATGGATTGGTTTTTCTGTTCCAAAAGCCAAGCGTCTATGGAATGGAACAAAACGGTTTAGAGAGTGAAATATATCGGTTTTTTGTATATCTTGCCGCTGTCGCTGTGACGATTGGCTTCTGGGGGCTTTTATCCAATCTGATTTCCTGCCTGTTCCGGAATATGTGGGCGGGAATCGGAGGCTGCCTGGCGCTGTGGCTGGTGACCAATTCCACCATCGGCGACAGAATCTTAGGCCCATGGAACCTGTTTTCCTATTCCTTCCGGGAATTGGAGGACAGCGGTGATTTTAGCTGGATTTATGGGAAAGTTGTCTGTATTGGGATTGGAATCATGGCAGCGGCGGTTTTGCCTGAAATCATCAGGAAGAGAGGTTAAGAGGATGGGAATCAAGATAGAGGATTTGACAGTCACATTCAGGAATAAGGTAACGGCGGTCCATCATGCTGATTTGGAAATCCCAAAGGGAATCTTCGGGCTGCTGGGGGAAAACGGGGCGGGAAAAACCACGCTCATGCGGGTGCTCACGACTGTGTTGACGCCAACCAGCGGTACCGTGACCTTGGACGGAATGTTTTACAGTGAGGGGAATTTTGAAAAAATACGCAGGAAGATTGGATATCTGCCCCAGGAGATTGACCTCTATCCGAACCTGTCCGTACAGGAATGTCTGGAATATATGGGGGATTTATCCGGTATCCCCAGACAGACATATAGAGAACGCATCCAATATTACCTTGAAAAGACAAGGCTGTCTGAGCATCGCAGAAAAAAGATGAAACAATTGTCGGGCGGCATGAAACGGAGAGTGGGGCTGATTCAGGCGCTTTTGAATGAGCCGGAATTTTTGATCGTGGATGAACCGACAACGGGATTAGACCCGGAAGAACGGATCCGCATCCGAAATCTGCTGGTGGATTTTTCAGAAGGGCGTACTGTTTTGTTTTCCACCCATGTAGTGGAAGACCTGGCGGCTACCTGTAACCGGCTTGCGGTTATGAAAAAGGGGAAATTCCTTTATTCGGGAAACATGAAAGAGCTATTGGAACAGGCAAGGGGCCATGTTTGGATCTGTAAGACGAAAGAGGAGGGGAGGGCAAGGGAACTGGAAAAGAACTATCATGTCTCATCCAAGCAGTATGCAGGGGATGAATTGCAGATGAAATTCATCAGTCAAACGCCGCCGCAAATAGAATGCAGCTCCTGTGAGGCGACGCTTGAGGATGCTTATATCTATCTTGCGAACAGAGAACCGTGATTGGAATCAGCCCGGTTCCCGCATTCAGATAATTCTCCCGAATTTCGGCAAAGCTGTTGACAAAATCAGCCAAATAAGTTATATAAGAAGAGCATTCATGGCAAGCCTGAGTGATTGTCGGCAGAAATCATCAAAATACATACTTGCCATATCAGGGAAAGGAACAGAATATGCAGAAAACGAAATCTGGGAAAACGCCCGGCGGGGATTTTCAAAAGACAGCGGAGGCGCCGCTCGTTGCCTGGTATGACGCGCCCGCGGAGCGGAACCATGAAGGATGGGAGCAGCAGGCGACTCCCCTGGGGAACGGATTCATGGGCGCAATGGTACATGGCGGCGTGGCCGTCAATCAGATTCAACTAAATGACCACACCTTGTGGTCGGGCGGCCCGGGAGCCAGCAGTTCCTATAAATGCGGCATGAAAGGGGACGCGGATGCCATCCACAGAACCCTCCATGAGGTACAGGGCGAAGTGCAGAAGATGGCAGACTATTTTGCGGAACATCTGGCGCCGAAGCAGCAGCCGGACGGCTCCTGGCAGATCCACGACTATGCGGAATATCCGGGGTATGGAGGGATCAAAGAGAAGGTCGAATCCATGTTCGGGGAAAAAGATTATTTCGGCAGTTACCAGACCCTGGGAGATCTCTATATCAGGAATCCGGAGGGCGATGATTCCTATACGGGCTATTCCCGAAGCCTGAGCCTGAACGACGGCGTCCTTACCATTGCGTATGACCAGAACGGAACGCATTACACAGGAGAATACTTTATCAGCAATCCCGGCAATATGATGGTGATTCGTCTGTCAGCGGATCATAAGGGCGCGCTGGCAAAAGAAATCAGCATAGGCAGCCCACAGCCGCAGAAAACCATCCGCATGGACAGCCAGGAGAATGCGCTCATCATGACGGGCCGTCCGTCAGACCATCAGGAGAATGGGGAAAAATTCGCTCTGCTGGTGAAAGTGGCGGCATCCGGCGACGAGGCGGCGGTCAGCGCCGGAGATACCGCGGTACAGGTCACCGGAGCGGATGAAATTCTGCTCTATGTGGCGGCGGGGACGAACTACAGGCAGCCCATGGACGGTTCCTACGACTTCTTTTCGGAGGAGGATCCCCTGGACGCCGCGAAGGAACGCACAGATGAAGCAGCACGGCTGGGGTTCGCCAAACTGCTGGAACTGCACAGAGCAGATTACAGAAGGCTGTTCTGCGCGGCACAGCTTAACCTGGGAATCACGGAAGTCCCGGAAAAGACCACAGATGCGCTGATGAAAGGCTACAGGGGCGGAAAGCCCGGTTCGAATACGGAAAGTGAAGACCGCTACCTGGAAAACCTGTATTACCAATTCGGCAGATACCTCCTCATCGCCAGTTCCAGGAAAGGCTCCCTTCCGGCAAACTTACAGGGAATCTGGGCGGATTCCTTAAACCCGGCATGGGATGCGGATTACCATACCAACATCAATCTGCAGATGAATTACTGGCTGGCGGAACAGACCAATCTGTCCGAGTGCCACCTTCCGGTGACGGACTATGTAAAGTCCCTGGAGCCCTACGGCACAAAGGGAGCGGCCCACTTTTATGTTCAGGAGGACGGCGCATCGCCTGTGCGGGGCTGGACAATCGGGCATGAGTGCAATATCTGGGGGAATGCGGCCCCGGGCACCTCGGACGCGTCCTACTTCCCCACGGCGGGGGCGTGGATGTGCCAGGATATCTGGGAGCATTACCTGTTTACCAGGGATGAAGAGTTCCTGGGAGAAAATTACCACGTATTGCTGAATGCTGCTCTGTTCTGGGTAGATTACCTCTGGACGGATCGGCGGGACGGCAGATTGACCGCAAATCCCTCCTATTCGCCGGAGCATGGCCCTTATACCATTGCGGCGGCCTGTGACCAGGGGATTATCTGGGAGATTTTCCATGAGGTGATTCAGGCAGGGGAAATCCTGGGAAAGGCGGATGCCCCGGAATACAAGGAGATTCAACAGGCTTTCGGGAAGCTGTCGTCTCCTCTGCAGATTGGAAAGAACGGCCAGTTCATGGAATGGAAGGACGAGACCGCCATGGACGTGACCGGAGACGGAGGCCATCGGCATACGAATCATCTGTTCGTGCTGCACCCGGGGAATCAGGTGGTTGCCGGCAGAAGCGAAGAGGATGACCGGTATATCCAGGCGATGAAGAGCACCCTGAACACCAGGGGCGACAGCAGCACAGGCTGGAGCATGGCATGGAAGCTGAATTTCTGGACCAGGCTCCGGGACGGTGAGCGGGCGCATACCCTGCTTCAGACCCTGCTGAAGGAAAAGACGGCGGACAATCTGTTCGACCTGCATCCGCCTTTCCAGATTGACGGCAATTTCGGCGCTACTGCGGGGATGACGGAAATGTTCCTCCAGAGCCAGGGGGATGCGATCGAGCTGCTTCCCGCGCTGCCCGGAGCCTGGCCGGAGGGCTGCGTCACCGGACTGAAGGCCCGGGGCGATGTGGAGGTGGATATCCGGTGGAGCGAAGGCAGACTGGTAAGTGCGGTTCTTCGTCCAAAATATGACGGCGTATACAAAATCACCGGCAGACAGATTGCCTGTGCCCGGTTTGAGACCTCCGACGGTGCCGCCGTCCCCGTCATGCCCTACACGGGATACCTCAGCGCAGCCATCGGGAACACAGCCGAGGATGTCATCCTGGCCCAGCTGAAGGGCGGCGAGACATATTCCATCTTCTAATTTTTTATCTCAATAGAATTAGGAATTGTCGGAAAATAACTGATGCAACTTGTTTAGGAGAAAGCCCAGAAATACAACGAAAACGGCTATAAACTCGCATCAGTTATTTGTAGACAATTCCTTAGATAGCAGAAAGCCATGTGCTCTAAACGGAGTACATGGCCTTTTGCTGTTCTGATCCCGCCTGACAGATGCTCGTTTCATAATTTCAGCCGAACAGACAACTCCTTAGGAATTGTCGGAAAATAACGGATGCAACTTGCCTCCTTGCTATCTTACAAAAATGTCACATCATCCGGAAAAAATGTCACCCGTTTCGATGTTGGAATCTCCCATGGTTTGGTATAATGTTCCCGTAAGCATGGAACAGCGCCAAAAAACCAGGTAGGCGCGCGGTACCGCGAAACTGGAAAAGATATCAGACCAAAAGCTACAAGACCGGAAATAGAACAGGAGGATCAGAAACCATGGCATTATTGGAAGCACAAAGCCTTAAGAAAATCTACACCACCCGCTTCGGCGGCAATCAGGTACAGGCCCTGACCAATGTGTCCTTCTCTGTGGAGGAGGGAGAGTACGTGGCCATCATGGGAGAATCCGGATCGGGCAAGACCACGCTGCTCAACATCCTGGCAGCCCTTGACCGGCCCACCAGCGGCCAGGTGCTGCTGGGAGGAAAGAGCCTGTCCGGGGTGAAGGAGAAGGAACTGGCGGCGTTCCGCCGCAACAATCTGGGATTCGTGTTCCAGGAATTCAATCTGCTGGACAATTTTTCCGTCCGGGACAATATCTTTCTGCCCCTGGTGCTGGGCGGGAAGGACTACAAAGAGATGGAAAATCGTCTGCAGCCCATCGCCCGGAAGCTGGGCATCCAGGAGCTTCTGGAGAAATATCCCTACGAGATCTCCGGCGGCCAGAAGCAGCGGGTGGCGGTGGCCAGGGCCCTGATCACCAGCCCCCAGCTGGTGCTGGCGGACGAACCCACCGGGGCGCTGGACTCCCGTGCCACGGACAGTCTGCTGCGGATTTTCAATGAAATCAACGAAGACGGCCAGACCATCCTCATGGTGACCCACTCCACAAAGGCTGCCAGCCACGCGGGGAGGGTGCTGTTCATCAAGGACGGTGAGGTGTTCCACCAGATCTACAAAGGGAACAGCACCAACGAGCAGCTCTACCAGAAGATTTCGGACACCCTGACGCTGCTGGCCACCGGCGGCCGGAAGGACGCATGAGTTGCGGGAAAGCGCCGGAAAGGAAAGACCCATGAGGAGTATGGAGACAAAGAAATCAGGCCGGAAGCCGGACAGAGTGATCCGGCATTGCGGAACCGGAAGAGAGGTTTGGAAATGAAAAGGAACTTTTATCTAAAACTAGCGGCAAGCAATATAAAAAAGAACGGAAAGACATATATGCCCTATCTCATCACCTGTATCCTGACAGTGGCGATCTTCTATATCGTCAAGTCCCTGTCCCTGAATCCGGGGCTGGGCAATATGGTAGGCTCCTCCTACCTGAACGAGACCATGTTCCTGGGAAGCTGTGTCATCGGGATCTTCGCTTTCATTTTCCTGTTCTACATCAACAGCTTCCTGATGAAGCGCAGGAAAAAGGAATTCGGCGTGTTCAATATCTTAGGCATGGAGAAACGGCACGTCTCCAGAGTGCTGGCCTGGGAGAGCGTCTATGTGACTGTGATCAGCCTGGCGCTGGGGCTGGGGCTGGGGATAGCCCTGGACAAGACCATGTATCTTGTGATCAACAAGGTGATGGGCGGAGAAAGCCCGCTGGGATTCTTTCTTTCCCTGGAGGCGATGCGCGCCACCTGTGTCCTTTTTGCCGTGATTTTCCTGTTGGTTGGCCTTCGGGCCATAGGGCAGATCCGTGTGGCGGACCCCATTGCGCTGCTGCGGGCGGGAAACGAGGGGGAGAGGGAGCCGCGGACCAAGTGGTTCCTGGCGCTGGCAGGACTGCTGGCGCTGGCGGCGGGGTACTATATCGCCCTGACGGTGAAGAACCCCATCGCTTCCCTGGTGCTGTTCTTCGTGGCGGTGATTCTGGTCATCATTGGGACGTATCTGCTCTTTACCGCCGGGAGCATCGCGCTTTTGAAGAGCCTTCGGAAGAACAAGAGGTATTATTACCGGACGAAGCATTTTGTCAGCGTGTCCGGCATGATCTACCGCATGAAGCAGAATGCGGTGGGGCTGGCCAATATCTGTGTCCTGTCCACCATGGTGCTGGTGATGGTGTCTTCCACTACTTCCCTGATGGTGGGGATGGAGGACATCATCAGGGAGCGGTATCCTATGGACATCATGGTGTATTTTACCCCAAACGGCACGGCGGGGAATGCGCCGGGGGTGGAGACTGTCCGGGAGCTGCAGGAGGAGCTGGGGATGCGGAGGAAGGGGGAGACGGCTTATGCCTATCTGGCATTCTCAACCATGCGGGACGGGGACGGTTTCGCGGTGAAAAAGGAGTATGCCCTTGACCTTCTGGGGGCTATCAGCAATCTGTTCTTTGTGACCCTTTCGGACTACAACGCATCCATGGGGGAGGAGAGGACGCTGGAGGAGGGAGAGATACTGCTGTACGCCAACAGGGACGATTTTGATTCTCCCACCCTCCGGCTGATGGACAGGGAATACCGGGTGAAAGAGAAACTGGATTCCTTTGTGGGGAACGGCATTGAGGCCGCCAACATAGCCAGCACCTACTTCATCGTGGTTCCGGACTCGGACACGCTGCAGAAGATTTATGAAAAGCAGAAAGAGCTCCTGGATCTGTATGCCAATGAAATCACGCAGGTCTACGGCTTTGACACGGATGCCGACAGGGAGGAACAGGCGGCTTTCTGCAGCGCTCTGCGGGAGAGGCTTTCTCAGGGAGGGATATCCGCCAGAGTGGAGAACCGGGACAGCGAGAGAACGACTTTCATAGGGCTGTACGGAGGGCTTTTCTTCATCGGCGTGTTCCTGGGGACGCTCTTTGTCATGGCCACAGTGCTGATTATCTATTATAAGCAGATTTCTGAGGGGTATGACGATAAGGAACGGTACGAGATCATGCAGAAGGTGGGCATGAGCCGGGAGGAGGTCAGGGCTTCCATCCATTCCCAGGTGCTGACGGTGTTCTTTCTGCCGTTGATTGTGGCGGGCGTCCATGTGGCAGCGGCCTTTCCCATAATCTCCAAGCTGCTGGAGCTTCTGAATATGCTGAACAACAGTCTCTATGTGGCCTGCACGGTGGTCTGCTTTCTGGTGTTTGCGGTCATGTATGTGCTGGTGTACGGCCTGACGGCGAAAACTTATTACCGTATCGTCAGCAGATAGGCGGACGGCGCGGAGACAGGGGAAGGAGCGTGGGGCAGTTATGAAAAAGCGAAAACTACAAAGGGATTAGGCTTTGGATTGGCGGTGTCCGAAAGGGAAGAGGGTATCGGCGATGGAACCTGACTTCGGGAGAATTGGGAAACAATGGAAATAATACTTTATTTCGATATAATTATTATGAAATCAAGAATATTAAGGAGGAAACAAATGATGAGTGAGAGAGAAAGAGTAAAGGAAATGAGGAAAAGGAAACTGAAACGCGCCATTATCCTGGGGCTGTTTGCGGCGCTTCTCGTCAGACGGCACATCCGCCGCAGGAGGAAAAGAGATGGGGAAGCGGAATAGGGCGGCCGTCCTGCCGGGTGTTGTGCTGTCGCTTGTGCTGGTGATTTTGCCGCTGCTCACGGCTTGCGGCATCCGGAACATGGAGGCGGAAACATGCCTCGAATTTCTGGAGGGCCTGGCTGCAAATCTGGGAGCTTCCCAGATTACCGGGGACGGGGATCTGATGGGAGAGCGGGTCTGCGGGGGCGATGCCTACACGGGAAGCTATCTGGCGGAATGCAATGGCGGCACCGGGCGGGACGTGATATTCGGAGGCGGCTCCACAGAGTCCCGCAGGCTCCGGGTGTATGGGCGGATTCTGGCGGACAGGGGGCATGCCGAGGTGAGGATTCGGATGAACGAAGTGGTGGTGGTGCTGGAGACGGACGAGGAGGGACGCTTTGAGACAGAGCTGCGCCTGAAAAGCGGCGGAAATTATATCATGGTGGACTATGAGGACTTTTCCGGCACCGTGGAGCTCAACAGCGTGTGCCTGCCGCCGGACCGGGACGGTAAAGACGCCCTGACGTTCAACCAGTAGTGGAATGAAGTAGAATCCCTTTCGATTGCGCATCCCGGATATCTGATATATACTGAATCCATCAGCTGATAGAAAAAGAAAATCAATCGACAGTTGAATGGAGGAGATGCAAATGGATATCGGGAAAAAGATCAGGAACCTGCGCCTGGAAAAGGAAGTGAAGCAGGAGGAGCTGGCGGAGTACCTGGGGGTGTCCGTCCAGGCCGTGAGCAAATGGGAGACGCAGGCCAGCGTGCCGGACATCGGGCTGCTGCCGGGCATCGCCGTCTTCTTCGGGGTCACCATCGACGAGCTGTTCCAGCTCTCCGACGAGGCGGAATTCGAACGCATCGAAAATATGTTCTGGCACGAGCGCCGGATTCCCCCGGAGACCTTCGACCACTGCGTCAGGTTCCTGGAGGGCGTGCTGAAAAACCAGCCGAAAAATGTCCGGGCCTACAGCTGCCTGGCCTATCTGTACAACCACCGAGCCGCCAGCGACCATGACACGGCCAGCGAGTACGCCAAGAAAGTGCTGGAGCTGGATCCCCGGGACAAGAGCGGCTGGGTGGCGTTCCTGGAGGCGGAGGGCGGAGTCTGCGGGGACGAATGGTACGACAACCATTTTCAGGTCATAGAATATTTCAAGGACTTCCTGAAAAAGAACCCCGGCAACTACTGGGGGCTCTATGGAATCATCGAAAATATGCTGGACGATGACCGGTTTGACGAAGCGGTTCCCTACATCGAGCAGATCCGCACCGCGGCCAAGACACAGCAGTATGATGTCTATATGGGCGATGTGATGTTCGGCAGGGGGAATCCGGAGAAAGCGCTGGAGTGCTGGAACGCGGCGGTGGAGCATTTCCCGGAGAGATGGCAGTCCTACTGCGACAGGGCGGACGGATTCCGGAAACTGGGCAGATACCAGGAAGCCCTGGCGGATTATGAGAGGAGCTTTTCTATGCAGAAGCCGCCCAGGATCGCGGACGGCCTGTACTCCATGGCCCAGGTGCATGAACTGCTGGGGGATTTCGAGGCTGCTATTGAGGACAGACAGCGTATCATAAAATGCCTGCGGGAGGAGTACGAGACCTTTTCCGGGGAGAGCATCGACAGCCAGAAGCGGGAGATCGAGCGGCTGAAGCGCAGAAAAGCGGAATGATTTTGGTTTTTGGCACAAAATCCTTGACAGGGATGCCGATGGAAGAATAGAATCTCCCGGAACCTGAAAAGGCGAATTCCGGGAGGTTTTATGTGGAAGCGCTTACGGAACCGAATCCCTTTTTGCAAAGAAATGATCGATTTCCTTTTTGACGGATTCCGCAGAAAGGGATTTGGACAGATAGCCGTCAGGTTTCAGGGAGATTACCTTTTTGACGCTCTCCCTGTCCACCCTGCAGGTCAGGAAGATTACAGGGATGTCTGAAAAGTCCTTCTGGGTCCGGATCATTTCCAGCATTTGGCTCCCGCTGCAGACGGGCATCTCGTAGTCGAGCAGCACCAGGTCAGGCCGGGCCAGGGTGATGCTCCGGATGGCGGACATGCCGGAATCTGCCGTCAGCACCTCGTAATCGCTGCTCAGCAGATGCAGCATGGCGCTCCGCATGAAATCCGAGTCGTCCACCACCAGGATCCTCTTTTTCCGCCTGCCCCCAGGTTCCCCGGCGTCAGGGGGGAAGGGGGCTTCGCTGACCTCCAGGGGAGGTTCATGGCGCATGCGGCTCTCGATTTCAGCAACGGCGCTCTCCGTGACGGCCGAAATCCCGCCCTTGTGACGGGTGGCTTCCGAGGTGGAGATGCAGCAGGCGAAATACCCTTTGCCGGTGTCGAACAGAAGGCTGAATTCTGGGCTCTGCGCCTTGTACATTTTGTAGAATTGCTCATAGGTCAGTATCTGTTCCTCTGTCATCTCAAACATCCTCCAAGAGGAAAAATGCCTCTTGATGCGCTCTACCAGCTGCTTTGCCGCATATTTCGCCACATTGGCCAGCATCATGTCCCTGGCCTCCGATTTGGTGTCGACGATGGTCCCGATGGTGCTGCCGATCAACTGCTCCTCGAAGAGCAGGAAAAAATCCCATTTCTTCTTGTCCCTGCCGCTACAGATCAGATGGCAGCAGATGCTGTCCCCGAACTTCTCTCCGCCGTAGCAATTGCTTATCAGGCGAGAATCCAGCTGGAACATGCTGCGCAGCAGATTGGCGATGGTCTGGCCCATCACTGTCTGTTCCTCCTCGGGCAGCAGGTTTTCCCATTGTTTTATCGGTTCGCCGCTTACGATCATATGGTCCTCGATCAATGTATGTCCAATCAGCCAGCCTGCACATACGCCGAGGAAATGCTGGATGGAGGTCTCGGAATAACCTGTCAGCTCCAGCTCGTTCTCCAGGGCAGGGAGCATACGTTCCCGGAAGTCCCTGTGGATGCGCTTATGGGCTTCAAGTCCGGGGTAATTTATGGAGGCCATATAGGCTTCCTCATCCGCAAAATGCTGGATAGCGTGGTCTTTAAAGTACTTTATCGCCTCTTGGCAGGCAAAGTGGCTTTTCTCTTCCTTATTTCCGAAATCGAACAGCTTATTGAGAATGCTGAGAAGCTTTTTGTGTTCTTTGTCGATGATGTCCACTCCCAGGTTATACCGTTCATTCCATATCAAACGATTTTCCATATGTCTTCCTCCTTAAAGTGCCGAGACTGCTTCTCGTTTTCGATTGGTATCTCTCAGCCGGGCTAAGTTCGGCGCCATATATTTCCGTTTCTAATACGATATTCCACGCTCGGGAAAATGTGCCAGAATACGACATATTTCCGGCTTTTTCCCTGTGCGGGCCGGAAACCGGAGCAGGCAGAGGGACGGGAGGGAATCCCCTGCGGGAGGATGACAGGAGGGAGCAATGGCTCTTTGTGCCCCCGGCCCCTATGCCAGGTTGATCTGGAAATAGGTATGGCAGGCCGTGTTCTGGGCCGCGTAAGAGGGCACGAAGCGCAGGTCGTCATACCAGAGCACCGGCATCCCGTCTTCCCAGCAGACGGTGAAAGCGTCCTCCGGCACCGGGGGAAGGTTCAGCCGAATCCAGTCCGTGCCGCCGCTCAGCGCCGTCATCACCAGCGGGCCATACAGCAGGCTGGCTGCCGGATACCCTTCGTAAGGATCCTCCGTATAGCACAGATGCAGCGAATAGGGCATGGCGACAGTGACGCAGTCCCCCTCCGCGAAACTTCTCTCCAGCAGATAATACTTTGCCTCTGCCTTTGCGGCGGGCATTTCCTCCCCGTTGACCTGCACCCGGAAAGCGCTCCGGCACCAGTAGGGGATCCGCAGCTTCAGCCGCAGGGGGACAGCGGGCTCTTTGCCGTCTACATGCACCGTCAGGCGGCAGGATTCCGAGGGGAAAGGGCTCTCCATGGCCAGGCGCGTCCCCTTCTCCTTCCAGTCATACACCGATGGCAGATACAGGTTCACATACAGGGTATCCTCCGGCCCATGGTGATAGATATGTTCGGTATACCGTACATGATTCTCCATCCCCGTCCCGTGGCAGCAGGTGAAATCATCGTAGTCATTGCCATACTGCTTCCTTGCCCCTGGCCCGATGGGGAGCATGTAGGTGACGCCGTGGTGAGCGCCCTTCCGGACTGCCGGGTTCTGGCTGGCCGCGATATGGTTCGCCATGGCCCGCTCATAATAATCCATGTATTCGCTGTGCTCCGGCGCATAGCGGTACAGCATGCCGGTGAGCTTCAGCATATTGTAAGTGGCGCAGGTCTCGCAGTTCCTGTCGCCCTCGATATTCTTCGCCAGGAGCCCCGGCTCTCTGAAGTTCTCGCCCCGGCCCACGCCGCCGATGGAATACATATACCGGTTCACCACCAGCTCCCAGAAATTCCTGGCCAGGTGGTAATACCGGGTGTCCCCGGTGGCCCGGAACTCCTCCATGGCGCCGATGATCTGAGGGATGTGCTGATTGGCATGGATGCCCGTGATGGTGTCCCTGCCGTGGGCCAAGCCCCGGAACAGGTCTTCATTGTCGAACATTTTCGCCGCCTCCAGATAGTCTTCCTTCCCGGTGATTTCGTACAGCCGGCTCAGGGACTCATTCATGCCGCCGTATTCTCCGGCGATGTACATTTTCCACATCTCCCTGCGCTGTTCCCGGGTAGCGCAGGAGAGCCTGCGGTAGACCCAGTCCGCGATCCCGCAGGCGCAGGAGAGCGCCTGGCCGTTGTGCAGCAGCAGATGGCAGTCTATGAGCCCGGCCAGAATCTTGTGCAAAGTATAGTAGGGAGCCCAGATGGTGGCATAGGGCGTGAACTGCTCCAACAGGGCGAACTGATCCGGAGAATAGGCGCTTAGAAAGCCCTTGCCCCAGCTGCCCGGCGTCCTGCTCCAGAGGGACTGCACCGCGTTGGCGGGAGTGCAGGCTGTCCGGAACGCTGCGGGATCCCCCTTGGCCGTCTCCTGCAGGCTTCTCAGTTCGCCGATTATATATTCCGCTTTCTCCCTATAGGCGCCATCCCCTGTGGAAGCGAACGCGTGGGCCAGCGCCGACAGGAAATGCCCGGTGGAATGCCCTCTCAGAAGCCCGGAGGGCTCTTCCCAGCCGCCCAGGGGCATGGCGTCGCCTGTGGGAAGCCCGAAAGCCCTGCGGAAGTTGTAGAGCATCCTGTCTGCGTCCAGGAGCTGGAGATAGTCCAGGCACCGGTTCTGGTTGTCATAGAAAATGCTCTGCCCGGAGAGCCGGATGTCATCCCTGGAAACCGGCTCGGCCTGAAGCACCGGCCCCTCCCCGTCAAAAGGCGCAGCGGCAACGTATTCCCTCCGGGGAAGAGGGCGGCAGGAATCCGGCAGGATCCGCACCGGGAAATCCCTGGTGACGCTGGCGCTGCCGTAGGAGGCGGTGAGGGTCAGCGTAAGGGAGGCGGCTTTTTCGGCAGGCCGCTTCCCTATCCGCCCCTGTGCGTCCATAAGCTCGGGGCAGCTGCTCTCCCAGCGGAAGGAGGAGCCCTCCCCGCCGGCCAGCGGAAGCGCCAGATCCTCCGTGACATGCCCGGGGAAAGGAAGCGTCACGGCTTCCGCGTCCTTTCCGGCGATTTCGCTATCTTCCGGCAGCGGCGGGACCAGACGGCGGAAAGACTGCACCAGGCTGTGCCCCTGGAAGGAGAGAGCGGCCTCCAGGATGCATTCCAGGGCAGGCTGTCCGGCCTGGGGGCGCTGGAACTGTCCCTCATCGGAGATGCTCTCCGGGGTCAGGCTCTTCCAGGACACCGCGCAGCCCAATTGCCCTGCGGAGGGCAGGACGGGGGGCTTTTCCAGAGGCTCTTCCAGAAGGCCCTCCAGGGCCAGAGCCTCCAGGCGCAGCCGCTCCGCGGGGGCGATATGGAATAAGGAGGCGGCGTCCTTGCCCGCCAGGGCGCTGCCAAAGATGCGGATGTCACCAAAGGAAGCCTCCAGAGGCGTCAGGGCGAAAGCGCCGAAGCCAAAGAAACAATCCGTGGCGCCCTCCAGAGCGGCGGCGTCCATGCGGCGGTGCTGGAATTCCCCGGCAATCTTCCCGTCTATGTACCATTTGACAGGGGCGGGAAGCCCTGTCCCGAAGGAGACTGTTATATGGAGCCACTGCCTGACAGGGACAGGTTTCCATTCCTGGAGCGAGGCTTCCTGGCTGCGCCCGCCTGCCGTGGCACAGGGGGAGAGATAGACATGGCCTTCGTCCTCGCCTCCCGGCAGCACGGACAGATAGAAGCAGCGGTCTGTGCCGAAGGAGAACAGATTGCTGTATTCCGCGGCGGAATCGATTCTGCAGTAGAAGCTGACGGTGACGCCCTCCGCGCCGTTCAGGATGCCGTCCGGCAGCTGCAGGTATCCGCCGTTGGCCCCTCCTGTCAGGCGGAGCACCGGCAGCACACGTCCGAAGACGGAATAGTCTTCCATGAGCGCGCCGCCCCTGTCGCAGCCCCGGATGACCCCGGCGAACCCGTTCCCCGTCTGGTCAGGGACAATCGTGCTGCTGACCCCGGAGAAGTCGTAATGGGCCAGCATGGCAGACGGCGTTGGGGATTGGATGGATGTAGGTGTAGTGGATGACATGATGTGAAGCCTCCTTTATCTTGAATCTGTTTTTTCCGGAACCGCCGCTTTGACACGGCATGCAAGGATCAAGATGGCATGCGATAAATACAAAAATATAGGTAAAATTATTATATAAAAGTAAAAAGTATAAAATCAATATAAAAAATGCACAAAACTTAAACGATTAACTTGTGAACAATGTGGAATTGACATACAAAAACAGATGGGGTTATAATGATCATGAGGTGAAAAAACATATAAATATCCGCAGCTATTCAGAATTGTCGTGGAAAAAAGCCACAGGGCGCAAGCGATTAAACGTTTAATCGCACGGAGGATACTGAGATGGTTACTTTGAAAGACGTAGCAAAACAAGCCGGTGTCTCCACGGCGACCGTATCGAATGTGATCAACAAAAGGATGAACAAGGTCAGCAGCGATGTGGCCAGGAAAGTGCAGGAGACCGCGGCGGAGCTCGGCTATCAGCCCAATCTGGCGGCCAGGGCCCTGCGCTCCAGCAAGAGCAATGTCATCGGCATCCTTTCGGAAGACATCGCCACCTTTCAGGTCAACAATATCGTGCAGGGCATCAACCAGACCGTGGACGGGGAGAACTGCCACATCTTTTTGGCGGATCTGAATCTCTCGGAGAAGATATGGCATGACGGGACTCAGGATTACAGGAAGGTGTCGGAGTACCGCAGCCAGATACAGGAGAAGCTGGACATCTTCCAGAACATGGGAGTGGGCGGCGTCATCTATGTGGGGATGCACGACAGGGACGTGACAGGCCTTGTCCAGACCAGGCTCCCGCTGGTATATGCCTACAGCTATACCAAGAATGAGGAAGACTACACTGTCAATAATGACAACCAGAAAGTCGCCCAGGAGGCCGTGGCCGCCATGGTGCGGTGCGGGCACAGGAGAATCGGGCTGATCAGCGGCCCCATAGACTCCGTCCCGGCCTATAAGCGGCTGATGGGATACCAGACAGCCCTCATGAACGGAGGAATCGTCCTGAATCCGCAGCTGATCGCCTATGGGAATTGGAGCGTGGATTCCGGGGAGGCGGCCTGCCGTAAGCTGACGGAGCACGAGGAACGGCCTACCGCGCTGTTCTGCATGAACGACTGGATGGCGGTGGGGGCCATGCGGTACCTGAAAAAGGCGGGGATTAAGGCAGGGGAAGATATCGTGCTCATGGGTTTCGACGACATTGACCTCTGCGATTTTATAGAGCCAGCCCTCACCTCGGTCCACATCCCGCTGACAGAGATTGGGAGGCTGGCGGCGAAGAAGGCCATCGCTTTGATGAATGGGGGCCTCGAGTGCGCGCACAGGGAGGAGCTGCCCTGCCGGATCGTCCAGAGGGACACGTTCCGGTACCCGGGCGGCGGAGAACAAGGATTGGCAAGTCTGTAAAGACTGTTGATAAAAGCGCGGAAGATTAAAAGGATAAAGGAAAATGACAGGAGAAAAGTATTATTTCTGCAACAGCCGCTTCAAGGCACAGATTCAGAACGGAATCCTG
Source organism: uncultured Acetatifactor sp. (assembly GCA_910585665.1). Classification (GTDB taxonomy): domain Bacteria; phylum Bacillota; class Clostridia; order Lachnospirales; family Lachnospiraceae; genus Acetatifactor. Next base: position 3,954 of record CAJUFI010000032.1, on the reverse strand, counting down.
CTTGGGGCGTCTGTGATGGGGGACAGCGAGAGCGTCCCCTATCTGGAAGAAGCGAAAGGCTTCGGAAATCTCTGCCTGACTTGGGAAAAAGAGGGAGAGAGGAAAGAATGGCAGCCGCTTCAGGAAGTGGAATATGCGGACAGCGTGCCGAGAAAGCGCGGGCGCAGCGTAACGTACGAAGGAAGCGTTGTGGGCGAGGACTTGAAGGTGACAGTGCGTTATCTCCTGGGTGAAACATTGGAGCAGGAGGTTCTGGTGGAAAACAGGGCTTCTTCTACTGTCACGCTGCTGGATTTTGCCCTCCGGCTGTCCTGCCATTCCCGGTTCACCTGGGGCGGCGAGACCGGGCGGGAGATGATAGGCCATCATTTCATTTCGGGACACGGCTCCCATTCCACTGTCTACCGATGTGACGGAAAGGGGAAGCTCATGGCGGTGTTCCCCTGCGGGGACAGCCAGTGGGTACATTATGAGAAGGAGCCCGTGAATCCGGCCAAAGAGCGGGAAGCGGCGGAGGAGAAGGGCACGGTGCTCCTCTACGCCCTGGACGGCTGCATCGGCAGAAAGCGGGAAGAGGAGGGCGCGAAGCTGCGGATTCCGCCCAGGAGCGCTACCCTGGAGCCGGGGGAGGCCTACCGCTACCGCGGGAAGGTGCTTTTTGCGAAGGATTATGAGGACTGCCGGGAACAGCTGGTAAAGCATGGCCAGGTCATGGCGGAGAGCATCCCGGGCTATACCGTCCCCAGGGAGCACCCTGTCCTCCTGGCCCTTCGCAGCGATGCCGGGGATCTCAGGGTGGAGACGGAGGACGCGGATGCGGAAAAGCTGAAGGTCCAGGGAGGACGCCATATTTTCCGGCTGACCTTCCGGCGTCTGGGCGAGCACACGGTCAGGGTGTCCTATGACGGAAAATGGATGCAGATCTATTATTTCGTCACCCAGGACGTCCGGACCATGATGGAGAAAAGGGCCGGATTCATCGCCGGGAAGCAGATACTTGACAGCGGGAAATGGTACAATGGCCTGCTGGCCGAATATAATAATGAGACAGGGGCAATCTTGAGCCCGGATAATTACGACAGAATCGGCGGCTGGCGGATCTACGAAGTGACCTGCGACGATCCCGGGCTGTCCAAACCGGCTTTCCTGTCATCCGTCCAGACGGTTGCTCCCGTCCAGGCCCAGATAGATGCCCTGGACGATTATATCGAGCATTTCGTCTGGGGAGGGCTGCAGCAGACCACAGAGGAACCCTTCCCCTATGGAATCTACGGCATCCCTGACTGGCATGTGCTGCGGAACTCCGAGGACATGGGGAACGGCGGCAGGACCCATCTGTGGCGGCCCTATGATTATTCCCATATCGCGCTGACATACTACAATATGTACGAGGTTGCCGCGTATGCGGAAGGCGTGACTACAAGGCTGCCTGCAAAAGAATATCTGAAAAGGGCCTACGGAACGGCCCGGGCCATGTTCACGGTCCCGGCGGAGCTGGAGGGGTGGACGGCCTATGAGACCGGCTTCTACAATGAACTGGTCATCCCGGAGATCATCAGGGCCCTGGGGAAGGAGGGCATGGAGCTGGAAGCCCGGACGCTGGAAGGGCACTGGAACCGCAAGGCGGAATATTTCGTCAGGGAGTGCAAGGATGTCTTCGGCTCCGAGTATCCCTTCGACACCACAGGCTTTGAGAGCACCCATGTGCTGGCCGCGCGGGGGACGGAGCTGGCAAGGATTCAGTGGAAGCAGCCCGGGTACGGCCAGGACATCACCTTCGACAAGGCCATAGAGTTCATGGAGAACCAGACTTCCTGCAATATCGCCTGCAGAGGAGTGCTGGAACCGGCGTACTTCTGGTACGGCAGCGACTACCGGGGGGACAACCTGCATTATACCTTAAGCTACATGACCCAGATGGGCGGCAGCTCGCTGCTGGACTATGCCTGCTATTACGCGGAGGAGCCTTACGGGCTTCTGCGGCTGGCGTATGGCTCCGTTCTGGGAAGCTGGGCGCTGCTCAACTGCGGCGACGAGGAGAGCGGCTACGGCTACTGGTTCCCGGGCAAGGAGAAGGACGGCTGCGCCTGCGGCGGCTTCGAACCGCTATACTGCGGGGAGACCTGGCTGAACCAGCCCCATAAGGGCGGCCCCTGGTATTATTCCTGTGAAATCGACCTGGGCTTCTGCGGCGGCTTAAGAGGCGCGGCTGCGGTGGTGGCGGAGGATCCCGTCTTCGGCAGGATCTGCTACGGCGGAGCCCTGACGGAAGAGCGGGACGGCCTGGGCGTGGTTTGCCGGGACGGCGTGGGGAGGCGTTTCCATTACATCGGGGCAGAAGGGCGCGTCCATGCGGAATGCACCCACGGGGAATGGGACGGCATCCTGATAAGCCGGGACTTTGGCCGGATAGAGCTGACAGCGGCCCCCGGCCCTTGGAAAAAGGAGGGCCTGGCTGTGCGGGTGCTGATAGAGGACTTCGGGGACTATCGGCTGGCGGGGACAGATGTGGTCCTTCAGGCCGGGGAGTGGGCTGCGCTCCCTGTGCCTGAGGGAGAGGCGCGGTTCCGGCTGGAACGGGTCTGAGGGATGAAAAAATATTATACAGAATCGAGGGAATGAAGGAATGAAAAAGGAATTTCACCAGGGCAACAGAACAAAGGCATATCAGCAGATGAAGCCTCATTCGCTGTTGGTCATGTTCTCAGGGACGGAGGTCCGCAAGACCAACGATGAGCAGTATCCCTTCTATACGGACAGGAATTTCCTGTATCTGACAGGACTGGACAGCAAGGAGTTCATTCTGCTGGCCTGGAAGGATTCGGAGGGCCGGACGGGGGAGCGGATTTATATCCTGCCGCCGGATCCTATGAAGGAGCGCTGGACGGGGGCACGGATCAAGCCGGATCAGGCGGCGGAGCTTTCCGGCATTGGGGATGTGGCGTACGTGGACGCGTTCGAGGCGGATTTCCACAGGATGGCTTCGCTGGGGAATTACGGCCGCCTGTATCTGGATTGTTACCGGACGGAGCCGGGGGACAGGGATACGCCGGCCCATCAGCTCTGCAGAAGGGCGGCGGTGGACTATCCGTTCCTGCGGATCAAGGATGCCGGCGCTATCCTGCGCAAGCTGCGCACCATCAAGCAGCCCTGTGAGATAGCGGCGGTGAGGGAAGCGGAGAAGATTACCCGGGACGGCATCGTGGCCATGATGAAGGCTTCCAGGCCGGGGATGTACGAATATCAGTATAAGGCTGTGTTCGACTATGCGCTGGGGCAGCACGGGCCCCAGGGGCCGGCGTTCCCGTCCATCATTTCTGCCGGCAGGAATAATTTCTGCATTCATTATTATGCTTATAAGGGGCAGGCACAGGACGGCGATATGATTTTGAACGATGTGGGTGCCTGGTACGACAACCTGATGACGGATGTGTCCAGGGGTTGGCCCTGCAACGGGAAATACAGCGAAAGACAGCGGCTTCTGTATGAGTGCGCACTGAAGACCTCCGACCATATGTTCAGTATCATTAAGCCCGGCATGCTGATGGAGGAAGTGGACAAAGAGGCCAGGAGGTACAATGCGGGCCTGCTGAAGGACATGGGCGTGCTGGAGGATGCGGACGAAATCGGGAAATATATGTGGCACGGCGGCTCCCATCATGTGGGCTATGATGTCCATGACCTGGTGGAGAGGCCGAAGCGCATCGCGCCGGGGATGATATTCTGCGTGGACATCGGCATCTATCATGAGGACTGGGGCATCGGGTTCCGGCTGGAGGACAATTGCCTGGTGACGGAAGGCGGCTGCGAGAATCTCTCGGCGATCACGCCCAGGACCATACAGGAGATAGAAGATACCATGCGGAAGGGCTGTGTGGCCGTTTCCTAGAGGGCTAAGTGTTGGAAGGGACGTTACGGGACTGGAAACAGTAACGTCCCGGAGAACGCCAGGAG
>CAJUFI010000031.1:22342-47274 GCA_910585665.1 uncultured Acetatifactor sp. | reverse complement strand
CATGTCTTCCTATTCACGTCTTCCTAATCCGTGTCTTTCTACCCATGTCTTCCTAATCCGTGTCTTTCTATCCATGTCTCCCTATCCATATCCCCTTGCGCACTTCAGCGTATATTTCAACTCGGAATATGAAAGCACGCTTAGGACTGCATATTTTGAAACATTCTCTTCTATTTTACTCCTGTTTTGGCTTTTCTACCACCCCCTATTTTCGTTTCTTTCGGTTTCTTTCGGAAACATCTTTCGGAAACCGGGAAAAAGGCAACCGTTCAGACAGGGACACTGCACCGTTACAAAATCATTCAGATGGCCATTGGCTGGAAAGATGGGCCGGATTCCTGGGACGTATCATAAGGCATTTGGTGTGTATATTATGGTTCCAAATGAATAAAACCGGTTCCAAATTGGTGCTATGGAGCAGCGGGAACACTTTTCCGAAAAGGGAGTAATTTTCTATTACATGCGTAAGACCAGGAGGAATCTATCGTGAAATCACTGCCCCGAGTTACTTCTTTACCGGCAAAAGAAAAGACGAAATTAGCCGAAGAACCGATGATACCGATACCGTCAAGAACTATTTGTGGAATGGCAAAAATCTGCTATAATGGAGCACAGAAAGCCCTAAGCTGGGAGAAAGACAGGAACAGGGACGTAAATTATAAGCCCCTCTGGCATGTGGGACTGGCGCTCAACCAAGCGTTTAGTATTGAATCAACGCTTAGTATGTTCTAAATAGATTCTCTTTTTGATATACTGCGGTCAAATAAATATAGCAAAGGAGCTTCATTGCTATGGAGGAGGATTATTGTATGGACCAGAAAAGAATAGGTGCATTTATTGCACAGTGCAGGAAAGAAAAAAATCTGACGCAAATGCAGCTTGCCGAACGATTAGAGATTACCAGTCAGGCAGTTTCTAAATGGGAAAACGGAAGAGGAATGCCGGATGTGTCGCTTTTACAGCCTTTGTGCGATGTTTTGGGCATTAGTTTGAACGAGCTTTTTTCAGGGGAGCATATATCTGCGGAGGAATACAAAGGAAAAGCGGAGGAAAATATCTCCAATCTTTTTAAAGAAAAACAAATCGCCAATCTTAAGCCTGTAAAATACTTATTCTCCGTATGCGCTAATGTAACTTTGTTTGTAGCAGTGACTGAATTAGCTGTTGGCCTTGTTGGGAATTTTTTTAGTTCAACTATATTGAAACCTGTGTTAATCAATGTTTCTGTATGGCTGATATTGTTTTTGGCTTCCATGGGCAAACTGGCATATGACAGGAAAAAATTGAAAAACCTGAAGCATTCGGGCGCTTGTATGGACTCCGAAATAGAGGACATGATTCCGGCAGCCTGGATCAGAGTAGCAAACTACACCAGCTGCAGAATTGTCTGTCGGTTTATATATGAGGGTAAGGAATACAAAGCAGTGAGTAACTATTTTGTTCTGTCGCCATTTACGCGAAAAGAAGATTTATATGCGAATGTTTATATCGCCAAGGATAATCCTGCCAAATACAGTGTAGAGCTTTTTCAGACAGGCCGATAATTCAGACATCTTTAAAAATCAATTTCCACCCAGACTCTCCGGCCAATGCGTCACCTACTGGATAGCATACGAGAGAAAATAGAACAGCTAACAGCTTCTTTGACAGCAATCGAAAATTATAAGGAAGAAGTGTCACAAATGCAGACAGTCAATTTTAAGAAGTATGCAGATATTATTGTCAGGGCACAACGAATAGGGAAAGCTCCTGTGAATTTCATTGTAAATGCGGGCAATCTTTTGTATAATTAAGAAAAAGGCAGGTGAACCTATGGACGCATTGAAAAAAGAGGAATTTTATACAATTGACGATATCTATGCATTGCCAGAGGGGGAAAGAGCAGAATTAATCGATGGAAAACTATATAATATGGCCCCTCCTAATACCAGGCACCAGCGGCTGGTCCACTTTTTTGACCGGGAAATCGGCAATTATATTCAGCGCAAGAATGGTGAATGCGAAGTGTTCCCATCCCCCTTTGCCGTGTTCCTCAATGAGGATGACGTCAATTATGTAGAGCCTGACATTTCGGTTATCTGCGACAAAAATAAGCTGGATGACCAGGGATGCCATGGCGCACCTGATTGGATCATCGAAATCGTATCGCCGGGCAGCAAATCTATGGATTATATGACAAAGCTTTTCAAATATCGGACGGCAGGGGTCAGAGAATACTGGATTGTGGATCCCATGAGAGGGCAGGTTACGGTATACGGATTTGAAAAAGATATTGTGGAGCAGTATTCTTTTGGTGAGGAAATGGCTGTGGGCATTTATGAGGACTTTTCCATCACGATAGAATAGTCTCCGAAGTCCACAAAGGAAATGCGCAGACTCTATGCAAGAATCTGCGCATTTCCTTTTTATAGGATTTTTATTATGAAGTATGTGTATGTCAGTTGTCTGTGAAGCGAATTTGCTTTTTCAAATTAGGAATTTTCCCACAGTTCCTTATATAATTCGTCATTTCGAGCATTTTCTCAGGCCTTGCTCTTCGACAGCCTCTTCAAATCCACTTTCAGCCTATCGCTCTCTCTGTAAGGACGCACCAGCAGGTATATCAAAGCCGCAATCAGCAGCAGCGCCACTATGGTTCCCAATACGTTGCCGTATCCGCCCAACAGGCTTCCCAGCTGGTAGATGATCAGGGCCACCACATAGGCAAAACCGCACTGATATCCGATGGCAAACCAGGTCCACTTTGCGCTGTTCATCTCCCGCTTGATGGCGCCGATGGCCGCAAAGCAGGGCGCGCACAGCAGATTGAATGCCAGGAACGCGTAGGCCGCCGCCTTGGTCATGCTGACGAAGTCCAGGACACCGAACACGCCTACCACCTCTTCCTTGGCCACCAGGCCCATGATGGTGGCAATCGTAGCCGTGGCATCGTCAAAGCCCAGCGGCTTGAAGATCCATTTGATGCCGTTCCCAATCGCGCCCAGCACGCTGTCCGCCAGCTCCAGCTCCGTGCTGAAGCCAAAGCTCCCGTCCACCATGCCGAAGCAGGAGCCCGCCCAGATGACGATGGAGGAAAGCAGGATGATGGTGCCGGCTTTCTTGATGAACGACCAGCCCCGCTCCCACATGCTCCGGAGCACATTGCCCACGGTAGGCCAGTGGTAGGCAGGCAGCTCCATGACGAAAGGAGCCGGGTCTCCCGCGAACATCTTTGTCTTCTTTAAAATGATACCGGAGATGACGATCGCCGCCACGCCCAGAAAATACGCGCTTACCGCCACCAGGCCGGAGCCGCCAAACAGAGCCGTGGCGATCAGGGCGATGATGGGAAGCTTCGCGCCGCAGGGGATGAAGGTGGTGGTCATGATGGTCATCTTGCGGTCTCTGTCGTTCTCGATGGTGCGGGACGCCATGATGCCGGGCACGCCGCAGCCGCTGCCGATCAGCATGGGGATGAAGGATTTGCCCGACAGGCCGAACTTGCGGAAAATCCTGTCCATGATGAAGGCCACTCTGGCCATATAGCCGCAGGCTTCCAGGAATGCCAGGAAGATGAACAGCACCAGCATCTGGGGCACGAAGCCGAGCACTGCGCCCACGCCGCCGATGATGCCATCAAGGATCAGGCTCATGAGCCACTCGGAACAGCCCACTGCCTCCAGGCCGCCCTCCACCAGCACAGGGATGCCGGGCACCCACACGCCGTAATCCGCAGGGTCGGGAGCCTCCTCCAACAGGGGATCCACCACTTCCGACAGGTCATAACCGGCCTCTGCCAGCGCGTCCGCGTAGGATCCGTAGGCTTCGTCAAAGCCGCCGAAATCATTCTCCTCTATGGCCCCCAGCACATCCTCCGCGCCGATGACCCCGGCCTGGGCCGCCGCTTCCACAGTGGCCTTCACTTCGTCCGTGAACAGGGTAGTCGCAGCGAACTCCTCACACGCCGCATCGTAGGCAGAACCGCCGATGCCCAGCAGATGCCAGCCGTCTCCAAACACGCCGTCATTGGCCCAGTCTGTGGCGACGGTGCCCACTGTGGTGACGGAGATGTAGTACACGATGAACATGACCACGGCAAAGATAGGCAGCGCGGCCCATCTGTTGGTGACGATGCGGTCAATCTTATCCGACACGGACAGCTTCGCTTTTCCTTTTTTCGTATAGCACTCCTTTATAATAGAAGAAATGTATTCGTATCTCTCATTGGTGATGATGCTCTCTGTGTCATCATCAAAGGCATCCTCCAGGCCCTTGATCTCAGCCGACACATCGGGCGCGCTGCTCATCATGGAACCTATTTTGTCGTCTCTTTCCAGCAGCTTTATGGCGAAAAAGCGTTTTTGTTCCTTCGGCACGCCGTTTCCCAGCTTCTCCTCCACGGCTTTGATGGCCGCCTCCACGTTCTGGGCGAACTCATGCACCGGGGCTGCCGCCGTTTTCTTCTGGGCCGCCGCTATGGCCTTCTTCGTGGCCGCCTCCAGGCCGGTCCCCTTCAGGGCGGAAATCTCCGTCACTTCGCAGCCCAGCTTCTTCGCCAGCTTATCGGTATGTATTTTGTCCCCGGACTTCTCCACCACGTCCATCATGTTCACCGCCATGACCACGGGAATGCCCAGCTCCATGATCTGGGTGGAAAGGTACAGGTTCCGCTCGATGTTGGTGCCGTCCACGATGTTGATGATGGCATCGGGTCTCTCGTTGATTAGATAGTTCCTGGCCACCACTTCCTCCAATGTATAGGGGGACAGGGAATAGATGCCGGGAAGGTCCATGATGACGATCTCCTCGGTGCTTCCGGCGGAGTAGGATTTCTTCAGCTTGCCCTCCTTCTTCTCCACCGTGACGCCGGGCCAGTTCCCCACGAACTGGTTGGAACCGGTCAGGGCATTGAATAATGTTGTCTTGCCGCAGTTGGGATTGCCTGCCAGCGCGATTTTGATTGCCATTGTAATGTCTCCTCCTGATTCATGACAACGGAAAGCCTGCTCCCCGCTGTATGTATTCGTTCCGCAACCGCCTTTCCAGCGCCGGTCCGCAGCGCAGGCTGTCCGCCGCATAGGGACAAATCCCCGGGCTCTGTGCAGGCGATCTCTGTTTTGGCCGCATCCGGCCTTCCGTCTCCGATTCGGGCTTACGGAATTGTCTGCAAATGGCCGATACGAGTTCATGGCTGCTTTTGTTGTGTTTCCAGGCTTTCGCTTAAGCACGTCCTATCGGTCCTCTTCCGACAGTCCTAAGGTTTCCGGCAGATGGCGTCTCTGACTTTCGTTTTTTTGTTCCTCACTCCTGTCCGAACCATGATTCGTCTAGGCTACTTTTTATTAGCATAACGCACTTTTTATTAGCTTTGACTAACCACATGTCCTAAAAAATGATGCAGCATGAACTGGGTCATTCCACCTCTATCATTTCTGCATCCGCCTTGCGCAGGGACAGTTCGTAGCCTCTGACCGTCACTTCCACGGGATCCCCCAGGGGGGCTACCTTTCTCACGTAGACGTCCACGCCTTTCGTGATCCCCATGTCCATGATGCGTCTCTTGACCGGCCCTTCACCGGACAGCTTCTTTACTTTCACTGTCTGCCCGCAGGCAATGTCCTTCAGTGTGCTCATTGCTGTGCTCCTCCTGTTTCAGTTCCGTGGCCCTCCTTCGGCGCGCAATCTTGCCGGACACCCTCCCTTTGCTTCCCGGCCGGGAATCGTTCCGGACACCGACTCGTCATCCATGGCAGCCACTCTATTTGTGATGCTAGACCATGATCCGGTTCGCCATGTCCTTGCCGATGGCTACTCTGGATTCCTTTACATTGACGATGATGTTCCCGCCTGCCTCAGAGACGACGGTCACGGCTCCTCCCACGACAAAGCCCAGGTTCTCCAGGAATTTCCTGGTCTCCTCCTTGCCGCCTACCTTTTTGATTACATTGCGCTCTCCCGCATGGGCCATTGACAACGGCATAGTCGCATCCTCCTTCCTCATTACCTTTGCAGGCGGATTTTATGTACCATGCCGCCTGCAATTCATCTGTTCATAAGTTAGTATATGCTAACATTGATTTGTTGTCAATAACCTATTTGAAATTTTTTAAGATATTGTAAATCTCTCATCCGTTCCACACAGATACGCCGTAAGCGTCGCCGGTCTTTACGCCCTTACGAATCCAGTCCGCATAGGCGCGCCTGAGGGAGGTATCCTGGGGCAGATGATCCACATTACCGTCATAGTTTACGTCGAACAGTCTCCAGACTTCCGAATAATCGTCATACTCTTCCGATTTCAGGATGTCATAAGCGGAAAGGAAGGAATACAGGTTGGAATCCGGAGAAAGCACCTCCTTGTTGCGGGGGTACAGCAGCCAGGAATTGCACACGAAAACCACCGGGTCTACCTGAAACCTCTCCCTGAAAAATGCTGCGCCCAGCTCATAGGACTCGCGCAGGCTTTCCGGGTCAAGCCGTTCTCCCGTGCGGGGGATATGGGTGTTCAGGACAGGGGTTTCCGGGTTCAGGATGACGCCGTTCTTTTCATAGTGGTATCTAAAGCGACGGATCTCAAACTGCAGCTTCCGAAAGCCGAAACGCGTCATATCAAAGAAGCCATCGTACCATCCCGGCACAAAAGTCCCCCAGATGCCATATACACATTTACATTCGTCCAGCTTCCACTTCAGGTCGCACATGGAGGTATGCCATATCTCCTCCGCTATCCCCGCCTCTCTGTAATACTCCCGCAGAGTTCTGGAATAGCAGACGAGAAGCAGGAAATTTCCCGTATATTCATGGATGCCTGCCCCGGAGGATATCTCCGCCATGTCTTTGAACGCCTGTCCGTAATCCATCTGTTTGTCGTCTTGATAGCGCTGTAGGAGCGCCTCAAATCCGCTTTTCAGGCCGGAGTCGGACAGAATGCTGTCATAAGCCTGGGCAAATGCGGCGCGGGCCTCCTGGGGGTACGAGAACTCCTGAAAAAAATCGCTCAGGTACGTTTTCATGATATATTTCCTCCTCTTTGGTGATGGGGACGCCCCGGAGTCATCCGCCCTGCGGTTTGTTTCCCCCGTCTGAAAGGCCGATTCCGCCCACATGGTCCTTGATGGCCTGGAAGCTTTCCTTGCTGATCACATGCTCAATCTTACAGGCGTCTTCCACCGCTGTCTCCTCCGACACGCCGAGATGCACCAGCCAGGCGGAGAGCAACTGGTGGCGCTCATAAATCATCTCCGCAATCTCCCTGCCGGAGGGCGTCAGGGTGATGAAGCCGGATTTGTCCACACTGATATGCTCTTTCTCCCGCAGATGCTTCATGGCCACGCTGACGCTGGACTTCTTGAAGCCCAGCTCCTCTGCGATGTCCACGGAGCGGACCACGGGAAGCTTTTTGCTCAGTATCAGGATTGTCTCCAGATAGTTTTCTGCTGATTCGTTGATAGCCACGTTTCTTCCTCACTTTTTCCTCTTGATTCCGGATGTGCCGAAGCATATGATCGCAGTAGAATCATTTTATTATACTGCATAACGCTGAATACTGCCTAATGCAATCATGCGATTGAACCAGTCAGCGTTGTGCAGTCTGGTTTCATGGCAAGTGAAATCGTTAAGCAGTATAAATCATCCGGCCGTCTTCTGCCATAGATAAAGACATGGCGCCACGATTCCGTGCGTATAAAGCGCACACAGAACCGGATGCCAACACCTTATTCATCTGTATCAATATTATAGCACGCAACGAGGGTTTGTGCAAACTAATTATAGGAACCGACAGGGCAATCCCTCCGGATGGGCGCCCATCCACACAATCATCGCCTGTGTACGGAATGAAGCGTCAGTCATATCTTCCTCTGTATTTCCGAAGCTCCACTTCCTGCAACCGTTCATACAAAGAACTTCCATACTGCCGCCCCAGCACTTTTACACTCCATTTAGCTTTTACTGCTTCTATTTCGTAAAAATGCCTCTCATTATCATCCTGAATTCGACAAAGAATCAAATAATGCGAAAAAGAGAGCTGAAACAGTAATTCTTCTTCCAAAATCCGAGACACTGTCCCGGATTTCTCTACAGTGAATTTCCGAAACAGCGTCTCGGAAATTCGACTTTTAAACGTAATGTAGAATTTGCGCATATTTTCAAGATTGTCTACAGAAAAACCTCTGCCAAATCGTGCTGCCAAAGATTCTGAAAGCTTCTTCATGGCCTGTTTTCCATATTTCGCACGTTTTTCGCCCTGCTGCACCTCCAGAATCCATCTGCCAATATTCATTGCAATCCGCCATGCTCCAAGGCCATTTCGTAGGAGGATTCAATGCTTTTTGAACAATAAAGCCTGCATAAAAAACATGATTTCATTATACTATGGATATCTCCAAATCGCAAATACAAATATTCTGCCGTTTCCCGGCTCATTTTTCCGGCTCCCGGCTTTTATGGTGGCGTGCCGCCCTGAAATCGTATAAAATAGTACATTGGGACAGATTATTTTTTATTTTCCCTGAGAGAATTCCGCTTTCCATCCGTCTAACAGACAGAAAGGGGGAGAAATCAATGGACAACGGTGCAAGTAGCTACCGCCGTTTCCTTGATGGTGATGATGAAGGCATCGTCGAGATCGTCAGAGATTACAAGGACGGGCTGATTCTGTACCTGAACAGCTTCACGGAGAACATCGGCACCGCGGAGGAGCTGATGGAGGAGACTTTCGTGAAGCTGGCCACCAGGAAGCCTGTGTTCAGGGGCCGGAGCGCCTTCAAGACATGGCTCTATGCCATCGGCCGCAATGTGGCCCTGGACCATCTCAGGCACAGCGCAAGGCTGTCCCTCATGTCCGGGGAAGAGCTGGAGAGGCTGGCCGGAGAGGAGGAAAGCCTGGAGAGGTCCTATCTTCGCACAGAGCGTAGGATTCTCCTGCACCAGGCCCTGGGCAGGCTCAGGCCCGAATACCGGCAGGTCCTGTACCTGGTCTATCTGGAGGGCTTCGGCAATGCGGAGACAGCGGCCATCATGCGCAAGAGCAGGCGGCAGATTGAGAACCTTGTGTATCGGGCGAAGCAATCACTGAAATCAGAACTTGAAAAGGAGGGCTTTGTATATGAGGAATTATAGAGAAGTGGCGGAAGCCGTATTGGAGCGCAGGGACGCTTACGAAAAAAAGAGGAAACATACACGCCGCATCGTCATCCGGACAGCGGCAGGCACAGGCGGGCTCTGCCTGGCGACGCTGCTGGGGCTCTGGATATATGGGGAAGGCTCCCTGTCACCGGACAGCGCCGGGATGTCACCGTCCGGTTCCGAGACTTATTACGCCCTGTCTGACAGCGGCGCTTCAAATGCCGATGACTCAAAAGGGCTCCCGGCCACGGGCAGCGCGGCGGACGGCAGCGGCAATCCGGCAGTCTCTTCGGAAAACGTGGGCGACGGCACGGCAATCTCTTCGGAAAACGCGGGTGGCGACGGCACAGCAGTCTCTTCGGACGGCAACGGCACGGCAGCCCCTGGAGCCGGTGCTGACGGCAACGCCCCGGCAAACTCTGGGAACAGCAACGGTGCCCAGCAGCTGCCCCCAGGCCAGGAAAGCGTTTCCGCAGACGGCGGCCTTCTGCCTGTCAGCTACAGCTCCCTGGACCTTCCCCAGGGCCAGATCAGCCCGGACATCCTGACGCAATTTTCCGCCGGCAGCCAGTCCACCGCCGATGTCCTTCCATTCAGCGAAGATATGCTGTCAGAATCCAGCGCCATCTTAGAAGGGCGAATCACGGATATGTATCTCAAGCGCTACACCTACGATACCTATAATGACAAATTCGGCCCCAGGGAGCTGTACCACAACCAGTCTTCATCCGTTGTATATGAATTGACGGTAGACCGTGTATGGCACGGGGACGAATCCCTGTCCGGCGCTTCCGTGCTGATAGAGGACGACACCTATCTGATGGATTCCTATTTTTCCCTGAAGGTCGGCCGCAGCTATGTCATCCCTGTCTGCGACCTGGACAGCGAGAAGGCCATATGGGAGGAGTACGCAGGCGGCGACCTCACCAGAGACGGCAGGTACACTACCCTCTATCCGCATCATCCCCAGATTGAAGTCACCTCAGACGGAGACTACATCGTCACCACGGAATGGGGCACCCTCTGCCCGGACAGCGCCAGAGACATAGATTTGGACGTCCCTGAGAATACCCTTGTGGAATACCACCCGGAGAACGAGGCAGGCAAAGACGGCCTCATCACCACGGAATGGCGCACGCTTATGATTTCGGCCTATGACGCCATTTTCTATTATGATAAGATGAAACTGGTGAGCGCCGACGAATTTTTCATCCAGCTTGACCGACTCCTTGACAAGTACCTCTCGCCGTGACCCATGCGTCCGGCTGCTCCGCCTTGGATGAAAACCAGATACAGCATACAGCGCTCCGCCCTGGACGAAAACCGCAGCACTGTATGCTGTATCTGGCATGCGAAATGCACACAAACTACAAGGACACGCGGTTTGTGTGCATCTTTTCTGTAATTTCGTTCATGGAATCACGAAATATCAATCTATCGTCATAGAGCCGCATCTGCGGACTCCCCTCTGCGCTTTTCCAGGCACACCACTCTGCCCTGCCGCCGGGACTCCTTCACGTCAATCAGCCGTTGGTTCTCCGAACCCCGGAAAGCAAGGCGGAGATTCTTTTCCTCCTCCCGGAACTCGCCGTCCACCAGCACGTCTATCAGGGACAGCAGCCGAGCCACCTGACCTGGGGGCGTGTCTTCTAAATCTCCTTTTTCGAACATGTGTTTATCTTTCGTTTTGCCGTCCACGTCCAGAGACTGCTGTACCTCATTGTTCCGAACAGCACTCTCGGGCCGGGCTGCATTTTCCAATCCATGGATTCCGGTTCGTACTGTCTCTCCGTCATCATTTCCGGACAGTTCCTGCTCTATCCACTGAAGCAGATCCTTCTCATAGTCGTAACCCGTGTAGCACCAGATGTCCTTTCCGGGATAGCGCTGACGCACCTTTTCTACCAGGGAAAGGACTGTGTCTCTGTTCTCCGGCTCCATGGGCTCCCCGCCCAGCAGGCTTAAGCCCCGGATATGCTCCGGCGCAAGGGCCTCCAGAATCTCTTCTTCCGTCTCTTTGGTGTATTCCCGGCCATACCGGAAGTCCCAGGCCTCGCTGTTGAAGCATCCCCTACAGCGGTGCCTGCAGCCGCTGACGAACAGGGACACCCGGATTCCGGGGCCGTTGGCCACATCTGTCTTCTTGATTGTTGCGTAATTCATAGGTGCATCACCCTGGACTTGATTTCCTTCGTCTTGCCGATATTCCAGAAATTCTCCCCCAGATAGCCGCAGGTCCGTCTGGTGACGTTCATTCTGGAGTGGTCTTTGTTGTGGCACTGGGGGCATTCCCACTCATTGTCGTCATTGACCACAATCTCCCCATCGAACCCGCACACATGACAGTAATCCGACTTCGTATTGAACTCGCCATACTGGATATTGTCATAGATGAAACGAATCACTTCCTCCACGGCCTCCAGGTTGTTCTGGAGATTAGGCACCTCCACATAGGAGATCGCCCCACCCAGAGACTTGTTCTGGAACTCGCTCTCAAAACGGAATTTCGTAAAAGCATCTATATCTTCCCGCACATCTACATGATAAGAGTTCGTGTAATAACCCTTGTCCGTCACGTTGGGGATGTCTCCGTACTTCTCCTTGTCAATTCTGGCAAAACGGTAGCACAGAGTCTCGGCGGGCGTGCCGTATAGGCTGAAGCCGATGCCTGTCTCCGCCTTCCACCTGGCGGCGGCGTCCTTCAGATGGTCCATGACCCGCAGGGCAAACTCCTTGCCTTTGGGGTCTGTATGGCTACAGCCCTTCATGAGCCAGGTCAGCTCATAGAGGCCGATGTAACCCAGGGACATGGTGGAATAGCCGCCGTACAGGAGCTTGTCAATCTTCTCGCCCTTCCTGAGGCGGGCGATGGCTCCGTACTGCCAGTGGATCGGGCTTACGTCGGACACCGTGCCCAGCAGAGCCTTGTGCCTGCACATCAGCGCCTCGTAGCACAGACCCAGCCGCTCGTCCAGCCGCTTCCAGAAGATCTCCTCATTGCCCTCGGAGACGATGCCTATCTGCGGCAGGTTCAGGCTGACCACCCCCTGGTTGAAGCGCCCCTCCCATTTATAGTTCCCCTTCTCGTCCTTCCAGGGGGACAGGAAGGAGCGGCAGCCCATGCAGGAGAACACATTGCCCTCATAATTCTCCCGCATCTTCTTGGCCGAAATATAGTCAGGATACATCCGCTTCGCCGAGCATCTGGCAGCCAGGCGGGTGACATAATCGTACTTCCCGCCCTTCAGGCAGTTGTTCTCGTCCAGCACGTACACCAGCTTCGGGAACGCGGGCGTCACATAGACCCCTTTCTCGTTCTTCGTGCCCTGCAGGCGCTGGTTGAGGATCTCTTCGATGATTCGGACGGTCTCTTCCACATACTCTTCTTCCTCGTCGATGTGCAGGAACAGGGTCACGAAAGGAGACTGTCCATTTGTAGTCATCAGGGTATTGATCTGGTACTGGATGGTCTGCACGCCGGAGCGCAGCTCATCCTGCAGGCGCAGCTCCACGATTTTCTCCTTTGCCGTCTCCTCCAGGGCGCTGCCGAATTCCTCGTCCAGCTGGGCGCGGAACTTCATCCGGCTCTTGTGCAGGTATTTCCCCAGGTGCTTGATGTTCACGGACTGCCCGCCGTACTGGTTGCTGGCCACCGCCGCGATGATCTGGGTGGTGACGGTGCAGGCCACCTGGAAGCTTTTGGGGGATTCTATCATTTTTCCGTTGATGGATGTACCATTGTCCAGCATGTCCTTGATGTCGATCAGGCAGCAGTTGAAGATAGGCTGGATGAAATAGTCCGCGTCATGGAAGTGGAGCACGCCGTTGTCGTGGGCCAGGGAGATATGCTCCGGCAGCAGCATCCGCCTGGTCACGTCCCGGGAAACCTCCCCGGCGATATAGTCCCGCTGGGTGGAGGCCAGGCGGGTGTTCTTGTTGGAATTCTCCTCTGCCAGCTCCTTGTTCTCGTTGCGGATGAGCTTCAGGATGGACTCGTCCGTGGTGTTGGACTTGCGCAGCAGGCTCCTCTGGTAACGGTACACCATATATTTCTTGGAGAGGACGTATTTATTGTGCCGCACCAGGTGCTGCTCAATCACGTCCTGCACATGCTCCACGGCCTGCAGTTCCCTGCCCTCTCCCTGCACGGCCTCCAGTATCTCCTGCACCAGAGCCTGGTCTGCCCTGTCCTTCTCCTCCACCTCGTTGTTGGCTTTCTGGATGGCCGCTACGATTTTCTCCTCTTCATAGGGCACTACCCGCCCGTCTCTTTTCTGAATCCTCATGTCACCCTCCGCTCCTGGTCCACATATAGAAAGCCGCATCGCGGATTTTGACGGATGCGGCCGTTTTCTATATTTTGTGTCTGTTTCCAATGTTTCATTCTATATCTTGTGCGTTCTATTATAATGGACAATTCTGGAAAATGCAAGGGGTTCTGTTATTCTGTATCTGTTTCTATCGCAGAAACGTTCAGGCCGCATACCATTTCGCCTGTTCCTGATAAAACGTCCTGTATTCCCCGCAGGACTCCATCAGTTCCTGATGGGAGCCCACGGCCTTCACCTTTCCCTCTTTCATGTACACCACCTTGTGGGCCAGCGCGCACAGCCCCACCCGATGAGAGATGATGACTGCCGTCTTGCCTTCGGCCATCTCCAGGAACAGCCTGAGGATGTCATGCTCCGTGACGGGATCCAGGGCGCTGGTGGGCTCGTCCAGGAACAGCAGCTGGCAGGGTTTGGCCATGGCCCCGGCGATGGCAAGCCGCTGCCACTGTCCCCCGGACAATTCCCTGCCGCCGAACTCCCTGCCCAGCCACCTGCCGTATTCCTCCGGATCGGACAGCTGCGCCAGGCCCACTTTCCGCAGCAGGGATTCTATCCGGTGGTCGCTGACTGTGCTTTCGGGACAGTGAATCCCCATGAAGTCGCGAACCGGAAGGTGATAGGAGACGAAATCCTGGGAAACGGCGGACACCAGGCCCGAGAAGTCGTCTTTCCGTATCTTTGTAATCTCTTTTCCGTCATACCGTATCTGGCCGCTCTCCGGCTCGTACAGGCCAAGCAACAGCTTCACCAAGGTGGACTTGCCGCTGCCGTTCTCCCCTACGACCACCACCTTTTCTCCGGCCTTTATGGTCAGCCCCTCCACCTGGAGCGCCGGTTTGCCCCCATTGGGATAGGTGAAGCGCACATCCTTCATTATAATCTGCCCCGAGAAATCCTGCAGCCGTTCCGTCCTTTCCTGCTCTTCCTCCAGGTCAAGGAAGCCGAAATAATCGTCCGCCTCCAGAATCTGGCCGAAGGCATATCCCAGCAGCGAAAAGAATGCCTGGGTGCTCTGCTGCACCTCCTGGAAGGCGAAAATTCCCGCCCCGAACACGCCTATGGCTATCTGCCCCCGAAAGACCAGAACCACGGACAGCAGGATGCTCAGCACATACCCCAGCGCGATCATGCCCTCACAGTACATCAGGCGCCTGCTGTCCTTCTTCCGGAAGGAAATGTTCTCTTCCGCCACCAGGTCATGTTCCCGCTTCCATTTCTCCCTCACATAGCCTCCGAAGCCGAACACCCGCAGCTCCCTCTGGGACCTGGGCGACGAAAATATGGAATAGAGATAATCCCGCTTCCTGACATGGGACGCCTGGAACCAGCGGAGCTGGTAGAACTCCTTCCCCGCTTTCAACCTACTGACCAGATAGGGAAGTACGGTCAAAAGCAGGAGCGGCAGATACCAGGCGCACAGGCTCATCATCACCCCCATCAGGCCCGCCACGGAGAACACGCACTCCCCCACTATCAGGAGATTGTGGAAGATATCCGTTATGACCATGTTCTCCACACAATTCCTGGCCCGCAGCAGCCTGTCATGGATCGCCGCGTCCTCGAAGTCGATGTAGGGCACAGACGCCGCCTTTCTGTGGAGCTTTCTGCGGAATACGTACCGGCAGGTCTCCTCTACGCCCACGTTGCCGGTGATGTCGCTGACCACATTCAGGCCCTTGCGCAGCGCCAGGATTCCCAGATAGAGAGCCGCCAGCCATGCGATGCTGTCGCTCTCCATCCCCCCGGCCAGCCGCTGCGCCTGGAGGAACAGCCCAGCCAGGACGGCTGTCCCAAAAGCCGTACAAAGGGCGAACCCCAGAGAACATGACACGTCTGTCACAGCCGCCACGGGAGCGGCCTTCAGGACAGCCTTCACAATACGAAAAATCAATTTGCCATTCTTCATTTCCTCTATCCCCATTCCTATCGTATGTCTCTTTGTTCCGGCCATGCGCCGCGCCTCCTGCTGTCTCGTACTGCATGCCAGGTTCCGGTTTTCTGCTTGCTGTTCCTACTTGCTTTCGGTTCCGTTTCTCTACAGTTCCCGACCTTCCGATATTTCCGGCGCTCTGCTTCTGTCAGCTGGCAGGGGCCTGGTACCATCCCGCCTGGCGTTCGAACATTTCCCTGTAGATGCCCTCCGCCTGCATCAGTCCCTCGTGGGTCCCGTCCTGCGCCAGCGTCCCCCCGTCCAGCACCAGGATGCGGTCCGCCATCTTTGCGCTGGCCAGGCGGTGGGACACCAGTATGATGCCCTTTCCTTTCAAAATGTCCACAAAGCTCTGGTACATCCGGCTCTCCGCTATGGGATCCATGGACGCGGTGGGCTCGTCCAGCAGAAAGAAAGCGCTCTCCGCCATATAGGCCCTGGCAATCGCCAGCCGCTGCCACTGGCCTCCGGACAGGGACACCCCGTCCTCCTCCAGATGGTTCAGAGGCGTATCCGGCCCTTTGGGAAGTCCCTCCAGAATCTCCGCCGCGCCGGCGCGCCTTGCCGCCTCTAGGATGCTTTCCCTGTCGTCCATGCGCGCCACGTTCCCAAGCCCGATGTTCTCCCCCGCTGTCAGGGAATAGTTCTCAAAATCCTGGAACACCACGCTTGTAAGCTTCCTGCGGCTTTCCGGCGACAGCTGTCCTATGGGCTGCCCGTCCGCCAGAATCTCCCCGTCCGCCAGAATCTCCCCCTCCTCCGGCTGGTAGAGCCCGCAGAGCAGCTTGATCACCGTGGACTTCCCGGAGCCGTTTTCCCCCACCAGCGCCAAGGTTTCGTCAGAGCGAACCCGGAAGCTGATGTCCTTCAAGGCCCACCTTTCCATGCCCGGATAGCGGAAGCTGACATGGCGGAACTCAATGGTACAGGGCTCCCCCGCCGCCAGCTCACAATCCCCCTGCTCCTCTTCATAGTCCCACAATTCTGAGACAGCCCTGTACACCAGCAGATCCCCCTTCATGGAAGACAGATGGTAGGACAGGGCATTCTGGTACCCCGCCAATGCCGGATAGCTTCCCATCAGGGCCACGAACAGGCCAAAGGGCTGCTCCCCCGCCGCCAGCTTCGCCACCAGAAAGTACAGCAATGCCCCGGTCCACGCCAGCATCAGAAGCAGGTTCAGCATATAGTAGGTTTCCGCTTTCAGGGAGATCCTGACCCTGTCCCTCAGAATCCGGCGGGCCTTCCTTTTCTGCAGGCCCTCCACATAGGCCACCGACTGATTGACCTTCAGGTCAAAGACGGAGTCCTTCCCGCACAGGAGACTGCCCAGATACTGCAGCTTCCTCTCCTCCTGGGTCTCTGTCTCGAACAGCTTGACCACTTCCCTCTGGGAAAGGATTCCGATATAGACCTGGAGGCCCAGCAGCAGGAACAGGGACAGCCCCACCGCCGCGGACAGCCGGAAATAAATCAGGGCCGCCCCATACAGGCGTATCAGCAGCGCGATGCAGTCCACCATCTTTTTGAAAAGCCCCGTCAGGGCTGCCGCCGGGTCGCCGTTCAGCCGCGAAAGGACGTCGGCGGCTTTCTCATCCTCGAAATAGCCATAGCGGATGCCGGTCAGCCTGTGAATCACTTTCGGCATGTATGCGTCCGTGAATTCCTGGGTGAATTCCATGTCCGCCACGCGCCCGCAATGCTCTGTCACCACCAGCACAAAGGCGCACAAGAGAAAGGCCGGGAACGTCAGCCAGAATTCCCGGTAGAAAGCCCCTTCCATAGAGCTGATGCATCGTTCCACCAGAACCACATTCGCCGGAAACAGTATGGCCGCAATGGCTTTGCACCCCATATACCGCATGGCCTTTCCGGGAACAGCCTGAAAGATGGAACAAAAGCATGACTTCATTGTTCTGTACATTGGTATCCTCTCCTTTATGGTTTCCGCTGAATCTATTTTAATATGGACCTGTGGGGATTGCAATGTACTGTTCATTTCTGTAATGTTCTTTGCCATCGCTGTGCGCTTCGCCGCTGATTCCTAACCATAAGGCTCATGTACGGTAAAGAAGCAGAAACCGAAAACAAGAGATAGACCGCCAGTATAGGTGCGTGAATCGGATTTATTGGGATAGAGATAAAATATCCATATTGACAGACCAAATAGAAGCCATAGAGCAGAAGGAGCGTCTCCATGCCGCCGCTTTCGTATTTAGCGATATGGCTGTTGACTGTACGGTGGGGAATGTGCAGGATTTCAGAGATTTGAACTGAACATTTATGTCCTACAAAAAATATTTACACTTCTCAAAATAAAACTGTTGCTCTTTCTCAAACAATCCGATTAACTTATCCAGCCCATTTTCTTCTCTATATTTTTTCAACGCTTCCAGATACTCATTTCTATTTGTATCTTCAATTACAACCGGCACGATTCCCTTCTTTAAACACTCTCTAAAAAGAATCAACCTGCCCGTCCTACCATTCCCATCTTGGAATGGATGAATACTCTCGTATCTTGCGTGAAACTCAGCTAATACTGAAATATTTGCCATCTGATCGTCATACCAATCCATTAGCAAATACATTTCCCGGGCAACATTCTCTGGCCTAACAGTTTGGTGCATTCCAATCATATTAGGACGCTGCTTATAATCACCAATGGCATATCCATTGGCACAATCCTCAAATACCCCAGACTTTAATTCAAAATGAAATTGCTTTATCAGTTCCTGTGATAACGATTCATCCAATGTGTCCAACATCTTATTGAACATAAGAAAATGGCCGTTCATTTCCTCAACATCTTTTGCTCTATAATAATCATCTGACTTTGGCAAGGTTCCATTATCAAACAAAGAAGCGGTTTGTTCCTCAGTAAGCGTGCTACCTTCAATTTTATTTGAGTTATAAGCAAGTAGGCGCTGTGTATATGCATATACACCTGACCTATCAAATTTTTCTCTTTCAATTTTAAATCTTCTCAATAAAAAATCCAAGAATTCTTTATTATCCATATTACTCACCTTCTTGATTGGAACCTATCAAACGATATGAATACAGCATTTCATTCTATTTCATTTTATAGTCTTTATACCACATTCTATATAGTTCCCTGTCCGAATATTTTCTGCGGTTATATTCATAATATTTCTTCCTGTAAATGGAAAAGGATTGTAAAAATTTATAGTCACAAATATTCCAGGAGCAAAACAGCTTTTTATATGCCATGCCTGACGGAACTACCAAATAATTTCTCCGCACATATCTATTGGCACATTTTTTCATTCCTCTATTATAATCCTTGCAACATGGCACATGCTTATAACTCCTGCTCATAATGTCCTCCAATTAAAAGCGACATTTCATTCTTCATTATTATATACCAACAAAATTATATACCAACAAAAGATTATCGGGTAAAATGGTAACTGTTTGAGATTCATTAAATCTAAGTTCATTATTATTTATTGCCATCTTTATCTATCAGAAAAATGCCTTAACATATGCCAATGTCTTTTCCAATAAGTCCTCTGGCATCTTCTCTACAAACTGTATATTCCTGCTGATCACATTCAAGCATTTCATATGTTCCGTCAATATCACACCTGTCGTTTCCGTTCTATTATCCAAGGGTATATGCAGCGGAAATTTGTTACTCGTATTGGTAATCGGGCATACAACAGCAGCTTTAGTTCTAACAAAAAACTGTTCATTACTGATAACCACTCCAGGTCTTCTTCCTGCCTGCTCATGTCCGGATTGTGGGCTGAAGTCCAAGAATACAATATCACCTTGTTTCGGATTATACATTACCATACTTCCTTTCCAACAGAAGAACCCCAATCAAATTCCTCAGCTTTATACTCCCCGTCATAATCTTTAAATATATCTTCCAAAGTTATCTCTTTTTCTTTTTTAACCTTTGTAATCACGATATTATCCTCAACCCTATTAAGTTCCACAAGATCGTTTTCCACCATTCCCAATGCATCAAGAAATGCTTTTGGTATTCTTATTCCCTGTGAATTTCCCCATTTTTGAATTGTTGCTTGCATAAAATCATCTCCTTCCCTATAGTCAGTATATACAATAGTATATACATTGTCAATGACTTTATACGAATGCCCGCCGGGATGCCGGATTTCCGCCCAGAAGCCGTCTCCCCTCTTTTCATGGCAATACAAAAGGCGGTTCGTCACCGCCTCTTGCATAAAACATTATGTCATTCCGGAATCACCAGCACCTGGCCTGCGTAAATCCTGGAGGCATCCGGAAGCCTGTCCGCATTCGCCTCGTAGATCTGCCTCCATCTGCGTCCGTTTCCGTAGACTTTCGCCGCGATCTTCCACAGGCTGTCGCCAGGTTGCACTGTGTAGGTGCCGCCCGCCGCGGAACTGCCCGCTCCGTTGCCCTGGCCTGCTGCCGCGCCATCCTGGCCTTCCGCCGAATCGGCCAACCGGATGACCAGCACCTGACCTGCGTAAATCTTGTTAGGGTCGCTTAATATGTTCCTGTTGTCCTCGTAGATCTTCCGCCACTGGTTCCCGTCGCCGTAGAACTTCACCGCGATCTTCCACAGGGTGTCGCCCCTTTCGACTGTGTAGGTCACTGAGGAAGTGCCCGGTTCCACCACTGTGGAGACTCCCGAAGCGGCAGCGCCGCTGTTGGAGCCGCTTCCGCCGGCTGCCCCGCTGTTGCCTGCAGATCCGGTATTGCCGGAGGAACTTCCGTTCCCAGAGGTATTTCCGCCGGGCCTGTTGCCGCCAGGGGTGTTGCCGCCGGGCCTGTTCCCTCCGGGGGTGTTGCCGCCGGGCTTGTTGTCGTCCGGGTCGTCTTCACCGGGCTTGTTGTCGTCCGGATTGTCTTCTCCGGGCTTGTTGTCGTCCGGATCGTCTTCTCCGGGCTTGTTATCGTCCGGGTTGTCTTCACCGGGCTTGTCGTCATCCGGATCGTCTGATTCGATTACATAGTTCTGTGCCGCTGCTTTCACGTCATCGGTGTCGGAAGAGCGGAACTCGATACCGAGGGTATGCGTGCCTTCTCCCTGACCGTCCAGCGTCTGGGAGTAGATTGTGACCCTGGTGCTGCCGGATTCCGCGTCATAGTCCACGCCCTTCTCCAGCTTCACGCCGTCCAGCCACAGATCCACGAACTCCCCAAATTCACCTTGGGAGACCATCGTCTGGTCGCCCAGGCTGCTGTCGTACAGATAGGCCACGCGCTCCGTCAGTTCATAGTTCTCATCGGTGGCATTGTCCACGTTCTCATCCGTGTTTTCCTTCACCACCATCGTGAACTCCTTGACACGGTCGCTGAAGCCGCCATGGCTGTTGTGCATCCTCACGCTGAAAGTGAATTCGCCTGCCTCTGTGGGCACGCCGTACAGCTCGCCGTTGGGCTTGATTACCATGCCGCCCGGCAATGCGCCGGAAGCAAGTTCGAAAGTCACCTCGTTCCAGCTGTATTTGTTGCTGCTCTGAATCATGGTACCGTAAGGAACGTACTTGACCGCTTCCGGGATTTCCGTGGTGGTGATGGTAGGGTCGCCCACGGTACCGGTAAGGGTTATCACCATCAGCACCGTCTCGCCGGACTTGATGGTCAGGGTGCCGGACACGTCCACACCGTCTGCCACATCCGCCTTCCTCCGCAGACGCAGCATGGCAAGATTGGAAAGTTTCCCATAGCTTGTCGTCTGATTCGTAGTGGTGAAGCCGGACAGTTCATGGTTTCCATTCAGGGTCCAGTAATCATCTAGTTCCAGGGAATCGGAGACCAACTCCGCGGCCAGACCTTCAATCGCCTGGGCTCCCATGTTCGCCAGCATGATGTCATGCTTATAGCTATGCAGGGAATCCAGCATCACTTCTCTCGTGGTATATACAGTGCCATCCTTCATGCTCGTCGTCACGTCTGGATCTGCCAGGCTGTTCATGAAGATTTGTCCGGCCGCTTCCTCCTTCGTGACCACCTGCACCCAATAATTCTTTGAGTGGCTCTTATCCTCGGAAGAAGCAGTGTACTGCACCGGCCCTTTGGAGAAATCGTGATAGCTCTCCCCGCTGACTTCCGGTGCACTGCTGCCTTCCGCGTAAAGCTTCAGGCCTTCATAGCGAATGGTGAAGGTAGGCGCCAAATTACTTCTGTCCACATCCTCATTTACAAGATATACGATATAGTTGTTCTCCGCATAGGAGTCCTGCAGCGCGAAGCTGGCCACATAACGCCCTTCCCCGCCTCTCAGACTACCGAACTGCACTGCTGTACCGCTGTTTAGGTCGTCCACATAGTCTTCCGGCTCATCCACGGGCACTTCTTCTCTTTCTACTACCTTGAAATTGTATTTATATATCCTCTGCCCTTCTGCACCGTCCTCTCCGACAAATACCGTAAAGAATATGCCCTCTGAATAGTCTGCCACATATCCTGTTCCAAACAGCTCACCTTTAATATTTTCTGCTGCCGCTTCCCTGGCCTCTGCAATGCTTGAATACAAGCCCACATACGCAGCCGTTACTGCGGAATTGTCCCTCTCTCCATCAAGATAATATGTAAGGCCTTGCGCGTACATCCTATCCACCGGGTTATCCGGATACAATCCCAGCGTATAATAATTGCAGCCATCCTCATATCTGATACTGAAACTGGCAGGCACATAGCTTCCGTCAGCCGTGTACAGCGAATTCACGCTTATATAAGAGCTCAGATTACTATAATAAAGAATGACGGGCAGACACCCTGTCACATTCCCCTGTCCGTCAAAGGACACCAGCGTGATATAAGAAGAGGTATACTGGCTCATTTTGTAACCTGTATCCTTCTGCGTCATATCCGTGCAGAAAATCTTGTCCGTGACTTCTGTCGCTGCCATGGCTTCTTGGGCTGATTTGTAGTGGCCTTCAAAAGCCTTGACTGTCGTGAATTTCGTATTCACATAATTCTCTGTGTTAATCCCTAAAGCCAGATACCCTTCTTTGTAGATCCCCTGTAGTGATGACAAGTAGATATTCTCGTATCCGTACTCATCATATGAATAATAGGAATCCCTTTTTATCACAACCTCCGTCCGGGTTCCGTCCTCATCCTGTCCATAGAACAGCGGCATCAGCCACCCTTCACTGCTGGATCTGCTCAGGTTCACCAGATAACGGACATTGTCCGCTGCCAATTGATCCGGCTCCCCTACAATCATCTGGAAGCTGCTGGCATAGCTTAAGTTTATACAGTCACCCGCCTGGCTGATTGTGTAATCCGGCCCAGCACCGTTGGAAGAATAAGATGTGGTCCACATGATTCTGTCTGTATCCGTCAACTCTGCATGACCGGTGAAAATGGATCCGATAGACACCATGGTCAGCTCCAATGGCGTATAGCCGGTCACATCGATACCTCCGAGATATACTTCCTTCAGCGGAAGCAGCGATATCGGAGCCGCGCCGCCGAACGTCTTCTCCTCAGGATAGATGATTACCGTATCCCCGGCGATGTTCAGGCTAAGCTGTGTGACCACGTTTCCTGTGAAATCCGCCTCCACCCGGAAAGTATGTCCGCCGAACTCCACCGTGGAATCCGGAGTCATGAACCATACATTCTCCACTTCCTCGAACTCCGGGTCTGCGAACTGAACCTCATAGGGGAAGAAAGGATCCTCCTCCGGAATCCGGATAGTATAGCTTCCGTCCTGGCTGAAGGCATCCGCAATCTCTGCGTACTCCTCAAGGGCAGGGCTGCCGGGCTCTACTACAAGCCGATACTCTCCGCCAGTGCTGAACAGGATTCCGTTCCCGTCCCATTCGGACAGTTCTTCCGAAGGCTGGTCCATATCATCGCCTTCCTCACCCTCATTATCCTTCAGATCGTCCTCCTCGTTGTCAACTACTTCTCCGTCTTCCTTTTCGGACTCATCCGCATCACTGCCGTCTGGCTCGCTATCGGAATCCGCCCCTGTGCCGTCACCGGCCTCATCGCCAGCCCCGGCATCGTCCTCATCTCCGTTTGCGCCGTCTGCGGCATCGTTGCCCGCATCTGACGCGCTGTCAGAGCCATCTCCGGCTCCATTGCCGGTGCTGCCGTCTGCTGCATCCCCGGCTTCACTGCCGTCATCGCCTGCTGCGTCCCCGGCTCCGCTGCCATCGTTGCCGCCTGTAGCGTCACCAGTCCCGCTGCCATCGTCGCCGCCTGCTGCATCCCCGGCTTCACTGCCGTTGCCGCCTGCTGCATCCCCGGCTCCGCTGCCGTCGTCTGCTGCATTTCCGGCTCCGCTGCCGTCGCCTGCCGCATCCCCGGCTTCGCCGTCGCCGCCTGCTGCATCCCCGGCTCCGCTGCCGTCGCCGCCTGCCACACTCCCGGCTCCGGTGTCATCGGTGTCGTCTGCCGCTTCTTCTGCCCCATTGCCAGAACCGGCATCATCACCCTCTGCGCCATCCGGATTCCCTGTTGCGTCAGATTCTCCATCTGCACCAGCGCCGACGTCTGCCGCCTGGGCAGGATCGTCCTGCTCCGCGCCTTCGTCTGCGGCTGTTCCGGAGCCTTCTCCAGATCCGGTTCCGTCAACGGCGCCTTGGGCATTACCGGAGATCTTCACGGCCAAGTCCTCCGCCGTAACAGGCAGGCCACTGTCTTCCCCGGCTTCTATACCCGGGATAAACGTCGTCCCCTCCGCCCTTGCTGGCGGCGCCGGCACCATCAGCAGCGCTGCCAAGAGCACTGCCATGCCACGTTTCATTGATTTCATTTCATCGAAATCCTCCTTTCCCTTTATAAATCCGATACAACGCATCCGGTAAACGAGGTATCGGATTTTCAGAAATTTTATTACATTTTTCGCTCTGCTTCAACATGTGCCGGCTTTTGTGCCGCGCCTGTGCATCTTCTTTGCCACAGCTTTCCGGAATCCGCACCGTCCTCCCCTGCCCCCACAAAAAAACAGGAAACTTTTTCCTGATTTCCTGTTTCAATGTTCGCCTGTTAAGGACAAGCGGTTATTTTGTTTTCCTCCCCTCAATGCCCCTTGCGGAGCCAGAATGTCTTCACCAGCTGCCTGATGCCGGCCCCGAAGGCCACCACCTGGTCCGTCTCTCCCAGGACAATGGGTTCCTTGCCCGTACTCCATGGGAATCAGATATACCCTTCCGTCCTTCCAATATGTTCCGAGACTGTTCATCGTCCCCAGGTCAATTCCTATGACTGCCATAATCTCCCTCCGCCTTTTTGGCAGATCTGTCAAGCTGCCGGGCTTCCTCCTTTGACGCCCCTTTGCAAAAAAGAGCGCATAGACTGTCTCTACACGCTCTGACATTGTTTCATTATTCTGTTGGCCTACAGCAATGCTTCGTTAGGCAAACCATAATTTTGATAGAACCTTATTTATTGCATCGGCCCTCAATGATGGCACCCATGGCCGGACTGCCGATGGCACCCACCGTTTCCATGGCTGTGTTCTCCGGTCAGCGTGCAGCCTGCTACGCCACAGGTGTTGTGCGTATGGCTCCCCACCTCTGTGCAGCCCGCTACGCCGCAGATGTTGTGCGTATGGCTCCCCACCTCTGTGCAGCCCGCTA
>CAJUFI010000031.1:0-22242 GCA_910585665.1 uncultured Acetatifactor sp. | reverse complement strand
CGCCGCAGGTGTTGTGCGTATGGCTCCCCACCTCTGTGCAGCCCGCTACGCCGCAGGTGTTGTGCGTATGGCTCCCCACCTCTGTGCAGCCCGCTACGCCGCAATCATGGTATGCGTGTCCGTCGTCCGCACTGTGGGGATAGCAGTACTCTCCGTTGTGCATATGCACTCCTGTCTCCGTACAGCCTGCCACACTGCATACGCCATGGCTGTGCTCTCCAGCCTGCGTACAGCCGTCTATTCCGCAAAGGTCATGATGGTGGACTGCCGTCTGTACGCATCCTGAAACCCACTTGGAAAACGTCATCGCGTCTGCCTGCACCGCGGCTACAGCTTCCATCTGCCCCGCGTCCTTGGTCTCCAGCGGACCGCTGTTCGTCCCATACGAGACGATGCCCCCGGTTGCCATCGCAATCATCAACGCAATGGCTGTTGCTACTTTTTTCATACCCATCCTTCTCCTTTCTAAGCATTTTTAATGCTTAAGGATACCATAACATAGATGTAGTTGAAAAGCAACCTATATCGCCATGTCAATCCTACTTTTCAGGAATCACGATCCGCTGGCCGCCAAAGATATGCCTCGGGTCTGAAATCAATTCCCTGTTCGCCCAGTAAATCCTTTCCCAGAGCCTTCCGTCCCCATAGAACTTCCTGGCAATCGTCCAAAGATTCTCTCCCGGCAGAACGACATAGACCTTCCCCCTGGCACTGCCGGATGCGGCACCGTCGGCGTCAGGCCTGCCTGAATCCGTCAGGCGTATCAGGAGCTTCTGTCCCGGGTAGATTCTTCCGGGATTGCGTATCACGTCAGCATTGTCATGGTATATCCTGCGCCAAAACCCTCCTGTGCCGTAGAACCTGGCCGAAATCCTCCAGAGGCTGTCGCCGGGCATCACCGTATAGACGATGGTCATCTCCTCCACTGCTTCGGCGGAATCTACAGTGTTGTACAATACGTTGGCCCCAACATTGCCGTTTCCGCCATTGTCTGCACTTCCTGTCCCGGTGCCGCCTGTCCCGGCGCTCCCCCCGCCATTGCCGGAACCGCCAACGCCGCTGCCGGGATTCCTGTTCTGCGCCACCGTATAATTCTGAGCGGCACGCCGTAAATCATTGGTATCCCGAGTCCGGAACTCAATGCCAAGGGTATGGTGCCCCACGCCCTTGCCCGCAAGCGTCTGGTTCTGAATCGTGATCCTGGTGCTGCCGGGTTCCGAGGTATAGTCAGCCCCTTCCACCAGCTTCTCGCCGTCCAGATATACATCCAGGAACTCGGCATACTCGCCCAGCGAGACCATGGTCTGGCTGCCGCTGTTCCACATGCTGTCCAGAACCATGTCCTGTACCCGCTGCACCAGGTCATATCCCGGATCCGTAGCCACGCTGACATTCCCGTCTGTATTGTCCTTTACGATCAGCGTAAGGTCCGCATAGGCGGGAAGGAACTCGGGCCTGCTGAAAGTGGCTTTCACTGTGATCGGGAACTCCCCTGCCTCCAGCGGGACGCCGTATATCTCGCCGGTGTCCGGATACATCTGCAGCCCTCTGGCCAGCTCGCCTTCCTCTATAGTGAACGTGACTTTGTTCCATTCATATTCATTGTTCGTCTCCACAGTGTAGGAATAGGGGACGTATTTGACCCTGATGACATCATCCATGTTCAGGTCGGTGGTGGTGGTGACGATCTTGGGGTTGCTGGAATAGCCCGTCAGCTTGATATAGACCGGCTCCTGTCCGTCGGCGGTAATCTTCAGGGTACCGCTGATTTCCCCTTCCCCGTCCGGAGCCAGGCGGACTTTGCCGAAATTGGACATCACGCTCCCGGCTGCCTCGCCCTCACCGGGCACTTTGGTGAAAGCGTCCAGCGCACCATTGACGATATATGCGTCATCAATTTTCACGTTCACGGCATCCAGGAGCTCCGCTTTGATTCCGGTCAGCTGCGCGTCGCCTACATTGGCGATGAGGATGTCGTGCCGGTTATTGAAGTAGTCCGTCAGGAATATCTCCCGCTCTTCCGGGCCGTTCACGAAAAGCCTGGGGCCGGATTCCCTCTTTGCAAAGGCCACCGAATAGTCCCGCCCTCACCCACAATCATTCCTCCATCTATGATAATCAAATCTCCCATCGTTGCATTGCCCATGTCGAAGCTACTTAAGTCCAGGCTTGTTAGGTTAATGCAATCACCAAACATGCCATTCCGCTCATGTCTGTTATATTACTGCTATCAAAGCCGCTCAAATCCAGGCTCGTCAAATGCCATCCAGAAAACACCCCGCGTACATTTGTCATTCCTGTCACATCGAACTTAGCCGAAGTAATGGAGTCCCTATAGTCTTTCCACAGGTTGGGATTTTCAAAGGGTCTACTACTAAAATCCCCTGTCCCACTGACAGTCAACAGCCCATCGGAATCCAGCGTCCATGTGATATTCCCATCTGCGCCACTGGCTACAATGTTCTCTGCAATCAGGGTTTGTCCGGTTTCTGCCCTTTCTTCCATCTGGCCTTCCCCAGACAGACCCTCCTTCTGCTGCAGGCCTTCCCCGCTGTCTCCTGCTTCATTGCTACTGCCCGGCTCTGATTCCTCTACAACATCTATGCCTTCTGAATTCTCTCCATCTTCCATCTTCTCTTCTGTCCCATCCTCCGTCTGCGCCTCCCCGCTCCCAGTATCGGAATCCCTCAAAGATTCCCTATCGTTTTCGACAGCAAGTGCTTCCCCGGACACCCCCCTCATCCGTCAGCCCATCTACCGGATTCAAGGTTTCCGCTTCAATTGTCTCTGCTCCTGTTCCCCCTATCTCCTCTGCCGCTTCCGTTACCAGCATCCTTTCCATGGACACCGGCGACCCCGGCATAATCAATAGCGCTGCCAGCAATACCGCCAGCCATTTCTTCACAGACCTCATTTCTAGCCCCTCCTTGTTTTCTTTTTATCTGTTCGGTTCATATACAGCTACGAACATAATGTGCTTCTGCATTTTCCTTCTACCTGATGTCCTCCTTAGGATGGATCGCTCCGGGATTCCCGAATCAGTTCCTCCCCCATATCAACCAGCTCCTGCAAGGAATACACCCGGCTCTCCCGCAGGCTCCCGTCCCCGTAGTCGAACACCAGGGTATCCCCGACCACGTCGCACAGCCCCGGCAGGCGGGCGACCACCTCGAGCCTCCCGTCCAGCAGCAGGCCATACCGCTCCCCCTCCGTGTCGATGTATTCCGTGACAAGGTAGTCCCCCAGCTCCGTCACATAGGTCAGGTACCCGTCCGCTTCCAGCCTGGCCACCTCCCTGCCGGAGCCGGCCTCGTACACCACAGGCGCGTCATGCAGGCCGGAGGCGATGCGGTATCCCTTCACATAGAACTCCTCATACAGATCCTTGCCCGGAGCCTCCCCCGCCTCCTCGGACAGGAGTCCCCCGTCCGCCGCGCTGTAGCAGCGCCTGGTGCCGTCGTACCAGATGACCTCCAGGAAAGAGTCGTCCCCCTCCCTCCGGAACTGCTGGTCATAGATGGCGCCCGCGTCCGGCAGCTCCGCCTCCGCCAGGAGCCCCCCGTCCATGCCGTAGACGGAGAAGCCTTTGTAGTCAAAAAGCATCACGGACTCCCTGTCCGCGCTGACACGGGCTTCCTCATGGGCATAGCGGGCATCGTAGGCAGCGACCTGCGCGTCCTCATGCCCCTCCAGCCGCATAATCCGGAGCCTGGCCTCCGTGCGGTTCCCGATGACGGCATATCCCCCGGCCAGAGCCAGGAAGTCGGCGTTCAGATTCCCGGCCTCCGTGGACATCAGGCTGGCCGCGCTGTCATAGAAGGAAAAGCAGCCGTCCTCCGTGGCCACCAGCGCATGGGAGCCGCCCACTGCGAAATTCGCCATGGCAAGGCTGCCGGTGTAGGCCACCTCCAGCTCCTCCAGGGTAGCGGAATCCAGCTCTATCAGCACATTGCCGCTCCCCAGGTAGATGCCGCCCTCGTCCGCCTTCAGGAGGAACCCGTCCCTGGACTCCAGGCTGCCTATGAGCGCCGCGGCCTCCGTGTCCACCAGCCCGAACCGGTCCGTCCCCCCATCCGCCGCGAAAGCGAAGTACTTCCCGCAGAAGCCCCCCTGGAACCGCCCGTACTCCGATTCCTCATAGATGACCATATCGCCATCGCTGTCCTCCAGGTCAAAGACCGTCAGCCCGCCGCCGGAGAAGCTCACCGCCAGCAGGCTCCCGTCCCTGTTCAGGGCGAAGACGCCGTTCTTCGGGTCGGCGAAGATGTCGTTCGCCGCCACCGCCATATGGGCTCCCTGGAAAGAGCATTCCTTCCTCACGGAGCCGTCCGCCGCATCGTAGATGACCGCATGGCCCGCATCCCGGTCCACCGCCGCCACGGTGCCCCCGTCCCCGGACACCGCCAGGGTAGTGGCCACCTCCCCTGTCCAGACGTCACGCCCCGCCGCCAGGTCATAGAGCGCCACGCCGCCCTGCCCGGCATAGGCCACATGGTCCTCATCCGTGAACAGGCAGTCCGAAAGCGCGGATTCCTGAATCTGCAACGTGGCTATCCTGGATTGACTGGACAGGTCAAAGACGGCCGCCTCATACCCGTATACCACAGCCAGCCTGGTCCCAGCCGGGGACACGGAGATGTCAAAGGGCGCGCCTGGAAGCCCTATGGCATCTGCCGACTTGAATCCGTCGGACAGGTCATATACCCCCAGGGCATCCGTCAGAGCCTTCTGCGCCTGGGCAGTGACAGGAGCCTCCAGGATGCCTTTCCCCTGGGGGATGGCCTGCAGCGCCTGATCCACAGCAGCCGACACATCCCCCTGGGCCAGGGCGTTTGCGGAGTATTCCGCCAGCGTCAGGGCAGCCTGGCGCTGTTCCAGCTGCTTCAGGCCTACGAAAGAGCTGCTTCCCCCTGCCAGGAACGCAATGGCCAGCACAGCGGCCGAAACCCTGATGCGCCGCCTGTGCCGGACTGCGCCCATGTCATTCTTCGGTAAATCCAGAAAAGCCAGCCGCATCTCTTCCGCTGTCTGATAGCGCTTCCCGGGATCCGGATCCATGGATTTCGCGATGATGGCGGCCACTTCCGGGCTACAGGCCTCTGGCCCCAGCGGTTCTACTTCCCAGGCATCCTGTGCCGGACGGCGTCCCGACAGCAGATGATAAAAGGTCGCTCCCAGACTGTAGATATCCGAGCGCACGTCCAGAAGGATTCCGCCTTTCTTCCCTGCGGTGTCCCTGCCGGTCAAGCCGGATGTCCCGGCTCTCTGCGAAGAACTGCCGATATTCCGGACTCTTCCTGTACTTCCCCTATGCCCTGTGTCAGAATTCCCTCCAGTCCCTTCATCTATCGCCGTCCTGTCGGCATCCTCTTCCGCCGGACTTCCGCCAACTCCTTCCTCCACCCATGTGGCATCCGGATCTGCTGACGGATCTCCTCCCGAACCTTCCTCCACCCATGTGGCATCCGGATCCGCTGCCGGATTTCCTCCCGAGCTTTCCTCAGCCAATGTGGCATCGGAATCCACTGCGGGATTTTCTTCTGAGCCTTCCTCTACCCATGTGGCATCCAGGTCTTCTGCCGTATTTCCGCCGAAGCCTTTCTTTATAGAAATTTTGCAGGATTCTGTCTTCGCCGGATTCCTGTCAGAGGCTTCCTTATCCTGTACGCTTCGGGAGCCTGTCTTCCCCTGCTCCGATGCGCTGCCTTCCGGGCGTTTTTCTGTCCTGTCTGTCTGCCAGGAACTTGTCGTGCCCGAAAGCTGCCCCACCGCCGCAGGCCTTTTGCTGCTGATATAGTCCGCCCCATAGTGCTCAGGAGAGGCGTATCCCCTGCTGAACCCCACCTTCACGGCTCCGTCCTCGCCCAGGGCCAGGGCAATGTTGAAGTCAATCAGGCACACATCCCCGTTAGGGCGCAGCATGATGTTGGCCGGTTTGATGTCCCCGTGAAGGATTCCGTGAGGCGGACGCTCATGGAGATAGCTCAGGGCCTCCAGCAGCTGGCAGGCCCATCTGATGACCTGGGGCTGGGAGGGAAGCTCCTTCCGTCCCAGGAGCTTGTCCAGGCTCTCTCCCTGGATAAAGTCCATGACAGTATAGACGATGCCGTCCTCTTGTACGAAATCGTACACTTGCGGAATGTAGGTGTGGCTTAAATCCTTCAACATGTCCACTTCCCGCCGCAGCGTCTCCGTGCCTGCTTTCAGGGTGCGCTTGTCCGCCTTGAGCACCACCTGCTTGTCAAGGCGCAGATGTCGTCCCAGATAGACGATGCCGCCACCTCCGGCCCCTATTTTTTCCTGTATCTCATAGATTCCCGCAATTACCTGAGCCATTTTCCGCCCCTGCCTTTTCCCTTCCTCAACGCTTTAGTTTCCCGTATTTCTGCTCCAGTGTCCTTTTCAGTTTCCGTCCCGTGCTGCAGAATACCGCCACACAGGCTATCGCCGCCACCGCAGCCACTGCCATCACCGCGATTCCTCCATACAGCAGCATCTCGCTTCCCGACAGACCAGCCATATCATACCTCCTTTGCCCATCCTTCTCCGCTTACCGTCTCCGGCTTTCTCTGGCAGCAGCCAGCCATGCACGGCTCTGCCCTCACATGTCGCCGGACAGCGTGCAGCCCTGCGCTTCACTGCTTCCGGCCCAGATTCCCTCAATCCGTCAGGGCACAGCGCACACCAAAATACAGGACACATTGTCCCGTTCCCCTCTCTCCAGCACCAGCTCCAGAAGCCTCCCGCAGGCTTTCCCGGCATGGCGGCTGCTTTTGACGCGCCCTATGGCCTCCGCCACATCCTCATAGGCCAGCTGCTTGAACAGGCCGTCAGACCCCATCAGGAAAGCCGCTTTCCCCTCCAGGGTCCCCGTCAGCCTGCTCATCCACAGTTCCCTGTCCTTCCCCACGTAATTCGCCAGCCTGGGCTTCACCCGTCCGCCTGCCTCCTTCATGACCACCTCGTCCCTGGTAATCTGCTGCATCCCGTCCCGGACAAGATAGATCCTGCTGTCTCCTACATGGAACACATGGTAGTTCCTGCCCGCCAGAAGAAGCAGGGACATGGTGCATCCGATGTCGATTCCATGTTCCCTGCGGTATTCATATGCCAGTTCGTTCAACTCCCTGACCGTGATGTCCAGATCCTCCACCAGCATCTCCTCGTCCATGGTGTCCGGATAATAAGCCTTCATCCCCTCGAACCATCTGCTGACTCCCGCGGTCAACATCTCCGACGCGATTTCGCTTCGGGCAAAACTGCCGATTCCGTCGCACACACAGGCCACCGCCAGCAAGGCTCCTTTCCGGTCCGTCATATGGCAGACTGCCCGATCCTGATTCTTCTCTCTGTAATTCCCCTTGTCCGAAATGCAGCCAATATATGCTTTCATATCCAGTACCTTCCCGCTGCCAGATCATGGTCGCTTCTTCACAATACCTGATAGGTCAGGCGGCGTTTCGCGGATATCATGACAGTGTCGCCGGAAAACAGAGGGTGCCTCATATTCGGCAGCAGCGCTTCCCCGTTGACGAAAGTGCCGTTCCCTGACCCAAGGTCGATGATGACCCAGTGATCCCCCTCCCGCTCCACGCGGAAATGTCTTCTGCTGATGAAGGAGAGGGAGGCGTCAAAGCTATAGTCCGACTGGGCCTGGTTGTTCTTGTCCCTTCTCCCCACTGTGGCAAAGCCCTGGCTCAAATCTATCTCCACCAGCCTGGGGCAGTCGTACCCTGCCCCGTCCACCAGCCGCAGACGCAGCGTCCCGTCATCACCGTCCTGCTCCTCCGCGCAGATCTCCGTCACGTCATCCGCCACACCTGACGCCGGAGCCAGGGGCGCGCTGCTTTGGCGGAAGGTTCTGTCCGGCTGCGCCTCCCGCCCATAGCCATCCGCGGCGGCAGAAGGAGCAGACTGCTCTGCTTCTCCCTTTGATTTCCCTTTGAAGATATCCAGCAGGCCTCCGCTTTTGGCCGGTTTCGCTTTTCCCTTTTCCTTGGCAGGCCTGGTCGGTTTCCCTTTGGACTTCTTCTTGTCCGGCTCCTCGTCCTCTTCCTCGAACAGGCTTCCCACAAGCTGTCCCTGTACGTCCTGCTTGCCGAACTCCCCCGTTGACTGCCCTGGTCGGGCCGGGCTGTCTGCGCTTCTTTCTTTTTTCTCGAAAGGCTCGGCTTCATGGGGCGGCTCCTTTACGGTTTTCTGTAGGGAAGACAGCGTCTCCTTCACGGTGGAGGACACTTTCGCCGATATGCTTTCCTGCCTCGGTGCCTCCGGAGCCTGCTCTTTCGCCGGAGCAGCGCTGCCGCGGGAAATGAAATCCAGAAGGGTCATCAGATTGGAATTGTCCCCTTTCAGCACCCGCAGCAGCTCTATGCAGAAGCGGGAATCGTCCTGGATGTCCGCCTTCAGGACGAGATTGCTGAAGAAATCCACGATTTCCCCGTCATTGCGGGCATACTCCGCCACAGGCACATAGATGTACTTCACGGAATGGTCGTTCCTTCCCAGAAGGATATAGTTGGCGTCCAGCAGAATATTATGATAGTCCAGGAACCAGTCGTCGCATACCTTGAAGGGCATGAGCATGTTCTCCAGCAGGGCTGTGAATTCCTTTTTACTCATCTTCAGGGAACTGTAGCAGAGCCTCACGCCCTCCTGCTGCTCATAACGAATCTCCATCTCGCCGTCGATTTCCAGCGTCCTGATAGGCAGCAGAAAATCCGGGCAGTCCTGTTTCATCACTTTCAGCGCGATTTCGTCCACTGTCTCATTCTCAGCTACACTGAGCCTGGTATAATTCCTGTTTGCAATCACCACATCTGTCAGCATCGTTTTCCTCCTATTCCAGTTCCGCATCTGCTGTTTTCCAGTTCCGCATATCCCCACCCGGCATCTTCTTAAAATAAACTATAATATTTCAGTTTCAGCACTTTGTAGTTTCCCAGGTCGTCTGTCACCAGGCTGCTGCCTGCCAGGAAGGGCCAGGCCTGCTGGAACTGCGCCTCGATGACCATCGTGCCATATTTGTTGACATATCCCCATTTACCAGCGTATTTCACGGCGGCCAGGCGGTTGGAGAAGGAATACGCGTCCTCATATTGGTAGTCCACCACCAGCTCCCCCTTCTCATTGGCGAATCCCCATCTCCCAGAGCTGTCCGCCACGGCGAACAGGCC
Source organism: uncultured Acetatifactor sp. (assembly GCA_910585665.1). Taxonomy (GTDB): domain Bacteria; phylum Bacillota; class Clostridia; order Lachnospirales; family Lachnospiraceae; genus Acetatifactor. The sequence goes on along the minus strand of CAJUFI010000031.1, from coordinate 13,066 downwards.
TTCCTCTATCCCTTTCGCATCGGCGAAGCGCTCCTCGAACCAGGCCTCCCCTGCTTTGTCGATCAGATAATAGCCCCCTTCGTCCGCCACCACGGCATAGTTCCCATAAAAGACCTGTCCCTTGCTGTTCACCGCCACGTCCGTGAACCGGTACTCTGTGACCTGCTGCAGGTCCTCATCCAATATGGCCCATCTGCCGTCCTTCTGCACGGCCACCAGCCCATTGTCGCTTAAGTAGGCCTTGTCGTAGGTTTCGCTGCCTTGCTGTACGAAGGTATTGCTGTAGACGGCATACCGGCCGTCCTTCACGCCGATGATCCTTCTCCCGCAGATAGCAGTCACTTCGTCCAGCCCGTTTTTGTCCACCGCGTTCCAGTACCCGTCCTTATCAATCAAAATGTAAGTGCCGTCCAGCCTGACCACGGCGTAATTCCCCGCAAAGCAGGTGGCCTCCTCATAGAGGAAATCCAGGAGCGTCTTGCCGTTGGTTCTGATGTAGCCCCAATGCTCGCCGTCGAAAGCCGGGATATACCAGTCCGACGAGGGCATGCCCACCTGGCTGAAGGCAGTTCCGGAGATTTCATATCCATAGCAGAGGGATTCATAGAGATCCACCAGAGCCTGGTCCCCGTAAGCTTCCATGCCCTGCCGCAGGACGGGTATCGCCTTGTTCACCGATTCCTCCCGGGCGTAAGCCCCCGCCAGCTCCAGATACTCTTCCATGGCAGCGTCCCCTGTGCCTATGCGTTTCCTGATCAGCGCATAGTACTCCTCCGTCATGCCGCCTTCCTGATACAGGGCAAGGAGCTCGCCCTCGTAGCGCAGGTCATTCTCCGTGTCATAGGCCGCCAGAGCCGACTGATACTGAGCCGCCGCCCGCACATACAGCTTGTCTTCCAGGTACTCCCTGGCCACGGCGATCATCGCGTCCTGCTCCCGCACTTCATCGTGGGCCAGCGCCGTATAGGCCGCCATCAGCCACCCTGCGGCAAGCATTGCCGCCAGAATCCCCCCGGCAGCGCCCTTGGTCCTTTTCACTATGCTTTTCTTCTTCGCCATACTCTCACCTATCCTACCAAATATCTGATGATCAGCCCCAGGTACAAAAAAGGCACAAAAGGAATCGTGTCCTTGCGGGACAGTTTCTTCCGGGCCAGCTGCACCAGGGAATACGCCGCGCTGGCGATGCAGCCGTAGAAGACCGCGCCCACCACGTACTCCCCTGTCAGATACAGCCCCATGACCAGGGCAAGCTTCACGTCCCCCGCCCCCATGCTGCCATGGCTGAGCAGATACCCCAGGCCGAATGAAATCATGCTGAACAGCAGCCCCAGCACAACAGAGGGCAGCAATCGGAAAAGCGCCTCTCCATCCCGTATGCCCTGCCAACCCAGAATCAGAAGGAACACCAGCATCAACAGGAGCAGCATCCTGTTGGGCACAATCTGTTCCCAGAAATCCGTCATACAGAAAAACGTCATCCCGGCCAGCATCACGAACAGGAGCTGGAACCGCACTTCCAGCACGGAGCACTTCCCCAGGGTCCACCACACCCGCACAAGCGCCAGCTCCCCCAGCAGCATCACCGCAAGCTCCCTCCCTGTCCGAAGCGGGATTCGGCTCCGGTTCCTCTCCTCCTGAAAGGAATCCCGGTACAACACCATGCTCCCCCCATAGAGACAGGGCAGAAGGATCATCCCCAGAACCAATGTCATATAACCCGCCATCTCTCCCTCCTCGTTCCTGGTTTCTCCAGGTTTCATAAGGACATCGCCGCCGCACGCCTGCGGGCCGTCACTTGGAATAAGTGACCCCGTCCCCGTCCAGCCATGCAGGCATGGAGCACCTCTGCACCACATGGATGGTGGGATCCTTGAAAAAAAGTTTCAGGATATACACCTCGATGTCATATTCCACCACAATATCAATCATGCGGTATTTCTCATCGCTGAACAGCTCACTGTTGCCAAAATCCAGTCCGCTCATGCCGTCTTTGACTCCGTAATATTTCAGGTACTCATCTGCCGTCATGGGCATATGCCCGGAGAAGCTTCCGTCCAGATAGACGCTCATCATCCCATTGGAAATGATTTCCAGCACAAAAGATTTCGCGCTGTTCTCCAATTTCTCCGCGCCGAGATAAATGAAGCCCCGGAGCAGCGCCTTGGGGTCGCTAATCAGTTCCCTTCCGGTCTGCGCCAGCTGCGTGCCCTGCTGCAAGACATCCTTTCCCTGTTCGATGATGTCCTCCAGCTCCACCGCGCCGGATGCCGGATTGTCCATTACATCGCTGACATTGTCCTCAAAGCTGTTGACTTCCGACAGGAACTCCTCCAGATCTTCCATAGCTCCGTCCAGCTTCTCCGTGTTGGCATCGGTGTCCTCCTTCAGCTTCAGATCCGCCGCCCGAACACCCAGAGCCTGGTAGAAGTACGTGTAACAGGACAGCTCGCTCCCTATCTGGTACAGGGCATACTGTATCTTGTTGTGCACTGCAAAAATATTGATAAAAGATATGATCCCCAGGATCACGATGATGAAGGGAACCAGGCTCAGGACCCCTTCCACTGTAATCATCCCTGCTTCCCGCTTTCTCTTCCGCCCTGTCATATGCCGTCCTCTCTGATACTCACCTGAAATGTCCCCATGCTTTTCCGCTTTGCTTTTACTGAATCCCTCAATAGCCCCGTATGATGGAGTAGCCGAAATAATGATCCTCCAGCACATTGATCAGAGACTCCGTGCCTGTGCCTTTCAGGTACAGTTCCAGGATATTCTTCGGAAGCACCACGAAGTCCTCCTTGACCTTGCAGGTGGCCTCCACCGCCGTGACGGTATCCGCCATCTTGAAGCTTAAGGTGGAAAGGGTATCCCCGCTGTTCTGGGCCTGGTTCACGTTCAGGGTGATCAGGTTGGATGTCCGGGACAGCAAAGTATTATCGTCCACCAACAGGCAGATCAGCACGAACAGATAATTCTCATAGGTAAGCGAAAAGCTTTTCTTGTCTGAGCTTCCTGAACCGTATTTCTTCCCGAACTCTTCCCCCAGCAGGCCTCTCAGGGCATCCACCGTCTCCAGCTCATCGAATTTCCGCTTGAACAGCACCACGCTCTTGCGCGCTTTCAGGCTGCTCCAGTCCGCAGCCGTCTCCATGGTGGCGAAGGCCAGGCGCAGGGCTCCGCTCACGGCCACCCGTACCAGAGGCGCCGCAGCCGCGCCGACGCCGGTAGCCGCCACCGCTTTGGCCGCCGTATCGGCAATCGTGGTGATGGTTTCATTCACCTCACGGACGCTGTAGGAAGACGCGAAGTTCATGGCCAGCCGCACGCCGCAGATGATGTTCCTGGTATGGTTCAGGTTCGACACGGAGGAATTGTATCCGCCCAGCAGATATTCCAGCTCCGCTCCGTAGAGGTAATTGACATCCTTCGACATCTTCACCTTCGTCAGGCTGTAATCCGCGTACTCTTCGGAATCTCCGCCTGCGGGAGCCTCCTCCCCCTCCGGCCTGACTCCCGATACTCGGCTGGAGAACATGCCGAAATCATAGAAAGCCAGCAGAATCCTGTCCACCACCTGGCTGCCGGCCTGCGCCAGCTTCTCGAAGGACAGGCCGCCGGAGAAGTAATCCGTAAGGCTGGGCACATTGCCCGACGCGCCGTTGCTGCCAAGCTGGCCGGCCAGTTCCGCCGTGATGTCCCTGGCGCCGGTCTCCTCGTCCCCCTCCAGTTCCTTTTCCGCTTTTTTCCTGGCTTCCTCCGCCTCTTTCTTCTTTTTGTCTCCGGCCTTCTTGTCGCCTTCCTCGTCGCCGTCGCTTTCGCTTTCGCAGATTTCCTTCAGCTTCTGGTAGAAGTCTTTTTTCCCTCCGTCTTCCAGAAAATCGTACCATAGAAGGGTGACCGTCTTGGCCCAGTAGGAATCCCCCGGCTCCACGTTTCCTGTGAGCAGGTTCTCTTTCACCGTGTCAAGCTTGGGGACTTCCTCCTCCATCAGCTCCTGATTGTCCGCGTTGTTCTGGATGTCCTTATGGGTGGTCTCTATCAGTACATAGGTGCCCATGAAGTCATCTGTATGCTCTGTGATTTTTTTCAGGTCCTCGATTTCCGTCCGGATTCCTTCCTTTACCTCCTCCGAGCAGCTCTCCAGCTGGCCCTGCAGCTTTTCTACCTGCTCATCCAGGGTCTTCAGGGTCTTTTCCAGTTCTTTGGCATGTTTCTCCAGATTCTGGATCGTCTCCTTGGTATTGTCGAAGTGGATGGGATCTCCGGAATTGTCGCCGGCTGCGGTCTCGTAATCCTCCAGCTGCTCCTCCAGATCCTCCTTGTAGGCCTCCACGTCCACGTACTTTTCGTAGAGTTCCTGCTCCTCGGCGGTCATGGTCTCATCATCGGCGGCGTTCCCCTCGGCAATCCGGTCATATTTTTCCTTGGCCGCGTCTATGTCAGTCTTGTCTTCAAGATATTCCACATATGCGGCATATTCATCGCTTTTGGCGATATCAGTCAGTTCCTTGCTGTAGCCCTCAAAGGCTTCCTGTCTCTCTTCTATATAATCCGGGTAGGCAGCCAGCTTCTTCAGCTCCTGGTAATAGTCGTCAATCTGGCCCAGCGCTTTCGAGCAGCTGTCCGTGATTTCATTGCGGCTTTCCATGGCGTCCATGTCGCTGTCCAGGGAATCGAACTCGCCCAGGGTGTCCAATATCCCTCCGGCCTCCAGCGCCTCCTGTACCACGCGGTATTTCATGAAAGCCGCGATCTGGGTCATCAGCACATTGTTGTCCGACAGGCTGGCTCCGGGCACCTTCTCGTATGTCAGCACCACGTCCGCGTCCTGATAGGGCATGAAGCCGGATAGCCCTTTCTTGTCCCCGTTGGGATTGAAGGAATAGCCCATGTGCTTCGCCAGCGTGTCGATGGCCGCCAGCCCCTCTTTATTCTGGGTGACGGAAAAAAGTCCGTACAGCTCCTTCAACAGGTTGTCGAACTCGCTCAGGATGACTTCCCCATAGGCATCCGCCGCCATGACCGCCTGGGAGCTGTACAGCTTCAGCCGCGACACGTCCACCATGATGCCGGTGATGGCCACCACTGGGACCATGATCAGCGTGACGAACACGGTGATGATTCCCCGGGAGCCACGCCTCCTGGCGCTGATGTATTTCTTCTTTTGTCCCTTTTTCATCCGACTTCCTTTCATCCTGCCAAATTTCCTGCCCTTCGTCTCAGATATCTTAGGAAACGCTCCCTGTGCTTCAGCCGCCCAGGAACCCTTTCAGCTTCTCGTAAACCTGGCCTATCTTTGCCGCCAGGCCTTTCGCCATCTCGCCCAGCTTGGTATCTTCCAGCAAATCTATGGCATAATCCACGTTCCGGATCATGCCGTCATGATCCACAACGGCCACCTGCGCCGTCGCCGTGATCCTATAATCCTTCTCAATCCCCAGCACCGTCAGATCCAGAGGAAACGAGACTTCCTGGGCGGCGGTGACCTCAAACTGCTTCATGATTACATAGTTTCTGTAGTCAATGGTCAATGACAGATTCTCAGAAAAAAGCATCCTGTCCGCCACAGAAAGAAAATATTTCTCAAAGGCATCCTGATTGTTCAGATTGCCCCTGTCCCCGAAAGTCCCGGTATAGGGATCCAGAGGCCCGGTAGCGGAATAGGAATTCCCCTTTCCTATGTACCCGCCCTCTGCCGGTTGTCCCGGGTAGGCCACCCCGCTGTCCTTAGTGACATAGGTATCTGTGACTTCGCTCTTGTAGTATACCAGCGAAGTCTCCAGGCACGCCTGCAGGTTCGCCCTCTGATACAGGAACAGGGACAGATACAGAAGCATTGCGACGCTTAAGATCGCGATGGGCAATATGACCGTGACTTCCACTTCAACAGCTCCCCGCTCTTTGTTCTTTCCACACATCTGCATCCGTCCCCTCTTCCCTTTCCTTCATGTTTCCCTGCTTCTCAGCCTCCGCTGCCGCCCAGGCCATCGCTGTCAAACTTGGTGCCGAAAATCTGATCCATGATGTCCTGCACCCAGGTCTTCAGCTGGTTCCAGAACGCCGCAATCAACAGCACTACAATGAGCAGCACGATGATAGTTGCCACTACATTCGATACACCTCGCTGGGATGTAAAAAATTCCTTCGCTTTCTCCCCTGCCATGCGCATCCTGGACTGAACACGGATGTACAAACTGTCCAATAAATACATCGCCTTCTACTCCTCCTTCATTTATTTATCATCATCCCGTCCGCCCTGCTTTATAGGTTAAAGCCGGACATGGCGGGCACGACAATCACTACCAGTATCCCGACGAACATCAACATAGTCGGGACGAACAGCTTATTCTGGATTTTCTCTCCCATGCGGCGGGCATTGTGCTTCTTGTCCAGCCAGCACTCGTCATTGATCCCTTTCAGGTCACTGGCAAGGTTCGCGTTGCCGGATACGTAGCTCTTAGTGACGATGGTCACCATTTTATCCAGATATTTATTGTTGCAACGGCATTGCAGCCGCAGGAACGCCCCCTGTACCGTAGCGCCCTGGTTCATCTCCTTCAACGTCAGGCGCAGCTCCCGGCACATGAGGGAATCATCGCTGCGGGCCGTCTCTTCGATTGCCTTGACGATGTTCATGCCCGCGGTCACAAGGAGCGCTATCTTGGAGATGGCATTGGGGAACCCCAGGTCGATTTCCTCCTGGCGCTTCTCGGCCTTGGAGCGCAGATTGTCATAGGGGATATAGCCGTACAGGGCGCTCCCCGCGAAGCACACTGCCATTGGCAGGACGACGCCTCCCATCTCGTTTCCCGCCGCTATGGTCACCACCCCCACGAAGAAGGCCAGCAGGACGCCCACATAGGTGAACGCGATCAGAGAGGCCAGCAGATAATAGGCGTAAATCGCGGAATTCTTCTTTCCCCCGGTCTCTTGGCTGCGCTCCAGCTCCACATAGCCGGTATGCTCGCAGCTGCCCGTCAGCTTCCGCAGCAGCTCGCTGTCCCCGTCCAGCTTCATGTCCGCCAGAAGCTGATAGCCCGGCAGCGGTATCAGGTCCAGAAGGGAAAATTTCTTTCCTGACAGATACTGTTCTTCGGTTTTCTGATAAGCAGAAATCTGCTTGTCCCATTCCTTTACTTTTTTCGCCGCCTTCTTCTCCGGCACCGTATGGTACTTCGCGTTCCCTTCCAGGAATTCTTCCTTTTTCTCCTCCAGGGTCTGTCTGGCGAACCGGCTGCTCCAGGCCTTGGACATGACGATCTCCGCAGCTGCCGTCTTGCTGGCTTTGCCGGTCTCTATCAGGAAAAAGACCGCCGCCACCGTCACGAATCCCATCAATATCACACTAATCATGAACGCCCTCCTATCATACCTCAATCTCAGTGGCTCTGGTGGCAATCACATAGGACACGAAAGTACAGATCACGCCCACCGTGGCCGAAGCCCTGCCGATGGCCGTGGTGAAAAGCGCGTCCAGGAAGCCGCTGCCCATGGTGGACATGAGAATCACCAGCACCAGCGGAAGTATCAGCATCATGGTGGCCTCCGATTTCGCGGAGGTGATGCTGGTCTCTATCTCCATGGTGATTTCCACCTTATCCTTGATGATGTCCCGGGTCTGGGCGATGATGTAGCCGAAGTCGCTGGTCTTGCCCTCTATGGTCCGGTAGATGGTGGCGAAGCTCAGGATATCGTCTATCTCGCTGCGCTCCCCCAGCTCCGTGAAGCCCTCCGTCATGGGAATGCCCGCCTGCTCGTACTCTCTGACGATCAGCCCGATCTCCCTGACTATATCAGCGTCTTCATTGAAGACCATCCGCAGCTCCCGCAGGGAATCCGTCACCGCGTTCTCCATGGAGCGTCCGCTTCCTCCGCTGACGGAGATGGAGACGATCTCCAGGAATTCCTTGAACTGCAGGCGCAGCCTGTTCTGGCGCTTGCGCATGACGGATTTGGAATAGTTCTTCTCCTGGGGAATCGCGATCAGCAGCCCTCCCGCCACCGCAAGGGGCAGCAGCCGATAGTAGATGAACAGGATGACCCCGATAGCGGCAGCAAAGGCCAGGTAGGCCAGAAGATGCTGCTGCTTCGTCATGTTGCATTCATAGTATTTGATCCGGATTTTCTCTCCGGAACTTTTTTCCGCTGTCTTGCTCAAAACAACCTCCCTCACGCCGTCCCCGGCATTCTCTCCGGCAGAAAACGCCCAGTCCTCTGCCCCGCTTCACAACATACCGGCTCACGCCTTCTCCTCCATGTAATCATATATCCCGGACAGGATGAACTTGTCCATGTTCTGAATCTTGTTCTCCGTCCTGATCAGCTGTCCCGAGACCTTCTTCAGCGTCCTATGCTCGTCCTCCCGGAATTTATAGATGGGATTCAGGAGGATCCTCTTGTCCTGATACCCCACCACTTCCGTGATCTCCATGCATTTTCGGGAAAAATCCCGCAGCCTGGACAGATGGACGATATAGTCCACGGCTGACGCGATCTGCTGCCGGATGGCCTCCAGGGGGAGATCCGCGCTTCCAGTCAGCACCATGGTCTCAAGGCGGCTCAGCATGCCTTCCGCGGAGTTGGCATGGCCGGTGGACAGGCTCCCGTCATGGCCTGTATTCATGGCCTGCAGCATGTCCAGGGCCTCCTCGCCGCGCACCTCGCCCACGATGATGCGGTCCGGCCGCATGCGCAGGGAGGCCTTAATCAGATCCCGGATGGTAATCTCCGTGGCCTCCTTGGAGTTGGCCTTCTTGGTCTCCATGCGCACCAGGTTGGGGATGTTCTTGATCTGCAGCTCCGCCGAATCCTCGATGGTGATCACCCGCTCCCGGGCCGGGATGAAATTGGAGATGGCGTTCAGGAAAGTGGTCTTGCCGCTGCCCGTGCCGCCGCACACGAAGATATTGTGCTTGGAGACCACCAGCTTCTGTAGGAAATCCGCCACTTCCGGCGTGATGGACTTGTATTCCAGCAGCTTCTCCACCGTCATGGGGTTCTTGGAAAACCGTCTGATTGTCACCGTCGCGCCGTTCAGCGCCACAGGAGGGAACGCCACATGCACACGGGAGCCGTCCTCCAGTCTGGCGTCCACGATGGGATTGCTGGCATCCACCGTCCGGTCCATGCTGCTGACGAAGCGCTGCACAATCCTGGTGAGATCCTCGTCATTCTCGAAATGCTCGTCAAGCTGCATGAGCTGGCCGGCCTTTTCCACGAAAATGGTGTCATAGCCGTTGATCATCACCTCCGTAATCTCCGGATCCGTGATGATTTTCCCCAGGATTCCCAGCCCCTCCACGGACTCCGTGATGGTGTACCGCAGGGAGTTCGTCTCTTTGAAAGAAAGATTCTGATAATACCAGTACAGATCCGGGTCGTGCTCCTTCGCCCAGTCAATCCGCTCCGACAGCTTCTGATTGATCAGCTCCTCCATCTCTTCGCCGGAATAGTCCCTGATCCTGCTGGCTTCCTGGATGACCTGCTTTAAAGTCGCCACTTCCTCCATGAAATGATTGTCCGCCATGTGCCTGTCCGCCCTCCATCGTCTGTATACCTCTGTCCGCTCTGCTACAGGAATCTCTCCACGGAGATCTCCCCGTTGGAGTGAATCGACTGTATGATGCTTTTCAGCGGCAGATTTCCATAGTTATGTACCGTCCCCACTGTGGGGATATCCAGCTCCTTGCAATATACGGAAGCGTTCTCGGCGAAATTGCAGACCCTGGACATTTTCTTCCTGTAATCGTTCATCAGGGCCTGCCCGGCGAACAGCTTCATCTTCATGGCCGGCAGTTCTCCGGGCTTTTCCACTACAACAACGTGGTCTGCCAGTTCCAGGATGACCCTGCCGATTACGTCCAGATTGCTCTCCATATCGATCACCATCACATCGCAGATCCCGCAGCGCCGTATCTTGTTCAGGGTGTCCCCCATCTCGTTGCCGGTGACCGCGTCATAGTCCACGATTTTCCCGAAGCCCTCGATATAGAACATGCCGTTCATCCCCTGCTTCATGATGCCCTTCACCTTCAGGGAGAAATTCACATGCTCGTCCGCTGCCCCTTCCACAAGAGCCGTGATCCCCTCCTCCTGCTTCGGGTTCACATAGAAGGAGCTGTTCAGCTGCTCGGCGCTGACGAACAGCACCTTCTTCCCCAGGGCGGCAAGCCGTCCTGCCAGCGCCAGGGCCACGGTGGTCTTGCCGCTGCCCCCCGCCGGGGAGTACACTGCCGCGACTCTGGTGTTCTGGGAATAATCGAAGTCCGCGGTATACCCTGCCTTGTCCGCGTACTCCCGTATGATTTCCTTATAGATGCTGCTGATGCGCTGATATTTCACCACCTTGGCGAAATCCGCGTAGATTTCCTTGTTGCGGGCCTCGTCGCTGTACAGGTACACCGGAAAGCCCACATTGGCAAAGATAAGCCTGTCCTCAGAAATGTCCGGGTCGAACAGGACAATGTCAAAATGCTTGGAGTCCATGTCCTTCTGCAGCTTCTCTCCGTTGGTGTACATGCAGACCGTCAGTTCCTCATACTGCTGCAGCCCTTCGGAAAGCCGATCGATATAGTCCCTGTTGGAATCCGCTACTGCAATTGTAATATTCATGTCACTGCCCTGCTTTCTTTTGTTCTTTGTCTGTTCTATGTCTGTCTCATGTCTGTTCTATGCCTGTTCTATGTCTGTCTCATGTCTGTTCTATGCCTGTTCTTTGTCTGTCCCATGTCTGTTCTTCGCGTCAGCGCCCCGCAGACATGGTCAAGCATCGCAAGCCATGTAAGTTGTTCTTGACAACCGCTTTCATATTCTTTAAAATCACTTCATCCGTTTTTTTATTTGATGAACGGTTATTTATGACCCTATCGAGATCATGCCACATACGAAAGGTGATGCACTATGTACGATTCTACGTTTTTTGGTATCCTTTTTATCAGCAGCAGCTTGTTCGGCCTGTTCCTCGGCGCTTACTACGGCACCATGGAATACAGGATACGCAGCAACCTGCCCCTTGTGACTGCCGGGTGCTTCTGCCCCTCCTGCGGCCATTCCCTGCCCCTGCGCCATCAGATCCCTGTGCTGGGCTTTCTGTTCCTGAAAGGGAAGTGCCGGTTCTGCCATGCCCCTATCCTTCTGCGCTATCCGCTGACGGAAGGGGGCTTCCTGCTCTACTATGGCGCCACTTTCTGTCTCTTTCGACGCACGCCTGTCGTCTATCTCATTCTCTGGTACGGCGCCCTGTGCCTGCTGCTGATCGCCCGCTGCGGGAAGCAGTACCGCTCCCTCCGCAAAGGCCTGCTCATCATGGCAATCTATCACGCCGTCATAGCCGCCCTATACCTCATCCTGTATCTGGCCACTTTCCGGACGCTCTGGCTGTAAACGCCGGAAAGCATCTCCTATTATAGGCCGGGCACATGGCAAATACAACGTGTGCGCAAATCTGTGCCCGCCCCCGTCACCCGCTTTGCCACACCCGCAGTTCCTCCGTCAGGATCTCTATGGTCTCCTCCCTGTCGAACACGTCATCGCTGTCAGAGAAATGGATGACCCAGTCGTGGACCGCGCGGCACAGGACGCCCTCCCGAATCCGTATCCCATGCCCTGCCTCATCGCCGCAGAGAAACACGCCTCCCGCCGAAACCGCCATCATGAGCCGCCTGGAAATGGCGAACCTCCCGTCATTGACGATCCTTCCCTTGGCGCCGCTGCCGCACAGGGTCTCCAGATAATCCAGCAATACCCTGCCCCGCCTGTTCCTCTGGAAAGCTTCCCCCGCCCCCGGAAAGGGACTGCACTGTCTCCCTGTCTTCAGGAAATCCTGGATCCCTTTCCGGGTGAACAGCACTGTCCAGCCCTCCGTCTGCGCCCTCCTCAGCCAGGGCTGCGGCAGAATGGCACAGACCCCTCCTTCTGCGGCGACGTCCTCAAAGGCTTTCTTTGCCGCCTCCGGGCTTTCCAGATATTCCACCAGCCGATGGCAGGACTTCTTCATATGGCTGAAGCAGGCATGGAAATAGGCGATCTGCTCCGCTGTCCGGAAAGACAGGGCGGTCTGGCAATCGGGCGAAAAGCATGCCGCTCCGGTATGGGTCACCAGAAAATAGGGCAGCGGATCCGTATATCGGGCCTGTCCTCTGTCGCTGTAATAATAATGGATGTGGTATCTAAGCCCGGGCAGGATGCAGCCGGGCAGCAGACGGCTCAGCGCCTCCAGATTGCGGAGGTCATCCCTTTCCGCGTCCCCTGCCGCGTCCAGACAGACAATATGGGAAAACTCCATATCGCGGCCTCCTGCCCTGCCCCGGCCTTCTCCCTCCGGGCCCCTTCTGTGGGCACAGGCGGCGCAGAACCAGTCCCTGCAGTCCTCCCAGGCTTTCATGTCAGGAGGCAGCGCAAGCTCTATTTTCGGCGCAGGGCATTTCCTCTCTTCCTCCATCAGGGAACGTATCAGCCGGACAATCTGTCCATATCCTCTGTATACCCCCTTGTCCTGCCGGGAGCAGTATAGCTGCCCGGACGACTGGTTCTGCCATTCCTCCGGCCCGGGGAAATGCTGGCCGGACAGCCTCAGGAACATGCCGCGGACGATTTCCCTTGCACGGCCTGCATTCTCGCTTTCAAACAGAAGGTTATAGTACTGGTGCAGCTTTTTGGCCTCCCCGGGGGACAGCTTCAGATACCGGACCAGGGATTCCACCGCGGGATAGGGCAGGATTCTGTCCCCGTTCAACGCCTTGTGGATGGCGGTCCGTTCCACGCCCGCCTCCCTGGCCAGCCTGGAGATGGGCACCCCCCTGCCCCGGATCATCTGATTTAAGTATTCACCGAACAATGACATGTCTGATATCCCTTTCTGCTTTTGTATCTCTCCCACTTTTACCCTGAAAAAATCGAAAACAATACTTTTACTCATACTTCGCATACTGATATATGCTAAAGAATTATAAAAATCAATTGCTCCGCAAATAAAAATGGTATAGGCACTCTGTTTTTGCTATAATGAAATGAATTGTACCCCTTGTCAAGGACATTTTTGATTTTTAGTATCCGTCATTTTAGA
>CAJUFI010000030.1:24689-48817 GCA_910585665.1 uncultured Acetatifactor sp. | reverse complement strand
CTGACGGCATCTACTTCTCCGCGGACGGGACCGTGAGCATAGACGTGGTGAAGTATGACCTTATGTAAGGAAATGTCTACAAATAACTGATACGAGTTTAAAGCTGTTTTCCTTGTATTTCCGGGTTTTTCTCTAAAGCAGTTGTATCAGTTATTTTCCGACAATTCCTAAGAAAAAACAGACGCGCTATGCGCATGGGAAAGCCAGGCTGCTGATGACGGCAGTCTGGCTTTTTGGCATTTTTCTTTTTTGGGGGCTGCAGCTGCTGGAGCCGGGTTTGCCATCGGCATGGAAAGGAATCAGAAGTTCACTGTGCTTTGCCTCGCATATCCGGCAGAGACGGCGATTGCGCGGCCGAAAGCGGGGAAGCGGCAAAAACGTCTGCCGGAAAGCCGCAGGGTAAGGGGTCCGGGGATTCCGGAAGCGCCTGTTCACGGTGCCGGCTCCCGGGTGCTCCCTCCGCAGACATAAGTGACAGGAAGACAATAAGTGTGGAGCCTGGCGGAGGAGGGCTCCTGGAACAAAAGGCCGACGCTTATCCGGGCCATTTCCTCCACCGGTTGGACGATGGTGGAGCAGATATAATCGAAATCCCCCAGCTGGCGGATGCCGTCGAAACCGATTACCTGCACGTCTTCCGGAATCCTCAGGTTCATGCGCCGCAAGGCTTTCATCACGTAATAAGCCACCTTGTCCGTCACACAGAAGATGCCGTCGATGGACAATCTGCCATGGGTCATATGCCCGGCCAGAAAGGTGTCAAATTTTTCATAAAGCTCGCCGTCGTCGCTTTCTTTTGACAGGGGCAAGACCTCCGGCGTCATCTGCATCGAAACGCTGGACCATCGGTACTGTTCCATGCTCTGCGGCCTGGATATCCCTGTCCTTTTCGTGGATTCGCCGGTGACGGAACTGGGCAGCCGCTGAAAGCGGATTTCATCTATCCGGACAACCGGTCCGCCGTATGCTGTCTTGTAAGGGAGATGGTACAGCGCGGTAGGAAACGGATCGGGTTCATCGGGGAATATATGCATTGCCGGTCTTTCTTTGAGCGTTATATGGGGTACCGCAATGCCATGTACCTGTGCGGGCTGCCCTGCCCGGAGGAGATGTGCGTCACCGGCAATCAGGAGGGCGTCCAGAGGCCCGCGGCGGAGGAGTACCGGGCGTATCTGAAAGCGAGTTTCCGGAAGATGGCGGAGTTGCCGGAGGTATTTGTCTGTGCCAATGACTATGTGGCCTTTGACGCCATGCGGGTGCTCAAGGGCCTGGGCGTGGCGGTGCCGCAGGATGTGTGGCTTATCGGCTTTGACGATACCGTGGAGGCCAAAGTCAGCACGCCCTCCCTTACCACGGCCTGTATCCACGGCCATGCCATGGGAGATTCCGCAGTCTATCTGCTGGCCTCCAGAATAAAAGAACCGTCTCTGGACTGCCGCGCCATGCATGTGCAGACAAGCCTGATTTACAGGGAATCAACCTCCGATTGAAGAGAATCATGCAAATGATCCATCGAAAATGAGAAATTCTGACAAGATATTCTGAAAAAATTGCCAAAAAAGCCTATTATTTCTTCTGATTTTGTGGTACAATGCATAGGAAGAACTAAAATCAGGAGGGTATAATATGGCAAAAGAAATGATTGCAATGCTTCTTGCCGGCGGACAAGGCTCCCGTCTGTATGCTCTGACAGAGAAGCTTGCAAAACCGGCAGTTCCTTTTGGCGGGAAATACCGCATCATCGATTTCCCCCTTTCCAACTGTGTCAACTCCGGAATCGATACAGTCGGCATCCTGACCCAGTATCAGCCCCTTGTGCTGAATGAGTACATCGGAAACGGCCAGCCCTGGGACCTTGACCGTCTCTACGGCGGCGTACATGTGCTGCCTCCTTACCAGAAAGCCAGCGGCTCCGACTGGTACAAGGGCACGGCCAACGCAATCTATCAGAACATTTCCTTTATCGAGAGATACGATCCCCAGTATGTCATCATCCTTTCCGGAGATCAGATCTGCAAGCAGGACTACAGCGATTTCCTGAAGTTCCACAAGGAGAAGAACGCGGAGTTCAGCGTGGCCGTCATGGAAGTGCCCTGGGAGGAGGCGTCCCGCTTCGGCCTGATGGTGGCGGACAAGGACGACAGAATCACGGAATTCCAGGAGAAGCCCAAGAATCCCAAGTCCAACCTGGCGTCCATGGGCATCTACATCTTCAACTGGGACATCCTCAGGAAATACCTGGAGGAGGACGAGGCAGACACCAATTCCGAGAATGATTTCGGCAACAACATCATCCCCAACCTCTTGAAGGACAACCGCAGGATGTACGCTTACCACTTCAACGGCTATTGGAAGGATGTAGGGACCATCTCCTCGCTCTGGGAGGCCAATATGGAGATTCTGGATCCCGAGCACAGCGGCATCAACCTGTTCGACGAGGACTGGAAGATTTACAGCCGCAACAGCGGCATGACGGGCCATAAGGTCAGCGCAGGCGGCGTGGTGGAGAATTCCATGATCACAGACGGCTGCAGGATTAAGGGCGAAGTGAAGCACTCCATCCTTTTTGCCGGCGTCAGGGTGGAAGAGGGCGCGGTGATCGAGGACGCGGTAGTGATGGGCGGCACGGTGATCAAGGCAGGCGCGACGGTGAAGCACTGTATCGTGGCGGAGAACGTGACCATCGGCGAGAACGCGGTGGTGGGCGCCATGCCTACGGAAGAGGAGAACGGCGTGGCCACTGTGGGCGCAGGGGTGACCATCGGCGACAATGCCAAGGTAGGCCCCAAAGCCATGGTGAATAAAAACGTAGGAGGCGGTGAAGAAGAATGGTAAGATCAAATACAAGTGCCCTGGGCATTATTTTCCCCAACAGTTACGATGCACTGGTTCCGGATCTGGTGAATGTGCGCCTGATGGCTTCCATTCCTTTTGCCAGCCGTTATCGTCTGATTGATTTCATTCTGTCCAGCATGACCCACTGTGATATCAACAATATCTCCGTGATGGTGAACAACAATTACCACTCCCTGATGGACCATCTGGATTCCGGCCGCGAGTGGGACCTGGTCCGCAAGAACGGCGGGTTACATATCTTCCCGCCCTTTATGGAGAAGAGCGCGAAGCCGTATGTGGGCCGGGTGGGCGCATTGTCCAACATCCTGGACTTTTTGCGGGACGAGAAGGAAAAGTACGTGGTGATCACGGACACCAATATCGTAGTCAATTTCGACTTCGATGACATGATCCGGGCCCATATCGAGAGCGGCGCGGACGTGACCATCGCATACAATGAGCAGGAGCTGCCTGAGAGCTTCCTGAAGAGCCAGGCCAACGATCTGGGCTATTATTACACTTTCGGCCTGGAGAAGGGCAGAATCCGGAAGATATATGTGAACGCCAAGGATGCGGGCGTCCAGAACGTCTCCATGAACATGTTCGTGGTGGAGCGGGAGCTTCTGATCGACATGATCAACACGGCTTTCGTCCGGGGCCAGGAGTATTTCGAGCGGGACGTGCTGCTGCCTCAGCTGGATAAGCTGAACGTACAGGCGTACAAATATGAGGGATATATCGCGCGCATCTGCGATATGAAGAGCTATTTCGATGAGAACATGAAGCTTCTGGACGACTATAATCTGGACGCGCTGTTCTCCGGCGGGCCGATCTACACGAAGATCCGTGACGACAACCCTACCAGGTATATCGAGGGCGCGAAAGTCCAGAACGTCATGGTGGCTGACGGCTGCGTCATCGAGGGCGAAGTGGAGAACAGCATCCTCTTCCGCGGTGTCAGGGTGGCGAAGGGCGCGAAGGTCAGGAACTGCATCCTGATGCAGGATACCGTGGTGGACGCAGGGGCCAATGTGGAATACCTGGTGATGGACAAGAACGTCACTATCACTGCCGGAAAGGAAATGAGGGGAACTTCCACATATCCGGTCTATATCGGAAAATTCCAGACGGTTTAAGCGGCATATCCTGAAGCGGATGATTTTTTGACGACATTTCGGGAAATCGGATGAGAGAATTCGGTCAAACAGCCGAATTCTCTTTTTTTCTTGCATTTCTTTCTTGCCTTTCATATAATGGTACTGGGAATCCGGACAGGAAAGGTTTCCCAGGGAGGAAAAAGGCGCGGCCGGAGCCGGGCTTTGCGAAAAAGTGATCTGTACAGGAACCCAAGAAGCATATTCTTTGGGGAAGGGGATGTGGAACAGGACAGGAGGATTTGCGTTATGGGATTTGACGATTATTCGAAAGCATGTCGATTAGGGAAAAAAGATTATCAGGCAAGGATGATGCGGGGAGAGAAGCCTACTTTGGCGGTTCTGGACGACATCATGCCGGACAGCCGCTATTATGAGGTGCCCCTTGGATTGGTGCAGGTGCCCATAGACCGTATCGTGGGGACGAAGACCATGGGAAGGAGCAGTTCTTTCGCGGGCAATTTCATGCCCATACTGAACGATGGTTCGGAGTTCGCCGCGAAATGGATCAGGCTCAGCGACAGTCAGAAGGAAGAGGGCATACGCGACCCGATCAAGGCCTACGAGTACATGAACTATTTCTATGTGGAGGAGGGCAATAAGCGGGTCAGCGTCATGAAGTACTTCGGCGCGGTCTCCATCCCGGGGAAAGTGACCCGCATCGTGCCTCCGCGCACAGACGAGAAAGAGAATAAGATTTATTATGAATTCATGGACTTTTATCAGGCATCGTCGGTGAACTATATCTGGTTCTCCCAGGAGGGCAGTTTCACGAAGCTGCAGAAGGTAGTGGGGAAGAAGCCCGGGGAGGAGTGGACGGATGACGACAGGCTGAAGTTCAGCGACCTCTATACGCGTTTTTCTTCGGAGTATGAGGCCAGGGGAGGCGGCAAGCTGTCCATTACCAAGGGAGACGCGTTTCTGGCCTTCATCACTTTGTACGGCTATGATGAGATGGACGCGAAGACCACCAGCGAGCTGAGCAAGCTGATCGCAAAGAGCTGGGAGGAATTCGAGCTTCTCCAGGAGGAAGGGGACATCGACCTGAAGATGAAGCCCAGCACCGAGAAGAAGCCGCTGCTTTCCATGCTGCTTCCTGTGAGCGCGCCGAAGATGAAAGCGGCGTTCATCTATGAGAAGACCCCCGGGACTTCGGCCTGGACCTATGCCCACGAGCTTGGCAGGCTCTATCTGGAGCAGACCTTCCCGGACGAGGTGAGCACCGTGGCCTATGAGAACGGAACCGAGGAGAATGTGGAAGGGCTGATAGCGGATGCCATCCGTTCGGGCTGCAACCTGATATTCACCACCACGCCGCCCTTCGTGCAGGCCAGCGTGAAGGCGGCCATCGCCAATCCGGAAGTGCGGATACTGAACTGTTCGTTGAATACTTCTCATCGATATATCCGTACATACTATTCACGTATGCACGAGGCGAAGTTTTTGATGGGGGCCATTGCCGGGGCCATGGCGGAGAACAACCAGCTGACGTATATCGCGGACTATCCGATTTTCGGTTCCATCGCCAATATCAACGCGTTCGCTCTGGGGGCGAAGATGATCAATCCCCGGGCCAAGGTCCATCTGGTGTGGTCCTCCATGAAGGAGCTGGACATGGAGAAGGTAGTGCGGGAGACGTCTTCCACCTGCATCTCTGGAAGGGATATGGTGATTCCGGAGGAGGCTTCCCGGTTTTTCGGCATTTATCATGTGCAGGGCGAACATTCCAGGAACCTTGCCATGCCCCTGTACCACTGGGGGAAGTTCTATGAGCAGCTGATCCGGACGATCATGGACGGCACCTGGAAATATGACGACAATGCCTCCACCACCAAGGCGATCAATTACTGGTGGGGCATGTCGGCGGGGGTCATCGATGTGGTCTGCTCCAGGCATCTGCCCATCGGCACCAGGCGGCTGGTGGAGCTTCTGAAAAAGACAATCATGTCGGGAGAATTCAATCCCTTTGCGGGCATCCTGTACTCCCAGGACGGCTTGGTGCAGAAGGATCCCGGCAGGGTCATGCTGCCGGAGGAGATCATGACCATGGACTGGCTGGCAGAGAATGTGATAGGCGCCATCCCCAAGAAGGAGGAGCTCAAGGAACAGGCAGAGCCTGTGATTAAGCAGCAGGGCGTTACGAAGGAATTAAATTAGGCGGCGGTACCGGAGCGGCAGCGGCACTGGAATAGAAAGGCTGACTTGGAACGATGAAGATTTTGGCGATTGCGGACGAAGAGTCCAAATATCTGTGGGACTATTTTGAGAAAAGCAAGCTGGAGGGAATCGACCTGATTATTTCCTGCGGCGATTTGGATCCGCGTTACCTTTCTTTCCTGGTGACACTTTCCACCGTGCCGGTGCTGTACGTGCACGGGAACCACGACAAGAAATATGAGCAGATGCCGCCCGAGGGCTGCACCTGTATCGAGGACAAGATTTATGTCTATCGCGGGCTGCGCATCCTGGGGCTGGGCGGTTCCATGCGCTATAAGCCCGGCCCTCATCAGTACACGGAGAAGCAGATGACCAAGCGGGTCAGGAAGCTGCGGTTCCAGCTGTTCCGCAAGGGAGGCTTCGACATTCTGGTGGCCCATTCCCCGGCCTATCAGCTGGGGGACGGGAGGGACCTTCCCCATCAGGGGTTCCAGGTGTTCCGGGCGCTGATGGAGAAATACCGTCCCAAGTTTTTCCTGCACGGCCATGTGCATATGACCTATGGCAGGCAGCATAAGCGGTATGACAGATATATGGACACCCATATCATCAATGCCTACGAGAGATGCGTCTTTGAATTCGAGGACGAAGACCCCCAGGCGCATATCCGCTGAAATGACTCTGGTGGGAACGGGCGCGTCCTGTGGGACAGCGAGAGTTTTGGCATCCGGGACAGAATGATGCGATGAAGATGCAGGAACTCGAATTCCTTGGGAGGTGGCTGACAGGTTTTCGGAAAGCCGGAGGGCACTGCTTTTAGTGCCCATTAGCGCCGATTGCTCTCTCGAATCTTAAGTGGAAGTTCCGGTCGAGGGACGTCCTGAGAGAAATTGCGCAAAAGACTAAGGCGCTTGCCCTAGGGGAGAATGCGCTGGATCAGTATTTGGCAAGAAAAATACGCTGAAAAAAGTGGTGGAATCAATGAGCCATGAGGTGTATAATTATAATATGTGCGGCACAGAGGCCGCCAGTATCCGGAGAGAGATCCAAGCCGGAAAAGCAATGTGGCAATATCAAAAAGCATGTAACTGCATGCGGAAAAGAGGGAAAAATGAACGCAGTATTGGAACAGATCAGCAAAATCGGCATCGTTCCCGTTGTAAAGATTGACAGGGCTGAAGACGCGATTCCTCTGGCAAAGGCGCTGTGTGCGGGAGGGCTCCCCTGTGCGGAGGTGACATTCCGCACCGACGCGGCGGCGGAGGCCATCCGGCTCATGACTGCCAACTTCCCTGATATGTGCGTGGGCGCGGGCACGGTGCTGAACGCGGGACAGGTGGACGCTGCGGTGGAGGCAGGCGCGAAATTCATCGTCAGCCCCGGCCTGAACCCCAGGACCGTGAGATACTGTATCGAGAAAAACGTACCCGTCACTCCCGGCACTTCCAGCCCTTCCGACATTGAGCAGGCCATTGAGCTGGGGCTGGAGGTAGTGAAGTTCTTTCCCGCAGAACAGTCCGGCGGCCTTGCGAAGATCAAGGCCATGGCAGCCCCCTATGGAAACATGAAGTTCATGCCCACCGGCGGCATCAATGCCAGGAATCTCACGTCCTATCTGGATTTCGGCAAAGTCATCGCCTGCGGCGGCTCCTGGATGGTTCCCGGGGATCTGATGAAGGAGGGCGCCTGGGACAAGATTGAGCAGCTGACCAGGGAAGCGGTTCAGACCATGCTGGGCTTTGAACTGGTGCATGTGGGCATCAATTTCCAGAACAAGGAGGATGCGGACAAGGCTGTCAGGCGTCTGGGATTCCTCTTTGGCCTGCCTGTGAAGGAGTACCCCGCCGGCAGCTTCGCCGGTACCCTTGTGGAGGTGCTGAACACCCCGGGCAGAGGTACCCACGGCCATATCGCCATCAGGACCAATTACATCGAGAGGGCGATCAACTACATGGGCACGGTGCTGGGCGTGGCATTCGAGGAGCCGATCCTGAGGGACGACGGCAAAATCAACGCCATCTATCTGAAAGAGGAAATAGGCGGCTTCGCGGTGCATCTGCTGCAGAAGTGAAAGGAGGCGGACAAGCATGCCGCGGTGTGGCAGCCGGGACGCGGAAACGGCATAGAGAGACCGCGGCGGTAATGGTGAGGTCCATGAATGATGAGAAAGGATGAAGGAAGATGGCAAAAATAATTACCATGGGGGAAATCATGCTAAGGCTGTCCACCCCCAACTTTGAGAAATTTATTCAGGCGGACGAGTTCGACATCAACTATGGCGGCGGCGAAGCCAATGTGGCGGTATCTCTGGCCAACTACGGGCATGACACGGAGTTCGTCACGGCGGTTCCCGACAATGAGATCGGCGAGTGCGCGGTGGCTTCCCTGCGGAAGTACAATGTGGGAACGAAGCATATCGCAAGGTGCGGCGAGCGGCTTGGCATCTACTATCTGGAGAGCGGCTCCTCTATGAGGCCGTCCAAGGTGGTCTATGACAGGGCGCACTCTTCCATTTCTACCGCTGCTGCTGCGGACTTCGATTTCGATGCGATCTTTGAGGGCGCTGACTGGTTCCATTTCACAGGCATCACCCCCGCTGTGTCCGACACCGCGGCCGAACTTACCGAGGAGGCGCTGAAGGCGGCCAGGAAGCACGGCGTGAAGGTGTCCGTGGATCTGAATTTCCGCAAGAAGCTGTGGTCTTCCGAGAAGGCCCAGAAGGTCATGAAGAATCTGATGCAGTATGTGGACGTGTGCATCGGGAACGAGGAGGACGCGGAACTGGTGCTTGGCTATAAGCCCGGCAAGACCAATGTCACCAGCGGCAATCTGGAGCTGGCCGGTTATCAGTCCATTTTTGAGCAGATGGTGGCTGACTACAACTTTGAATACTGCGTTTCCTCCCTGAGGGTGAGCAATTCCGCTTCCGACAACGGCTGGTCGGCATGTATCTACGCCAGGGACAGCAAGGTGTTCTATCATTCGAAAGAATACAGCATACACCCTATCATCGACCGCGTGGGCGGCGGGGATTCCTTCGCGGCCGGCGTCATCTGCGGGCTGCTGGACGGCAAGAACTTCAGGGCCGCTCTGGAATTCGCCGTGGCGGCTTCCGCGCTGAAGCACACCATTCCGGGCGACTTCAACCTGGTGTCCAGGAAAGAGGTGGAGACTCTGGCCGGGGGAGATGCCTCGGGGCGTGTGCAACGCTAAAAATATTCCACCTGTGCGGTTGGATGCTCATTCGAGCATCCGAACCACTCCCGCATTCGCAAAACTCGCGTTTGCGCGCACTTGCGTCTGCATTGCAATAGCTTGCATGCAGACAAGCCATTGGATTGCAACCGCACAGGTGAAAAATATTTCATTTTTAGGAGGATTTTTGAAATGAGTTCTTATTACAAGCATAAAAGGACAGAGAGCGCTAAGGTACCTTATTCATTCAGGTGTGAGCAGTGCACGAAGGAGAGCGGCGCGCTGCAGGCTACGATTGTGGGGACGGAGGCGACTCATAATAGTATATCCAGGTCTTTGTCCCAGAAGGAGGAGACGAAGCTGGGAGAGCAGGCTTTCCAGAATTTGAAGAATACTCTGCAGGAGGCTTATGAGAATGCGGAGGGGAAGCACATCTATAATGCGGCGTTCAAGGATATATGCCCTCATTGCGGGAAGCCTCAGTCCTGGGCGGTGGCTAATCTGAAGAATAAGCTTTTTGAGAATTCTATCATCAGCGTCCTGGTGGGGCTGATATTCAGCGTGGGGTGTTATTTTTATATAAAGAACGAACCTGGCCGGTTCGATCCGTCCTGGCAGATGGGGGCGCCTATGGCGATCATGGGGATAGCTGTGGTCATTGCGCTGGGGTTCCTGGTGTTCAATGCGGCCAAGATGAGCTCTAAGCAGAAGATGACGGCGGACGTGATGCAGAAGAATCTGCCGGACATCGACTGGTCGGCTGTGGAAGGCATGATCGATATGAGTAAGGTCTGAGGTTCGGAAGAATAGAGTTGTTTTGAGAGACCGCCGGAATGACAGGTTCCGGCGGCTTTTTGACAGGGCGGATTTTACAAGTCGGATACATTTTTTGGGTATACTGAAAAATGGCAGGAGGTGGTTTTGTGACGGATATTCTCGTGGTGGAGGACGATGAAGCGATTTCCAATCTGATCAGCATGAATCTGAGCGCGGAGGGGTACCGCTGCGTATGCGCCTATGACGGCATGCAGGGGGCGGATTATATTGAGCGGAGGGCTTTCGACCTGGTCCTGTTGGACATCATGCTCCCTGAAGTGGACGGCTATGAGCTTTTGGAATATATCAAGCCCACCGGCACGCCTGTGATTTTCCTGACGGCCAAGGGGAGCATAAACGACAAGGTGCGGGGGCTGAAAGCGGGGGCGGACGATTATCTGGTGAAGCCGTTCCAGGTGGGGGAGCTGTTGGCCAGGGTGGAAGCAGTGCTGCGGAGGCTGGGAAAGGGGGACAGGCAGCTGGAATTCGGGGACGTGTCCGTCCAGCTGAGCTCCAGGCAGGTGTTGAAGGCCGGGCAGCCGGTGGTGCTGACGATGAAGGAGTTCGATCTGCTGGTGGAGCTGATGCAGAACCGCAACATTGCGCTTTTCAGAGAACAATTGTACGAAAAAGTGTGGAAGGAGCCCTTTACCGGAGCCACCCGGACGCTGGACAGCCATATCCAGAGGCTGCGGAAGAAGCTGGGCTGGGAGGATAAGATCCGGACGGTATTCCGTATAGGGTACCGGCTGGAGGGGAACGGTTAGATACGGGCAGGGAGTTCGGCATATGCGGTTGTTTACGAAGATTTTCCTGTGCGGGACATTGGTGTTCGGCCTGGCATTTTCGATATCGGGGTATTTTTTGCTCCGTTATTCTATGGAAAGCAGCATGGCGAGGGAAGGGGATTTCGCCATGAAACAATATCAGTATGACAAGTTCACCGTCCAGTCGGCCCTGCTGACATATTTGGATGTCCAGATGAGTATGGTGGTGACGGAGGATGATTTCTCTGTACAGGAAAAATCGTTCTTGATATGGCAGTGGGCGGAAGACAGCTTCGGGAAAGAGGGCGCGGCAAACGGGCAGGGGGAGAGCGGCTTCCTGGAGCAGAATCCTGGGCTTTTGGAGCCAGCGGGGGCGCTGTTTGATTTCCTTGCAAAAGAGATCAGCCTTCCGGTGGCTTTTTATGCTGAGGATAAGACACTGCTGTGCTCGGAGATAGAGGGGATGGATTCTTCTTTCCTGGACAGTCTGGAGGAGGACGCCCATGTGTACCGGTTCCGGAAGGATCCTGAGGGCAGCAGCGTCCTGGTGGGCGGCATGGTGGAATGCAGCGGATGGGATATGCTGGAGGACAGCGCGGAGGACGGTCTTCGTTGGATTTATTTCGTGACCCAGTGGGACATCAGCAAGACCGTGGGGCAGCAGGAGACCCTGCGGCAGTACTTCCTGCGGTGCTATCTGTTTGCCATGGTGATCGGCATGGCTTTGCTGGGGATGTTTTCGGTCCTTTTGACCGGGCCCCTGAAGCGGATGTCGGAGGCGGCGGACCGGATGGCCAGGGGAGATTACGAGGAGCGCCTGGCTATCAGGGGAAGGGATGAAATCGGCGAGCTGGCGGTGAGCTTCAACCGGATGGCCGAGGCCGTGGAGGAGAAGGTGGAAGCCCTGTCCCGGGCGGCCCGGGAAAAGGAGGATTTCGTGGGGAACTTCGCCCATGAGATGAAGACGCCGCTGACTTCCATCATCGGATATGCGGATATGATATACCAGAGGGAGCTTCCCAGGGAGACGGTGCGGGACGCGTCCTGGTATATCTGGAACGAGGGGATGCGCCTGGAGGCATTGTCGCTGAAGCTGATGGATCTGACCGTGCTGGGGCGGCAGAGCTTCCCTCTGCAGGAGATGGCGGCGGACGAACTGCTGCAGGATGTGGCGGAGGGCATGAGGCCGATTTTCCTGGAGAGGCAGGTGGCGCTGCGGCTGGAGGCGGAGCCGGCCTATATCAAGGTGGATTACGATTTGTTGAAGACATTGCTGATCAACCTCATGGACAACTCCATGAAAGCCGGCTGCGGCCGGATCGCGTTGCTGGGAGAGGTGACGGAGGAAGGGTACCGGATCAGTGTGGAGGACGACGGCTGCGGCATGGAGGAGGAAGAGTTGTCCAGGATCACGGAGGCTTTCTACATGGTGGACAAAGCCCGTTCCAGGCAGCAGCACGGCGCAGGCCTGGGCCTGGCTTTGGCGGAACGGATCGCCAGGGTGCACGGCTGTGAGCTTATGTTCCGGAGCAGAAAAGGAGAGGGAACCAGGGTGAGCTTTTGCCTGGACTGTGAGAAAGGCGGGACAGAGGATGAAGAGGACGAAGACTGAAAAGAGGAGCCGTTTGGCGGATTTGCTCGGTATCCTGGCAGCCATTGCCATCGCCTTCGGCGGCCTGGCATTGGTGGAGGTGCGGCTGGCGGCAGAGGAGGACAGGATTTTGGACGCGGGCGGCGAGATGAGGATTATTCAGGTTCAGACCCAGAAGATGGAGGCCCAGGACGTGGACGAAGCCGCGGTGCGGCAGGCGGAATTGACGCAGGAGGAACTGGCGCAGGCGGTGGAATGTCTGAAAAGAGGAGGGGACAGACATCTGCATGAGCCCCAGGCAGGCCAATTGTCCATGGCGCAGGCCGTGGACTGCGGAAAGGGCTGGATGGAGGAGTTCCTGCTGCCGCGGCTGGGCTTGGAGCCGGATGAGGGGGGAGAGGCCAGGGAGTACAAGGTGGGCTGTTTCCTCTGGGCCAGGGAGGAGGAGTCCGGGGAAGCGCCCTGGCTCAGCTATTGGGCTGTGGAGCTCAACGCCGCGGGCATAGACGGGATGCTGATTCTGAACGCGGCCACCGGACAGGTGATGAGCGCGGCGGTCACCGTCAGCCATCCGATAGAATATCAGGACCGTGACAGGATAGACACGCTTTTGGATGATTACGCGGATTCATTCGGAATCGTATCCAGCTATTCCACGGTGGGGAGATATGACCTGGGCAAAAAATCCTTCCGCAAGAGCCTCGGAAACGGAGAGATGTCCGCGGTCATTGACATCAGCAGCGTCGTGATGACGTCTGCGGATAACGCAGCCGGGGATATGGACACTCCGGATAGCAGGGCGATATATGAGTATGAGTATGTCTATATCTACCTCCAACTGACAATGACAGCTGACATAGCAGGTTCAGAGGAAGCAAGATAGATATCAGAGCTTTCTGACGGGCTTCATCGGGAGTTCCGTCAGGGAGCTCGTTCTGTTTGTGAAACTTGTGTGAACAGAGGGTATGTGACAACTTAGGCACATCTATGACGCAACTTTGTCACATCTGATTGCTATGATAACCGGGAACTGAGCTGCGGATAGACCATGGGCCCGAAGCGCGCGCTGAGTGGGAATATGTGGGATATGGGAGTCCGCAGGGCAGGCGTAAACGCATTGTGGAAGAATAAAAAGATTACGCGCTCGTAATCCGATAGCCCCGAAGGAGTTGTCCTCGAACGACTGAGAAACAGTTCCTGAGGCATGGTGGACGGATAGCGAAACCGGAACAGGAGGTAACGGAGAAATGGACAGGAAAAATGGCAGAAGATGGCTTGCGGCCCTGCTGACGGCGGCGGTTCTTGCCGGTGCCCTCAGCGGCTGCGGCAAAGGGGAATCCGCGGGAGACAGCAGAGCAGAAGGCAACGGCGGAACCGGCGGGAACGAAGGAACCGGCGGAAACGGCGGAAGCCAGGCAGAGCAGAGCAAGGGAAGATACGTGGAGAACCAGGAGCCCTTGCCCGCGGAACTGGATGGTTGGGATATCATACAGATGTATACGGCGGAAGACAAACTTCGCTTTCTGGCATCGAAGCAGGAAAACGGGAAGACGGTCTTGAGCGAATGGGAAAAGCAGGGGGATAGCTATGCGGAGGTGACGCCGGGCTGGTTTGCCTCGATAGAGCTTCCGGCCGAGGAATGGATGGAGATCGGGCTGGCCCGGTCGGGAGGCGGAGAGTATCTGTACACCGGTTATACGGAGGAAGATGCGTTCAAGACCCATCTGTGGAAAGGCGAAGGGGATGCCGTCCGGGAAATCACGCCCGGAGAGTGGAACGTACAGAATGAGGAGACGGGCAGTTACGAGATGGTGACAGGGATGGCAGCGCTGGACAATGGCACCCTGATGACCCTTTCCTACACCGGCGTGGCCCTTTTGTCCGGAGAGGACGGCAGCATCCTGGAGCATGAACAGATGACCGCATTTTATGAGGGCGGTATCGTGACGGACGGCACCAATGCCTATCTGTGTTCCTCAGAGGGAAGCGGCGGCCAGATAGAAGTGCGCAAAGACGGCAGAAAGGATGGAGCGGCGACGATTCCCTATCCGACCGGAGAGGGCGGCGAGGGAGCGGATGCCATGTTCGCCGTCGGAGGCACCGGCAGCCTGGCGCTCAGCGCCCTGAAGGACGGCACCCTGATCGGCGCCTGTGAAAACGGCATTTTCAGGCTGGCCGGAGGGAATCCGGAAGGACAGTGGGAGCAGCTGGCATCGGGCATAGAGACGGACTTCGGGATGTCGGAATATTATTGCACGGATTTCGCCGCGCTGGAGGACGGGAGCATCTACGCGCTGTTCCTGGCGGACGGGGAGAAGAAGCTGAACCGATATGAATACGACCCTGAGGCGGTTTCGGAAGTCAAAGAGGTTCTGCGGCTGTACACGGTCTATGAGAACACTTTGCTGAAGCAGGCGGCCACCCTGTACCACAAGGCCCATCCGGAGGTGCTGATAGACATACAGTATGTATATCCCATGTATCATTATGAGATACCGGACTACGAGGCGGTCTACCAGGAGCTGAATACCAGGCTGATGGGGAGCGACGCGCCGGATATCGTGGTCATGGACCATCTGAACATGGACTCTTATTCCGATAAGGGGCTGCTGGCAGATCTGGACGATGTGGTGAAGCCTCTGGAGGAGTCCGGGGAGGTGCTGGCCAATATTACGGGCGTTTATGTGCGGGAAGACGGCAAGAGATATGTGGTGCCGCTGCAGTTCGGGTTCAACATGGCCATGGGGCGCGACATCGCTCCGGAGAACATGAGCTCTATCCAGGCGCTTTCGGAATTCCTGGCCCAGGCGGACTACAACTATCTGCAGCCCCAGACCGTGGCGGAGCTGGTGGACACATTTTACCCTTATTTCTGTGACGAAATCGTAAGCGGCAAGCAGCTGGACAGGGAGGCCATGGGGAGATATCTGGAGTATCTCAAGACCATAGGCGACAGCTGCGGCATCATTGCCTCCCGGTCCGAGGAGGATGTGCTATCGGGCATGTGGAATCTTGCCGCGGAGACGAAGCTGGCCTTCCAGGAAGTGGGAGGGTTCGATGACTGCATGTTCCCCATGTCTATGGTGGAATATATCAAGGGCGATTGCGCTGCCTTCGAAAACCGCTTTCTTCCTTCCATGCAGATGGGAATCTGCTCCAAGAGCCAGTATATAGATACGGCCAAGGATTTCCTGCAGTTCGCTCTGTCCCAGCAGGTGCAGGACACGGACAGCAATGGCTTTCCTGTGAACAGCGCGTCCCTGGAGAAGCTGGCGGTCAAGGATCGTTCCGACTATTCGGCTGTAGTCAGCATCGGGACGGATATCGGAGACGGTATGATGTTCGAGAGCAAGCCCTATTCCCAGGAGACGGCACAGAAGCTGTGCGCT
Source organism: uncultured Acetatifactor sp. (assembly GCA_910585665.1). GTDB lineage: Bacteria > Bacillota > Clostridia > Lachnospirales > Lachnospiraceae > Acetatifactor. The sequence goes on along the minus strand of CAJUFI010000030.1, from coordinate 32,913 downwards.
ATGTGCAAGGCGTTGGACCGGCCCGTGAAAGAGGATGCCAAGATTCGCGAAGTGCTGATCGAATGCCTGGGGCCCTACCTGGAGGGAAGCCGGTCCAGGGAAGATACGGTCCAGAAGATAGAAGACGGGCTGAAGATGTATCTGGCGGAATGAGGCCGCCGGCAAAGATTTGTGAAAAAAGAAAATAAAAGCTTTATATCTATGCCGAAATAGTATATACTGATAGGACAAAGGCGAAAGAAAAGTCGATTCGGCCATACATGAAAGGAGAAGAAAGGAATTATGTACGATTTTTCGATTGGTGTGATGCTGGAGTCCTTCAGGCAGCCCGTTCCTGTAGCGCTTCGGAAAGCGCGAGAGATAGGCGCGAAAGGCATACAGATGTACGCAGTCAGCGGCGACCTGGCCCCGGAGAACCTGGTGGGGGAGAAGCGGAAGGAATTCCTGGACATGGTGAAATCCGAAGGGCTGGTGATTTCCGCGCTCTGCGGCGACCTGGGAAAGGGGTTCCACAATCCCGAGCTGAATCCCGGGCTGATCGAGCGGTCCATGCGGATTCTGGATCTGGCCAAGGAGCTGGGGACGGACATCGTGACCACCCATATCGGCGTGGTCCCCGCAGACCCCGGCCATGACAGGTACAAGGTCATGCAGGAGGCATGCTTCAGGCTGGCCGAGTACGCGGATTCCCTGGATGCCCATTTTGCCATCGAGACAGGGCCGGAGGAGTCGGCGACATTGAAACAGTTCCTGGACGGCCTCCATTCTACAGGGGTGGCGGTGAACATGGATCCTGCCAATCTGGTGATGGTCACCGGCGATGACCCGGTGCAGGCGGTACACAATCTGAAGGACTATATCGTGCACACCCATGCCAAGGACGGTGTGCGCAACTATTACCGCGCCCCGGAGGAGGTCTATGGTCTTGTGGAGTCCGAGATGCTGGCCAGCCCTTCCTTTACGGAAGTCCCCTTGGGCAAGGGCGGCGTGGATTTCAGGAACTACCTGAAAGCGCTGGACGAGATAGGGTACCGCGGATTCCTGACCATTGAGCGCGAAGTGGGCGACGATCCGGAGGGAGATATCCGCCTTGCCGTAGATTTCCTCAATGGACTGATCAGATAGGGATTGTGCATACGGCGGCGGATCTGGAGAAAGGAACTGAAATACGAGGAGGACAAGGACATGAAATTTGCTGTCAGCTCATATAGTTTTGGACAGTATACGGGAAGCGGCAGGCTGACCACTTTCGGCTGCATCGAGAAAGCGAAGGAGATGGGTTTCGACGCCATCGAGTTCGTGGAGTTCAATGGCCCCAACGGGGAGACGCCCCTGGAATATGCCGGCAAGCTCCGGGCGGAGGCGGACAGGGTCGGAATCGAGATATCGAATTTTGCCGTGGGGGCGGATTTCCTCAACGGCAGCGACGGGGATTTGGAGGCAGAGGTGAACCGGGTGAAGGGCCTGGTGGACATCGCCGCAGCCTTAGGCTGCCCTACCATGCGCCATGATGTCACCGGAGGACCGGCCAACCGTACATACCAGGGCTATGACAACTGCGTGGGACGCCTGGCGGACGGCTGCCGGGCCGTGACAGAGTACGCCGCGCAGAAGGGCGTCAAGACCATGACGGAGAACCACGGCTTCTTTTCCCAGGACAGCCTGCGGGTGGAGAAGCTGATCAATACCGTGGCCCACGACAACTTCGGTCAGCTGGTGGATCTGGGCAATTTCCTCTGCGCGGACGACGACCCGGTGACGGCTGTGGGCAGATGCGCCCCTTACGCGTTCTATGTCCATGCCAAGGACTTCATCGTGAAGAGCGGCCAGGAGGCCAATCCCGGCGCAGGCTTCTTCCAGTCCAGAGGCGGCAATTTCCTGCGGGGCACAATCGTGGGACACGGCGACGTGCCGGTGGTGCAGTGCCTGCGCGCTTTGAAGGGCGCGGGATATGACGGATATGTGTCCATCGAGTTCGAGGGCATGGAAGACTGCATCCAGGGCATCTCCATCGGCCTTGCGAACCTGAAGAGGTATGTGGCGGAAGTGTACGGATGTTAAGCGTCCGATTTCCGGGAGCCTGTGCCGGGAGGCGGGCTGAGGGGAATCGGGCCGGTGAGAGAGGCAGTTTGAGAAGGCCCTGCTTTTGCAGACAGGGAAGAAATCCGCAGGACATCAATGTGTGCTGCGGATTTCACGTCTCCGGCAGTGCGCCGGGGCGGGAAATGAGGCCTGAACTGGGGGACGGCAGGGGGAAAGTGCCGGTTCGCGCATGTCCCTGCGGCGGATTGGCGTGGCGAGATGACTGGGAACGGATTTTCAGGGGATAGAAAGGAGAGGGACGGAAGATGGGGAAGTATATTCTGGAAGCATGTGTGGATTCCGCGGAATCGGCGGCGGCGGCCGTGAGAGGAGGGGCTGACCGTCTGGAACTGTGCGCAAATCTGATCATCGGGGGGACCACCCCGGAGCAGGCGCTGTACGAGAAGGTCAGGGAACTGACAGAGACCAGGATCCATGTGCTGATTCGGCCAAGGTATGGCGATTTTCTGTATACGGAACATGAGTTCGAAATCATTGCCCGCAGTGTGGAGCTGTACCGGGATCTGGGGGCGGACGGCGTGGTAGTGGGCTGTCTGCTGGCGGACGGAGCCTTGGACAGGGAGCGGATGGCAAGGCTCCGGGAACTGGCCGGTCCCATGCATATGACCCTCCACAGGGCCTTCGACATGTGCCGGGATCCCTATGAGGCCCTGGAGCAGTCGAAAGCCCTGGGAATCCAGACCATCCTGACCTCGGGGCAGCGGGAGAACTGCATGGAGGGCAGAGAGCTGATCGCCGGTCTGGTACAGGCGGGAGGCCCGGTGGACATCATGGCGGGAGCCGGAGTGGACAGCGGCGTCATCCGGGAGATGATACCCGCCACAAAAGCGTCCAGCTACCATATGTCCGGGAAGACTGTGCTGGACAGCGCCATGGCCTATCGGAAGCAGGGCGTGTCCATGGGCGTCCCAGGGCTGGGAGAGTACGAAATCTTCCGCACGATGGAGGAGAAGATAAGGGCTGCCAGGGACGTGCTGCGGGACATGGCAGGCCCGGAAGAGGCTCTGTGAGTGTGAGGGGCGGCCCGGTCAGTCCGGGGAAGGGAAGCCTTTCACGGCCTCCGGGATATCGGTTCCGGCGCCAATCTTTGCCAGCATCTGCCACCAGGCGGTGCGCGCCTGGGGCCAGTTGGGGGTGATCTGGTAATAGCTGTCCATGTAGGACATGAAGATGCTGTATTCCGACATAAAGATATCGTTTTCATAGATATCCTCAATTTCCCGCACAGGCCAGTAGGACGAGGCGCGCACGGCCCTTGTGTAGACCGTGTCGTTTTCCGAGATATAGCGGATGAAGGTCTTGGCCGCCTCTATCCGCTCCTCAGCGCCGGTGTCAAAAATACCGAATCCCCAGATGCCGCCCTGAAGCTTTGGGGCGGCTTCGCTGGTGGGAAACGCCATGGGGAAGATTTCGAAGTCCAGGGTGGGGTTGTTGATGGTCTGCTGGATCTCTATGGAGCTATTCCAGCAGAAGCACATGGCGCTTTCTTTTTTACAGAAAAGGTCGATCGCCTCCACTGAGGAGAGGGAGGGTGCGAAGGTGATTCCCTCCATGCCATAGAGGAGCTCCAGCGCCTTTTGGTTCTCTTTGCTGTCGATGGTATAGTGTGTGTGCGCCTCGTCGGTGAAGGTACCGCCGTAGAGATTGTTCACCAGGGCGCGGGTCCCCTGATCGCCGCTTTGGTTCTTGCAGTAGATGATGCCGACGTTTTCCTGGCCGTAGGCGGTCAGCGCCCGGACAGCCTGGATGAACCCCTCCGTGGTCCAGGTATGGGTCTCCTCGTCGATGTAGGAGAGGGCTCCGGCCTCCCGGAACATATCATAATTGATGGCCATGCAGTGGGCGGACATGCAGATCGGGAATTCATAGTATGCGCCGTCCCTGTACCGGCAGGCTGCCCTGATATTTTCATAGATCTCCCCGGCGGTATCGGATTCCCACAGGTCGGACAGATCCACCATCCAGCCCTTTTCGCCCCAATTTGCCACAATACGCTCCGGGCCTTCCAGAACCAGGTCAGGAGCGCGGTTCTCCAGGACGGCCTGGCTGATCCGTTCATCCCCGTTGTCGTAGGTCAGATATTCCACAGAAATGTGGATGTCCGGATATTCCTTATGGAAGCTGTACAGGATGTTGGACACCGCGGTGGGGTTGCCCCAGTTGCCTACCGGGAAAGTCCATAAAGTCAGTTCTACGTCTTCTTTGCCGTCGCCGCCCTCATCGGGCTCCATGATCTGCGGCGCGCCGCAGGAGCACAGGGCAGAGACAGACAGCAGTAGGCATAGGAAAGCAGTGGTTTTTTTTATATCAGAAAGTCTCATATCAGAAAGCTGCCTTTCTCTGGATTTGCGAATCTTCTAGCGGAGATACTGCCGCAGCAGAGAGAGGATCTTCTCCGCGTCAATGGGTTTTGACGTATGGGCGTTCATGCCGTGGTCAAGGCATTTTTGGATATCGTCTTCAAAGGCGTCGGCGCTGACGGCGATGATGGGGATGGTACGGGCGTCCTCCCGCTTCGACCTGCGGATAGCGGAGGCTGCTTCGAACCCTGTCATGACAGGCATGCGGAGGTCCATCAATATGGCATCATACCCTGCCGGCGGGGACTGTTCGAATTTTTCCACGCAGATTTGTCCGTTCTCCGCCCACTCCATCACCAGTCCGAACTCGCTCAGGATCGCATTGGCGATTTCCCAGTTCAGCTCATTGTCCTCCGCCATAAGGATGCGTTTGCCGGTCAGGTCAGGCGCGGCCTCTTCTTCCCGATCCTGTGGAAGGGCCGGTGCCTCCAGGAACGGGCGCAGGCCCTCATATAGGTTGGAGCGGAACAGGGGTTTTGAGATGAAGCCCCGGACGGCGGCAGTTTCCTCGCTTTTCTCCGATTCGTCCCACTCGCCTTCCGTGAGGAGAAGAATGGGCAGTTCCTGGCCGAAGCGCCCGGACAGCTCTTTGGCGATGGCGTTCCCATTCTGCCCCTCCATGTCCCAATCCAGCAGGATCAAATGATAGCGGTCCTCCCGGCCGCGGTGCTCCTCTATCATCCGGAAAGCCTGCTCCGGCTCAGAGGCGGCCTCCGCCTGCAGTCCGATGGATTCCAGGGAAGTGACGGCCAGGCTGGAAGCAATCGCGTCATCATCTATGACCAGCAGATTCCGGCGGGGCAGATCGGGCAGAACCTTCTGCGGCAGGATTTTTTCCATGTCCAGGGTGATGTGGAAATGGCTGCCTTTTCCCTGTCTGCTCTTCACGGTGACGGTGCCGCCCATGGCGTCTATGATGTGCTTGGTGATGGTCAGCCCCATTCCGGCGCCGGCCTCCTTGTCCACGCGGGCATTGTCCTCCCTGGCAAACGCATCGAAGATCCTGGCCTGGAATTCCTCAGCCATGCCGATGCCGTTGTCCCTGACATGCAGATGGGAGCGGACGTAGAGCTTTCCCAGGGGCGAGGGCTCCTCATATAAGTCGACTTCGATGGTGCCTCCCTCGGGCGTGAACTTTACGGCATTGCCCACCGTGTTCAGGAGAATCTGGCTCAGGCGCACCCGGTCGGAATAGACATTCTCAAAGCAGATGTCATGGGCATAGGCATAAAAGTGCTGCTTCTTCTCCTGGATCTGGGGCTGGATGATCGTGGTGATATTCTGCATGATATCGCGGAGGCAGATGGGATTTCTGTTCAAGACCAGGTTTTTGTTCTCGATTTTGGACAGATCCAGCATATCGTTGATCAGCCCCGACAGATGCCGGCCGGACACATGTATCTTTTTCAGGCAGGAGCGCAGCCGGGCAGGATTGTCCAGATTGCTCATGGCGACAGAGGCCATCCCCATGATGCCGTTCATGGGGGTGCGGATGTCATGGCTCATGTTGGAGAGGAATTCGTTTTTGGCCTTGTTGGAGCGCTCTGCGGACAGCATGGCCTCTTCGGCGATCCGCCTGGCCTCGTCCAGGGCCTGCATCTGCTTTTTGGTCAGATGGTAGTATCTCCAGAAGATCAGGAAAAAGGCCAGAAGCAGGGCGCAGATGATCAGGCAGCAGCCGCCGATGGAGATATACGTCCATTTGTTCCGGAGAAGATTGACCGTCTCGTCCAGGGTGCTGTGGGAAATCTTGAAAAGCAGGTTCCACTCCGAATTGGGGAGGCGGGTGCAGTAGATGTTCCAGTGTTCGTCCGAAATCATGATCTCGCTGGTATAATTTTCGCCGTTTGTCAGGGCGGTGCGCAGTTCCGAGGCATACTGTGCCGGAGTCTTGCCGTTGTATGGCTGATAGAGCCGTTCCACCAGGTCGAAATAATTCTGTTCCTCTATGCTGCCGTTGCGCAGGACATAGCTGCCGTCGCCGCGGATGATGGAGTACTCTATGAGGTCGCTCTGGATGTTGCTCTCCAGGATATCGCCCAGATAGCTGACAGGGAGCCCGGCCACCAGGGCCACGCTGGCGCTGCCGTCGCTCATGGCATAATGGGCGGGCACGCCAATCAACACCACGGGGGTCCCTTTGGCGTCCTTACCGGCGGAGACGTTATATTTTCCTCCCTGGACAGAGCTGTGCAGGGCTTCCGGGACATCCGCCGTCACCTGGGAGCCGTAGAGCATGTGGAAACTGCCGTCATCGGTGTAGAACGCCAGATATTCGAATCCGATGGAGCGGGCGTTGTAGGTCAGCCCGATCCGCATGGATGTCTCGTTCGAATAGCGTCCGGGCGGAACCGAATTGACGATGGATTCCACCTGGGACAGGCGCAGCTCCATGGTAGTCCCGAAATGGGAGGCGACCTGCTGGCTGATTCCGGACATGTAGAAGACACCCAGCTGACGGAGGGCGTTTTCACCCAGATAATTTATGTAGGCGGCCTGGCCGACAAATATGAGTATGCAGAACAGCGATATCAGAGCAAGGCTGATGCTCAGAAACCGCGAAGTTCGTTTCCCCATGATAGTATTCTCCTCAATGCTTTCCCTCGATGTTGCCTGTCTTCCTTTGGGCAGAGGGTAGTCGTATCTTTTATTATAATGTATCTGGCCTGTTCTTTCAAGGAAAGCGGAAGATTTTCTTCATCTTTTTCAAGGGCGGGTTACCATTCACAGTCTAAATAATTTTTTGCAACACAATGTGATAGGCGGAGAGGGAATGAATCTGGGGGAGTGGAAGTCGGCCATGGATCTGCAGCCCCTTTTGATGATTCAGGTGAAGCCGGTGGACGAGCAGAAGGAGCTGGAGCTGGCCGCGGCTCTGACAGAGCTTTCCGAGGAAGACCCCCTGCTCCATTACGAAAGGAACCCGATGACGGAACAGATGTATCTGCGGGTGATGGGAAAGGTGCAGATTGAGATTCTGGAAGAACTTCTACAGACCAGGTTCGGACTGGAAATCACCTGTTCCAACCCTTCCGTGGTGTATAAGGAGATGCCCGGGCACATGGCGGTGGGAAAAGAGGTCTATACCATGCCGAAGCCTTGCTGGGCGGTGGTGGAGCTACAGATTGAGCCTTTGCCGCCGGGGAGCGGAATCGTGTTCTCCTCCGCCATCAAGGAGAAAGTATTGCCATACCGTTATCAAAATCACGTAAAAACGAGTGTGGAGGATACGTTCCGACAGGGGATCTACGGCTGGGAGGTGACGGACGCTAAGGTGACGCTGACGGACGGGGAGCACCATCATGTGCACACCCACCCGCTGGACTTTTTCGTGGCCACCCCTGTGGCGGCGCTGCGGGCCCTGAAGGAAAGCGATGCGGTCAGGGATTTTCAGCCTGGAAGCGGTAGTCCCCCTTCGGGATGCCTTGGATTATCCTGTGACATTCCGTTCTCTGACATCAGGGAAGGGGAGCTATGTGATGGAGTTTGATTCCTATCGTCCCTGCGAGGAGGGATTCCTTGAGACGCTGCCCAGAAGGGGAGTGGATCCCCTTGACCGGGCAAAGTGGATTCTTTCGTGCAGGAGCGCCTATTGAGAGAAAGAACCGTCTGACGGATTCTCTGTGGCGGAAAGGAACCGGATGTTCTTTCCGCCGGGCAATTGCGAATTTTCTATTTTGTGAGATAGCAGTCGGTGAGGAGGAGCCCAGGGGAGTAACAGCCTTTGTTGTCCAGATGGAATGTGATGAAATCGGCGCCGC
>CAJUFI010000030.1:0-24589 GCA_910585665.1 uncultured Acetatifactor sp. | reverse complement strand
CGGGCATAAATGGGGTGGTTCCATCCCAGAATGGAGACTGCTTCCTCGAAGGACTGTCCCAGGGAATTGGTTACGTCTTCCCTGACTTCCGCACCGTCGCTTTCTACGATATTCAGAGAGGTGAGCCTGACACCATCAGAAGCAGGCGGAACGTCTGAACTGCCGCCAGCCTGGGGATTGGCGACTTCCCCATCTCCAGCTGCCCCTGTCTGGGCACCGCTGCCGTAGAGGAAGCAGTCGGTGAGGAGGAGTCCAGGGGAGTAACAGCCTTTGTTGTCCAGATGGAATGTGATGAAATCGGCGCCGCTTAAGTCGATGTCGAAGGGCGTGGAGGCGGTGGAGCGGCTCATGTCGACTTTTAGGACAGGGGCATCCACGGCATCGTCCAGGTAGATGGAGAGTTCAAAGGTTTCACCGGACCTGGTGTCATTCTCCGGGCAGGAATAGTTGCCTACAATCCTTTCGTAGTCCCTGACATAGAAGCGGGCATAAATGGGGTGGTTCCATCCCAGAATGGAGACTGCTTCCTCGAAGGACTCTCCCAGGGAATTGACAATGTCTTCTTTGACTTCTGCCCCGTCGCCTTCTACGATATTCAGCGAAGTGAGCTTGATGCCTTCGCCTGAGTAGATGGGGGCGGCTGTGTCGTCTATGTCTGTGTTGCCAGTGGCAGCTTTGTCTGTGGAATCGGAAGCGTCGGGTTCTCCAACATGTTCGGACTGGGTCAGGGAAGCACCGCTGTCATCCTTTGGAGCGAATACGGTCTTGCCGAATAACAATGCCCCGGCGATTACGACTACAGTCGCGACTACAGCCAGAGCCCAGATGGGTAGCTTCTTTTTGTCCGGTTTGCGCACAGGCATTAAAGGTTCCGGGACAGCGCGGGAACCCTTTTCCGGCACGGCGCTGTTATCCTGGGTGCAAAAGCCGGCGGAACCTGGAAAGGCTCCGGAATTCCCGAAGGCAGTGTCAGGTCTGACAGGGCTGGGATTTTCCGGGGCGGCACTGGAACTGCCCATGACGGGCTTCGGAATTTCCGGAGCAGGGGTGGAGCTCTCTGTAATAGGCGCAGAAATAGGCGCGGGATTCCCTGCGGAAGCGCCGGTTTTCTGTTCCGTTTTCGCCTGATCCAGGGCAAGGAGTGCCTCTTTCAGTTCTTCTGCGTTTTTATAGCGGTTGTCCGGGTTGTATTCGCACAGCTTCAGCACGATTTTGGCAAAAGCGGGAGAGCAGTTGTCGGGTGCGGGGACAGGTTCTCTGGATATGACCCGTTTTACATAGGCGTCCTGGGTGTCTTCTGCTGACTGAATCTTGGGATAAGCAGGGCAAAAAGGCATCCGTCTGTGGTTGAGGAGCTGGTAGAGCAACAGTCCCAGAGAGTACAGATCTACCCGATGGTCATACTTGCCAAGGGCTACCTCCGGTGCGATATACAGTTCCGTGCCTTTATAGCTTAAGTTACTCAGGTGTCCGCTTAAAGATTTGGCCACGCCGAAATCACCCAGGTAGAATTCACCGTTGTCCGATATGAATACATTCTGGGGTTTGATGTCCCTGTGGACTATATTTTTCTTCCGGCACAGAATCAGCGCGTCGCAGATGTCCAGAGCTACTTTTTTTGCAAGCTCTTCCGCTTCTGCCTGGGAGTCTTCCGTATGCTCTTTCATCACATTGGCCAGGCTGGTCAGGACATCCATACGTATCAGGATATAGAAACCTTCCAGATTGTCCTTCTCGATTACCGCATAGTCATTGATGTGGACAATGTGAGGGCTTTTCAGGCGATACATGATTTCAATTTCATCAATAGCTTCTTTTTTTCTTCTCTGATAATAAGAGTCCGGCGTGGTGCCTTCTTCTTCCGCCAGAGATTCTATGTCATCGAAGGTCATATCGATAATCTTAAGCGCCTCTCTGGTGGTAAAGTTGGTAGCGGCGTCTGTCTTTACACATTCATATACGGAACCGTAGGCTCCTTTTCCCAGCCGTTTCTCCAAATGGATTCCCGGCCAGGTAGATGCTACTAACTGTTCTGCTTTGGTTCTCTCATTGTTCATCACTGTTACCTCTTGTATATAGAATTACCGTAATATTGTCTTTGGAGCCATTCTCAGCGGCTTTGTCCACCAGTTCCAGGACCTTCTGTTCCAAAGGGGCGGGGGTTCCCAGGATTTCCAGTGTCTCAGCTTCTGAGACCACTTCGCTGAAGCCGTCCGTGCACAGAAGTATCACATCTTCCGGTGCGTAATCCTCCTCGCGGATGTAGGGAGCTATGCTGGATTCTTCCTGAGCCATGCCGATATATTGGTACAATTCCCCTTTTTTCAGGCCCCTGGAGACATAGCGATGGTCCTTGGATATCAGTTCCATCTGATTGGCATGGATGCGGTAGATTCTGCTGTCGCCCACGTTGACTATGTGCAACCGTTTCCTGGTAAGGACTGCCACAGCCATGGTGGTGCCAGCGTCCTCCAGGCCCTCCCGGGATTCATATTCTTCGGCCTCTTTTGCCATCTGTTCGGTGAGAGTGCGCAGCTGCTGGCTGTAGCTGTCCAGCTCATAGTGCAGCAGGTTCTGGCAGAAAGAGGCAGTCTTCCTGGCCGCCAGCAGGGACATGTCCTGTCCGTTCTCCCCGCCGCCTAACCCATCGTAGACCCCCAGAATCAACGGAAGCTGCGCCGTGTCCCCCAACAGCACATCGTCTCCCATATGCTCTTCCAGTTCACTGCAATAGAAAGCGTCCTCCTGCTCACCCCGTCCCCCTTTCACAGAGCAGATGGCGTAGGAGGGCTTCCGGGCGGAAGCTTCCAGGAATGCCTGCAGAACCTGAGAAATGGCCGGGCGGCTGCCAGGGTCTGTGGCAGTCATCTGCTCTATGAGCCTGCGCTTGTCTTTGGGAATCCGCTCGTCCGAGGTTTCCGCCAGGAGCACATTGCCGGTGTAGAGATACAGGAAGAGCTTGCCCAGGGAATAGATATCGGCCTTCATCAGGTTCTCGTCGTTCTCCCGGGTCAGGACTTCCGGTGCCACGAAGCATTGCTTCAGCTTATCCTTTCCCAGTTTCTTCACCTTGTCGAACATGGTGTATTCCGCATCGGAGGAAAGGTCTTTCACGGTCTCGAAGCTGACGATGAAAGGCTTGATGCCGTATGCATTCTTGCACAGGTAGAAAGATTCCGGATTCAGCCCTCTGTGGGGCAGCGGCGGCGTCATGCTGTGAAGGGAAGCCACGCCTTTCAGCATTCCCAGGGCCAGCTCGTCCTTTTCGGCGGCTGTGAGGGTCTGCAGAAGGCTGTCCGTCAGGGCAATGGGCCTGTCAGGGAAAGAGAACACCTGGCAGCGGTACTGATCCTCCCCCACGGTCTCCTGCATCAGGAGGATATTGTTGGGGGAATCGACAGAACGTTTCCAGAGACTCTTTAAAGCGTCAAGTTCCCGCCTCTGGGCGCGGCTCATCTGGCCGGCGGCCTTTTTCAGAAGGAAATATTCCACGGTTCCGTTGATTTCGGTTACATAGATGTTGTCCAGGAAGCCCAGTTTTTTGTACAGGGACTTCTGGATCGGGAAATAGTCTCCGATGGGGCACAGGTGGGGCTGATAGGTGTGGGGGACGTCATATAGCAGCGACGCCAAATCGTGGAAGAAGCGCAGCATCGCCTCGCAGGACTCCCCGGTGGTATGGCCTGCGGCATGGGAGCCTTCGCTGAAGTACCCGTACATGTCGTAGACCATGTTGATCAGGGTAAAATAGCGGCGGGGAACCTTGCCCTCTTCATATTTTTCCCGTAGGAAGGCGGGGCCTTTGCTTACAAACTCCCTGTAGTCATTTACCAGGTCCTCGGCCCGCAGGGAGCGGCGCTTGATTTCATGCCGGAGTATGGTCTTGCAATTGTAGCTGCTGCCATCGCCTTCCGGATTGTGGTTGGTTCTGATGTCCTCGGCAATCTCCCGGGCAAGGAGCTCCGCGCTCTTGGAATCGCCGCAAAGGGAGAGCCTGTGCCGGAGCTCTATGTCCGTGGCCAGCAGTTCCATGGCGGAACGCAGGTGGTTCATGCAGCTGTTGTAATATTTCTTGGATACTTTTTCCGCGTCCAGACATTTTTGGTAGAGATCGGCCTGTTTGGTCGCATCATAGAGGAATGTGAAGTTTCCCTTGGGTGTCCTGATGCCGGGGGCTAGTTCGATATAATGAATCATTCTTTTGTTCTCCAATCTACTAAACATATTAACAGCGAATGGTCAATTTTGCAATGTCTTTCTTGGCTTATTTCGTTTTTGTCGGTTTGCGGCGAATTGACATTTGCCTGCGGTTGTTTTATGATGGAGGAAAGAAAACGGCATGCTCTCGGAATCTCAGGCGGGCGGAACCGGTTTCTGAAAAAGGATGTGGCGCTGGTCCGGAGATTCCGGAAGGATATGGCGATCAAAAGGGGCAAGGAGAGGAATGAAGATGGATACATCGAAAGCAAATGCTATCACCTACGATTCTATGACGGGGCTCAGGGACAGGATGACTTTTTTCGCGGATATCAAAAGGAATGCCGCCGCGGGCAGATTCGGGCAGATTGTGCTGATACAGCTGACCCAGCTCATGCGCATCAACCGGAAATACGGCGTTCCTGTGGGGGACGCGCTGCTTCGGGCCATAGCGGCGTACCTGAAAGGCCTGGACGTGGAGGCCGTGGCATACAGGATCGCCAATTCGCGGCTGGTTCTGTTCCGTCCTGAAGGGACCAGGGAGCAGGCGGCCGGGCTTGCCGGTGACATTCAGGCGCGGTTCCGGGAAATATGGTCCGTGGATCAGGAGGGGCAGCGGCAGGAGATCATGGCCAGGGCCCATGTGATCCATTTCCCGCTGCGGCTGAAGGACACGGAGAACGATCTGCTGGACAAGATGAATTACGCGGTGACCGTGTTTCATGAAAAAGCGTCTGAAGGCGTACTTTTTTTCGGAGACGAACTGAATGCGGACATGCAGCACAAAAAGTACGTGATGGAAGAAGTGCGCTACGCGGTGGAGAATAAGACTTTCCAGATATATTATCAGCCCATCTATGACTGCAGAGAGGGGCGGTTCACCTCCGCGGAGTCGCTGATCCGGCTGTTCGCCCGGGACGGGTCGTTCATCTCTCCCGGGGAGTTCATCCCCATGGCGGAGGAGAACGGCCTGATTGACGGAATCAGCTGGATCGTGCTGGAGAAGGTGTGCTGTTTCCTGGGGGAGCATCCTGATCTGCCGTTAAAGACGGTCTCTGTCAATATGACAGGCCAGCAGGTCCTGGACCCTACTTTTATCGGGCGGATCGAGGCGAACCTGGAGAAATATCATCTGGACGGCTCCCACCTGCGGATAGAAATCACGGAGCGGACCGTCACGGAGGACTTCGCGGAGGTCAGGAAAGTGATGGAGGAGCTGTCCAGGAAGGGCATCCATTTCTACCTGGATGATTTCGGAACAGGCTATTCCAATCTCTCCAGCATGCTCTCGCTGCCCTTCGAGGTCATCAAATTCGACCAGTCGCTGATCCAGATTATGAACGACACGGAGAAAGGGCAGAAGACCATAAGCCTGTTGGCGGACATCATGCACGAGAATAACTATTGCGTCGTCGCAGAGGGCATCGAGACCGCCGTCCAGGTGGAAAGCGCCCATGAGAACAGCCTGGACAGGATCCAGGGGTTCTACTACGCCAAGCCCATGTCGGAGGAGGCGCTGGAGCGCTTTTTGGGGCAAGAGGGGAATGCATGACGAAACCGGTTCATCTCAGTAAATGGGGGCAGTCTTTCCGGATGTATTTTTCCAGAGAGATCCGGTCGATCAGAACCGGGACGATGCTCTGCCTGGAGATGCAGACAAAAAGCGGCAGGCATTACGATATGCCTGCCGCAAAAAACAGCGCGAATGGACGGCAGATGTCCAAAGCGGCCCGAAGCGAAGGGGGCTATGTATAGCGTTTGGGTCAACAGAAAATCAGGCGGAGCGCTGGGAACGGTCGTGCACCTTTCTTGCCAGGTACAGCACAGGCGTGTCCAGCAGGGAAGTGAAGATAAATATCACATAGCTGGATACAAAGATGGAAAGGATCGTTCCCATATCATAAGTGCCGTAAAAGGCGAACAGCGTAAAGAGCAGCGTGTTCAGAATCTGGCTGACCAGCGTGGAGCCGTTGTTGCGCAGCCAGAGGAACCTGCGCCTGTCGCCGGTCTTCTTCTCTGTGAAGGCCCACCATTTGTGGTACAGCCATACGTCGAACAGCTGGCTGATGGCATAGACGAGAAAGGAAGAGAGCAGCATCCTGGGGGTGCTGGAGAATATCTCCCGGAAGGATCCCATGGCCCAGTCGCCCTCGCTGGGCACGTACAGCAGCCAGCTCTGGCTCAGCAGCAGAAAGAACAGGGAGGAGGCCATGCCAATCCAGACCGCCTTGTTGGCGGCTTTCTTCCCCTCGCATTCCGAGAGGATGTCCGTAATCAGGAATGTGACGGCGAAGAGCACGTTCCCCAGGGTCTGCTCCATGCCGAAAGCCCTGATCAGGAGCAGCACCTCGATGTTGGCCAGTATGGTGGCAACGGCGGAGAGGCAGTACAGTCCGGCCTTGCCGAAAAAGCGGTATGAAAGAAGAGCCATTGAAAAAATCAAAATCACAGAACCAATCAATAATAATTCGTTAGTCATATCAGTCACCTACTCCAAAGTCAGTATTTTGAATCAAAATGTCAATGCGTTCATCGTCCTTGTATTTTGGATAAATATGTTCCAGGAATTGGGAGATCACCTGGTCATCAGGCCGGACGGACGTGGTGTTCCTGCACATGATGTTGACGCAGAGGCGCTCAAAATGCGAAAGCCCCAGCGCGATGTCCCGCTCCATGGACTCGCGAGTCTGCCCTTTGATGCCGAACAGAAGGTTCGCCTCGTCGAAGTGCCGGGAGATGAGGGCGGCGTCCTGCTCCGGAATCCCTTTTTTCAGGACATTTTCCCGGAAATCCCAGTCGAAGGTCTCCAGGCCCAGCTTCATCTTGAGCCGGAAAGGGGAGAACTCCTGTCTGAGGGCAGGGATTCGGTCGCGATAGAGATAGTGGGATTCAAAGTGGATGGTGGAAATCTCCTTTTCCAGGCATATCTGCCTCACCAGCGCCAAGGTCCGCGGATCCAGTTCGAAGACAGAGCCGCTGTTGATGACCTCCAAATCCCCGAATTCCCCGGTGACCCTGCCGAGGACCTGGCTGTTCAGGGCGTAATTGGCTTCCTGGTCGGAACATTTGTCCGTATGGTAGTCGCAGAAGGCACATTTGCGGTAGACGCATCCGCTACCCCGCAGAAGGACGATTTCCCGTTCGTTTTTCTCCAGAATTTTGTTATATCTTTCCATGACAAATAAAAAGCGCCCCAAAGGACGCCCCAGGGCATGCTCTGCCCCTCCGCTCCTTAGTTTTGTTTTTGGAAGCAGGTGAATTGCTTCCATGGCAGGATGGTTTCGAACTGCCATGCACTATTGTATCACGATATCCGGAAATGTCAATGCCCCGGAACAAAAAACATGCTTTCCGCATAGGATGATAGAAACGGGCATACAGGTGTTAGGTCTATGGCATTGGTGGTGATCGACGCCGGACACGGAGGGAACAATCCGGGTGCGGTCTATCAGGGCAGGCAGGAAAAGGGAGACGTGCTGGCGCTGGCATTGGCGGTAGGAAAGATTCTGGAGGAGAACGGGGTGGACGTCTATTATACAAGGACCACGGATGTCTATGAGTCCCCGGAGCAGAAGGTTCAGGAGGGAAACGCGGTACAGGGGGACTTTTTTGTATCCATCCATCGCAATTCCAGCCCGTATCCCAACCAATATTCGGGAGTGGAGACGCTGGTATACAACCATTACGGAGAGGCGGCAAGGCTGGCGCGCAATATCAATGCCCGGCTGGAGCTGGTAGGGTATGAGGATCAGGGCGTCAATGAGCGGGCAGACCTGGTGGTGCTGAACAGGACCCAGATGCCGGCAGTGCTGGTGGAGGTAGGCTTCATCAATACGGACGCCGACAACCAGCTGCTGGATGAGCGCTTCGGGGAGACGGCCCGGGCGATTGCCGAGGGAATCCTGGCCACGGTGTGGAGTTCGTGAGAAGGGAGATTTCCTGACAGCTATTATACTCGTGAACGCATTTGATTGCCGCTTTCAGCGCTGGATTGCCGATGCGTTCAACGTTTCCTGTGCAGTCCGGAAATTATTTGCGTTTGTGGGTATAAGAGGGTATGGGGCATGGGGAAAAGGATATATGGAAGACTTGGAATGTTGGCTGTGTTTCTGCTTTTGGCGGAATGTGTGGGCTGCGGCGGCGAACCTGAAAGAGCGACCGGCGCAGCGCCGGAGCTTGTCGGCTCTCTCCGGCTGGAGGGGAGCTCTTCCATGGAAAAAGCGGTGGATGGGCTGGCAGAGGGGTTCATGGAGCAGTATCCGGAAGTCGCCGTGACAGTCCAGTTCACCGGATCCGGCGCCGGAATCGAAGCCGTGGCGGAGGGAAGGGCGGAAATCGGAAATTCCTCCAGGAACCTGACGGAAGAAGAGCGGGCCAGGGGGCTGACGGAAAACGTGGCAGCTATAGACGGCATTGCCGTGTGCGTGGATGCTTTCCATGGGGTCAGGGATGTCACAAAAAAGCAGCTGGCGGATATCTATACGGGCCGAATCACCAATTGGGCAGCCCTGGGCGGCGAGGACTTACCGATTGTGGTGATCGGGCGGGAGGCAGGATCCGGCACCAGGGAGGCTTTCGAGACCCTGCTGGGCATTGGGGAACAGTGTACATATGCCAACGAACTGGACAGCACGGGGGCTGTCATGGCAAGAATCGCATCGACTCCCGGTGCCATAGGGTATGTGTCCTTCGACATGGTGGAGACAGACGGAAAAGGAAGGACAGGGCAGAATGTCATGGCGCTGCGGCTGGACGGCGTGGAAGCGGAAGCAGAGAATGTCAGAAACGGAAGCTATCCCCTGTGCAGACCGTTCCTGATGATTACCAGGGGTGAGGTCTCTGCCCAGGAAGAACTGGTGCAGGCCTGGTTCCGGTATGTGTTCGGTGAGAAGGGGCGCGAGATTATGACGAGGGCGGGTCTGGTGATGGTGGAGAAAGGAATTGACGACTTAAGCAGTCAATAAAGCAGCAAGGAGGCAAAAGGCAGCGATGGGACTGGGGTAACGATATAATGGTACTTAGCGGACAGTAAGGAATTGTCTACAAATAACTGATGCGAGTTTATAGCCGTTTTCGTTGTATTTCTGGGCTTTCTCCTAAACAAGTTGCATCAGTTATTTTCCGACAATTCCTAAGGCTATAGCAATAGAACAGGAATCAAGGACGGGATATCGAGATAGGAGGTTCCTTCGGATGGGACATTGGAAGAGGGAGACAGCGGTGGAAGCGGCAGCCAGGACGGTGTTCGGGGTCTGTGCATCCATCGCCGTTCTGGCGGTGGCGTTCATCGCATTTTATATGATTCGGCGGGGCCTTCCGGCCCTGAAGCAGATAGGGCTGAAAGAAATCCTGTTTGGATCCCAGTGGAAGCCCACGGCTGCGCAGCCCCAGTTCGGCATTCTGTATGTCATCCTGACCTCTGTGACAGGGACGTTCCTCGCCGCCTGCATCGGAATCCCCGTGGGAATCCTGACGGCGGTCTATCTGGCGGAGGGGTTCGGAAAGCGCTTCGCGGGCGTGGTGAAATGTGCCGTGGAACTGCTGGCGGGAATCCCCTCCGTAATCTATGGGCTATTGGGCATCTATCTGCTGAATCCCTGGATGTACAGGCTGGAGCGGCGGATTTTCGAGGATTCCGGGAGCCATCAGTTCACGGGCGGCGCGAATCTCCTGTCAGCCGCCGTGGTGCTGGCAATCATGATGCTGCCCACGGTCATCAATATCAGCGAAGCTTCCATCCGCGGTGTGTGCCCCTCCCTCAGGGAGGTTTCCCTGGCTCTGGGGGCCTCCCGGGTGCAGACCATTTTCCGCTGTGTCCTTCCAGCGGCGAAATCCGGCCTGGCTACTGCACTGGTGCTGGGCGTGGGGAGGGCCCTGGGGGAGGCCATGGCCATTACGCTGGTATCCGGAGGGAGCGTCAATATGCCGTTTCCTTTCCGTTCGGTTCGGTTCCTGACCACGGCCATCGTCAGCGAGATGGGATATGCCCATGGCGTCCACAGACAGGTGCTGTTCACCATAGGCCTTGTTCTGTTCTGCTTCATCATGCTGATGAACCTGCTGCTGACAGGGATTCTGAAAGAAAGGGCTGGGGGCGATGGGTGAGAGGACGCTGTATGGGAAAAGGAGAAAGCCGGGGGAACTGTTTCTGCTGGCGGCCATATACGGAGCGGCTTACTTTTCGGCGTTCCTGCTGTTGGGGATGATAGGCTATGTATTTTTTCGGGGGTTTCGGATTCTGGGCATCCGCTTCCTGACTACGGTGACCAGCGTGCGCCAGGGAACCGTGGGCATTGCCGGAAGCCTTTTGAATACTCTGTACATAATCTTGATGACTTTATTGATTGCGGTGCCTGTCGGCACAGGGGCGGCCATCTACCTGAACGAATACGAAAAACCGGGTAGGATAGTATGCTTCATCGAATTCGCCACGGAGACCCTGGCGGGGATTCCCTCCGTGATTTTCGGGCTGTTCGGCATGACATTTTTCGGCGGCGTGCTGGGGATGGGCTATTCTCTGCTGAGCGGCTCGCTGACGCTGGCCCTGATGGTGCTGCCCCTGATTGTGAGGAATACCCAGAGGGCCCTCAGGGAAGTGCCGGAGGGGTACCGATACGGCGCACTGGGGCTGGGGGCCGGGAAATGGCATCTTATACGGACGATTCTGCTGCCCTCGGCCAGCCCGGGCATCCTGACCGGCATCATCCTGGCAGTGGGGCGCATCGTGGGGGAATCGGCGGCGCTGCTGTTCACCGCGGGAAGCGCCAGGCTGCTGCCAAGGCTTGGGGGCGGCTTTGGGAAAAGCCTGGCCGCTCTGTATGGAAAGATATTTGAACCCGGCGGAACCCTTGCCGTGGAACTGTATCTACAGATGCAGAACGGGGAGTACGAAGCCGCTTTCGGTATCGGCTGTGTGCTGATGTTGCTGGCATTGTTCCTGAATCTGCTGATCAGGCTGGTATGCGGAGAGCGGGACACGCCGATGCCATAGACAGTATGGTGACGCTGATGAGCGTATATCTCATCGGGCAGAGGAATCAGGCCTGCGGAACATGGTGGCCAGCATTGTCCTGAAGGAGGTGGAAGCCTACTACACAGGGAAGAAAAGCCTGGACGAAGTGATTGGCATTATCCAGAACCGGGTGCAGCTGCTCTGAATGAGAATATGTAATGAAAAAACATTTGCCTTTCCTTCATAAGTATGGTAAACTCATGAAAAGCATATTTCAGATTCGGTATGGCCGTTAGCGCTGCATACTTGTCATATATTTCTATTTTTCATTTTATCAAGGAAATTCATGCTTTTATCCATTTATTATTAATAAGGGCAGGAGTTTCCGCATATAGTATCGGGCCGCGATCCTCCTGCGCACGGAAGGAGGAGTTTTATGGCGGGAAACAGAGAGTATAAAAGTGATGTGTTCGGCATGCTGATGGAGGAGCCTGGGTATGCGCTGGAGGTGTATAATGCGCTGAACCATTCGGATTACAGGGATCCTGGGCTTGTGGAGGTGTGTAGCCTGGAGAGGGGGATTTCCCTGTCGGTGCGCAATGACGCGGCGTTTATCCTGGACATGAACTTAAGCGTATATGAGCATGAATCCACCGTCTGCCCCAACATGCCTCTGCGAGCGCTGATCTATGCGACGAATATCCTGGAGCAGTGGGTCAAGAAGCAGAACATATACGGGAGGAAGCTGGTGAAGATTCCGACGCCCCGGTTTGCGGTGTTCTACAATGGGGTGGAGGAGCAGCCGGAGCAGTATCAGCTGAAGCTGTCGGACGCGTATGCGAACAGGATGGAAGAGCCGGAGCTTGAGTTGACCTGCACCGTATATAATATCAATTCGGGAAAGAACCGGAAGCTGCTGTCAGAATGCCCGGTTTTAGAGCAGTACATGGTATTTGTAAGATATGTGCGGGAGGGGCTTGAAATGTATCCGGAAAAGGATTTGGCGAAAGCGATAGACGGAGCCATAGACCGCTGCATCGAGGAGGGCGTTCTACGGGAATTTCTGATACGGCGCCGCGAGGAGGTGACAAAGGTGACACAACTGGACTACACATTTGACAGGCGTATAGAGTTTGAAAGGGAAGATGCTCGTGCGGAGGAGCGTGTCAATACGGAACGTGAAAGGCAGGCGAAGGAACAGGAACGGCAGGCGAAGGAACAGGAACGGCAGGCGAAGGAACAGGAACGGCAGGCGAAAGAACAAGCAGAGAAAGAGGTACAGAGGCTTCGTGCAGAACTGGAGCGTTATAAAAAGCAGTTTCCGGAATATAAGGCAGAAGCAGAACAGCACTGACAGACTGGGTCGGTTCTTTGCACTGACATCCTGACTTTGAGATTGCCGCCGCGGTAACAGGAGACAAGTAGGCATGAGAGACAGCAAAATATCGGTCAAAAAACTGAGTTTGTCCTATGGAGAGCATCCCCTGCTGAGACAGGTTAGCCTGGAAATCAGGGAGAACGCAGTCACCGCCCTCATCGGCCCCAGCGGCTGCGGAAAATCCACCTTCCTAAAGTGCCTGAACCGGATGAACGACCTGGTAGAGGGAGTCCGCATCCAGGGGCAGGTCCTTTTGGACGGGGAGGACATTTATGACGAAAGAGTGGACGTGACCAGCCTGCGCAGACGGGTGGGGATGGTTTTCCAATCGCCTGCCCCTTTTCCCATGAGCATCTTCGACAATGTGGCCTACGGTCTCAGGCTCCATGGCATGAAGGGCGGCGGGCGGCTGGAGGAGGCCGTGGAGCAGGCCCTGCGGGACGCCGCGCTCTTTGACGAGGTGAAGGACAGGCTGAAGAAGCCCGCCCTGGGGCTGTCCGGGGGCCAGCAGCAGCGGCTGTGCATCGCCAGGGCCCTGGCGGTGGAGCCGGAGGTGCTGCTGCTGGACGAGGCCACCTCCGCCCTGGATCCGGTCTCCACCCTGAAGATAGAAGAGCTGATGAAGAGCCTGCGGAAAAAATATACGCTGGTGATCGTCACCCACAACATGCAGCAGGCTGCCAGAGTGGCGGACGACACAGCCTTCTTCCTGGGGGGAGAGGTGGTTGAGTCCGGCAGCACTGACAGCCTGTTCTGCAGGCCCAGGGACAGGCGCACGGAAAGCTATATCGGCGGCCGCTTCGGCTGATGCCGAGGGCCGCCCTTTCCGCAGCGTGCAGGGCCTGAAATCCGTTATTCGTCGTCTTCTTCCCCGGAGGCCTCGGTCTCTTCCTCCGGCGTTTTTTTCTCCGGCAGGGTCATGCGCACTTTTACGATCCGGTTCTGCTCGATGCCCTGTACCTGCAGGCGGATGCCGTTCTCCAGCGCCACTTCCTCGCCGTCCTCCGGCAGCCGGTCCAGGCATTCGATGATGATGCCGCCGATGGAGTCATAATCCTCGCTCTCCAGCCCGGTGTCCAGCTCGTCGTTGATATCGTCCAGCTTCATGCTGCCTTCCACCAGGTAGACCCGTTCGTCCAGCTTCTGGATGTACTCTTCCTCGTCCGCGTCGTATTCGTCCCGAATCTCGCCCACGATTTCTTCCAGCAGATCCTCCAGAGTGATCATGCCCACCGTTGCGCCGTATTCGTTGAGGACGAAGGTGACGCTGGTGGTCTTCTCCCGCAGCTCATAGAGCAGATCGGAGACTTTTTTGTACTCGTATGTATAGTGGGCCTCCCGGAGGATGGATTTCACCTGGAAATGCGCCTCGTCCTCTGTGAGGAGGAAATCCTTGATATTGATCAGGCCTACGATGTTGTCCTTGTCGTCCTGATATACGGGAAACCGTGTATACATAGACTCCCGGAAGGTAGAGAGCACTTCCTCAAATGTGGCATTGACGTCCACTGTCACCATATTGATCCTGGGCACCATGATGTCCTTGGCCAGGGCGTCGGAGAAATCGAACACATTGTGGATAATCTCCTTCTCCTCGGACTCGATGACGCCGCTTTCGTGGCTGACATCCACATAGGTCAGCAGTTCCGCCTCGGTCATGGTGGTGATCTTCTTGCTGGGGTCGATGCGCAGCATGCGCAGGATGCCGTTGGATATTTTGTCCACCACGAAGATCACAGGGGTCATGAGCTGCATCAGCCCGTAGATGATGCCGCAGTAGGCCAGGGCGATTTTTTCCGAGGAGAACATGGCCCAGGTCTTGGGGACAATCTCGCCGCAGAGCAGGAGCACAAGGGTCAGGACACCGGTAGCGACAGCCACGGGGACGCCGAACCGCAGGGCGATGGTGGTGGTCAGGGAAGAGGCGGACAGGTTCACGATGTTGTTGCCGATCAGGATGGTGCTCAACATCTTGCTGTAGCTTTCCAGGATCTTGCTCACCTTGGCGGCGCGTTTGTTGCCCTCTTCCTCAAGGGAACGCAGGCGCACCCGGTTCACGGTGCTGAAAGCTGTCTCTGCCGAAGAGAAAAAGCCTGACAGGAAAATGAGAAGAAGCAGAATCAAAAATTGTATACCTTCTGGAACGTCCAAAAAAGTTCACTCCTTTGCACAGGGACTGCCGTAGGCCAATCCCTTATACTGGCAGCCGGTCTTGGATGCCGGGCGCCGCGATGATAGTTTACAGTTGAAAATAAATATACCGAATAGAGACGCGTTTGTCAAGTTCCCGGCCACCTGTGCATATGATTTTATAAAAAGTTAATAGACTTGAAAGGCGGAGCATGTACAGCCTTTGGTCGGACGGGAGGGAAACATGGAACACATGCAACGAAATCAGGGGACAGAGGGGGTGCCGGTGGCTTTCTTTCTGAAGAGCCTGCTCTTTTCGTACATCATCACGGGGACGCTGCTGGCGATTCTGGCTTTTTTGCTGTATAAGCTTAGTCTCAGCGAAAAGACAGTCTCCATCGCAATCATCGCAATTTACATAGTGGCGACGCTGTTCGGCGGCTTTGTCACGGGCAAGCGGATGGGGAACCGGCGGTTCCTCTGGGGGCTGGTGATGGGCTGTGCCTATTTCGTGATACTGGCCGCGGCCTCGTTCATCGTGGGGAAGGGCAGCATAGAGGTGGGGAATTCCTTTTTGACTACGTTCGCATTGTGCGCCGGCGGCGGGATGCTGGGCGGGATGCTGAGCTAGGCTTCACTTTTTGGTCTCTCTGAAGGCCCACAGCTTGTTCAGGAAAAAGTTGGCCGGCACGGTGAACACCAGGTTCAGCAGCGGCGCGGCGTACTTGGAAATCCCCAGCTGCTCGATCCAGAGAAAGGACAGGACATTCTCAAGAATATACCCGGTAAATCCATAGGAAAGAAAGCACTTTCCCAAGGCCTTCCACAGATTCCGCCGACTGCCTTCCGCCTTTTTGAAGACGTATTTGTTGTTCCAGTAGAAGGACCAGAAAATGCTGATGGTGAAAGCGCTTACATTCGCCAGGATATAGTCCTGCTTCCAGGCCAGTCCGCGGAGAAGGCGCAGAAATCCGATATACAGGAGGTAGGAGAGCAGGGTATTGCTCACTCCCACCAGGCCGAACTTTATGAATTGGAGGAAAGGCTTCAGCTTTTCGTTCTCCCATATCTTTTTGAACATCTTATTACCTCGTATTATAGTTCCGCGCCTGCCCCGCCCAGCACCCAGACCTGGGCAGAGGATTTTCGGCCGTAAAGCAACGCGTCCGCGAATTCTCTGGGGCGCTGTGCGGGGCAGGCGCTGTTTTTAAAATTGGTTCATCCAATGGATGACGTAGTCCTGTTCTTCTTCCGTCATGCCGTAGTACAGCGGGATTGACAGCACGGACCTGGCGTAATGCTCCGTGATGGGGAACGCGCCCTCCCGGAAGCCCAGATGCCGGTATGCCTCCGACAGATGGGGCGGGATCGGATAGTGGATGAGCGTGCCGATTCCCCTGCTCTTCAGATACTCTGCCAGCTCATCCCGTCTTTCAGACCTTATTACGAAC
Organism: uncultured Acetatifactor sp.; assembly: GCA_910585665.1. Taxonomy (GTDB): domain Bacteria; phylum Bacillota; class Clostridia; order Lachnospirales; family Lachnospiraceae; genus Acetatifactor. The sequence goes on along the minus strand of CAJUFI010000030.1, from coordinate 8,481 downwards.
TGATGCCAGATATGGGTGGCCCCTTCCCGGATCTCGGGGAGCTGGAAGCGGTCCCTGTCCAGTTCCCGGAGATATCTCTCGCAGATATGCCGCTTTTGCGCCTCTAATTCCGCCATATGCCGCAGCCGCACCCTGAGGAGCCCCGCCTGGAGTTCATCCAGCCGGGAATTCGCGCCGACTACCTTGTTGTAATAGCGCTTCTCGCTGCCGTAGTTTCGAAAAATCCGCACGTCCTCCGCGATCTTGTCATTGTTCGTGACGATGGCTCCCGCGTCTCCGAATGCCCCGAGATTTTTGGAGGGGTAAAAGGAAAAACAGCCGATATCCCCAAAGGTCCCCGTCATCTGCCCGCCGAATTTGGCGCCGTGGGACTGGGCGCAGTCCTCCACTACCCGCAGATTATGCTTCCGGGCGATTTTCATGATTTCTTCCATATAGGAAGCCTGCCCGTAGAGATGGACCACCAGAATGGCCTTTGTCCGGGGGGTAATCTTTTCCTCCAGCTTTGACGGATCCAGATTATAGTATTCATCAGGCTCGATGAACACCGGGGTCGCTCCGTTCATGGTGATTCCCATCACGGAGGCGATATAGGTATTGCCCTGTACCAGGACTTCATCGCCGGTGCCGATGCCCAGAATACGGAACGCGATCCACAGGGCATCCAGCCCGCTGGCCAGCCCCACGCAATGCCTGCAGCCGATATAAGCGGCAAATTCCGACTCAAATGACCCCACTTCCCGGCCGAGGACATACCACCCGGAACGCAGTACCTCCAAAGCCTTTTGCTCAAATTCTTCCTGATACATGTAGAACCCTCTGTCAAGGGTGTTCGCCGTCACTTCCATCTTTCCGCGCTCCTTCCGCCGGTCAATATTCCTCCTGGCTTTCCTCCCGGACTATTCTCAGAAAATCATCGTAATTCCGTATATACTCATCCGATTTATAGTGCTCCGATGCCAGGCACAGCAGAACGGAATCTTCGCTGAAGTCATACATCTCCTTCCAGATCATCCTGGGAAGATAGATGCCCGTCCTGGGCCGGTTCAGGGTGAAGATGGCTTCGTTGCCTTTTCCGTCCTCCACCCTCACCTTGCTGGAGCCCGCCACATTGATGATCACGAACTCCGTCTCCCTGTTGGCGTGCTGGCCCCGGACGATTCCCCGGTCGGAACCGTATATATAAAAAATCCGCTTGATGTCAAAGGGGATGTCCTGGCCCCCGCCTTCACAGACGATCAAATGGCCCCTCTCGTCCCCTTTTTCCTGGAATTCCAACATCTGTGGTCCCTGATACTGCATGGTTCTGTTCCTCCTATTCCAGTTCCGCATCTGCTCCGCCCAGCACCCGGGCATGTGCAGAGCAGATGCTGTATTAAATTAGTTCCAGTTCCGCATCTGCTCCGCCCAGCACCCGGGCATGTGCAGAGCAGATGCTGTTTTATAGTTATTCCAGTTCTTTAGCGCGATAGTAGCGCCAGTACCGGCCGTCCCCTACCGCTTCATAGTTTTCATTGACCCACTGCATGATCCAGGAGGTGTCCGACACCTGCATCTGACCGTAGAAACAGCTGACCGCCACCACAGTGGGCCTCTTTTCCGGGTAGGCTTCCAGATAATCCAGCAGCCTCTCATTGTAGACCGGTGTGTCTATGGTGGAGTAATTGCTGATGTCCGCGTCTGTCAGTAGGAACTCCATAGAGTCGATCAGCCAGCCGCCCACCAGCAGCAGGGAATCCTCCGGCGACACGAACTGACGGTGGTCTTCCGCGTCGCAGGTGATCTGATAATAGGTCATATAATCACAGACCACGCCCGCAGAGGGGCCGGACCTGACAATCGTCTGCACATCCTGTACCATCCAGACATTTCCCTTGTTGGCATATCCCCACACTACCAGCCCCCGGTGCACGGTGACCAGGGCGCAGACAGACAGCAGGAACGCCCAAATCTGCTTCTTTCTGTGCCGAAGGGCCGCCAGCGAGACCACCCCGCCCAACACCATATAAGCGGCCATGGTAATCAGGCCCAGATCCGTCAGCAGCCAGGTGGAAAGAAAAGAACAGAGGGCGAACAGATTTCCCGTCAGCCACACGGTCTTTTCCGGCTCCGCCATATCTTTATAGGAAAAGCAGCTGAGCGCCATCAGGAAAGCAGGTATGATGTAGAACGTACAGGTCCAGTCCAGCCCCGTCCGCTTCTGTAGAAACAAGAACGCAAGTTCGGACAGGAACAGGACGATACCGTATACGGGGAAAAAGCCGACGGCCTTTCCCAGCAGCTTCCCCATGCCTCCCGCCAGGAGCCAGGCAAGGGCCGCGCCCAGCGCCAGCCATGCCACAGCCACGAGCAGACCATAAAAATAATTCCACAGACTGACGAACGCCTCCCCGCTGTGGGAGTCCGAATAGAAAATGTTCGTCAGGTTCAGAAGAAAGTTCCGGGCCCCTATTTTGCAGACGAAATATCCTACATAAATCCCGCCGAATAAGGCGCAAACGCCTGTAAACAGCCCTATGTTCTTCCAGCGTTCCCTTGTCTTCGTAAAAAGAATCAGGGCTGCCGGGAAATAGGCCAGCAGGCAGGAGGGATAGGACAGGATTTCCAGGCAGAGGCACACCGCAGCCAGGCACAGATACCTCTTTTTCTGCTGTTCCCTGACAAAGGAGACCAGGCACAGGAACAGAAGGGTGGAAAAGGCTATCTGGAGATTGGCGAAGTCCGGGAACGGCGTCTGCTTTGCCCGGAACATGATGAAAAACATGGTCGCCAGTTGGGCGATATCGCTTCCGGCGATTTTCTTCAGCAATCTGTAGAGCGGAATCCCGATGAGGGCAAAAAAGGCCGTTCCCACAATCTGCAGATATATCATCACCCCGGTGTAGGACGGGACAAAGAAATGATATATCCACATGAAGAAATCCGTAAAAAAGGCAGAGGTCTGATGGGGCTCCCACATTTGTGCAAACATCCCGTCTCCCTTTAAATGGCGGAAGGACATTGCCACCATGTAGGCATTGTCAAATCCCGTATCTGTGAAGAGGCTTTTGATGCTGGCCAAAACCACCGCTGCCCATAAAAGGTTCATGCACATTTTCCTATGCTTTTCCAGAAAACAAATCATTCTTCCGAATCCTTATCCTTCACCTCGTCCACGATATAGATGGGACGGTTCCTGGCCGCGTCCAGAACTCTCCAGATATATTCCCCGATGATGCCAAGCATGAGCATGAGCAGTCCGAACCCGAACAGTAGGATGCACATGATGGAGGCCCATCCCTGGATGGGGGTGCCCACGGTAAATTTCTCCACCAGGACAAAAATAAGGAGAACCGCTGCCGCAATATTGAACACCACGCCGATTCCCATCATGATTCGCAAGGGCAGATAGGAAAAGCTGAAGATGGAGTCCGCAACCAGCTTCACCTTTTTGGACAGGGTCCATCTGGATTTCCCCACTTCCCTGTCCTGGCGCACGAAATAGATCATATCGGTTTTGAAGCCGACCCACATGACCTGCAGGGTGAGGGAAGAGTTCTTTTCATCCAGGCGCTCCAGCACCTCGATCACTTTCCGGTCCACGAGATAACAGTCGCAGCCCCCGGAGGGCATGTTCTTATTGACCATTTTGCGAACCAGCGCATAGTACATGTTCGCAAAGAGCACCTTCAGCCGGTTCTCTTTGCGCTCCTTGCGGACGGCCAGGACCACCTTGTTCCCACGCTTCCAGCTCTCGTACATCTCCAGAATGATGGAGGAATCCTCCTGGAGGTCAGCCTGTTTGGTCACCGCGCAGTCGCCGGTGCAGGCGGAAAGGCCTGCCAGGAGCGCCGCGTGCTCCCCGTAATTCCGGGACAGCTTTACACAGCGGATGTTATCATCTTTCTCTCGAAGGGAATTCATGATTTCCCAGGAATTGTCCCCTGAGCCGTCGTCCACGAAGACGATTTCATACGGGCCCAGCTTGTCCAGTATTTTGGCTTTCATATCCTCATATAAAAGCTCTAAGGTATCGGAATTATAATATACCGGCACTACAATAGAAATCTTGCTCATAGAAAACTTTCTCCCATTTCCATTTGAACATCAAACCAATGACATTGCCTCTACGTTTTCGGATTCATGGAATATTTTACATAGAAACCACTTTGTATGCAAGGGATATTTTATGATTATTTATTAAGATTCAGAGAGCCTGAGGCTGCCGGGCGCCAGGGAAGGAGGGGAAACGAAAAAAAGATTGCCAAACCGAAGATAAAACCGTAAAATATTGGGTAAATAAACAACAGACCGTTTTCCTGTATGCGCGGCGTTTCCTGTAAGGCGGCGATGGTTGGCGGGATGAAAGGAGGAGCGGAAGATGAAGGTATTGTTTATCGGCGGGACAGGGACGATCAGCAGCGCCATTTCCAGGAAGCTGGCCCTGCGGGGGGACGAACTGTATCTGCTGAACAGGGGGAACCGCGAGATGCCGGGGAACGTGAAATGGATCCGGTGCGATATCGGGGACGAGCAGGCGGCGGCCACGGCGCTGGAGGGCCTGAACTTCGACGTGGTGTGCGATTTTATCGGCTTTGTGCCGGAGCAGCTGGAGCGGGACTACCGCCTGTTCCGGGGAAGGACGCGGCAGTTCATGTACATCAGCTCGGCCTCGGCCTACCACAAACCGGTGAAGGACTACCGGATCACCGAGGGGACGGCCCTGGCCAATCCCTACTGGGAATATTCCAGGAACAAGATTGCCTGCGAAGAGTATCTGATGCGGATGTACCGGGAAAACGGTTTTCCGGTGACTATCATACGGCCAAGCCACACTTACAGCGAGAGATCCGTGCCTGTGGGCGTACACGGGGACAATGGCAGCTACCAGGTGCTTAAGCGAATGATGGAGGGAAAGCCTGTGATCATCCAGGGGGACGGCACCTCCCTTTGGACCATCACGTACCACGAGGATTTCGCGGACGGCTTCATGGGGCTCATGGGCAATCCCCACGCCGTCGGCGAGGCGTTCCAGATCACCAATGACGAGTCCTTGACCTGGAACCAGATATACGGCATCATCGCCGACTGCCTGGGGGTGGAGCTGAAGGCCTGTCATGTGGCCTCGGAATTCCTGGCGGCGGCTGGGCCCTATGACTTCACCGGCGGCCTGATCGGGGACAAGGCGAACACGGTGGTGTTCGACAACAGTAAGCTGAAAGCTGCCGTTCCGGGCTTCCGGCCGTCCGTCCGGGCCGAGGAGGGGCTCTGCAGGACCGTGGAGTATGTGCTTTCCCACGAAGAGTGCCAGAGGGAGGATCCGAAGTTCGATGCCTGGTGCGACAGGGTGATTGCGGCCCTGGAGCGGGCCAAGGCGGAGGTGCGGGGTGCCCTGTGACAGGGCCGCGGCGGGTTTTCCCGGAATTTTTGAAAAAAACCTTTTACAAATAGACATTTTATGATATACTACAAAAAGTTTCTATACTGGAATGAATATCAAGGAGGTTTTTCGTATGAAACATATTAAGACTTTGACTACCAGGAACCTGAAGGAGTCCATGAAGAAAGGCGGCTGCGGCGAGTGCCAGACTTCCTGCCAGTCTGCCTGCAAGACTTCCTGCACCGTGGGAAATCAGAGCTGTGAGAAGGCGAAGTAATTACATAGGCGCAAGATGACGGCTAGGGCAAGCAGCGGATTCCTTCGCTGCTTGAACTTTGTCCCATCCTTTTGTCCGGGAAAAGGTCTGCCGGCGATTGGGCCGGAAGGCCTGCTTTCTGTTGCTGCGGAGACAGAAGTCTTATAGGCGCTCGGAATTTCAGAAAGCGGAAAAAGAGGGGGAATCGGCCCCAAGGAGTTTGGAAAGCCGTAGGATAAGCGGCTTGGCGGTTTCGAGAGGATATCATTACAGGAGGGGACAAGGGATATGCGCCCTGCCGTGTGGAAAGGAACGTTTCAGTGATACATCAATATAAAAGCAACGGATACAACATAGTGATGGATGTGAACAGCGGTTCCATCCATGTGGTGGACGATCTGGTCTATGACATCATTCCCCTGGCGGAGGCGCTGGCGGAGAAGGGCGTGAAGGATCCGGCGGCGGTGAAAGAGACCCTGGGCCGCCATGAGGGGTTGGCCTGTACGCCGGAGGAACTGGGGGAAGCTGTGGACGAGATCCTGGAACTGTCGGCAGAGGGACAGCTGTTCTCGCCGGACATCTACGAGAATTATGTCTTTGACTTCAAGAAACGGCAGACGGTGGTGAAGGCCCTCTGCCTCCACATCGCACACGACTGCAACCTGGCCTGCAAGTACTGCTTCGCAGAGGAGGGGGAGTACCATGGCAGGCGGGCGCTGATGAGCCTGGAGGTGGGCAAAAAGGCGCTGGACTTCCTGGTGGCAAATTCCGGGAACCGGGTGAACCTGGAGGTGGACTTCTTCGGAGGCGAGCCCCTGATGAACTGGCAGGTGGTGAAGGAGCTGGTGGCGTACGGCCGGAGCCTGGAAGCGCCCCACAATAAGAAGTTCCGCTTCACCCTGACCACCAACGGCGTGCTCCTGGATGACGAGATTCTGGAATTTGCCAACCGCGAGATGGCGAACATCGTCCTGAGCATCGACGGACGGAAAGAAATCCATGACAAAATGCGGCCTTTCCGGGGCGGACAGGGCAGCTATGACCTGATTGTGCCGAAATTCCGGAAAGTGGCCGAGAGCAGAGGACAGGAGCGGTACTATGTGCGGGGGACATTCACCCATCACAACCTGGATTTCTCCCGGGATGTGCTGCACCTGGCGGATTTGGGTTTCAAACAGATATCCGTGGAGCCGGTGGTGGCGGGGCCGGAGGACGACTATGCCATCACGGAGGCGGATTTGCCGGTGCTGATGGAGGAATACGACAGGCTGGCAATGGAAATGATAAAGCGCAGAAAAGAAGGAAGGGGTTTCAATTTCTTCCATTTTATGATAGATTTAGAGGGAGGGCCCTGTGTGGCAAAGCGGCTCTCCGGCTGCGGTTCGGGGACGGAGTACCTGGCTGTGACGCCCTGGGGGGACCTGTATCCCTGCCACCAGTTCGTAGGCAATGAGAAATTCCTCATGGGCAATGTGGAGGAGGGCGTGCTGCGGGGTGACATCCGCGATGAGTTCAAGGGCTGTAATGTCTACGCCAAGGAGAAGTGCAGGAAATGCTTCGCCAAGTTCTACTGCAGCGGGGGCTGCGCGGCCAATGCCTACAATTTCCACGGCAATATCAACGACGCCTACGATGTGGGCTGCGAGCTGGAGTGCAAGCGCGTGGAATGTGCCATCATGCTGAAGGCCGCGGAGGCGGAACTGGAAGAAGGGAATCAGCAATGAGTCGTATGGTGCCGGAGGTGGTTGCGGTATTAATAATCCTAAGCGGTTTTATATAGTGCCGGAAGGATTTACGGGCAAAGTGACCGGAAATCCTTCCCGTAAAGGGTGCTATAGGAAGCGTTACGGAACTACAAAACAGTAACGATTCCTATAGTGCCGGAAGGATTTACGGGCAAAGTGACCGGAAATCCTTCCTGTAAAGGGTGCTATAGGAAGCGTTACGGAACTACAAATAAGAAAGGGACGAAAGAATATGAAAAAGAACAAGGCGATAGTGGTATTGCTTTGCATCCTGCTGATTCTGGTGGGCGTTGTCTACGTGGATGTCTTCGGTGTGAACCCGGAAGGGGACGGCAGCATATCGGATATCAATCTGGGGCTTGACCTGGCGGGCGGCGTCAGCATCACCTACCAGGTGGTGGGAGATGAAGCTCCCAGCGCCACCGACATGAGCGATACCATTGCGAAGCTTCAGAAACGTGTGGAGAACTACAGCACGGAGGCCATTGTCTACCAGGAGGGCTCTGACAGGATCAACATCGAGATTCCCGGCGTCAGCGATGCCAACGCCATTCTGCAGGAACTGGGGCAGCCGGGCACATTGTACTTCATTGCCCAGACGGACTCGGAGGGCAATCGCAACTACAGCCAGCAGACTGTGCAGAACCGGGACGGTTCCTACGGCTACGGCTATGTGCTGAACAAGACCATCGATGAGCTGCTGGAAGACGGCTCCATTGTAGTACAGGGGACGGATGTACAGGAGGCCAGCGCGGGCACCATACAGACCAGCATGGGCTCGGAGTTCGCGGTGAGCGTGGTGATGACGCCGGAGGGCACGGAGAAGTTCGCCGAGGTCACCGCCAGGGCCAAAGAGAGGGGCGAAACCCTGGCCATCTATTATGACGGGAGCATCATAAGCGCGCCGAATGTGAACACGGTCATCACGGACGGCAGGGCCCAGATTTCCCCCATGGAGTCTTATGAAAGGGCTGAGAACCTGGCATCCACCATCCGCATCGGCGGCCTGAAGCTGGAGCTGGAGGAGCTGCACTCCAAGGTGGTGGGCGCCCAATTGGGCGTGGAAGCCATTGACACCAGCCTGAAGGCAGGGGCCATCGGCCTGGCGCTGGTCATCGTCT
>CAJUFI010000029.1:22740-50097 GCA_910585665.1 uncultured Acetatifactor sp. | reverse complement strand
CAGCGCCGTCAGCCTTCTTCTGGCATGCCGTCAGCGACAGGACGGCACCTATCATGAGCAGGCATATTCTGTTCCACTTCTTCATCTGTTTTACACCTCCTGCGTGTCTTCTTATCCTCTTATCTCCCCTTTTGCAGTCCGACTTTCCTTTTCAGACCCAGATATCCGCCTCCGCCAGCCACTCATCGCTGCTTCTGCTCTGTCCACAGCCTCTCCTGCACTTAGCATTCCATACTGCAAATGAAGCTCCCTGCAGCAAGGCGTGGGGAATCATACCCTCTTTTGGATAAACGCATGGCATCAAAACACTGCATCAATAGCTTCTTCGCAAAATTCATGCCACTCCGCATCCTGCTTTTCCTCCTGCCGGGAAACCATATCCATGTATTCCTTCTCCGTGGCAGGCTGGCCTTCTATGGCAAAAGAATCCCAGCCCTCATAGGTTCCGGTTGCGGAAGCTTTTTTGTCCACGGTGTACCCCTCCCTGGAAAAACCGGAGAAAGCGGCAATTCCCGCCTCGGCCATCCCTGTGGGGTCCGAATAGCTATAGGTGCCATCCTTTTTCAAATCCACCAATGTTCTATTGTCAGTGCTGCAGCCATATACCTCGCTGTCCGCTTGATAGAGAATCACCTTTCCTCCCATGTCACCGGCTGCACCGGTCACAAAAAGAACCACTTCCTCTTTCCCATCCCCATCCAAATCCACTACAGCAAAATCAAAAATCTTCATCAAGGGGTCAGCCCCGTCAAAGAGAGCCGGTATCCCTGAAATGTCCATAGCTTCCGCCTTTCCCTCGGAGCAATACAGAAACTGAGCCTCTCCCAGAAGCACAGCCTCCAAAAGCCCGTCCGGGGCAGAACCGCCGCTTTCTGGTGCCGTTTGCCCGGAATCGCCGCTTTCCGGTTCCGTCTGGCCGTAACTGCTGCCTTCCGATTCCATCTGCTTAGAATCGCTGCTTTCCCATGCCGTCTGCTTGGAATCGCCGCTTTCTGATGTCATCACTTCCCCTCTTTCTGTGGAACGCCCCAACCACCAGCCTACGCAGAAAAAGACAGCCAAAGCAGCTACTGCCCCTATCGAAACAACCATCTTCCGTCCCATGTCCATCGCCCTCCTTCCTTCACGCACTTTTTGCCCACTTTCGAACATGCCGCTTCGCGGCACATGTCAAGTACAACATAACGCAGTTCTGTTGTCAAGAATAATCGGTGCAAGCAAAGCGCAAAGGACGCGCTTGGAAGAATGCCCATGCACTTTGGGCATTCTTCCCGGAATGATTTAGATTTTCTTAGGCTGTGTACTTTACAGCCTTAGAAAATCTTCATTCCGTGCACACTTCATTGATCCAGGACATGCCTCGCATAGGGCAGGTTCTCTCCCGCCTCCAGGACGCTCCCGTCCGCGGAGTCGATCCTACAGACGTAAGGGGCGCCTCCCTCCGCAGACTGTAATACGACGATGTATGCCACATCCGACTTATGGGCGTAGTCCTCCTTCGATATATCCTCCAGATACACGTAGCTGTACTTCGTTCCCCCAGCCGCCAGGCCCGGCTGGGATTCCATCTTCGCCGCCGCTATTGCCTCGGCCTCCTCCTGACTGATGCCGCCCTCGTCCGCCACCCGGCGCTTCAGCCAATCCTGCCTGGTCAACTGCTCCCTGCGCGCCTCCTGGCCTGCCGGGGTCTGGGAGAGGACATAGTTCCTGAGCATATTGAAATCAATGATCTGCAGAAGCTCCTCATCTGTCATCTCCCGCTGGGGCAGATAGAAATATCCCGTCTCGAAGACATAGCAGAAAACCCCCTCCGGCATCTCCTCTTCCCGCTCCACCAGACGAATCGTCCCCTCCGGGAATCTGCCGACCCTGTAGAGCCGCCAAAGCTCTGTCATGCGGCTGTCCTCGCTGTCTGAAAAATCCCTGGAAAAGCTGTCCGCTTCCACCCGCTGTGCCTGCAGCAGATCCGCGATGTCCTTCACCTCCTCCTTTGGAAGCGCTTCCATCCGCGCCATCACGAAGCTGCGCACGATGGCCTGCGCCGGGATGGCCGCGATGCCTGCCGCCAGTACGATGGATGCGGCTATCGCCGCCTTTTTCGTCCGGAAGAACCTGTCTCTTCGAGGACTGTTTCCGCTCCCCTCCCGTGTCCTGCTTCTCCCGCTTTTCACAGGGTGTCTCCTCTGCGCGGAAAGCCTTTGATATCCTATTTCCATGTGGGGCCTCTCTTCTATATCTTCTATAGAAGTCTCCCCCTGCATCCGTTCCTGGAGATTCCGGATGATCCGCTCCTGCATTTCCTCTGGAATGTGAATCTGTTCCATGGTCTCCTTTACCCTGATTCCGCTCATCTGTCCTCCTTTCCTGAACTCCTGCCCTTTCCGGCGCGGGCATGGCTTTCAGCCAGACCCCCAGGTCAGCCGCATCTGTTCCCTGGCCCGGCACAGCCGCATCTTCACCGCGCCCTCCGTGATGCCCAGGATTTCCGCTATTTCCTTTATCTGGTATCCCTCTACATAATGCAGGTATATGACGGTCTTCTGCTTCACGGGCAGCTCCAGGAGCTCCCGCAGCGTCTCCCTGTGCTCCGGCGCGGCCAGACAGTTCTCCAGGTCATCGATGCAGACCTTAGGGTGCCGGAGCTGGAACCGCACCATGTCCCGGCAGATATTGGTGGCCACCCGGATCAGCCAGGCCTTCTCATGCTCCTCGTCATGGAAGTCCGGCGCTTTCTCCAGATACCGGCAGAACGTATCCTGGATGGCATCCTGGACATCCTGCTCGTTGCAGAGTATGACGATGCATATCCTATAGAGCATGTCGCTGTATTTTGTGACTGCCTGCCTTATGTCGTTGCCGATGTCCATGTATCTCCCACCTCCTTGCCTATAACACGTATGATTCAGGGAAAAGGTAACGTTTGTCTCACAGAAAAAGGTGCAAAGCACTCGCTCCATGCTTCACACCTTTTTATAACCGCTATTGAATCGTGGCCGTTCACTCTTTTATCTTGTCGATATCCGTCATATTGACTCCGGCTACCTGAAGAATCGCTTTCAGGGAAAGATAGTGTAAAGCTTTAAATTCAGGCCTTTGGCTCTCCTTCCGCTTTCGTTCCATTTGCCAGCGCGGCCTTTCCTGCCAGGAATCCCGACAGCACTGCCTGGAGATCCACGCCTGTGGACTCCTTTAAGCCGTCCGTCACCTGCACCACGGTCCCCATGACATCCTTCATGAGCTTGGTGGAATTGCCATCGCCGTACATGGTAATCCTATCCACGCTTGCCAGGGGCTCCGCGGCGTTCTTCACTACCTCGGGCAATGCCTTGAAGTACATTTCCAGCACGGCGGCCTCGCCCATCTTCGCCATGGCTTCCGCCTTTTTCTCGATGCCCTCCGCTTCCGCCACGGCCTTTGCGCGGATGGCCTCCGCCTCGGCCAGGCCCTTGGTGCGGATACCGTCGGCCTCCTGCTCCATGGTGTAGCGCTTTGCCTCGGCCTGGGCCTTCATGGCCTCGGCCTCCTTCTCGGTCTCGAACTTTTTGGCTTCCGCCTCCCGCTGGCGCTCATAGAGCACCGCGTCCGCCTGCTGCTGCTTGGCGAATCTGTCGGCCTCCGCCTTTTTCTTCACCTGGGCGTCCAGGGATTGCTCCATGACCTCCGCTTCCTTCTGCTTGAGCTGGATTTCCTTCTCCTGCTTTGCAATGTTGGCGTTGGCCGTGGTGATTTCAACGGTCTTTCTCTGTTCCTCCTCCTGGATGCGGTAGGCGGCGTCGGCCTCCGCCTGCTTGATGTCCGCCTCCCGCTTCAGCTCGGCCTTGCGGATGGCCAGGTCGTTCTGCTTCTTGGCAATCTCCGTGGCGGCGTTGACCTCCGCCTCGTTGGACTCCCGCTTGGCGTTGGCCTGGGCCTTGGCGATTTCCTTCTCGCTCTCCGCCCGGGAGATGGCCGCGTTCTTCTGGATTTTGACGATATTGTCCACGCCCAAGTTCTCGATGACCCCGTTGCCGTCCACGAAGTTCTGGACGTTGAAGCTGATGATGTCCAGCCCCATGGCCGCCAGGTCGGGCTCCGCGTTCTCCTTCACCAGGGTGGCGAATTTCTGCCGGTCGGAGACCATCTCCTCCAGGGCCATCTTGCCCACGATCTCACGCACATTGCCCTCCAGCACTTCCCTGGCCACACGGCCGATGTACTCCGCGTTCTTGTTCAGGAAGTTCTGGGCCGCCAGCTTCAGGCGTTCCTCGTTGTCGCTGATCTTCACGTTCACGGTGGCGTCCACGTTGATGTTTATGTAGTCCGCCGTGGGGACGGCATTGGAGGTCTTCACGTCGATGGGAATCAGCTGGAGGTTCAGTTCATCCTTTCTCTCCAGGAAGGGAATCTTGATGCCCGCCTTTCCGATGAGCACCTTGGGGTTCTTGCGCAGCCCGGAGATGATCATGGCTGTGTCCGGGGGCGCTTTCACATACCCTGTCAGGAAGATCAGGACCAACAGTACCACAACCACGCCCAGGATCACCGCCAAAATGGGGAATCCTCCGGAACCCGTGCCCGCAGCGACACCGAGAACCGACATGTCCAATACAGCTTTCATCATACCTACCTCTCCTCTCCAGAAATCTGTTCTTTAAGATGCGCAGGACTGTTTTTCAATCCTGTGACCATTATATAACAGTGTCTTCCCGCCCGCAAGCCACAATGGGATACGGTAAGCCTCTTTATCGGTGCGGAAGATGCACGTTTCGCCGTATATCCAGGTTCTATGGCGGCGCCCTTCGAAAATCCTGCTCGGGCTCCTGACCGGGCCGGCCTCTGCCTGGTTCCCTTATACGTCCGGCAGGGTCAGCTTTGCTGCCTGCGTGCATGTCCGCATATATTTGATGCTTCTATTTTAGCGTTTTTTTTGCCGGAAGCACAATTCTGAATCTCCATTCTCTTTGGATTTTTATTCCATTTCCAGATATCAGTGTGAAATCGGCTATTAATGACAAGGGATTTTATGACGATATACTATACGTATTAACAGCATGAAAGCCAATATTTATGCAAAGGAGTGATGATAATGGGTGTCAAGATCAACGTAGATTCGAGCCAGGATTATTCTTATCTGTTCCAGAGCCTTTCCTCCGGCGGAATGGGTAATCTGAATTTCCTCTCGGATTATTCCAGCATCAAGAACGGCAGCTACGGCAAGCTCATGAAGGCTTATTACGGCACAGGGCAGAGTTCAAGCACATCGTCCGGCGGCAGGAAAGGAAGCACTTACAATATTCTTGAGAAACTTGAGGCAGAGAAGCGGAACCCGAAGGTTTCCAAAGATGTGCAGGAAGCGAATTCCAAGCTGACATCGGGACTTTCGACCCTGAAGAATTCCATTTCCACGCTGCAGAGCAGCAGCACCTACACAGACACGGAAAACGGCAGCAGCGCCTCGGACAAGGTGGTCTCCGCCGTGAAGTCTTTCGTATCCAATTATAATGACGTGGTGACTGCGTCAAAGGGTTCCACGCTGACAAGCCAGACGTCCTATGTGGCCAACATGATGAGCGCTACCTCCGCCAACGCTGACAAGCTCGCCGAAATCGGCATTCGGGTCAACGCAAAGGGTACGCTGGAAATCAATGAAGCCAAGCTGAAGGCGGCGGACATCTCTCAGATACAGGAAATGTTCTCCTCCGAGGACGTCATGAGCTATGGCTCCAGGCTTGCGTCCCGGGTCCAGTTCGCAAACACCGCCGGCAGCACGACTACCACGAACAAGACCGACAGCGCTGCCACGGATACCGACAAGACTACCGTTTCCGGTGCCGCCGGAGTCAAGGCAGACGGCAAGGCGCTGGCCTCTTCCGGGCTGTATGAAAAGGTGACAGGCAAGGACGGCGAGGAAGACTATGATGTGGCGAAGATTTTTGCCACGGCGAAGAGCTTCGTGAGCAATTACAACCGCATGCTGAACGCCGCCGAATCCAGCACGAATTCCGGCGTGATAGCGAATCTGTCCTATATCAAGAGCAAGACGGCCACCAACGCGGACACTCTGAAGCAGTTCGGAATCAGTGTGGACACCAAGGGCAGGATGACGATCAATGAGAGCACATTCAAGAAAGCGGACATGGCCCAGGTGCAGAAGTTCTTTAGCGACTACGGCTCTTCCGTCGCCAGCAACGCTTCTTTGGTAGATTACTACATGACCACACAGGCCAATGCCGCCAATGGCTATACGGCTGCCGGTGGGTATAATGTGGGCGGAAGCTCCCTTTATAACGGTATCGTATAAGCAGGTTATTTTCGGAAAAGACAGGATGCGGAGAATCGAGATGCGGGTCCGCGGAGGCGTAAAGCCCGGCGGGCCCGCATATCCTCTGCCCTTTTCTCCCAAAAAACCATCCAGAAGCATGATACACGGGAAACATGCCCCTCTGCTTCAAACCGTACTCGCATCTGAATCACTGCAATCCCAGTAATTTCAAGGTATTCTCTCTCCTATCTCCCAAAATAAAATGACCTCATAGAAAGGAATCATCCTCTCTACAAGGTCATTTGGACTTACTCTATTCTCTTTCTGGGACTACCCTAAATTGCCCTCACAGGATATTCGGGGTTGCCTCGGGATAAATCTGTCCCCTTATTTAAAATACGCCACACCGGACTCGAATATCCGAATGTCCTGCTCCCCATAGATATTCAGCGCAACCGCCGCATCCCGCCTCTCGCTGTGGGCCATCTTGCCCAGGCACCGCCCGTCAGGGGACGTAATGCCCTCGATGGCTGCGTAGGAACCGTTGATATTGTACTCCTCGTCCATGGACACATTGCCCGCCTGATCCGAGTACTGGGTAGCCACCTGGCCCTGCTCAAACAGCCGGTCGATCCACTCCCTGGGGGCCACGAACCTGCCCTCGCCGTGGGAGGCCGGATTGCAGTACACGCCGCCCAGCTTCGCCTCCTGCAGCCAGGGGGACTTGTTGGAGACCACTTTCGTGTACACCATCTTGGAGATATGCCGGTTGATCGTATTGAAGGTCAGCGTAGGCGAATCCTCCTTCTGCCCCACGATCTCCCCGTAAGGCACCAGCCCCAGCTTCACCAGAGCCTGGAAGCCGTTGCAGATTCCCAGCGCCAGGCCGTCCCGCTTGTTCAACAGATCCATCACCGCCTCCTTTATCCGGGCGTTCTGGAAAGCGGTGGCGAAGAACTTGGCGCTGCCGTCCGGCTCGTCTCCCGCCGAGAAGCCGCCGGGGAACATGATAATCTGCGCCTGGGCGATGGCCTTATGGAACTCCTCCACAGAGCCCCTGATATCCTCCGCGCTCAAGTTCCGGAACACTCTCGTGACCACATCCGCCCCGGCCCGCTGGAATGCCTTCGCGCTGTCGTACTCGCAGTTGGTCCCCGGGAACACCGGTATGAATACGGTTGGCCGTGCTACTTTATGCTTACATACATAAATTTCTTTGGCCTGGAAGCAATCCCTCTCCACAGCCTCGGCGCCCTTCACGGCTTTGGTGGGGAACACCTTCTCCAGCCGGGAAGTCCATGCGGCCAGCGCTTCCTCCATGCCGATGTTCACACCGCCGTACACGAAAGCAGGCTCCTGGGCCACGGTGCCGATCACCGTATAGTCCAGTTCCAGCTCTTCCAGAAGCCCCAGCCTCTCCCCGGGCACTTCCGCCAGGATGTCCCCCAGCCCGTTCTCGAACAAATCGTCCGTGGTCACCTGGGAGTCTATGACCACGCCCAGCCCATTGCCGAAAGCCATCTTCGACAGGGCAGCCGCCGCGCCTCTGGCATCTAACGCATAAGCGGACACAATCGTACCATTCTGCATCAATCCGTGCAGTTTCCTGTAGACTTCCGCTACCTGGTCATAGACCGGTATGTCGAAATCGTCCTTCTCTATCTCAAAGCGCACCAGCTTATTCCCCGCCGCCTTCAGCTCCGGCGTCACGATGTCGCCGCTCTTTGCGATGTCCACCGCGAAGGACACCAGCGTGGGCGGCACATCGATGTCATTGAAAGTCCCCGACATGCTGTCCTTGCCGCCGATGGAAGGCAGCCCGAATCCAATCTGCGCGTCATAAGCGCCCAGCAGCGCCGCGAAAGGCTGGCTCCAGCGGGAGGGCTCCAGGGTCATCCTACGGAAATACTCCTGGAAAGTGAAGCGGATCTTCGAGGCGTCACCGCCGGAAGCCACGATCTTCGCCATGGACTCCACCACCGCGTACACAGCGCCGTGATAAGGGCTCCAGGAGGACAGATAAGGGTCGAAGCCATAGCTCATCATGGTGACAGTGTCCGTTCTGCCCTTCAGCACAGGGAGCTTGGCCACCATGGCCTGGGTCTCCGTCAGCTGATGCTTTCCGCCGTAAGGCATCAGCACGCTGCCCGCGCCGATGGAAGCGTCGAACATCTCCACCAGCCCTTTTTGAGAACATACGTTCAGGTCGTTCAGGAGCGCCAGCCAGGCCGCCTTCACATCGCCCTGCTCCAGCGCCTCCCCCACTGCGGGCACTGCCCATTTATCGAAATAATTCTCTTTCTCGTCCGGAATGTCCACCTTTACCCTCGTCTCCTGATGGGCACCGTTGGTATCCAAAAATGCCCGCTTCAGGTTCACGATCTCGCTGCCCCTCCACTTCAGCACCAGCCTGGGCTCCTCTGTCACCACAGCCACGGCCACGGCCTCCAGGTTCTCCTCCGCGGCATACTTCAGGAACGCGTCCATATCCTTTGGATCCACCACCACGGCCATGCGCTCCTGGGACTCGGAGATGGCCAGCTCCGTGCCGTCCAGGCCTGCGTACTTCTTGGGCACCTTGTCCAGGTCCACCGTCAGACCGTCCGCCAGCTCACCGATGGCCACAGACACGCCTCCTGCGCCGAAATCATTGCATTTCTTGATGATGCGGCTGACTTCCTCCCTGCGGAACAGCCTCTGGATTTTGCGCTCCGTGGGCGCGTTCCCCTTCTGGACCTCCGCGCCGCAGGTCTCGATGGAGGTTTCCGTGTGCACCTTGGAGGAACCGGTTGCACCGCCGCAGCCGTCGCGCCCGGTGCGCCCGCCCAGCAATATGATCACATCCCCCGGATCCGAAGTCTCGCGGATGACATTCTTCCTGGGGGCAGCGCCCATGACAGCGCCGATTTCCATCCGCTTGGCCACATAGTTGGGGTGATAGATTTCCTTGACAAAGCCGGTGGCCAGCCCAATCTGGTTGCCGTAGGAGGAATATCCCCCGGCTGCGCCGCGCACCAGCTTTTTCTGGGGAAGCTTACCCTTGAGGGTATCCGCCACGGGCACGGTAGGGTCGGCCGCCCCGGTCACCCGCATGGCCTGGTACACATAGCCCCTGCCGGACAGGGGGTCTCTGATCGCGCCGCCCAGGCATGTGGCTGCGCCGCCGAAAGGCTCTATCTCCGTGGGATGGTTATGGGTCTCGTTCTTGAAGAACACCAGCCACTCCTCGGTGGCCGCGGGTCCGCCCACATCGCTGTAGTCCATCTCCACCGGCACCACCACGGAGCAGGCATTGATCTCATCGGACTCTTCCATGTCCTGCAGCTTTCCTTCCTTTTTCAGCTTCCGCATGGCCATCAGCGCCAGATCCATCAGGCAGATGAACTTATCCCCGGAACGCTCTCCGTAGACCTCCTCCCTGGTGTCCAGATAGCTGCAGTAAGTGGTCTCGATGGGGGAACGATAGTACCCTTCCCCGAACTCCACCTCCGTCAGCTCCGTGGAAAAGGTGGTATGGCGGCAGTGGTCGGACCAATAGGTGTCCAGCACCCGGATCTCCGTCATAGTGGGATTGCGCTTCTCGTCCTCCCGGAAATACTTCTGAATATGTAGAAAATCCTTGAACGTCATGGCCAGAGAAAGAGAGTCGTAGAGCTCCCGCAGCTTCGTCTCCTCCATCTGCCCAAAGCCCTCCAGCACAGCCACGTCCGCAGGCTCCTGGAACTGCGCCACCAGCGTATCGGGCTTCTCTTCCCCGGTCTCCCTGGAATCCACAGGATTGATGCAGTAGGCCCTGACGCGGGAGAATTCCTCCTCGGAAATGTCCCCCAGAATCATGTAAGTCACTGCCGTGCGGATGACAGGCTCCCCGGAATGCTCCTCTTCCGTGTCTTCCTTCAGGAACTGGATGCACTGCACCGCAGAGTCCGCCCTCTGGTCGAACTGCCCCGGCAGATACTCCACCGAGAACAGTCTCGCGCCTTCCGGAACCTGGATGGCTTCCCGGTACAGATCGTCCACCGGCGGCTCCGAAAATACGGTCTTGCATGCCCTTTCGAACACTTCATCGGAGATATTCTCCACGTCGTAGCGGATGAAGACCCTGACGCCTTCCACCTGGATGCCCAGGAAGTTCCCAATCTCCTCATGCAGCTCCTTCGCCTTCACGGCAAAGGGTTCCTTCTTTTCCACATAAATACGTCTGACAATTCCCATATGCTCCTCCATTTATACTCCCTCGCATTTCACGCCAAGGGATCTCATGATGAACAGAATCTCCCTGTCCACGGCTTCCGAAGTGATACCGATGGTCTGGGCGGAGATTTTCAGCCCCTCCAGCACGAACATGATGTTCCTGGCCATCCCTCCGCAGTCCTCACAGAAGAACTCCCCCTGCGCCACCCCTGCCTGTATCAGCCTCTCCATGATTCTCACCGCGGAATCGAACTGCCGCTTCAGCACATTCCCCTTCCTCACAGGCTGCCCCTGAAAATAGAATTCATACACCGCCTGTGTCAGAGTATCGTTTCTGCGCAGGAGCTCTTTCTTCTGCTCCTGCAGAAACAGGATCAGGATGTCCGCAGCCGTAGCGTTCTCGTCGATGCTGTCCGAAAACACATCGTCCGCTTCCTGGCTCTCCAGCTTCATGACTTCCTGGAAAATCTGGCTGGTGTCGTCAAAATACAGATAGAGACCGCCCCGGCTGATTTCGCAGGCTTCCACGATGTCCTTCATCGTGACTTTCTTGAAGCCTTTTTCCACGAAAACCTTCCTGGCCGTCTCCAATATGAACTTCCTCTTCTGTATCGATTTTTCTCCCATTCCAATCCTCCATGTCGAAGCTATTTTTTCAGACGTCCCTTACTTTCCGGCCCTGTCCCAGTACTCGATGATCTGGCGCATCTTCCTCAGCACCAGTACGAAAATGCTCTCCCGCACTGCCTCGCCCCAGAGATTGGCCTTCCTTCTGCCCTCCAGCACATATTTGGACAGAATCCCCTCCAGGATATCCCACTCCGTCAGCTGGGCGGCGGCAATCAGCCTCCTCTCATCCTCATGGTTCCGGATGCGGTTCCTCGTATATACATAGGCGTAATTGCGGTTCATCAGCGGGGTGGCTTCCGCTTCTTTGACAAAGTTCAGCAGCGTGCCGTCGTACACCGGAAAACTTATGGAACTTTTGCTCAGCCCCTGCCCCTGGTAGTTGTAGCTCACGCCGCGGCCGGCATTCTTCTCCAGCCAGGGCAGGTAGCGCAAAAGCGGTTCCACTACCGCTTTGTATTCCTGTATGACCTGCTGCCTGTTCTCTCTGTTCTGCTCCATTCCATATTTCACCTTCTTCATTTTGCCATTCCGGAAAACCGTCCCGGGCCAGACGCCCTGGGGCAGCTTCTGAAAAAATGACACATATGTAATTTATTTTATCATATTTTTCACAAATGTACAGCACCAAAAAAAATTATCATAATTTGCAAAAAGGTGTTGACAACCTATGCCCTTATATGTATAATAAAGAAGAATTCCCCTTTTATTGATGAAAGCACTCACGGGCTATCGCGGGTGCTTTCATCTTTTTTACTGCAGAGACATCTTTCAGCGGATGTCCTGCCCTGTCTCACAGCGCATTTTCTCCGCAAAAACTCCCGGCTCCTTCTCCATCTGCAGCATCGTGTCGAAAGAGGCCAGCAGCAGCCTGGGCTGCCTGTATCTGTTCATCTCCTCCGGCCTGTCCATGTAGAGCTTGAAATGGTCCACCTGCCACACCAGCACGTCCACCAGGGTGTAACCCGCCACCTCATATCTGCACAGAAACTTCCCGTAGTCATGATAATAGGCCAGTTCCTGCAAAAGCCCCGGGGACTGCCGGATGCCCTGCCAGAGCGTCTCTGCGTACCCCTCGCTCTCGCCTGCCTGCTTCGCCAATCCGCCTATGAAATTCCGCAGCACCTCCAATGCCTTTTCCAGCTGCGCCTTCTCGTCCATGCCAATGTCCCCCTTCCCTGCCCGCTTCTGTCTCCGATTCCCCAAATACAAAAAGTGAACTGTCAACAATGCCTTCCAACGGACATTTATCAACGCTTCTCTTTTCCAGCAGGGGAAGAGAGGATTGAACTCCCCTGCCAGTTTTTCAGCATGATTTCCTCCTCATCATACAATAACATCTTGATATCCACTACCTCCTTCTCTATGCTGCTCAAATACTCTTTCAGTACATTTCTGTCCTTACAGACGCGAATCGCTTCCAGGACAGTATTAATAGTATCACACTCTCTGACGTCTTTCAATGAAATTTACTATACATCATAAGCAGCATCGCGGCAAGCCCACATCCTTCCCTGCCTGCAGACTATCCTGTACCAGCATGTATATGCCCGCCCTGTGCATCCACCAGGCTAATCCGGACATCGGGCCGTTTCCTTTTCCTCAAAAGAGACGTATGCCGGATATGTAGGATTCCATATGCTGTTCTTAAGTCATTCCCATTCCTGATATGAACCATGCTTTCTCCTTTCCGATATCTTCGCGGAACAATTTTTCATAGACCCGGAACCCCTCTTCTGGAGACGCTTATCAAAGAAACTTCAAGACAGGGAAAGCGGACAGATTTAGAAAAGGAGACAGCTATCGGCACGGACAATGGATCAGCACGGCCGCCTTGAGCAAGTACAGGCGTATCATTAAACTGCCGGACGATTTGCTGCGGCCTCTTGAACAGTTGCTGGATGAAAAAAGAATTACGTTCGAAGCTGCATACACAATTGCCAACTATATGCCTGATTACCTTTTGATTTCTTCAAAAAAGAAAATCCTCAGAAGCCCAGTAAAATCAAGGATTCTGAGGATTTTTCACAGCAGGGGAAGAGAGGATCGAACTCCCATCAACGGTTTTGGAGACCGCCGCACTACCATTGTACTATTCCCCTGTACGCCGCATTCTGCCGACAAAATCTATTATAGCACAGACCCCCTGCATTACGCAAGCAGAATTTGCATTTTTTCAAAATATTTTTCACCAATATTTTTCAGCTTTTTCGACGCACGGCGTTTCCTGCCTCAAAGGGTCCTTACCAGCAGTTCACGAACTCTTCCTTGATGATGTCCACATACCGTCTGGCCTTGGAAATGTCATGGTTGATGGTATAGACATCCCTCTGGGCGATCTCCATCTCACATCCCCTGGCCGCCTGCAGGCTCTTCCTACTATGGGCCCGGAAAGCTTCCTTGTCCAGGCTGGTCCCTGTTCCCAGGTAATTGGGGCTGGGCTTAGGATGGTATATGACTTTGCTGCCCCGCAGCCTCTCCCCCATGTACTCCTCGCTGCACCAGGGGGAGCTGGAGACCTTGCGCAGGTTGGTCAGCTTTGAGAGGCATCTCTCCCGGATAGGATCCACCGGCTCACAGCATCCGTAGGAAAGCAGGCCATAGCTTCCCGGCTCCTTCTGGTCTGGCAGGGTATGGTTGTAGCACCAGCTCCCGCAATCTCTCTGTCTTTTCCGCTCACTTCCAAGCCCATTGCCTTCCTCCTGTACGCAACATATGGTCGCCCTTTGTTTAGAACAACCGTTCCATCACGTCCTGAACCGTCTTCACGCCCAAAATCCTGATTCTGGCGCTTCTGCACTCCTCCACGCACACCGCCGGCAGGATGCAGGTGTCGAAGCCCAGCTTCTCCGCCTCAGCCACACGCTGCTTCGCCATGCTGACGCCCCTGACTTCCCCGCTCAGGCCCACTTCCCCGAAAGCCACAAGCTTCGGATTCAGAACCCGGTTCTGGAAGCTGGACAAAATGGCAATCACGATCCCCAAATCCATGGCCGGTTCCAGGATCTTCATGCCCCCTGTGATGTTCACATAGGCGTCGCAGGGCCCCAGCTGCACGCCGGAGCGCTTCTCCAGCACCGCCATCAGGAGATTCACCCTGTTGAAGTCCGTCCCCGTGGTCTGCCTGCGGGGGATGCCGAAGTTGCTGTGGCACACCAGGGCCTGAATCTCCACCAGAAGCGGCCTGGTCCCCTCACAGGTGGCCGCCACCACGGAACCGCTGGCGTTCTCCGGCCTGCCGTTCAGCATATACTCCGAGGCGTTTGGCACCTCCGCCAGACCGCTCTCCCGCATCTCGAAGACGCCTATCTCGTTGGTGGACCCGAACCGGTTCTTCACCCCCCGCAGAATGCGGTAGGAAGCATGCCCGTCCCCCTCGAAATACAGCACCGCGTCCACCATGTGCTCCAGCACCCTGGGTCCCGCCACCGTGCCCTCCTTGGTCACATGGCCCACAATGAGGATAGACACCCCTAACCCCTTGGCCAGCTGCAGCAGGACGCTGGTGGATTCCCGGACCTGGGACACCGCCCCCGGCGCGGCGGATACGGATTCATTGTACATGGTCTGGATGGAGTCGATGACCACCGCCTCCGGCCTGCGGCTGCGGATGACCTCCCCAATCTCTTCCAGGTTGGTCTCGCACAGCAGCAGCATCTTCGACGAGAACTCGCCGATCCGGTCCGCCCGCATCTTGATCTGCACCAAAGATTCCTCTCCGGATATGTAGAGCACGCTGTGGCCCTGGTTGGACAGGTTGCGGCACACCTGCAGCAGCAAAGTGGACTTCCCGATTCCGGGATCCCCACCCACCAGAGTCAGCGACCCCTGCACGATGCCGCCCCCCAGGACCCGGTCCAGCTCCCCAATGCCGGTGACCAGCTTGTCCTCCTCCCGGACCGCCACCTCCGACAGCACCGTGGGCGCAGCCTTCCGCAGCCTGTCCCTCTGAAGGCCGCCCCCCGGGGCATGGGCGGATTTGCTCACGGTCTCCTCCACAAAGCTGTTCCACTCTTTGCAGCCCGGACACTGCCCCATCCATTTCGAGGACTCATATCCGCAGCTCTGACAGAAAAAAACAGTAGATGTCTTCCCTTTTGGCATCTTGCCTCCTATTCCAGTTCCGCGTCTGCCCCGCCCAGCGCCCAGACATGGGCTGGCACCGTGCGGAGCAGACGCTGTTGTTTCATACGTCCGTGATTTTACATCCCGAAAGCGCCGGGGACGAAAAACGCAGGAAAGCTCCGCGCTCTACCGCGGCTCTTCCCTGCGTACCCCACATCCGTCCATGGCCGCCCTGTAAAAACGGCTTCCGCCCCTGGGACTAAATCTGCACGATCTTCACAGGAACCTCGCCCGCCACCTCCAGCTCCACGCTCAGAGAAAGCTTGCCTCCGAACTTCGTCTTGATCGCTCCGATGCTCTCGCCGTCCACGAACACCTCATAGGCCTTGTCGTCCGCCAGCCCGATGGTGATCTGCGCGTCCTCATCACCCTCAACGATGAACTCCACGCCGTCCGCGTTCTCCCTGAACTCCAGCACACTGGTGCCCGGAACGGATTCATAGAGAAAAGAACCGTTCTTCTCCAGCTTGGTGATCTCCCTGCAGGTCTTTACCTTCAGAAGGTCCCCTTCGTGCTGGTAATCCTCCAGCTTCGCTTTCTTCTCCAGTCTGTGGTTGCCAAAACTGATCGCACCGTTGGATTCGCTCCGAAGCAACTCCTCTACCACTGCCATGTGTAACCCCTCCTGCTCTATTGTCGTATTCTCGGATGGAAAACGCACCCCTTGCGCGTTTTCCTGTACAATAATAGTATAATATAATTTACCTTCTTTTTCTACAAGATTTTTGTTAAATTTTCGCCCTTACGCTTTTTCCTTCACCGTGAAGCAGACCTTGCCGCTCTTGAAGCCTGCGGAGACCGCGTCTCCGGGCTGAACCCGCTTTAACAGAATCTCCTCCGCCAGCGCGTCCTCCACCACGGACTGGATGGCGCGCTTCAAAGGCCTCGCGCCCATCTTGGCGTCCGAATACTTCTCCACCAGATGCTCCTTCAGGGCCCCTGTCAGGGTGAGGCGGATGCCCATCTGGGACTCGCAGCGGGTGTGCAGATTGGCCGCCAGCAGACCCACAATCTCCTTCATGTTCTCCTGGTTCAGCTGATGGAAGACAATAATGTCGTCAATCCTGTTGATGAACTCCGGCTTGAAGCTGCGCTTTACCTCCTCCATGACGCCGGACTTCATCCGCTCATAGTCCCGCTTTGCGTCGCTTGTGGCGGCGAACCCCAGATTCTTGGGATCCACGATCCGCTGGGCCCCTGCGTTGGAGGTCATAATCAGAACCGTGTTCTTGAAGCTTACCTTCCTGCCCTTGGAATCCGTGATGTGGCCGTCGTCCAGTATCTGCAGCAGGATGTTGAACACATCCGGGTGGGCTTTCTCAATCTCGTCGAACAACACCACGGAATAGGGATTGCGCCGCACCTTCTCGGAGAGCTGGCCTCCCTCGTCAAAGCCCACGTAGCCGGGCGGGGAGCCGATCATCTTGGAGACGGAATGCCCCTCCATATACTCCGACATGTCCACCCGGATGATAGCCTCCTCCGTGCCGAACATGGCCTCCGCCAACGCCTTGGAAAGCTCTGTCTTGCCCACGCCGGTGGGCCCCAGGAACAGGAAGGAGCCGATGGGGCGCTTGGGATCTTTCAGACCTACTCTGCCCCGGCGCATAGCCCTGGCCACGGCCACCACCGCTTCCTCCTGGCCGATGACCCGCTTATGCAGGATGCCCTCCAGCTTCAGCAGCCTCTCGCTCTCCTTCTGGGCCAGCTTCTGCACCGGAATCTTGGTCCACATGGCTACCACTTCCGCGATTTCGTCCTCTCCAATGGTGTACTTCTTATTGCCCTCCTGGCTCTCCGTGCGCTTCTTCGTCCTCTGGTACTTCTTCACCAGCTCATCCTGGCTCCGCTTGATCTCCACCGCCTGGGAAAAGGCCTCCATGCGGATGGATCGCTCGATTTGCTGGTCCATCTTCTTGATCTCGTCCAGCAACTCTTTTTGCTTGTCCGGCATATCCACCGCCCGCAGCCTGGCGCTGGCGGCAGCCTCGTCGATCAGGTCGATGGCCTTGTCCGGCAGGTTCCTGTCGTTGATATAACGGTTGGACAGCCGCACCGCCGCGTCCACGGCCTCCGGCGTGATGGTCACCTTGTGGTGCTCCTCGTATTTCCCTTTGATGCCCTCCAGGATGCGGATGGCCTCCTCCTCGGCGGGCTCCTCCACGCTCACCGGCTGGAAACGCCTCTCCAGCGCGGCGTCCTTCTCGATATATTTACGGTACTCCGCTATGGTGGTAGCGCCGATCATCTGCAGCTCCCCTCTGGCCAGGGAAGGCTTCAGGATATTGGAGGCGTCAATAGCCCCCTCCGCGCCGCCCGCGCCAATCAGCGTGTGCAGTTCATCCAGGAAAAGGATTACATTTCCGTCTTCTATCACTTCCCGGATGACCCGCTTGATGCGCTCCTCGAACTCGCCCCGGTATTTGCTGCCCGCCACCATGCCGGACAGATCCAGCGTCAGCAGGCGCTTCTCCCTCACCGTGAAGGGAACCTTCCCCTCCACGATCCGCTGGGCCAGGCCCTCCACCACGGCGGTCTTGCCCACACCGGGCTCGCCGATCAGGCAGGGATTGTTCTTGGTGCGGCGGCTCAGGATCTGGATCAGGCGGCGGATTTCATCCTCCCTGCCGATGACCGGATCCAGCTTCCCATCCCTGGCCATGGCGGTCAGATCCCTGCTGTACTGGCTTAAGGTGGACTGGCGTCCCTTTCCGGGCATTCTGCGCCCCAGATCCTCCTTGTACAGGTTGCCGTCCTGGCCCATGGCCACCAGCGTATCCGCATACAGCTTCTGTATGTTCACGCCGATGGTGTTGAGGAGGCGCACCGCCACGTTCTCCCCCTCCTTGATGATCGCCAGCAGGATATGCTCCGTCCCCGTCTCTTTCTGGCCGAACCGCTCCGCCTGCCGGTGGGACTCCTCCAGGACTTTCCTGGCCCTGGGGGAATATCCTTCCCTCTCCTTCAGTCCCACGCCGTTCTCGAAGGCAATCAGCTCCTGAATCATATCCAGGACCTGGGACAGCTCCACATGATTGTCCGTCAGGACCTTGTAAGCCACGCCGCTGTCCTCCTTCAGCAGGCCCGCAAGGATGTGCTCCGTCCCTACGTACCCCTGTTTCAGGCGGCTGGCAAATTTGGACGCGTGGTTCAATGCCTCCCGCGCCTTGTCTGTAAACTGTGAACTCATTCTGACTCCCATCTGCCCCTTCCCGGAGAGTGTCTCCCCTGGGGCATGCTCGCAAAATCCAGGCGCTCTTCCAGGCGCCTCATATATAATCTTCGTAAATTTCCTCAATCAATTCATGAATTTCTTCTTTTGAGATGTTCTTGCAGCTGCTCTTTGCCAGAATCACCTGCAGCGCTTTCTTGATCTCCTCCAGGGTCCTTATCCTGTCCGCGTCCACCGCAATCACCGCGCCCCTTCTGCGGTCCACCTTCACATACCCTTCCTGCTTCAGGACGGTGTAGGCCTTATTCACCGTGTGCATGTTGATGCCGATGGAATCCGCCAGCTGGCGGACGCTTGGCAGGGCATCGCCCTCCCGGAAACGCGAAGCAGCGATACCCATGATGATCTGGTTGCACAGCTGCAGGTACAGCGCCTCCTCACTGTTGAAATCAATCTCAATAATCATGAATGCCTCCTCCGCTTTTTCTCGTTCATGCCCACGGGCATACGGTCTGCCGCTGTGCCCATAAGAAGTCCCGCCCGTGAGCCGGGTAAAATGGCAGATTCTATCGATTGCCAGTATAAATCATAAAACAGCCGCCGGAAGCTGTCAACCAAAGCGGACGAAATTTTAGAGGTTTTTTAGAAAAACAGGGAGTACCCTTTCGGAATATTCCCTGTCTCCCCTGTCCTTATTGTTCTTCCTCTCCATCGTAATTCAAAAACTCGAAGTCAAAGTCGTCATCATCCTCCGCCATGAAGTTCTTCGGCTGGGCTTTCTGTCCGCCGCCCTGGACGGCCTGACGCTGCTTCCCGCCCTGGGATGCCTGCCCCGGCGTGCCCTCCGGCCTTCTGCCTCCCTGGGAAGCCGGGCGCTGGCCCTGAGAAGCCCCTGCCGGACGCTGCCCCTGGGGGGCGCTGGCCCTCTGACCCTGGACGCCGCCCACGGGACGCTGCGCGGCGCCCATGCCTGTGCCCCGGCGCACCGCCGCGCCGCCCATCTCACGATCCTGGGACCCGCCGGCAGGGCGCTGGCCCTGGGTTCCGCTCATAGTCCGCTGCCCCTGGGGCGAAGCGATCCGCTGCCCTGAAGTACGCTGGCCCTGGGTGCCTCCTGCGGGGCGCTGGCCCTGGGAACCCGGACGCTGTGCCGGGCCGGGCCGCTGGCCGCCTTCCGCCTGACGCACAGGACGGGCCGACTGTTTCTCGGGCCCTACCGTGTGCATGGGCGCTTTCTGCCCGCCCGCCTCTCTGGCGGACTTGCCCTGCCCGCCGGACGCGTTCCTGCGCCGGAGAGTCTCATTCTCCACTTCATTGAAATATGCCGAATCGGACATCTCACGGACCTTGAACACCAGGAACGCGATGCCTGCCACCGCGCCTACCAGCAGGAACACCAGCACGATGATGATGATCTTCTGGCTCTTCACCTTGGCTTCGCTCTCCTCGTACAGGGTCTTATTGAGCTCCAGTCCTCCAAACAGCTGGTCGACCGGGTAGCCGTACCCGGGGTTCTCCTCATTGTCCACCAGCAGCCACTGCCCGTCCTTCTGCCGCAGTTCATATCGGGGCGTATCGTCCGGCGGCGTGATCTCGCTTCCCGGCGCAGGCTCCGACCCCAGGGGCGTCAGCTCCGCCGCCAGGACCAAATGCTCCGAAAGGATGAACCCGGTAATCGTAGACCCCTCCGCGGCATATTCCGCCTGGTACCATCTGACATTCTCTGCATCGTCCACATACCCTGTGACCGTGACAATCGTCTCTCTGGGGACGCTTCCCAGCGACTGGCCCGAGGCGGACGCTGTGTCCATGATTTCCGTCAGATCATCGAACACTGTGGCGCTGACGGGATTCACCTGGGACACTTCCACCGGCGGCGCGGTCTCGCCGCCTTCCCCTTCGCCGCCTTCCCCTTCGCCTCCTTCCGTAGGCGCCACCTCTCCGGTGACCTCCACAAGGTCGGAACGGATATATCCTGTGGTGGTGTCATTCACCTGGACCTGATACCACGTATAGCCGTCGGAACCCTGTACCTCGCTTAAGACGTTCAGTACCTTTCCCTTTTCGGCGCCGCCCACCATAGTGCTGCTGGTGCTGGCATCCTGCCTGATCTTGGCGCCATTGGGCGCAGTGACCGTGGCCTGGGCCGCCGCATAGCCTGAAATGCCGGTCATCCAGAACCCGATTCCGAATATACCCAGCGCCAACACCAGCGAAAACGCTCCTACCAGCAGCCTCCGCCTCAACTCTTTTGCTTTTCTCATGTGCTCCTTCTCCTTGCTATTCATTCTCCCGGGTGAATCTCCTCTGACCCTCCTCGGACTTCTGCTCCATACCGAAGCCCTGGATTGCTTTGTTCAGCAACTCCCTCTGCTTCTCCTCCAAGTTGCGGTGTACCTTGATTTCACACTCCGGACAGTACTGCCCTGAACGAATCTGCTTGCCGCACAGTTCGCAGCGTAGAAATACCTTGGAACCTTCCGTTATCTCCAATCGGCCATCTTTCAAAAGACGGCGGACAGTGCGCTGGGACACTCCCACCGCCTTCTCGATCTGTGCTGCCGTCGCCCCTTTGTTCGACTCGATGTAGCACCTCACCTTTCCATAGTCATCATAATCCACGACTCCACAATCTTCGCAACGATACTCTCCCACACCCTTGAATACCATCACGCCACCACATTCCTTACATACCCGAGGGATGTTATATGCATCCAAAGACCCAAAGCCACTCATCAGTATACACCTCCATCCTAGTCGTTTTCATGTCTATTATTCTACGCTTCGTCGATTGCCTTGCCGATGTCATGCCGCATGTACCGGTTGGCAAAAGACACCCACTCCGCAGCCTCATAGGCTTTCGCCCGGGCTTCTTTCAAAGTCGCCCCCTTCGCGGTGACTCCCAGCACGCGCCCGCCGTTGGTCACGATACGGCCCTGCTCGTCGAACCGGCTCCCCGCGTGGAAGCAATAGTAATCCTCTTTCCCCTGGAACCGCTCCAGCCCCGTGATTTCGAACCCCTTCTGATAAGAGACCGGGTATCCTTCGGAGGCAAGCACCACGCACACCGCGGCGTTGTCCTCGAACTCCAGTTCCACTTTGTCCAGCTGCCCGTCGATGCAGGCATCCACCACGTCCAGCAGATCGTTCTTCATCCTGCAGAGCACCACCTGGGCCTCCGGGTCGCCGAACCTGGCATTGTACTCCAGCACCTTGGGCCCCTGAGCCGTCAGCATCAGGCCGAAGAAGATGACCCCCTTGAACTCCCTGCCCTCCGCGGCCATGGCGTCCACGGTTGGCTGGTAGATATGCTCTCTGCAGTACGCGTCCACCTCTTCCGTATAGAAGGGACTGGGGGAAAAGTTCCCCATGCCCCCTGTGTTGGGTCCCTCGTCCCCGTCCCGGGCCCGCTTGTGGTCCTGGGCGGAAGTCATGGGCCGCACCGTCCTGCCGTCCACGAAGGCCAGCACGGACACCTCCCGTCCCGTGAGGAATTCCTCCACCACCAGGGCGTCCCCGGCGCTGCCGAAATGCTTCTCCTGCATGATTTCCCTGACGCCGGCTTTCGCCTCCTCCAGGGTATTGCAGATCAGCACGCCCTTCCCCAGGGCCAGGCCGTCCGCCTTCAGTACGATAGGCATCCTGGCATGTTCCAGATATTCCAGCGCTTTCTCCGGCTCCGTAAAAGTCTCGTATGCCGCCGTGGGGATATGGTGCTTCTTCATCAGATCCTTGGAAAAGGCCTTGCTTCCCTCCAGGATAGCCGCGTTCTTCCTGGGCCCGAATGCCCGCAGGCCCGCCTCCTCCAATCGATCCACCAAACCTCCCGCCAGCGGATCGTCCGGTGCCACGAACACCAGGTCCACCTGCTTCTCTCTGGCATATGCCACGATCCTATCGAAC
The DNA here is from genome assembly GCA_910585665.1 of uncultured Acetatifactor sp. Lineage (GTDB taxonomy): Bacteria > Bacillota > Clostridia > Lachnospirales > Lachnospiraceae > Acetatifactor. Next base: position 27,835 of record CAJUFI010000029.1, on the reverse strand, counting down.
TCCATGACGCCGATGGACGGCTCGCACTCCGCAATCTCCGCGATTCCCGCGTTGCCCGGCACACAGTACAGCGCGTCAACCCTGCCGCTCTTCTTCATGGCCACCGCGATTGCGTGCTCCCGCCCGCCTCCGCCTATGATCAATACCTTCATGCTGCACCCCTTTTCTGTATTCCTGTATTTATTGTCGAAAGCCCTCCGCCGATTCCTTTTCTGCGCCCGGTTCCCGCAGCCTTTCAGGAACAGCTTCTGACCACGTTGTCGACTACCCGTATCCTTTTGTTCGCTATGTCGTCAATCGCCCTGGGAAGCAGAATCCACTCCGCCTGCTCCATGACCCGGCGCTGCAGAATCTCCGGCGTGTCGCCCTCCTCTACTTCCACCGCCTTCTGGGCGATGATCGGCCCCTCGTCCATGCCCTCGTTGACGAAATGCACCGTGGCCCCTGTGACCTTCACGCCCCGCTCCAGCACCTTCTCATGGACCTTCAGCCCGTAATAGCCCACCCCGCAGAAGGAGGGTATCAGGGAAGGATGGATATTGATGATGCGGTTGGAGAACCGGGCCACCATCTGGGGAGGAATCCGCACCAGAAAACCGGCCAGCACCACCAGGTCCGGCCCAAGCTCCGTCAGCTTCTCCGTGAACGCCTCGTTGAACGCCTCCCTGTCTGGATACTGCTTCGGGGAAAGGCAGATGGCGGGAATCCCGTGATCCCTGGCCCGATCCAGCGCCTTTGCCCCCGGGTTGTTGCTGATGACAGCCAAAATCTCCGTGTCCGTGATCCGACCGCTTTCCAGGGCATCCAGGATGGCCTGCAGGTTCGTGCCGCCGCCGGATACGCACACCACTATCTTCAACATATGTCCACTCCCTTTTCCCCGGCCCTGCAGCGGCCCACGACATAGGCTTCCTCGCCTGCCGCCCGGATGGCTTCCACGGCCTTCCCGGCATCTTCCGGCGCAAGGGCCAGCACCATGCCCAGGCCCATGTTGTAAGTATTGTACATCATCTGCTCCTCAATCTGGCCTTTCCTCTGCAGAAGACGGAAGATTGCGGGCACTTCGTAGCTGCCCTTCTCCACCACGGCGCGGATTCCCTCGGGAAGCATCCTGGGGATGTTCTCATAGAAGCCTCCGCCGGTGATGTGGCTGCAGCCCTTGACGACGACGCCTGCCTCTTTGACGGATTTCAGCGCCTTCACATATATCTTCGTGGGGGTCAGCAGGGTCTCTCCCAGCGTCCCTCCCAGCTCTTCATAATAGGTGTCCAGGCTTTCCCTGGTCATCTCGAACACCTTGCGCACCAGGGAGAACCCGTTGGAGTGCACGCCCGAGGAAGCCATGCCCACCAGCACGTCCCCGTCCTTGATATGCTCTCCCGTGATCAGCGCCTTCTCCTCCGCCACGCCTACCGCGAAGCCCGCCAGGTCGTATTCCTCCTCCGGCATCAGCCCCGGATGCTCCGCCGTCTCGCCGCCCACCAGCGCCGCCCCGGCCTGTCTGCACCCTTCCGCCACGCCCTTCACGATGGCGGCGATCTTCTCCGGGAAGTTCCTGCCGCAGGCAATGTAATCCAGGAAAAACAAAGGCTCCCCTCCGGCACAGGCCACATCGTTCACGCACATGGCCACACAGTCGATGCCGATGGTGTCATGTCTGTCCAACAGAAAGGCCAGCTTCAGCTTGGTGCCCACGCCGTCCGTCCCGGACAGCAGCACAGGCTTTTCCATGCCCTTCACGGCCTCCAGGGAAAACGCGCCCGAAAAGCCGCCGATGCCGCCCAGCACCTCCGGCCTCATGGTTCGCCGCACATCCTCCTTCATCAGCTCCACAGACCGATACCCGGCCTCAATGTCCACTCCCGCCTTCTTATAATCCACTTCTTCTTCCTCCTATTTCAGTTCCGCGTCTGCTCCGCCCGGCACTTTAGGAATTGTCGGAAAAAAACTGCTACAACTTCTTTAGAGAAAAGCCCGGAAATACAAGGAAAACAGCTTTAAACTCGTATCAGTTATTTGTAGACGCTTCCTTAGTATGGACAGAGATTCCCCTCCACTCTTATTTCTTCTGGGACTCCATATAGGCTTTGTAGCCCTGCTCCTGCAGCTTCGCATCCTTGGCCTCCACCTGCCCTTTCAGCTTCGCGCTGTAGTCCTTCAGCTTCTGCAACAGCCCGCTGTCCGATGTGGCCAGGATTTTCGCCGCCAGCAGGCCTGCGTTGGCGCCGCCGTTAATCGCCACCGTGGCCACCGGAATGCCCGAGGGCATCTGCACGATGGAGTACAGGGAGTCCCTGCCTCCCAGGGAGGAGGTGTGCATGGGAATCCCAATCACAGGCATCGGGAAGATAGCGGCGCACATGCCCGGCAGATGGGCGGCCATCCCGGCCCCCGCGATGATCACCTTGAAGCCCTTCTCCTCTGCGCTTCTGGCATACTCAAAAAATACGTCCGGCTCCCTGTGGGCGCTGATGATCGCCATCTCATAGGGAATTCCCAGCTCCTCCAGGATATCCGCCGCCTTCGCCATCACGGGCATGTCGGAATCGCTCCCCATGACGATGCCCACCCTGGGCTTTCCTGTCTCCAGTGTCCCGCTTGTCACCATAATTTCCTCCTTCGATACTGTCATTCTGAATCCGGACGTCCCTCCGGATTCCTTTCTCTTCCAGTTTACTAAAAGTTGCCTTTCTTCGCAACCCTTATTTTTCAGCCCGGGCCCCTGCCTTCCTCACAGGCTGCTTCCCAGGTACAATATCAGTCCGATGCCCACCAGAGCCGCCAGGTTCAGCAGGATGCCCAGCACCGGGAAGACCCTGTAATACTCCTTCCGCTGTATGGCCGCCAGCCCCAGCACCAGCCCCACGGTGGAATAAAGAGCCGCCAGCAGCGCCGCGGCGCCGTATCCGGAACGCACGTTCCCCTCCTGCCGATAGGACAGGAACACCATGGTCCCCAGCGAGGCCAGGCTGATGATTCCCAGAATCGTAGCCATGATGGCGCGGTTGGAATGTTTTTTGTCAGTAAAGATGATCCCTTTTCTTTTTTTCATAAAACTCTAAAGGGCACTCCCCAGAGAGGTTCGTCCCGCCTCTTGGAAAATGCCCGCCAATCGCTCCTCGCTTAGAATATGATTTTAGACTTGCCCGCAATCAGCTTCGCTCCGGTAATGATCAGTAGAATTCCCGATACGACCCCCACCACCAGCGTAATCACGCCAACGGTAATGCTGGTGGCCCCTGCCCCTTTCATTACCTTGTATAACCTCTCTCCCATATGCCTGCTCCCTTCTTCCATGCGCTTCCTCCTACGGACGTCAGCGCCCTGCTCCATACACTCCATAATATTCATCAATCGCCGCTTTCAAGGAGTCATCGATGTAAACCTGGCCTTTGTACGGCTTATTGTACAGGTGCTCCACCACCTCGTCCATAGTCACGATGGCATGGGCCTCAATGCCGTAGCGCTCCCTGATCTCCTCCAGGGCGCTTCCCTTTCCTCCCGGCCCTTTCTCCATGCGGTTCAGGGACACCATCAGCCCCCTGACCTCCACGTTCGCCTGGGCCGTCAGAATCGGATATGTCTCCTCGATGGACTTGCCGGAAGTGGTCACGTCCTCTATCATCACCACCCTGTCCCCGTCCTGCAGGCTGCTGCCCAGCAGGATGCCGGCGTCGCCGTGGTCCTTGGCCTCCTTGCGGTTGGAGCAGTAGCGGACTTCCCTGCCGTATATCTCGCTGTAGGCTATGGCCGCGGCCACGCTCAGAGGGATTCCCTTGTATGCAGGCCCAAACAGGATGTCAAATTCATCCCCGTACTTCTCATGGATGGCCCTGGCATAATATTCCCCCAGCCGCCGCAGCTGGCCGCCGGTCACGTAAGAGCCCGCATTCATGAAAAAAGGGGACCTTCTGCCGCTTTTGAGGACAAAATCCCCGAACTTCAGCGCCTTACAGTCCACCATGAATTCGATAAATTCCTGTTTATAATGTTCCATATGCCGCGATTCTCCTTCTGCCCAAAACTTTAATCTCTTATACTTTACCACAGTTTGGACACTATTTCAATTGCTTTTGGCTTTTTTATAAAGAATTTATCAAGAGTTTTGCAGTCCATGGAATATTGCAAATCGGACGCTTATATGTTACAATCTCTGTAATGCGGAGAAACATGGCAACGATAAGAAATCAAGGAGAATTCAACATGAAAAAATGGTATGGTCTGATGATCGGCGTGGTGTGCATGAGCATATTTATGTTCTTCAATACAGTCATTGTGACAGAAGCGGCGGAATCGCGGAATGGATCTGTGGGAAATGCCGCCGTTGACCCAAGGCCGGATTACACGGTTTATGTCAACAGGGCCTTAAACTGCATTACCGTTGTACAGCAGGAGGCAGACGGCACCATGACGCCCGTCAAGGCAATGGTCTGTTCCTGCGGCAAGGAAGGGCATGAGACTCCGGAGGGCGTCTTCAGAACGTCCAATTACTATGAGTGGCGTCAGATGGTGGACAGAAGTTATGGAAGGTATGCGGTGCGGTTCAATGGGAGTATCCTGTTCCACTCCGTGCCCTACACGAAGCCTTCCCCGGATTCGCTGAAGTGGGACGAGTACAATGCGCTGGGAGAAAACGCCTCTTTAGGCTGCGTCAGATTGTCTGCGGCAGATGCCAAATGGATATATGATAACTGTAAGCCGGGCACAACGGTGGTCGTATACTCTGACAGCGAAACAGCCGGACTGCTGGAGAAACCCACAGCGCTCAAAATAGATGGGAACTCTCCCTGCAGAGGATGGGATCCAACAGACGCAGATATCAACAACCCCTGGTTCACGGCGGCAAACGGAACCGTTCCCGCTGCGGGGTCCATTGACGAATTCAACTATACGGAATACGCGGATACATACCCGGATTTAATGGCCGCTTTCGGCTATGACAGAGATCTCTTATATACGCATTACGTGACATACGGAATAAGAGAAGGGAGAACTGCTACTTTCAGCCCTGCTCCCGCTGTGGGATCCATTGACGGATTTAACTATACGGAATACGCGGATACATACCCGGATTTAATGGCCGCTTTCGGCTATG
>CAJUFI010000029.1:0-22640 GCA_910585665.1 uncultured Acetatifactor sp. | reverse complement strand
ACAGAGATTTGTTGTATACGCACTATGTGACATACGGAATAAAAGAGGGAAGAACTGCATCTTTCAGTTAAAAGCGATGTAAATCGTAGCCTTTTGGAATGCCGGAAAATGACTGATACAACTTCTTTAGAGGAAAGCCCGGAACTTTCCTTTTGAGCAAGAAAAAGCTATAGCCTGGGACGCGAAAAGCTGCCGCATGAAGGAAAAGCACATGGCTTCTGCTTCATGCGGCAGCCTTTTTGTGATGAGCAGGACGATAAGCCGGGTTCTGTCGTGAATAATCATCTATCTTGCACGGCTGTCGCCAGCCGCGTCCAGCGACCTACCTGAAAGCAGGCCGGGCAAGCCTATCGCTCTCATTTGGTCTTGCTTCGGATGGGGTTTACATGGCTCCGCCCGTTACCGGACGGACGGTAGTCTCTTACACTGCCTTTCCACCATCACAGGGAACCGGGCTGTACCCGGCTCCCTGCTGTATCTCTCTGTTGCACTAGCCTTGGAGTCGCCTCCACCGGACGTTATCCGGCATCCTGCCCTGTGAAGCCCGGACTTTCCTCAGCCGCCCTGCCTTCCGAAGCTTTCGCCCCGGCGCAGCGTGCAGCCGCGATTATTTATCCTACTCACCGTTCTATTATAGCGGCAGCCGCAGAAAATTACAAGGAAAACTTCATCATACATTAAAACAGCTTCCGCCCACGAACTCCCTACAGATGGAATTGTTGGGCAGGCTCTCGCTGGGCACGCTGAGGAAGTAGTCCAGGAATTTCAGGAGGCGTTTGGCCTCGTAGTACTCCGGGGCCTCCCTGGGGATCTGGAACAGCAGCGGCTCCGCGAAGGTCTTGAGCATGGCCAGCTCATATACCAGGGCGGAATTGAACATGGCGTCCGCCCCCTCCTGGAAGGGGAAGATGTTCTCCTCCTCGCCCCTGCGCACCGAGGGCCACATCTGAATCGTCCTCTGGGCGCTGGAGCCCCGGGTCCGGGCGTCCCGCACCATCCTGCGCAGTAGCCTGCCGTCCGTGGTGGGAATCCGATTGTGCCCGTCTATGTTCAGCGTGGTCAGGGCGCTGATGTAAATCTTGTACTTGCTCGCCTCCGGCAGCTCATAGGACATCTTCTCGTTCAGGCCGTGGATGCCCTCGATGACAAGGATGTCGTTCTCTCCCAGCTGCAGATAGTCTCCTCTGTACTCACGCTGGCCAATCTTGAAATTGAAGGATGGCAGCTCCACCCGCTCCCCCGCCAGAAGCTTTACCATATCATCATTGAACTGCTTCACGTCAATGGCTTCCAGGCATTCAAAATTGTAGTCCCCGTTCTCGTCCCTGGGTGTCTGCTCCCGGTTCACGAAATAATTGTCCAGGGCGATAGGCCGGGGCACCTTTCCCATAGTCCGCAGCTGGATGGACAGCCTGTGGGAAAAGCTGGTCTTGCCTGAGGAAGAGGGTCCCGCAATCATGACGAACTTCACGTTCTCCCGGCTGGCGATGTCCTTGGCAATCTCGCCGATCATCCTCTCCTGCTTCGCCTCCTGGACCAGGATCAAATCGCTCATGGAACCGCTGCAGATCTGCTCGTTCAGATCCCCCACCGTCCTGATGCCCGCGCTCCTGCCCCACTCTTTGGCGCTCTCCATGGCGGCAAAAAGCTTCCTGCTCTCCGTGAAAGGCTCCAGCACCGTGGGATTGGACTTGGCCGGCAGCACCAGCATGAACCCGTCCTCGTAGGGAATCACATCGAACCACTTCACATACCCCGCGTTCGGCAGCATATATCCGTAATAATAATCATAATATCCCTCTATTTCGTAAATATTCACCGTGGAACTCATGCGGAAACGGAACAGCTTCAGCTTGTCATCCATGCCCTTTCTGCGGAACAGCTCCATGGCCTCCTCCAGAGGATAGGAGCGCTTCATGAAAGGGGCCTTCGCCTCCACCAGCTGCCGCATCCTGTCCTTGATCTGCTCCGCGTTCCCGGCTGTGGCGGCCACGTATCCGGATGTGTTCACATAAAGGCCTCTGCCTATGGTGAATTCCATGGTGCTCTCCTGCGCCGCCTTCGCGCCGAACAGGTCGTACACCGCTTTCAGGAACAGCATCTTGGCGGTGCGCATATAGCTTTTGTGCCCCACTTCATCCTTCAGGGTGAAGAACTCTATCTCACAGTCCCTGACGACCTTCCGGAACAGCTCCCTGATCTTGCGGTCCACCGCCACCAGAGCGATCGTGCCGCCATAAGCCTCCTGATACTCTGCGGCGATGTCCTCGTATGTAGTCCCCTGCTGTACCTGCTTCTGCTCTCCGTGAATCGTGATTGTAACCATACCCGACCTCCCTTTCTCTCATGATGCCCTCTCGGAATCCCCAGGCCGCTTCTCACGCTGCTTTCCGAAAACTTGCCGGAAATCCTCCGGCCAATGCCCCGCTGTTCCCCCCTTGCCTAGGGCTCAGATGCCTGATTCCGCTCCTCGGAATCCCCATATTCAATCCCCTTTATTGCGTTCTTCCATCTCTCTCCTGGCATTCCTTTCGCAGCTTTGGGAGCATATCCCGCCCGGCCCGGAAAAGCCGCCGTCCCCCTCCGGCATCGCGTAGAAAACCAGCGCCTCTCCAATCTCCGCCAGCTCCCTGCGCACTTCCTCCAGGCGCTCCCCGGCCTTCCGGGAACCGGCCTCCAGCAGGGAAGCCTGAAGCTTCCTGACATAAGCCTCCCTCTGCAGCAGATACTGCAGCAGAACAGGATGCCTTTGGGCAAGCAGCCCCTCCCCATAGGAATCGCAAATCTGCTGCCTGTGGACACGCTCCGGCTGCCGCCCGCCGCACCCGTAGGCCGCTTTCATGGCAAAGTAATACTTGCCCTCCTCAAAGACGGCGTCCTCCTGCACAACAGCGAACCCGGCCTCCCGCAAAAATGCCCGAAACTGCGGAATCTCCGACTGGGGCTGCAAAATCAGTTCCCTCATCTGCCTGGCCCTGTCCATGCCCTCAGTGAGAATCCTTTCCATCAGCCTGCCGCCCATGCCGGCGCACACCACCGCATCGGCCTCCCCGGCCCCGCATGCCGACAGCCCGTCCGACAGCCTTACTTCTATGTAACTCCCCAGCCCGCATGCCGCCACATGCCCTTTCGCGGCCTCCAATGGCCCTGTCCTCACGTCCATGGCCAGCGCCGCCGGACATATCCCTGACTGCACCAGATAAATGGACAGAAACCCGTGGTCGCAGCCCACATCTGCCACCCGGTTCCCCGGCGTCACCATGTCGGCAAGCATCCGGAGCCTTTTGGACAGAGACACCGCCTCCGGCCCCTTCTTCTTATCCAGCCCCTGTGCCATCAGTCCAGATAATCCTTCAGCTTTCTGCTGCGGCTGGGATGGCGCAGCTTGCGGAGCGCTTTCGCCTCAATCTGGCGGATGCGCTCACGGGTCACATTGAATTCCTTGCCCACCTCCTCCAGCGTGCGGGCGCGGCCGTCGTCCAGGCCGAAGCGCAGGCGCAGCACCTTCTGCTCCCTCTCCGTCAAAGTCCCCAGCACCTCCACCAGCGATTCCTTCAGCAGCGTGAAGGCCGCCGCGTCCGCAGGCACAGGCACCTTGTCGTCCTCGATGAAGTCCCCCAGATGGCTGTCCTCCTCCTCGCCGATTGGGGTCTCCATGGACACCGGCTCCTGGCTGATCTTCAGGATCTCCCGGACACGGTCCGCGGGCATGTTCATCTCCTCCGCGATCTCTTCCGGGGTCGGTTCACGGCCCAGCTCCTGGAGCAGCTGACGGCTCACCCGGATCAGCTTGTTGATGGTCTCCACCATATGCACGGGAATCCGGATGGTCCTGGCCTGGTCGGCGATGGCCCGGGTGATGGCCTGGCGGATCCACCAGGTGGCATAGGTGGAGAATTTATAGCCCTTGCGGTAATCGAACTTCTCCACGGCCTTGATCAGCCCCAGGTTCCCCTCCTGAATCAGGTCCAGGAAAAGCATGCCGCGGCCCACATACCGTTTCGCGATGCTGACCACCAGACGCAGGTTCGCTTCCGCCAGGCGCTTTTTCGCCTCTTCGTCCCCCAGCTCCATCCTTTTGGCCAGCTCGATTTCCTCCTCCGCGGAGAGCAGAGGCACCTTGCCGATTTCCTTCAGATACATGCGCACCGGATCCTCGAGGCTGATTCCGTCAGGAATGGACAGATCCAGGTTCTCCACGTCCACCTCATCCTCATCCGAAAGGATGATCTCCTCCACATCGGTCTCGTCCTCCGTGATGCGCAGCACATCCACATTATTCTGCTCCAGCGCATCCAGAATCCGCTCGAACTGCTCCTCCTCCAAAGGCATATCCGCAAAAAAATCGCTGATTTCCTGATACTCCAGCACATTTTTCTTCTTTTTTGCCATATTGAGGAGTTCTTTTATTTTCTCTTCAAACTTTGCCCGTGTGTTTTCATCCATTGTAAAGTATCCATCCTTCCTTTGCTGTCAATGTTTAAAGCTACCAATATCTTTACCCTAATCCAGGGAAATATGCGTTCTGGCCAGCTCTTCCAGCGCTTTCTTGCCCTCTATGGCCTGCGCCAGCGCGCCCACGTCCGTCCCCATCTGGGCCACATGGTATTCGTAACTGTTCCTCTTCACGGTAAGCAGAATTTCATGGAACGCTTTCTCCCGCTCCTGCCCGCTGCCCAGCTCGGGAAGGCTGGCGGAGAAAAGGGCCGCCGCCTGGCTCTGCTCTTCCCCATCCTCGAACGTGCTGATGATGGCCGCCGGGTTGGGCGCGCCGTTCTCCATGTCCCGGAACAGCCGCTCCGCCGCCTTGCGGTAAAGCTCCTCTGTGAAATCCTCCGCGGAAATGTACTTCCTGACCTTGCCATACAGGACGGGCTCGTCCAAAAGCCAGGAAATCAAAAGCCTCTGGGCCCGCCGGGCGTTCTCCTCGGGGCTGTTCTTCTTGGGGCGCACCCCCGATTTCGGGCGCTCCACCGGCTTCGCCAGTCCCGTGCTGGCCGCATAGCCCGTCACCAGCTTGCGCAGGTTGTCTTTGCTGATGAAGTATTTGTCCGCCACTGCCTGCAGATAATTCTCCCGCTCCACGTCCTCGGAGAACTCGCAGAGCTTCCTCGCGATCTCCCGATGGAACCTGGTCTTCTCCTCCGGGTCGTTCATGTCGAACTGGCCTTCCAGAATCCTGATCTCGAAGAAAAAGCTGTTCTCCGCCTGTCCGATCCGTTCCTGGAAAGCCTCCTTGCCCAGGGCCTTCATAAATTCGTCCGGATCCTTGTAGGGCTGCATGTTGATGACCTTGCCCGATAGCCCTGCCTCCCGCAGGATGCCGATGGCCCTGACGGCGGCTTTCACCCCCGCACCGTCGCTGTCGTAGGCCAGCAGCACCGTCTGGGCATAGCGGCGCAGCAAGGCCGCCTGTTCCGAAGTGAAGGCTGTCCCCAGGGACGCCACCGCCTGGCCGAACCCCGCCTGGTGCATGGCAATCACGTCCATATAGCCCTCGCAGAGGATGATGTTGTTGCTCCTGGCCCGCCTGGCATAGTTCAGGCCGTACAGATTGCGCCGCTTGTCGAACACAGGGGTCTCCGGGGAGTTCAGATACTTGGGCTCCCCCTCCCCCATCACACGGCCTCCAAAGCCTATGACCCGGTTGTTGATATCCTGAATGGGATACATGACCCGGTTCCAGAACTGGCTGGTCAGCCCGTATTTCTCCGAGTGGCTGGCCAGCCCCGCCTCCTGTATCAGGTCGTCCTCGAAGCCCTTTTCCCGCAGGTACTTCACCAGGTTGGCCCCGTCCTTCCCGGCGAATCCCAGGCCGAACTTACGCATGGTCTCGTCAGTCAGCTCCCGTTTCTTCAGATATCGGTAACCGATCTCCCCGTGAGGGCTGCGCAGCTGGAAATAGAAAAACTTCGCCGCTGCCTTGTTGACCTCCAGGAGCCTGGCTCGCCTGCTCTCCCGCTTTCTGCCCTCCTGGGAGTCATCCTGCTGGGGGAGCGCCACGCCGGCCCGCTCCGCCAGCATCCGTATGGCCTCCGGGAAAGAATAGTTCTCGTAGTTCATCATGAAGGTGTAGACATTCCCTCCAGCGCCGCAGCCGAAGCAGTGATACACCTGCATGTCGCCGTTGACGGAAAAAGAGGGGGACTTCTCATTGTGGAAGGGGCAGAGGCCCCAATAGCGGCTGCCCTTTTTCTGGAGCCTCACGTAGCCCCCTATCACTTCCACGATGTCGTTCCTTGTCCTGACCTCTTCCACAATCTCTTCTGCGTAGTACATCCGCACCTCCCTGTCCGTCCTTCCGGGCCGGAGACGCCGTCCGCGCCTCAGCCCATCCAGGACTTCGGTATGTATATGTCTTCATAAGTGGCGATGGCGAAACGGTCCGTCATAGCCCCCACATAATCGCACACCACCTGCTCCTTTGGCTCCCCCTCGGAAAGCAGGTTCAGATACTCCTCCGGCAGGCTTTCCATATGCTTCATGAAATGCAGATACAATGTCTCCATGAGCTGCTCGGCCTTGGCCTCCTCGCTCTTGGCCACCGGGTTCTCGTACACATGTTCGAACATGAAGTCCCGCATCTGCTTCATCGCCACGCCGGTGGCCTCCGACATCACGATATCGTTCTTTCCCATGCTGTTGTTCACGATGTCGTGGATGAAATGGTCAAAGCGGTCGCTGGGAGTGCTACCGATCACGTCGCGGATCTCCTTCGGCACGTCGCTCTCCTTCAGGATGCCCGCCCGGACCGCATCGTCCATGTCGTGATGGATGTACGCTATCTTGTCGGAAAGCCGGACAATCTTCCCCTCCAGAGTGTGGGGATTTCCGATGGTCTGATGGTTCAGGATGCCGTCACGTACCTCGTAAGTCAGGTTCAGGCCCTGGCCCCGCTTCTCCAGCCGGTCCACCGTGCGCACGCCCTGGAGGCTATGCTCGAACCCCAGCGGGCACACCCGGTTCAGGGCCCTCTCCCCCGCATGCCCGAAAGGCGTATGGCCTAAATCGTGCCCCAGGGCGATGGCCTCCACCAGCTCCTCGTTGAGCCGCAGCGCTTTCGCAATCGTGCGGGCGTTCTGCGAGACTTCCAGCGTATGGGTCAGCCGGGTGCGGTAGTGGTCCCCCTCCGGCGAAAGGAATACCTGCGTCTTGTCCTTCAGCCTGCGGAACGCCTTGCAGTGGACGATCCGGTCCCTGTCCCGCTGGAACACCGGACGGACATCGCAGTGGGGCTCGTCTTTTTGCCTGCCCCTGGACTCCGTGCTGAATGATGCGTAAGGACTTAAATACTGTTTCTCCCATTGTTCTAGATTTTCTCTGATTGTCATGCATGCTCCCATCTGCGCTCTTTTGCGCGAAAAACCTTCCTCCTATCTTTATTATTCTGCATCCGTCATCAAAATCCTTTTTTTCTGTGAAAAAACAATAAAAAATGACCTGCCGGCCCTCTACCTGCAGACATCGAATATGAATTCCGCGTTCTTGTCCATGGCGGCGCGGGCCGCTTTCACCGGGGACATCTGGAACACATGCCACATGCCGGGATAGATGTCTATCTTCACGGGCACGTTCTTCTCCACGAAGGTCCTGTGGAGCCTCAGGGAATCGCTCAGGAGAATCTCGTTCTCCCCCACCTGGATATAGGTGGGCGGGAAGCCTTCCGCATCACCGAACAGCGGCGAGATAAAGGGGTCCGTCAGATCGCGGCCTCCCGCATAGGCCTCCACCATCCGGCTGATATAGGCACTGTCCAGCACGGGATCCACCTCGGCTTTCGTCTGGAAGGATCTGCCCGCGGAGGTCAGGTCGGTCCAGGGGGACATGAGGACGATGCCCCTGGGCAGCAGCCGCCTCTCCTGCTTCAGCTGCAGCGTCAGGGCAAGCGCCAGGTTCCCGCCCGCGGAATCCCCCGTCAGAATCACGTCCCGGGCGCCGTAGCCCAGGAGCATCAGATGGTTCCAGGCCCTCATGGCATCCTCCAGGGCCGCCGGGTAGGGGTTCTCCGGAGCCAGCCTATAGTCAAAGCACAGGACGTCCATGGAGGTGGACTCCGCAAGCTTTGAGGTCAATGTCCGGGCGTAGAGGCTGCTGCCTGTGGAGTAACCGCCTCCGTGGCAGTGCAGAAGCACATATTTCTTCATATGGGCGCGGTTCACGCTGACCCACTCCCCGTACATGCCGTTGATGTCCACTTCCCGGTACTCGATGGCCTTGGTGTTGCTCAGGATTGTGCCGATGTGGTCCTGGGACTGCCGGTGCTTCTCGATGTCCGTGTTCTCCACCATGCCGTGGACGCGCTTGATCAGGTTCATCAGGTTCTGGGTCCTCTTGTCCACGGGGCATGCCTCCTCTATCTCTGAGCCCATCTCTATGGGCAGCTCTATTTCTGTGCCAATGTCCGCTGCCGGCTTCCTCTGCTGCTCGGGAGCGGCCGTAGCGGAAGCTTTCTCCGGGGCAGTTCCGTTTTCCGGATCCGGCTTCTTTGCCGTGACGGCTCTTTCTGCTATGGCGGGGCCGGTTTTCCCGGACAGGCCTGTCTCCATGTTCGGCGCCGGTCTCTTCTTTGTCTCCCTGGTCGCTTCTTGTCTCATCTTCATCTCCATACCTGCTTCCTGCTCTGTCATTTTGTTTGCTTCTTGCCCCCCATCAGAAATGCAGCCTTCTGCGCACCTCGTTCCGCAATCGCCTGCGGGACAGCATGGTGATCACCGCAATATCCAGGATGACACAGATCGTCAGCACTACCGCGGACCAGCTTAAGCGCATCTCCGACTCCAGATACCGCCTGATCAGCAGCTCCAGCCCCAGGCAGAGCAGCCCTATGGCCGTGAACAGGTAGAGGGACACTGTCAGGAACGAGCGGGGCAGAATCCGGACGCACAGCGTCATCAGCTCGGCAATCGCCGTCACCAGGGCTGTGATCGGCAGGCCCAGCCCAAAGCACCAGCCGCTGCTGTCCACCAGGAAGGTCAGCATGTACAGATAAAGGGACACCGCGGCCCCGTCCAGCAGGAGGGAGACATAGATGGACTGCCTTGTATAGATGACTGCCGGAATCATGAACACCCACAGAATCACCCCTGCGCCGATGACCGCCAGCGACCAGGGCACTCCCTGGAACACGAACAGGTTCAGAATCCCGCAGGTGGCCGCGGAGGCCAGCACCACCATGGACAGCAGAATGCCCAGGTCCTTCCTCTTCACAGTCTCCACCTGGCCTTTTTCTTTCGGGAAGGGAGTCTTGTCCGCCCCGCCCGGACTGCCCTGGCCTTTTTGCAGCATCTGCTCTCTCGGATTCACTACCGGCGTATTGCACAGGGGGCATTCCCTGGCAGAAGCGTCCAGCTCCACGCCGCAATTCACACAATATGACATATCCTTCCTTTCTGCGGAGCCCTACCCGGCCCGTCAGGCAGACAGAACATACGTTCCGTCATCCTGTCCCACTCCGCCTGTCCTCACAATATCCGCCAGCGGCGCACTGCCCTGCCTGCTTCACGATTCCCCGGCAGAGCCCTGCTCCCGGTTGCTTTCAATCTTGACATGGATGCCGTCCTGCACCAGCTTGCGGAAGAACAGGCGCTCCACGTCCGCCTCCACGATGCTGCTGGCGAAATTCACCGTCAGGACATCCTCAAAGCTGATGATGGCGCAGTTGGTCCTGCGGGAGAAGGGCTGGCCCATGTAGATGTCGAACCTTTCGATATAGGGCTTCATCCCCTGGGGGACCTTCAGCGCCCCCATGTTCGTCAGCCCCGCGGAAGAATTCCGGTCCTGCACCTTCGTGTAGAATATCCTTACCACGAAGTCCTTGATGAACAGGGGCACCACCCGGATAAAGGGGTTCCTCTGGGTGGCGGCGTTGGTGGTGATGTCCCCCCGCAGCAGCTTTTCATTGATATGGTACCGCATATAATTGTGCACCTGCAGCACGATTTCCTCGAACGTATATTCTCCCAGTCTGGGATCCACCCCCGGGAATATCATGGTGATGAAGTTCCTGAGCGTAATGGAGGGAAAGAAACGGCGCAGGTTCACCGGCATGGCGATCTTCACCGGGCGCAGGTGGATGCGGCGCTCCCTCTTCTGCTTGGTCAGAAGGGCCTGCAGAAGCACCGCGTTCAGATATTCCGTAATCGTGGCACCGTAGCGCTTTGCCGCCTCCATGACCTCCGACACGGACATGATGCCGTCTATGATGTTCAGGGTGTAGAAAGGCTCCGCCGTGCCTCTGACCCGGTAGGACTTCTCCTCCAGCCTGGGCGGGCAGACCTTGGCATTGGCGTAGCGCATGTAAGCGTCCTCCAGCTCCTCTTCCCGGGGCTGGCTGTCTATGTCCAGCACGAAACCGCCGTTCTCGATCCCCGTCACGCCCAGCAGCCGCAGATAAGTGGCCGTCAGCGTCATCAGCACGCACATGCCGCCGGTCCCGTCCCCCAGGCTGTGATGGGCCTCCAGGGCAATCCGGTTGCGGTAATAGTACACCCGCACCAGATACCGGTTGTTTGCCTTGAAATACATGGGCTGGCAGGGATTGCGCACATCTTTCTGCACAAAGGGGCCGGGGCGGTCGTTGGGCTCCAGATAGCGCCAGAACAGCCCCTTGCGGATGGCTGCCTTGTAGGTGGGGAATCTGGGAAGCGTCCTGTCGAGGGCCTGCTGCAGCACGTCAGGGCGCACTTCCTCCTTCAACAGCACCGACAGCCTGTACACGGAAGAGAAATCCCTTCTCTGCAGCGTCGGGTATACAATGGCGGACAAATCCAGCTTGTACCAGTCTTTATGCTGCGCTTTCTCTACTTTTTCCATCCTGTTCTCCCTGGGTTCCATCCCTGGCGGAGCAGCCCGGGGCTTCCCCCTGCCGTCCGTCCCTTTTCGCTCTCCCGCCCTGTCGGGCCCTGCGCCCCGCACCTGGGACTGCGATTCCTTCCACCATGCTGACGGTTTCCCTTCCTTATGCAGATAAAACAAAAAAGGCGCAAAGCATTTGATTTTCAATCACTTCACACCCAATCCCCGTCATCCTTTGATAGATATCAAAAGGTACTTGACTTCCATCAAGTACCTTTTACAAGTGCAGGAAAAGAGACTTGAACTCTCATGGTATTGCTACCACACGGACCTGAACCGTGCGCGTCTGCCAATTCCGCCATTCCTGCGAACAAAACTATCATACACTATTTCCTGGAAAAAGTCAACCTCTTTTTTTATTTTTTTCAAGATTTTTTCGACCGCCTCGGCAGCCAAACTCTTCCTGGCAATAGCGAGTGGAAGCAAGGGGGCTCGAACCCCTGACCTTTCGCGTGTGAGGCGAACGCTCATCCCAGCTGAGCTATGCTTCCATGTTCTCTATTGTATCACGCTTTTGAAAAAATGCAAGAGGAAAAGTAAAATTTTCCATATTTTTTTCAGGGCGGCGCCAAAGAGCATCAAAAAACTGCCGCATCCGGCTCCAATACAGAGCTTGATGCGGCAGCCCGCTTTCCTTTTTCACTCCAGGTATTTCTCCAGCTGCCGGGAGACATCCCGGATATCGATAGGCTTCGCCACATGGGCATTCATGCCCGCGTCCAGGCATTTCTGAACATCCTCGGCAAACGCGTCCGCAGTCATGGCAATGATGGGGATATCCGCGTCTTCCCTGTCCAGCCCGCGGATGGCGACAGTGGCCTCATAGCCGTTCATGATAGGCATCCTGATATCCATCAATACGGCATCATAATAGC
The DNA here is from genome assembly GCA_910585665.1 of uncultured Acetatifactor sp. Taxonomy (GTDB): domain Bacteria; phylum Bacillota; class Clostridia; order Lachnospirales; family Lachnospiraceae; genus Acetatifactor. The sequence continues at coordinate 10,911 of CAJUFI010000029.1, read as the reverse complement.
CCACCGGCGACTGGGAGAATTTTTCCAGACATACCCTGCCGTTCTCCGCCCAATCCAGCTCCAGCCCCAGGGAGGAGAGCAGCTCGCTGGCCACTTCCCAGTTGATCTCATTGTCCTCCGCCAGAAGGATATGCTTTCCTTCCAGCTTCGTATCCTTGCTGACAACCTCTGTGACCTGCTCTTTCTGGCCGGTAAAATCAGCGGCATACGGCTTCAGTCCATAGAACAGGGTAGACTTGAACAGCGGCTTGGGGATGAATCCCGTGACCCCCGCCGCCTTGGCCCTGTCCTTGATTTCGCTCCAGTCATAGGCGGATATCAGCAGTATCGGGACATTGTTCCCATAGATGCTGCGAATCTCCCTGGCCGCCGCAATGCCGTCCATCCCGGACAGCTTCCAGTCCAAAAGGATGATGTGGTAATCGTTATTCCGCCTGTGGCGTTCCTCCGCCATCTTGATAGCGGTCTCCCCGTCCATGCACCAGTCCGGGTTGACGCCGATGGACTTCAGGGAGGCCACGGCGCTCTGGCACAGCTGCTCGTCATCGTCCACCACCAGCATGTCCCAGCTGGGCAGCACCATGTCCGCCTCCTGCACCTTGGCCTTCTCCAGATCCAGCACCACATGGAATTCGCTGCCCTTGCCCAGCTCGCTCTTGACGCCGATGGTGCCGCCCATGGCATCCACGATATATTTGGTGATGGCCATGCCCAGCCCGGTGCCCTCCGTCTTCCGGACCCGGGCGGAATCCTCCCGGCTGAAGGACTCGAAAATCTTCTTCTGATACTCTTCCGACATGCCTATGCCGGTATCTTTCACCACCAAATGGGTGCAGATGTAATCCTCTCCCTTGGCGGATTCCTCCTCATACAGGGACACATGGATAGACCCTCCCTCCGGCGTGAACTTGACGGCGTTCCCCAGGAGGTTGAGCAATATCTGGTTCAGCCGCACGCTGTCGCAGCACACATTCTCCACAGTGATGTCGTGGATGAAGATATTGAACTGCTGGCGTTTGGACTTGACCTGGGACTGGACGATGCTGGTGATGCTGTCCATGACCTCCCGCAGGGAGACCTGGTCGTAATTGAAGGTCATCTTGCCGCTCTCGATCTTCGCCATGTCCAGCACATCATTAATCAGCCCCAGCAGATGCTTGCTGGAAAGCGCAATCTTCCGCAGGCAGTTCTGGACCTGCTCCTGGTTGTTCATATTGGTGATGGCTATGGTGGTCATGCCTACGATGGCGTTCATGGGCGTGCGGATGTCGTGGCTCATATTGGAGAGGAATTCGCTCTTGGCATGGTTGGCATGCTCCGCGTCCGCCCGTGCTTCCTCCGCAACCTGGCGTGCCTCCTCTGCCACCAGGCGCGCTTCCTCCGCGTTCCGGTTCGCCTCCTCCAAAGCCAGCACCTGCCGCCTGGCCATCCTGGAATACTGAAAGAATATCAGTGTCAGCGCCACCAATGCGATGCCGCACACCAGATAGAGCATCTTCGTCCACTGATGCCCCATGTCCGAGACCACCTGATCCAGAGCATCGTAGGGAAGAATCGTCAACAGATGCCATTCACTGTAAGGAAGGGACATGCAGTACAGATGGCTCCGGGATCCATTCATGGTGAGAATGGCGGAATATTCCTGGCTGGCCTCCATGGAGGCCTCCATCTCTTCGACGTATTCCTCCACGTCCTTTCCGTCCTTTCCGTCATACGCCTCCCGGAAGCTATCGAAAAAGCTTTCCTTGGGCAGTCTCTCCCTGCGGATGACATAGCTTCCGTCCTTGCGGATGATGAAGGAATCCACCAGCGTGTCATTCTCGTCCAGGAAAAGGATGCTGCTCATATATTCTGTGGTAAGGCCTCCCACCAGGGCGATGGCCTGGCTTCCGTCCTGCATCCGGTACTCACAGGGAACCCCCAGCAGGACCACGCCTTTCCCGGACGTGTCCTCCGCAACCGCGATTTTCTCCTTGTGGTTCCTGAGGCTCATTATGAAAGGCGCCTCGTCCAGCACGCTCACCTGTTCGCCATAGACCATCTCAATCGTGCCGTCCTCAGCCATAAGGCCCAGATGCTCAAACCCTCTCGCCTTCGCATTGTACTCCAAGTCCGCCAGCAGCTGCTCCTGGTCGCTGCTGTCAGGCGGAATGATATCCACGATGCTGCTCACCTGAGAAAGGCGCAGGCCGATGACCGTCTCATAGTGGAGACTGATCTGCTCGCTCATGCCGGTCATGTACATCTTGCCGACTTCCTCAATCGTCTCTACGCTCTTCCTGTTCATGAAGACCGCCAGCAACGCGAACAAGCCTACGATCAATACAGATACGCTGACGATGCTCAAGTACAGAAAACGAATCGACCTGTCATTTTTACGCCTCTTTTTCCCCTGTTCCATGATATGTCCTCCTATGCCGTTTCCACATGGCACACATGGCCAATGACGCTCCCGGAAGGAATCCGGCAAAAATCAGGATGCCTACTCCCAGGCTTACGAACCGCCATTCCGAAACAGGACCGCACCGCTTACGTCCACGCCTTCTGCAACGCAAAACGGCGCGAAACATGACCCACTTCGTGTCCTGCTTCACGCCGTCAACTGCGGAAGATGGGACTTGAACCCACACGGTGTGACCACCACAAGATCCTTAGTCTTGCTCGTCTGCCAATTCCGACACTTCCGCGCATATATCCCACATCTGTTATACTAGCATCATCTGTCCCAAAAGTCAATTCTTTTTTTCATTTTTTGCAATTATCGTTTTATTGATATATTTGTAATGTTTTTGTGTTATTTCCTTGTCTTTTTGCCATGCATGTGCTAACATAGCCTTATGCGGAGCGCTCTGCCGCTTTCGCCGGATGCCCGCCGGCATGTGCCGCGGGAGGGGACATTCCATATTTTCAACACTACATCCAAGGAGAGAAAAGACATGAAAAAAACAATTGCAGCCCTTCTATCCGCCGCCATGCTGGCGCTCATTTTGACAGCCTGCGGCTCCAGCCCCGTAATCCTTCCCGAAGACGGCGTCGCCGAGGGAAAGCAGGGGGACACCATGCGCACCTATTTCTTCGACTACACCGTGAACAGCGCCTATACCTGCAGCAAATACGAGGGATACATCCCCTCGCCGGGCTATGACCTGCTGGTGGCCGAAGTGACCGTGAAGAACACCTTCGGGGAAAGCATCACCATGTTCGACTGGGACTTCCTCGTGCTGTTCGATGACGATACGCAGGAAGAAGACGTCTACGACTATCCCATCACCTCCTACGAGGATGTGGAAATCCCCGCAGACGCTTTGGCTACCCTGCTCCCCACCCAATACGACCTGGCAAACGATGAGAGCCGCAGCGGGCTCCTTCTGTTCGAGGTGCCTGCCGGCGAGACCCATTTCACCATCTCTTATATAGAAAGCTTTGATGACGATACCACCGGCGATATGTTCTATGTGGACATCGATGCACCTCACAAATGATGCGCGCTGCCCTTCGGCGCCTCGGAACCCCGAAGACGCTGAAGGGCAAACGACCGAAAAAGGCTTTGGGCGACTATTCGCTGAAGAATACCCGGAACGCCTCCACCGCGTATTTCGTATCTTTCACCCCCGCCGTCTCCACGGCGGAATGCATGGCCAGCTGGGGCAGCCCGATGTCCACGGTGGAGACGGACACATGGGCGGTGGAGATGTTGCCCAGGGTGCTGCCCCCGGCGATGTCGGAACGGTTGGCATAGGTTTGGCAGGGCACTTCCGCCTTCTCGCAGATTTCCCGCATCCTGGCCGCGGACACGGCGTCCGTGGCGTACTTCTGGCTGCCGTGGAACTTGATGACGATGCCCCGGTTCAGATAGGGCTTGTTGGTGGGATCGGCTTTCTCCGGATGGTTCGGATGCACCGCGTGGGCATTGTCGGCGGAAATCAGGAAGCTCCCCGCAATCATCCGCAAAAATCCGCTGCGGCCAAGTCCCATGCCCTCGCCGATCCGCCACAGCACATCCTCCAGGAACGTGGAGTTGGCCCCCTGTTTCGTGCCGCTCCCCACCTCCTCGTTGTCGAACACGGCGCAGACATTGATATAGCTGCCCGGGGCGCTCTCCGTGAATCCCCTGGCTGAGGCGTACACGCACTGGAGGTCGTCCAGCCTGGGCGAGAGGACGAACTCCCCGCTCTCCCCCAGCAGCCTGCCCTTGTCCCTGACATAGAGGAACAGGTCATGCCCCAGGATATCCTCCTGCTTCACGCCCACGGCCCTGGCCACCTGCCTCAACAGCACATTGTCCTTCTTTCCGTCACTGCATTCCCCGTAGAGTGGAAGCATGTCCGTCTGGGGATTGAGCTCCCCGCCTTTCCCCGTATCCCGGTTCATGTGGATGGCCACGCTGGGAATCACCATCAAATCCTTCTCGATATTGACCAGCCTTGTCTCGCACCCGGCTTTCCCCCTCACCACCACGCGCCCTGCCACGGACAGAGGACGGTCCAGCCAGGCGGACAGAATCATGCCGCCGTATTTCTCCGTATTCAGCTTCAGATATGCCCCTTCCACCGCCATCTCCGGCGACTCCTTTATCTTGAATGTAGGGGAATCGGCATGGGCTGCAGAGATATGGAAGCCTTTCGGCGCATCTCCCTGTGGGATGCGGAACGCGATCAGCGCGGAATCGTTCCTGGCCACGTAATAGCCATGTCCGGGCTCCAGCTCCCACTGATCCGTCTCTTTCAATTCCCGGAAGCCCAGATTCGCGAACTCCTCTTTCAGATTCGCCACCGCATGGTAGGCGGTGGGGCTCTTCTCAATGAATTCCAGCATCTCTTTCGCGCATCTTTGATATTCCTTCATATTCATGGCTCTCCCCCCTGGCTTACTCAGATTGTCTGTACACGATGGCCTCCGCCATTTCCGCCGCCTTGCCGGTGCCGTTGAAAATGCCCACGATGGCCAGCGCAAAGTCAACGGCGGTCCCCATCCCCCGGGAAGTGACCACATTGTCCGAAATCTCCACCGGACCGGCGGTGACCTGCGCCCCTTCCAGATGGCTCTCAAAGCCAGGATAACTACACGCTCGTCTTCCTTTCAGGATTCCCCTGTGCCCGAAAATGCTGGGGGCAGCGCAGATGGCGGCGATGTATTTTCCGGCGGCATAGAAAGCGTCCACCTGTGCCATCAGCCCCCCGTGGGCCTCCAGGTTCTTCGTGCCCGGCATCCCGCCCGGCAGCACCAGCATGTCATACCCGGCAAAATCCGCCTCCCGGAAAATCCGGTCCGTCTGTACCGTGATGCCGTGGGAACCCGTGGCCACCCTTTCGTCGGTAATCGACACCATCTCCACCTCCAGTCCGCTCCTGCGGCAGATATCCACCACTGTCAGCGCCTCAATCTCCTCATAGCCTTCCCCAAAGAAAACCGCTATCTTCCTCATCCTTTTCATCCTCTCTTTCTTGTCCATGATATTTAATGAGCTGTCAATCTGTTTTCCAGTATACACATTATTGTAAAATATTTCAATTAAAGCTTTAGAATTCCTTGGGACTATGATATAATGTTGACACAGAAGAACATTGTGCCAACTTTTGATTCCATGTGCGCTGTAGCGCACGAGATTTTGGAATAATGCCCTTATTCAAGGCATGGAGCGGCCGAATGGCCCCAGGATTCTTCCATCAGAATGTGCAAATCCGCCAGAAAGGAAACGGACTCTATGGAAATAGAACGCAAATTCACCGTCAGAGAACTGCCTGCCGACCTGGACAGCTACCCTTTCCGCCACATCGAACAGGCCTACCTGAACACTTCGCCCGTAGTGCGCGTCCGCAAAGAAGACGAGGAATACTATCTGACCTACAAAGGCGACGGCATGATGGCCAGGGAGGAGAGCAACCTGCCGCTGAGCAGCGATGCTTACTACCATCTGCGCGGCAAAGCGGACGGACGGATTATCTCCAAAAAACGTTACCTCATCCCTCTGCCCCATCCCCGCTTTCTGAAAACGTCGGGCTTGTCCTGCCCGCCCTCGGACTATTCCCTGACCATTGAGCTGGACATCTTCGACCCGCCCTTCGCGCCGCTGACCATAGCGGAAGTGGAATTCGGCAGCCGGGAAGCCGCAGAGGCATTCCTTCCCCCCGCCTGGTTCGATGAGGACGTCACCTACCGCAGGGAATACCACAATTCCTATATGGCGCTGCAGCCCTTGCCCTCCGCGGACAGCGGGACATAGCCCCGCGAATCCGCCCTCAAAAAGCCGTCCGATGCGCCTGCACCGAACGGCTTTTGCTTCTGCGGATAACAGGACTTGAACCTGCACGTCGGGGGACACCAGAACCTAAATCTTAATCTCTTAATTTTTAAAATCTAGCGTGTTCCGTGCCTTGTAGAATCCTTGATTTTCCGCACTTCTTTTATACTATGCTTTCAAATCTAGTCAGAAGATACAGCTTTCTAACACATAAGATTATAGCACACATGGGCTATAAAGACAAGGCGGTTTTTCGGTAGAATGATTTTTATTTTTGTTTGAAGTATCAACACCAATCAAACGATTTTAAAAATAATCCTACAGAATCATTCGTCAAATTGCACAAAAATTAGCATAAAAAAGCACCGTTCAGAGCCTTAAACAAGCTAAAAACAGTGCTTTTTTTGTGCAATTTTACTATAACTTTTTTAAGCGTTTTTTAACTACCTTGTTATTTGAACCTTTTAGCAAGCCAATTCCATTGAGAAACTTTACAGTATCACCCACACCAGCCATATATGATATATCAGCCATTCTATGTTCCCTAGTCATTAAGCAAGCGATATAGTCATTAATGATTATCCGTTCCTTTTTGTCTAGTTCCAAAGAGTTATACCGTTCTTCAAGTTCCCAAGAATCTTTTGCGTCTTTTTGATAGATTTTATCCGATAGAGCAATCTTATCCCTGCTCCTATCCATAAAAGCCCCCAAATAGTTCCGTATTAACTTGTTTACAAACTTGTTCATATGTTCCCCTTTCTATTTGTCTTTTGAATAGCATAGCATATTGTGGAGATATTCACAATATGGATTTTAGCAATTCACCGCTAAAATATTATCAGAACCGACAAAGCGGGAGGTGATTGTTATTATTGACTTTAGCCCATTATGGCAGACAATGGACGAAAAAGGTATTACGCAATACAAATTACTCAAGTCTGGAATTGATAACAAGACACTGGATACCTTGAAAAAGAATAACAATATAACACTTCTTACACTTGAAAAGCTATGCAACATTTTGGATTGCACGCCCAACGATATTGTAAGATTTACAGACAATAAAAAGGCGTAATCAAGGGGAATAACCAAAAAGAATGGTTATCCCCCTTTTTCAATTGTGTTTTTAGACTGGCAAAAAGTAAAGACGTAAAAGAGTATTTTTCCAAACAAAATGATGTTTGAAAAAATCTTCCTTTTACATCTTGACTTTTTATTTACGTTATTTCAAATAGTGATTTACTGATACATCTAAGCGGTTATGTCCTAGTGCTTCACTAACGATATATATGTTATCCCTAAGCCCTCTAAATGGACGCTCTTTATCGTGTGCTATATAATATTCACCTTTAATGTTTTTCTCGCTTCTAGGGGCATATTGAGAAGCATATACAGCCTTTAATTCTTTATCGTTACATACAGTTTGGTATAACTCTTGTGCGTATTCCCTACGATAGCCGTGGACATCACAGCCATTATGAATTTTATCAAATAATAACTCAGTGGGGGCTTTTGTGCTTATTAGTTCTTTGATTGCTTCTTGATACTTTGGAAGCACTGGAGAAACCCTATCACGACCGCCTTTGCTTTGCTCAAAACGCACAAACATATTACCGTTTTTATCTGTAAAAAAGCTATTAGGCGTTAATTTTCCTATATCTTCCCTACGTCCACCAGTGCCACGGCAGAGGGCAACTAAAGGGGCGTTTTTTTCTTCTGAAAAATGCGCATCCCTTTTGGCTTCACCTCTGGAACGTGTCACGTCCTTATAACTTCTCTTGTTTTCAAACTTACATTCTATTTGTTCCCCATAAAGTTTACCGAGTGCAGCACGTTCAGCTTTAAGAGTATACAAACTTTTTCCTTGTGCTTCTCTATCTTTTAAATATTCAGTTGCATATTGCTTTATATCTTCTAATTTCGTGTATTTATTAACACCTTTTTCTTGTATACACCAACTAGCAAAACGCTCACAATGTTCTCTGTAAACGTCATAAGTTTTTATGCTATGTATTCCATCAATAGCAGTTCCAAAAGGAACTTTTTCACCCCTTTGAGCGTATTCTTGTTTTAATTCTTCTTTTGCTTTGTGCCTACTTTCACCAATACGGGCTTTTTGTGTTAGCGTATGTTGTATTTGATTATTTAATGTTTTTCTTCCCATTTCTTTCACATCCTTTCTTGTTACAATTTGTTTTTTATCAGCCCCCTACTCGTAAATAGGGAACTGTTTTTGTTAAGACCGTAGGCTTTTTATACACTTGCCCATTGTGTTTTAATTTGGTATTTTTCGCTTTTCCGTGCGTTTTGTTTTCCATTTTTTCCATTAAAAAAAACAACTATGTTCTTGCCAGTTGTTTAATAAGATTTGTTATATCCTATACTGTTTTTAATCTATACTTTTAAAGATGTGTTTAACATCAATTCCTAAACTTACAATGTTTTTTTATTACCTAAACATTCCCGAAAAAGGCGTTCACTTTAGAAAACACTAGGTTTTATTTTTACTTTAGAATGATTGTTATAATCATATCAATAAACTTTATATCTTAATTTTATAAAATAAATTTTAAAAAATCAAGGTATCAGCGTTTAGTTAGACAAAAACTACGTTTTTATCTATCTAACCCGATACCTGTTATAAGTTTTACAATCAAAAAAGAATAAAAAAAAATAGCACATATGCCAGTTATAACATATGTGCTTTTTTATCTATTTAACCAAAGAAATCTTCTTCGTTATTTTCATAATCTTTGTCTAAATCATCTGTTTTGTTTTCTTCTACATCTTCATCAAATCCATATAAAAATGTGTATAGGTCAATACCTTTTAAAGCGTTCTTTTTCTTTTCTTCTTCTTTTGCTTTTTGTTTTTTTGCTTCTTCTCTTTTCTTTTTTTCAGTAATAAACTTATCAAATATTTCGCTTCTTTTTTCAACACAATTTTCAGGAATTATACAATCGTCAATACAAAGTCCACTTTTTGTATAATAAAATACACAATCATCTATTTCTATTTTTTCGATTTCTTCTTTTACTTTTTGGCTTTCTTCTTCTGTTATTTCTTCGCCATAATCTTTGAACATTTCTTCTAATTCTTCATCCGTTTTTTGTGGTTCGTTTTTCATAATTTCTTGAACTAATTCAGCAAAACCAGATAATAATTTATTTTCAAGAAAGCGGGCTTTTTCTTCATTATTGCCAAACGCTTTTCTAATTTTCCCAAAGTTTCCACGCATCTTTTTCCAAACTTTATATTCAGTTGCGTCATTGCTTTTATTTATAAAATATTGATTAACATATATTGTAATTGTATCTTCTTCAAGTTCAATGATAACAGGGAATCTTCTATAGCTTTGTGCTTTATCTTCGGCTTTATGTTCAACGCCTTTTTTGTCTTTATAGTGGCCAGCAAGCCCATTAAGGAACACTTGATAGTCTTGCACACTATTAACTATATTAACAGTATTTACAAGCTTTACAGAGCTAAATTTAACGTTTACTTTTGAATTGTGTGGGTGGCTATCAAACACTTTGAAAAGATTTTCACGCCCTTTGAATGTATCAAGCAATGTATATGCTCTATAATCAGATAAGATATTAACAGGTTGTGCGTCATATCCTTCATAGCTTACATTATCACAGCCTAATTCAAAGAATAAATCTTCATCACTTGTTATGTAAGGATAAAGGCATCTAGCAATAGCACGACTTGCCGTGTCTTTGCCAACACCGCCACCACCACATATATATATATTTATACGATTTTTAGGAACTTCCATATGGTCAGCTATATAGGTTAATCTATGTTTTTTAAGCTTATCTATATTTTCCATATATAGCAGTTTGTTTTCTTCCTTACATTCTTTTAATGTTTTACCATCATAGAAAACATCCCATTCCATCCTTTTTTTAGGACTTAAATCACCGCCATATTTTGCCCTGTTTTCTTCACGTTCATTCAACTCTTTTCGCCAGTCAAAGTTAGCGTGAACTTCATTATCTTCATATAAAGTTTTACCTTTTTCTTGTTCCTTTTCGCTACTATGTGGCAGATATTCAACGCAGTCTAAAAATGCACCTTTACCTTTAGCAACTTCTACAAGAAATTCGGGAACACCGAACCATTTAGCAACAACAGGTAATTCAACAGAGCCAGGGCAATCTATAACAGCGTGCCAGTGTTTTCCTTTTAATTCCCCTGCTTTTCCTTTTCCACTTGCTTCTTCTTCAAGTGAAAAATAATCTCTATTGTGTTCTATCCACGCATATCTTTTTATTGTTTTATGCTCTACGGCACTTTTTATATTATTCTCATTGAAATGATAATCTTCCCCAGTTTCGGGATTCTTTTCATATTGGGTTATTTTATAAACCCTTGCTTTTATTATATTATTTTTTTCGATTAAATCGACCACCTTTCTATGTAATATTATTTTTTGTATTAAGCATAAAAAGGCATTAAATCTATATTTAAAACTCGATAGAATTTATCTATTGACAATTATTTATTTTTATAATAACATAAATATAAAGATAGTATTTAAAAAATACTTCACATATTTTGTGCTATTGATTTAATAATTTAATGCTTTCAGCCGTTCCCCAACGGCTATTTTTTTTATGCTTAAAATAATTTTATAACACAATTTTGTTTTTGGCAAGATATGC
>CAJUFI010000028.1 GCA_910585665.1 uncultured Acetatifactor sp. | reverse complement strand
ATCGCGCAAAAACCGCCGCTTTGAGTTTTCCCCAATAGCGGCGGTCTGGTGTAGGCTGGCTCCATTCTTTAGGTGTCGTGTTATTATGCCCTTGTCAAATACACTAATTTGGCCTAGGGTATACACATTTAGTAAAAATAGTCGCGGAATTAATAGACTATATGGAACATTATCCCGATGAAAAACATAACAGTAAGATTAATTTAATTGCAATTGAAGAACCAGAAGCTTTTATGCATCCTCAGATGCAGGAGCTATTTATTAAAAATATCAATGATGCCTTACAGGTTTTGGTTAGTACAAGGGATAAGAAATTGAATAGCCAGTTGTTTATTACAACACATTCATCACATATTTTGAACAGTAAAATTCATATGGGTAATTCGCTCAATGATATATGCTATGTATACGAGGAAAGCGGATGTGCCCATACCCAAAATCTTGATAATGATTCTGTTATGCCCGATACAGAAGATGAAAAAGACAGAGATAAAGATTTTAAATTTCTGAAAAAGCATATAAAGTATAAGGTGTCGGAATTGTTTTTTGCCGATGCTGTAATTTTGGTGGAAGGTTTTGCGGAAGAGACGATTCTGCCTTTTTACCTGGAACAGGAACCCCAACTGAATAAACGATATATATCTATATTTGGCATTAATGGTGCGCATGCGTTCCTGTACAAAAATCTTTTAGAAAGATTAGGAATTCCGGCATTGATTGTAACTGATCTTGATATAGTCCGCAAATCAAGTGATGATGAAGAAAAAACGAAAGAATTTGCTCAAATTATGGATTTAAAGGGCCAAGTGACAACAAATAGAACGATAAAATATTTTAATGGTAATTCTGATGATTTGTCAGGGTTGACCCCCTTTATTGAGAAAGGCAATATTTATATTACATATCAATGGAAAATTGGGGAGTATTTTCCTACAAGCTTTGAAGAGGCATTTATTCTTACGAATGCAGATAATGAGGTTCTAAACGCTATTTTGAAGGATATTAAGAAGGGAACTTATCAGCAGATTGTGGTAAAAAATGGAATTCCCGATTATGAACAGAATAGACAAAGATCTTATGAATGGCAAGTGAAATTATCGAATGCAAAGGGCGAATTTGCAAGTAAACTATTATATGCATTAGTTACGGAGCCAGAGGGTAAGCGGCCTAAATTACCAAAGTATATCGAACAAGGCTTGGAATGGTTGAGTAAAAAATTAGGATAGGGGAATTTATATGGGGCTAAATAATATAGATTCGGCAAAAAGGAAACAGGAAGATGAGATTGCAAAAGAACTTTTTTCGCATATAGATAAAAAGCAAAGTTTAGTATTTAATGCGGGAGCCGGAGCGGGAAAAACATATGCATTAATAGAATCCCTTCGGTATGTTATAAAAAGGTATGGGAAAATACTGGAAGAGAACAATCAACAAATTATGTGTATCACTTATACAAATGTTGCTGCTAAACATATAAAAGACCAGCTTGGAAATTCCAGGCGGGTTGTAGTGTCAACTATTCATGAAAGGTTATGGCAACTGATAGCGCCTTATCAAGAACAGCTATTGCTCATACATAAGGAGAAAGTGGAGGCAGAACTAAAAAAGGATCTCTTTACATTAGAAGAAGACATAGAGAGTGAGAAAATTTTTAAGGTTTATAGAGAATTATCGGAGGATGACAGGAGGATATTTGATGAGACTGTATGGGAACGCAAGGAAGAATTTTACCAAGGGTATGATTTAAATGCGGCATCATTTAGAAACTTTTATAAAACATATATACCGGACTATAAGCATTTGATGAGTAATGTAGGATATTTTAAAAGAATTGTTACTAAGATATATGCAATAAGGCAGAATAGAGAATGTCTTGCAAAGATGAATTCAAAGGAATTCGGGTATAGAAAGGTTGAATATAATGCCAGATATAATCAAGACAGACTATACAGAATGAGGATAAGCCATGATACATTGCTTGAATACGGTGAAAAAATGGTGGTGCAATATCCAGGTCTTCAACAGATTATCATTGATAAATACCCATATATTTTTATTGATGAATATCAAGATACTGCTGAAGAGGTAGTAAAAATCATGGCGGTACTGGAAAATCGGGGAAAAGAGATAGGGCATACGGCTTTTATAGGATATTATGGAGATTCTGTACAAAGTATTTATGATTATGGGGTTGGGGAGAGAATTTTGGAAAAGCATCCCGGACTTAAGGAAGTTTACAAGCCATTCAACCGACGTTCTTATGAGGAAATCATTACCGTAGCAAATAAAATCAGATTGGATGGACTGCGACAGGAGTCTATCTTTGCGGACTGCAAGGGTGGAAAAGTTGAATACTGCGCTGGATATAGTTTTGATGCGGTGCTGGAAAAATGTATAAAAGAATGGAAAAATGAGGCGGACAGCAAGATACATTGTTTTTTTCTCAAAAATGAAGAGGTAGCAGAGAAGGTTGGGATTTCGGATATATATAATGTATTTAAGGGAGCTAAAGCATATACCACAGGATTAAATTATAAGCAGCTGAATACAGAACTGCTATCAAATGACAGGGAGAAACTGGGGAGGGCAGCGGCTTTTTTATATCGTATACTTAAGTTGTATACGGATATCCGGGAAGAGGAAACACCAGTCGAAGAGATATTGTATGGAGACATAACGAAATACGTCAATCTGAATATTCAGAAACTGAAAGACATAAAACAGCAATTGATGGGGATAAAGGGGAATACATTAGGAGATATAATAAATAAGATATGCGAGTGCTATGTTCATGGAGATGTGAATGTCAAGATGATAATAGAGGCAGTATTAGATATTGAAAAAGTCACTTATCCCTATATTATTGCTTTTCTGGTGCAGGCATTGGATTCAAATTATGTGCAGGAGGAAGATGGGGAAACAAATATTGAAGATATGAATTTAGATAGGGTCAAGCAGCTACTGGCTATAGATATAAAAGTGTTTGAAAAATGGTTTTATTATGTCGAAAGAAAAGAGCAGGATGAAATAGTATATCATACTTATCATGGAACAAAGGGATTGGAATTTGAAAATGTGTTGATCGTGATAGAGGATGGGTTTGGCTCAAGTGCAGAGGACAGAGTCTTTATAAGAAAATTTTTAGAGAATTATGATTCGCTGAACGAGAAGATGCCGATAGGAGAATATAAGAAAGCTAGAAATCTTTTATATGTTGTGGTGACAAGGGCAATAAAAAACTTGAGAGTGATTTATGAGGGAGAATCAGGAATAGTGGAAGATATTTTGGCAAAAATTTTTATATAGTCTGTTTTTTGAGGAAAATGCCATTATGTCATTATCCTGAAAATGTGCAGGAGTTTGTGTTGAGTATTCCATAATCTGCTTATACTGGTTTTGTATTGGCATCTGACTATTTGGAAGCTGTTGGCAAGACCCATTTTTCGGAGATCCAGAATCTGGCAAAAAAGGATGAAAACGGCAACATAGTAGGCATCTGGGGCGCAATGTCCGATTCCTCCCGCTCCTTCCTGCCCTGGGAGGAGGGTTTCAGCAAGGGGCTGTATCTGGCCGGAGTGGAATGCGCGGACTACGCCCAGCCGCCGAAGGGCTGGACGAAGTGGGTCATTCCAGGCTACGAGTATCTCTACGTGGAACGCGACAGCGAAAATACCTTCCCGGAAATGCTCGCTTATCTGGAGGCGAACGCAATCTCCCTGGCAGGAGCCGTGCATGATTTCACCTGCCCTGAGACAGGAAGCAGTATATGTTCTTCCCAATCCGCAGGCTTTAAGGGCTTCGAATTCCTCGGCGATGCCAATGCCGGAGGCCTGAATGGTCAGCACAGGGATGATTTGCATTGTGAGATTTGGCTGTCTGTGGAAGAGAGGGAAAGGTATCTGCCGGTGGGCTATCTGTCTGCCGGTCATACCTGCCACTTTCCGTAATTTTTGAAGAATTCCGGAAAGCCGTCCTCCACCGCCACTTGGTCTGTCCGCGCTTCCCCCAGGTCATAAAAATATTTCCTGGTTTTCAGATCCAGGGAAAGGCTGTCCAGGGGGAAGCCCTGGTGGCGGATTCGGGAATGGGGCACTGCGGTGATCAGAAAGTACTCGCTGGCCAGGCTTTCCTCCATGGACTCATAGATATGCTCCGAATCCATCGCCAGGCAGATGGCATTCCGATATCTGGCTTTTAGGTTACCGTATTTTTTCGCCAGAGAGCCGTAATAGTCCAGCATTTCCTGATCCGTAAGGCATCTGCCCTGCACCGTCCGCACATGGACGCCGGGCTGAAGCTCCTGGGGCAATCCCTCAAAATACAGGCCGGAATCACAGGAAAATACCGGAATGCCGAAAAAATCATAATAGGCCAGGGCTTTCTGTCTCGCGTTCTCCAAAGGCGAATTCCCGTCCTCCGGCACCTTTGGCGCTTTCCGATCCATATCGCCCAGCCCCAGTATCTCCAAATCCAGGTCAGCCAGCCTGCGTCTCATGGATTCCAGTTTTGCCGGATTGCCTGTTCCGTACAGCAGTTTCATTGATTATTCCTCCTGTTCCTGTTTCTGTCTCCGGGATTTCGCTCTGAGAATGTATTTCTATAAGAATCGTAACCGATTATACACTATCTCTCCGGAATTTTCAAGACGGCTGCCTGGGCGGTGCGTCCCTGGGGAAACCACAGACGGTCGGCCCGGGCGGTGCGCCCTTGGGGGAATCGCAGACGGGCGGTCTGGCGGATTACAGATTCGAAAGCTGCAAGAAGAGAGACAAGCTATTTGGAAAAATACAGACTTTTTTGAAATATAAACTTTTTGAGATATTTGTGAGGTGCGCCAATGAACAGAACGAACCTGCAATTCGACAATCATGATGACAGAATCAGATATTATGAGCTGCTGCTTGAGCAGAATCTGGACAATCTTCCCTGCCTTCCCCTCCCTGACGGTTACCGCTTTGTCTTCTGTCAGCCGGGGGACAGGGACGCCTGAATCGATATCGAAACATCCGCCAGGGAATTCACCGCCTATGAGCAGGGTCTGGAATCCTGGAACAAATATTACGGCGGACGGGAAGATACCCTGCCCGGCCGAATGGTGTTCATCGAAACCGCGGACGGGGAGAAGGCGGCCACTGCCACGGCATATCACGACATAACCGGCCGCGACAAGTCAGGCTCCGGCTGGCTCCACTGGGTGGCCGTCCGCAGGGAGCGCCAGGGAAAGGGCCTGGCAAAGCCCCTGATCCTCCATGTGCTGGGAATCATGCGGAATCTGGGCCATACCCATGCCAAGATTCCCACCCAGACCACCACCTGGCTATCCTCCTATACTTGCGAAATTTTCGCGCAGAAGCTCCCGATGGCTGGACAAAGTGGGTCATTCCCGGGTATGAATATATTTGTGTAGAACGCGAAAATGAGGATACTTTTCCAAATGTAATCGAGTACATGAAGGATAACGGAATTCCTTTGGTCGGTGCCGTTCACGATTTCACCTGTCCGCAGACAGGGAAGAATTCTATGTATTTTCCTGTCAGGAAGTTATAAAGAATTTCCCGTTTATCGCTAAGCGGCGGTAAGAAATGGGAACCGCAATTCTTTGAAAAGCAAGGGGCTGCGGTTCCTTTTTTGCGCCTTTAGACATGTACAAATAAGAGGGTTGACTTCTGAGAAGGATAGGAAATACAAAAAGGCAGCCAGAATTTTTGGGGATTATTTACAAAATTTTCATAAAAAGATTGATGATTTTCTCGTCTCAGTGTATTATGGAAAGAGGTGGAGCGGCTCCCGGCGGCTTTGCGGCAGCGCAGCGCGGGAGGGAGCTTTGCGGAAAATAATGAGCGGAGGATTCGGCATGAAGCAGGCCAGGGCCGCAGCGGCGGTAAGGAATCGTCTGCAAATAGCTGACGCGAGTTTATAGCCGTTTTCCTTGTATTCCCGGGCTTTCTTCTAAAGAAGCTGCATCAGTTATTTTCCGACAATTCCTAAACGATTTCAAGAAATGGATGAAAGCGTACATGGACTGATTCCGTGAGGTTTCCCGGACATATCCGGCAGGCTTTTACGGGAATCCGGAAGTTTCATTTGTGAGGTTTGGAAAGGAGTGTAGATTCATATGGCATATACAATGCTGAGGAACAAGGCCGTATCCAGGAATGATACAAAGAACAGCCTGGAACAGGCGGCGCTGGCATTTATAAGGGAGGATTGTGAGGGGCTTCGCTTTGACGCCCATAAAGCTACGGATATCCGTGACGGGAATCTTGATTTTGAGGGCACCAGCCTGAAGGCCAACCAGATTCCCTACAATATGGAAAAAGACATTGACAGACTTTGTCTGGAAAATGCGGTGGACAGATTCCTGAAGTCCGGCAGAAAAGAGGACGCCTTCGACGTCTATTTCTGCTATCTGGAGATGTTCGTGGGGGATTATGAGAAGACGAGAAGGATGATCGAACTCCTCTCGGAATTTGAAGCCAACGGCAGCGGCCTTTTGATGAAGCACAGGGACCACTATTCCCATTCCGTGTATGTCTTTACCCTGGGGCTGGCCATCTATGAATCCAATGCCTTCTTTCAGGAGACCTATCGGAAGTTCTATGACCTGAAGGACAGACAGAAGGCAGCCTGTCATTTTCTGCAGTATTGGGGGCTGGCGTCGCTCTTCCATGACATCGGCTATCCTTTTGAGCTGCCCTTTGAACAGGTGGCTTCCTATTTTGAAGTGGACGGGGACAAGCGGGAGGAAAGACCTTTTGTGGCATATCACGGCCTGGATTCGTTCATTGCCATAGACGAGGAGGTCAGGGCCTCCCTGAAAGAGGTGATAAGCGGAAGGGACTTTGCCGACACAAACGAGCTGTACGCGTACCTTTTGGCGGACAGGCTGGCTGCCACCTATGGGTTCACGGAAAGCCAGATGCTGGAATACCTGACCGAAAAGCCCACAAGGCCGGACAAGTTCAACCATTACATGGATCACGCCTATTTCAGCGCGTCGGTGCTGTTCAAGAAGCTGTTCGGAGAGATGAAGTGTACGCTGAACCGGGAATCCCTGGACGCCTTGACGGCAATCCTCATGCACAACAGCCTGTATAAATTCTGCATCGCCCATTACAAGAGCGAAAGGAACATACGGTTCCAGGCAAAGTTCCATCCCCTGGCCTTTATGCTCATGCTCTGCGATGAACTGCAGTGCTGGGACAGGACGGCATATGGGAGGAACTCGAAGAAGGAGCTGCATCCCATGGGATGTATCTTTGATTTCTCCGACAACAAAGTGAAGGCCGTCTATCTGTTTGACGAGAAGGAAATGGCGAAAATCAACGGATTCAAGGACGCTTACATTGAATGGCTCCAGGAGCGGCCCCAGGAGAAAGCGCCGGCGTTAAAGGCATACTCCGCAATGTACATCAGGCAAAAGGGGATGTCCGGTTTCCAGGAGGACATTGAGCGGATCGTGGATCTGACGGAGATGAAGCTTACGGTGGAAACGGGGTTGGCAGCCAATAGCAGGGGGGCGGACAGAGGTTATCTGTCTGACAGCAATTTCATAAATCTGTACAATTTCGCCGTCATTTTGAATGGCAGGTGGGACAACGCTCAGTGGAAGCAGGCCAAGAAGGCCGGGCAGGAAGAGAAGTTCCTGGCAGATGAGGAAGCGATGGAGAAGTTCCTGGAGTCCTTCAAGGGGCTATCCCTGGAGTATAAATTGTACAACATCAATCAGGCGAAAGCATTTGCGGGGCATATGGCTAAGATCGGCTGTTTTTATACCGATAAGCCTGTGGACTTTGAACTGGTGGAGGGCTTCAGCGCCGAGGACCTGGTGAAAATAGGGGTGCTGGAGCATCAGAGATGGCTGCAGGATCATTATGCCATGGGCTGGATATACGGCACGCCGAAGAAGGAAGAACGGGATTTCCTCAGGCAGCATAAAGACATGGTTCCGGAGTTCGGGGAAGGGCAGGCCAATGTTTCGGCCGAGGTGGCGAAGGAGAACTATGAAAGGCTTGATCTGGCAGAGCAGAACAAGGACACCGAGCCCATGGAGTGCATGCTTGCCATGCTTAAGATGTTCGACGGAATCAGGATATACAGATTGTATGAAAGTTAAGAGGGGGATGTGCGATGACACCGGAGGAGAACAGAAGAAGATCTGTGGATGAACACGTCAGGTACATTAAGAATCATTTATGTGATAAGGACAGCAACAAACCATACGTGTTCATCAGTTATAAGAGTGACGACTGGGAAACAGTCCTCCATGACATTGTTTACAGGCTTTTGAAAGAGCATGGCCTTAATGTGTATTTTGACGGCAGCTTTGATACCCATAATGATTTGTGGATTTCACAGTTCCCCGAAAACATGGAGAATTATAACTGCAAGGGGGTCATAGCGTTTGTCGATGACAAATATGCCACAAGTTATGCAACGCTGCTGGAATTGATGTACAGCCAGACGCAGCAGGCAGGGAAAAAGGTAGTACAGGTAAATCTGGACAAGCTCACGGCCATGGATGGCGCCGAGGGGGAGATTAATACAGGGCTGGGGGTAAAGAACTATGAAGACGGCACTGTCAACCTGAATGCCGGCACGGAAAAGAGCCTGTTTGACGAGACGTTCGAAGAGCTGGTGGATATAGGGGTATTCAAGGAGGCGCGCCATTGGTATAAGCGGGACAGGCCCTTTACAAAGAAAAGGTGCAGCAATCTTGTAAAGAATCTGCTTGCCCATCTTAAAATCAATGAAAATTATTATAATGGGCCTGACGGCGATTTAGAGGGAATCGTCGGTTCCATCCAGGACGCCCTGGGCAAAGAGGTCTTCCATAGGGAAAAGCCCGATATCGTTATAGAGAAGGAAACGGTGGTTGTCAGGTTCCGGAATGACGAGCAGGTGCAGGAATTTGAGATAGAAAAAGGCCGGAAACTGGAGGAGCCCGCCGAACCGAAGAAAGACGGGAAGGTCTTCAGGGGATGGCATGAATTGATTCCGGATGTGGACGGGGGGCGGAAATGGGATTTCCGAAAGGATGTGGTGGGTTCTGACATGGAACTGCTTGCCCGGTGGGAACCTGTCGTGTCCAAACCCGACAGCGGAACCATATCCCTGACGGATTTCCTGGCAAAATATGGCAACAATACTTTCAAAAAGGATACCTTTGCGAAATTCAGGCTGGTGGGGGCAGAAGGGTATGAAAGATACGGCACGGAATTCTGCGATTCCGCCTTCGATCTGGCTTGGGGATTCGTCATGAAGCTCCTCGCCGAGAGGGGGCTGGATTTCATCCGGGAGGTGAATGAGAGGCACCAGGGGCTGAAGAATCCGGTGTTCATCAGCCAGGACATTTACGATAGGCGGGAGGATCAGAATAAATACAGGAAGATTGAAGCGGAAGGCGTGGAAGGGTATTACATGTACCGCCATTACGGGCAGTACCAGTGGATTGACGCGGTGCTGAAGCCCAGGCTGCTGGAGTTCGGGCTTCCCATAGACCGGTTCTCCTTTGCGTATACGTCAGAGGAGGACGCCGGCGGGAGCGGGCAGAAGGAGGTTCCGGGAACGGATCTGACCGAAACTGCCGGATCCGATGAAGCTGCCAAAAGGAAAGGCAGTACGGAGAAACCGGTAGACCAGGGAAAAGACGAAGAAGACGGAAGTGTAGTACAAACGGGCGGCAGAATCACAGGCCCGGTGACCCTTTCCGGGGGAGGACCTGTGGAAAAGATAAGCGGCAGACATCGGCTGTCGGCCTTTTTGGAAGAATACAATAACAAGAAATTCCAGTCGAAATCATGCAGCCATATCGGCCTGATCGGCGTGAATGGCTGCGAGCGGTATTCCCTGGAGAGGGACGGGGACGGCAAGGCCTTTGGGACAGCGCGGCAGCTGGTGTTCTGTTTTGCCATGAGCCGGATCGACGAGATGGGGATGGCGTATATTGAGCGGGTGAACGGGGACGGAAATATGAAAAATCCCATTTTCATCACACAGGAGGAGCATCAGGCCCGGAAGGAAAGAAAGGAGAGCGTCACCTATACGGCAGTGACCTCCCAGGCGGTCAGCGGCTACAGCATGTGCACCCATTATTCGGAGTACGATTGGCTGAAGAATTCCCTGACGAAGCAGCTGAAGGCATTGGGGCTGTCCCAGGAGGATTTTTATCTGGAATTTGAGTAAGGGGGAAAGAGTTGGTTACCTATTCTGAGCTTGAAAGACTGATCACGGATGCCAGGTTCCAGAACCTGAAATTCCGCCAGGAGAAGACGAATGTCTTCACCATCGTAGGGCAGACCCACACGGAGCACTGGCACAGCTCCTTTATGGCATGGCTCCTGGACGCCCATTCCTCCCTTCGGCTGGGACATTTTCCCCTGGCGAGGCTGCTGAACATCTATATGATCAAGAATCCTCAGTGCGGCTTCACGCTCAGGGACATCTATCGGTGGAATCTGGATAACGTGAAATTCTGCACGGAAAAAGATGCGTCCCATGAGGGGAAAAAGCGTTCCATTGACGTATACGGGGAGAGCGACGAGCTGGTCATCGTCATAGAGAACAAGGTGAACGCCAGGGAGAATTACAACAATTCCGCCCAGGGGCAGACCATAGATTACTATCACTATGTGGAGTCCAACAAAAAGCCGGGACAGAGGGCGCTGTACTTTTTCGTCACGGCGGATCAGAAGCAGACCTCTTACGCGGATATGTACACCCATATCTCCTATCAGGAAATGTATGACGGCATCATCGCGAAGTGCATCGCCCATCCCCAGGTTTCGGAGGACGGGAAATATCTGCTGGAGCAGTACGCCGCCAATCTCCGGGAGACGATCCACAACTCCAATACGCCCATGGCGCTGGTGAATGTGGCCCTGTGCAAGGAAATCTACGAAGAGTATCCGGAGGTGCTGGACGGCGTCTTCGAGACCGTGGAGGCGGCGGGCAGCCTGAAGGACAGCGGCGAGCCGGCCTGCATGGCATATGAGCATTATCAGAGCATATTTGACGAGATCTATCTCTCGGTGGAAGAGCGGTATGGGCGGACGCCCAACAGGCAGCTCCAGCGGCAGGTTACCGATTTTACGGAACTGTACAGACGGGGAGCCGTGAAGGACGGAATGCGCTTCGTGATGAAGTATGACGGGGAGACCTACTATGCAAGGGCAGTGCTTGCCGACAACAAAACAGACTGCTATTTCCAGGTGCTGGACGAGGACGCAAAGCCCTTTGTGGAGCCGGGGACCGGGCGGATTCTGGGGATATATGACAATGCGTCCACTGCCGGTGTGGACGTCATCAACCTCAGGCGGGAAAAGAAGGGCGTCCGCAACCGGGTAAGGACCCTGCGGGGGACGGTCTATTGGGTGAATGAAGAGGGACTGAGCATCCGGGAGCTGATAGAAAAATACTGAAGAGGCGTGTGAAGTGAAAGAGATATTCAGGAAATTGATTCCGGTCATATGTCTGGTGCCGCTGGTGGTGGGCATGGTGGGGTATCTGCTGTCCGGGGAATGGATCAGCGACGCTTTGTACGCAAGCTTTGCGCTCTATTTCACGAATCCCGTGTCGGAGGCGTACAATGGGTGCATTGAGTTTGCCAGATGGACAGCGCCGCTTGTGGCGGCCACGGCGATTCTGTGTGTGCTGAAAAGCGTGTGGGACGGGCTGGCCTGGAGAGTGGCGGGGCTGGCCAGGGACAGCGTGGCGGTGTACACGGACGAGGACATTGCAATCAGGTTCGGGCGGAAGACCAGGGCCGTGTATCCGGGAGAACGTTTTTTAAGTTATTTTAAATCGCATATCATTCTGTTTGCCTCCGACCGGAAGAGCCTGCAGTTTTTTGAGGAGCACAGGGCGCAGCTGGAGGGGAAGGCGGTCTATATCGGCCTCAGGGAACTGGAGATGGGGCTGATGCGGGAAGTGGACGGGGTGACGTTTTTTGACATCAACAGTTCCATAGCCAGGAATTTCTGGAAGAAGACAGGCCTCTGGAGGCAGGGGAAAAAGGAAGCCGGCATCGTCATCTATGGGGACGGGCTTCTGGCCCAGAATATGCTGAGTGCGGGACTGCAGCTCAATCTGTTTTCGAAAGAGCAGCATATCACCTATCATGTGGTCTCAGGAAAGGGGCATTTTCAGAGAAAGCATGCGGATCTGCCGCTGCTGAACGGGGATGAAATCGTATACCATGCAGGCTCCGAAGAGGGCGGCATGGACGCTGCGGCATGGGAGGCTATTGAGAGGGCGGATTTTGTCCTTGTAGCCGACCTGGTATCCGCGGAAATGCTCCAGACCATCGCCGTGAAAACGGAGGAGGGAAAGCTGTACTATTATTCTCCGGTGGGCGGTGACATGGGAGAGTACATGGCTTTCGGGAAGCCCGCGGCCTTTGGCAGGAACGAGGAGATCTTCACGGATGAGAACATCCGCAGGCAGAAGCTGATACAGGCGGCCATGGCGCTGAACGGGCAGTACGCGGAGAAGTACGGGACGGAGAAGGACTGGAACCGGCTTTCCGGGTTCCTGAAAAGCTCCAACATATCGTCGGCGGATTTCCATCAGGTGCTGAAGGAGCTTGCTTCCTCGGTGCCGGAGGAGGAGCTGGCCGAGTTGGAGCATATCCGGTGGGGCAGGTTCTATAGCCTGAATTACTGGAAGCAGGGAAGCCCGGAAGGCGGGGGCAGGAAGGATGACGCCAGGAGGATCCACAGGGACCTGGTGCCGTACAGCACACTCAGCGAGGAAGAAAAAGAGAAAGACAGGGATGTAGTAAAACGGGCGGCGCAGCGGTAGGGTCACAGGCGCTTCTGGTAGGCAATCCGGGGGCTGCCGTCCTCCACGTAGATGATGCCGCATTTTACGAAACCGTTTTTTTCCAGAAGGTGCTGCATGATGGCATTGTCTCTGTGGGTGTCGATTCTGATATTGGGAATCTGCGCCATGCAGTATGACAGGCATTGGCGAAAGATTCCTTTTGCGGTGCCGTTGCCGGCGAGCCGGTGGATGGTGCCGTAGGGGGCGGTGTCCAGCCACCGGCCCTGTTCGATGGTCTGATAGGTGGGGTCATCCCCTATGATAAAGGTGAAGACGGCACAGAGGTGGCCGTCTTTTTCTATGACATGGCTCTGGCCTTTTCGGATGTCCGCCTGCAGGACGGCGGCGGAAGGCCTGTCGTCTCCCCATTGGGTGGGATTGCCGTTCCGGCGCATCTGGGCCCTGGCGTAGGCGTATATCTGTAGAATCTGTTCTAAATCATCTGGTGTGGTGGTTCTGATGGTCATAGGGGACATCCTTTCTGTTTCTTCTTTGTTTGGCTCCCCGCCCGGTGCCGGATCTTGTTTCCGGCCTCAGTCCCGTTCATAGCTGAGATTCCTGTATTCGCTGGGCGTATGCCCGGTGTATTTCTTGAAAGTCTTCAGAAAATAAAAGTAATCGTTGAAGCCGGTCTTCAGGGAAATCTCATTGATGGAGATGTCGGTGGTGGTCAGCAGCTTTTTGGCATTGGTGATGCGCAGATTGGTCAGGTAATGGGAAAAGGTGGTGCCCGCCGACTTTTTGAAGAGCTGGCTGATGTAGTTGGGGTTCAGGTTCACCATTTTTGCCACGTCCCGCAGCGTGATGTTCTCATGGTAATAAGTGTTCACATACTTCATGATTCTTAAAAAGTACACATTGCTTAAGCCCTCGGATTCCTCATGGGTCTCCGGGGCGGCATTGATCAGCTGGAGGAGACTGTCCAGCAGTTCCGTGAAGGAAGCGTATTCATGCACCAGCTGCCTGTAATTGTACAGCATGTAGTCCTGGGGATTTACCACCAGCTGTGGGTTGGAGATGATCAGATTGTAAAGCAGCTGGGCGGAATGGATGGAGAGCTGCTTGTAGGGATCGCCCTCCTTCAGCTGGGTCAGCAGCTCGCACAGCCGCTCCTTCTCCGCGAAGGACATGGCCTTCTGGATCTGCAGCATCAGCGGCACGGAGTGGAAGTCATGGTAGGTATCGCATATCCTGCAATCCGGATCCATGAAGAAATGGTATGCCATGGAAGTATATTTGTAGAAAGCCATCTGGAAATCCCGGGCCGTCACCGCAAGGGGATAGACGCCGATGCCCAGGACGCCGGGAGAGCGGGAGGCCTCTTCCAGCAGATTCCTGTCATAGGGAGAGCAGGAAAGGTATCCATAGTGGTTGATGCCTACGCGGAAGCTCAGGGTTCCCGGCAGCTGCAGCGGGGCATCGCTGACGGAGGAGACAAAATAGTAGCTGTCCTGCAGAATTCCGTTTTCCTCCAGGTACCGGCTGATCTTGTCCGTGTCATTGCCGTCGACGGCGGCCAGGAAATCGTCCGAAGAGATGAGGCTGGGGGTGCTTTGCTGCAGATTTCGGATCGCCTTCAGCAGCAGCCCGGTGACCTCGTCGTATTCCACAGGCTTCAGGCAATAGCCCAGGACGCCGTACTGGATGGCCTTCTGGGCATAGGAAAATTCCGCATAGCCGCTGATGATGATGACCTGGGTCTTCAGCGCCTGCTTTGAGACCATTCTGCACAGCTCCAGCCCGCTGTACCCGGGCATGCGGATATCCAGGATTGCGATATCAGGGGGGGTATTTACCAGGATGTCGTAAGCCTGTTTCCCGGAGGTGGCAGTGTATGCCACTTCCATATTATATTGTGCCCAGGGAATGTGGTTCAGCATAGAATCCATGATAGATTGTTCATCATCCGCCAGCAGTACCTGGTACATGTTTTGTCCTCCTATTCCAGTTCCGCATCTGCCCCGCTCAGTCCCCGGACATGGTCAGATGCTGTTTCTGTTTTCTGCGGTTTTTCGCTCGTTTCTGATTGGTTCGGCATATGCAGGGTCACTACGGTTCCGTCATTTTCCCGGCTGTTGAGGGTGATGCCGTATTCCTCTCCGTACTGCAGCTTCAGCCGGGCATTGGTGTTCAGGATGCCTACATAATTGTCAGCGTTGTAGTGGGAGCCTGTGAGGATGGTCTGCATTTCCTCCAGTTTCTCCGCGGGCATTCCCACGCCGTCGTCCCTGATCTCCACGGTAAATTCCGTCTCCGTCACTGTGCAGCCGATATACAGGATGCAATGTTCCAGGGCGGGCTCGATTCCGTGCTGGATAGCGTTCTCTACCAGAGGCTGCAGAATGATCTTGATGACCGGCATCTCCAGCGCCTCGTCAGGCACATTGAAGAAAATGTCGAATTTGTCATGGAAGCGGTACTTCTGAATCTCGATGTACGCCTTCGTCATCTCCAGCTCTTCCCGGAAAGGGACGATGGGATTCCCCTTTGTGCTGTAACGGTATATTTTGCCCACTGCCACGGCGATGGAAGCGATTTCCGGGGCCTGATAGGTCAGCGCCAGGGAGCGGATCAGCTCCAGCACATTGTACAGGAAATGGGGATTGATCTGGCTGCGGAAATAGTCGATCTGGGTGGCCTGGGCCCGTATTTTTTCTTCATACAGCTTGGAGGATGTCTCGAAAATCTGTTCATTCAGCGTCTCTATATCGGAAAACATATGGTAGAAAGCCATGGCCAGGTCGTGCACCTCCGCGCAGCCCCTGACCTCCAGCGGGTGCTGAAGATGCCGCTGCTTCCGGCTCCGCATCTCTTCTATGATGCCGCTGATCTGGTTCAGGGGCTTTACCATGTTGCGGTACAGGGAGACCATCATCAGCAATGCCGAGAGCACCAGGGCCACCAGCAGAAACCAGATATAGTAGGTCATGTCGCTGAGCATCTCCCGGATGGAGGGGATGTCCACTGCGCTGATGATATAGCAGTTCGCCGTGTCGGAATAGGTCATCTGGATGGAAAAAGAATCACGGTTCACCGTATACGGAGCCGGGCTGCTGGAGCCGGACAGCTGCCCGATATATTCCTGACAGGTGGTTGCCACCGCCTCCGCAAACAGGGGGGAATTGCTGCTGAGCCCGCTGACATTGCCGCTTGTGTCCATGATGAAGAAAGAGGACGGCGAGTCTGTGGCGTAGGAATCCAGATCCAGTTTGCTCATGTCCAGCGAGACGAAGACGCAGCCGATATGTTTTCCGTAGTTGTAGACATTGCAGCAGTAGACATAGTAATCCTTGTCCGCCAGGGAGAGGAAGCTGCTCTTTTTCAGTCCCAGTCCATGGCTGGTGCTGATGTTGCTCTCCAGGGCCTGTTGGTACAAGGCGGACAGGTCTTCCTCAGAGAACAGCGTAGACCAGTGAATCAGCTGGTTCACAAAGGCGATGTCCGCGAAGCAGGCGTTCATGGACTTGATGTAAGTGACATCGTCCTCCAGCTGCAATGTGGTTTCCGGCGCCAGATCCTGATAGGACTTCGCCTCAAAAAGGTCACGGTAGAAGCCGTCTGTCTGGAACTGGCGGCACAGCACGTCCACCTGAAAGCACAGCGTGTCCAGCTGGTTGCTGTATTTTTCTGTAAAGAGATTCACATAATTGGTCACATTGGTCATAAGAATCTGCGGAGCAGTTCGGAATATCAGAAAAGTGAAAGTGCCAATCATCAGCGACGAGAGGACGCTGATGATCATAAACTGTCTCTGAATCGGAAATCTGTTAAAGCTGCGCTTTGGATGAGGCTTCTGGGCACCATTCATAGAGACCTCCTTGAATCTGTTTCACACTATTCTATCACAAACAGTACCATTTTGCGTATGGAAAAAAGTTATTTAAATCTAAGAATATTTCATATAAAAGCATCAGAGATGTATTTTTTTCAGAATATCTGAAGATTTTTCATATAGGGAAAACCCATATCTGCCGGGTGCCCGGAAAAAGAGAGAGATTTTGTTCATGTAAATTGTGACAAGGATTTTATAAAATATATATAAAGTCTTTGTTGCTTTTTTGTAAAGGAAGAAGCGCGGCAAAGACATGTTGACAATAATGTGTGCCGGACAGGAGATGACATGTGGAGAAATAGAAGACGGATGCTTGGACTGCTGCTGGCGGCAGTGTGCGTGAGCGGCTGCGGGGGGCAGGAACAGCCCCGGGAGCCGGACAGGGGGGCAGAGTCCCAAAGCGGAGAAGAGGGACAGTCACAGGAGGGGCAGGGGGAAGAAGAGACCCAGGTGCCCCGTTTCTGGGAGATGCATACCAGGGAGGAGATGATCGGCGCGGATTACCTTCTCTATGAGGTGAACTGCGCGGGC
Source organism: uncultured Acetatifactor sp. (assembly GCA_910585665.1). GTDB lineage: Bacteria > Bacillota > Clostridia > Lachnospirales > Lachnospiraceae > Acetatifactor. Next base: position 33,802 of record CAJUFI010000028.1, on the reverse strand, counting down.
GCGGAGACAGGGGAACTGGGGGTGTACCAGTCAGGCGCGGATCAGGAATACGGAACGGATCAGGTCACCGGGAAACAGTGGGGCTATCGGCCTGCCGACTATCTCAGGGCCGTGGAGGACGATTCGGGAGAAGGGCTCACCGCCAGCCGCTGGGAGATCGGTGAGGACGCTGATTATAAGGAAGAGACGGGATTCTATTACGACTTCGAAGTGCCCGCCGGAGAATATGAGGTCACATTGGGCTTCTACAATCCTTTCAGCGCCAGAACCCTCTGCGTGGACATAGAGGGAAAGCGGGAAGTGGACGCCCTGAAGATTCTGAAATACAAGCTGACGGAGACGCAGGTTCCGGCAGAGGTGACGGACGGCCGCCTGGAGATCAAAGTGTACAATCCTGACCGGGGGACAGATGCCATGAAGGATCCCATCCTGAGCTACATTGTGGTCAGGGCAGTGCCGGAGTATGACGGGGAGCTGCTGGACCTGTACCTGGAGGAGACCCAGGTGCCGGAAGAGTACGCGGACCGCTTTACCCGGAAATCATATGAAGCCTATCAGGAGAGCCGGGAAGCGGCGCTTGCGCTTGTCTCCCAGAAGGCCGATACGGAGCAGTACAGAGAAGTCTGTGAACAATTGATGACAGCATACAAGGAGTTGAAAGAAGTGAAAGTATATGACACATTTCAGGTAGGGAAACGATGGACGGACGATGAGGGGAATCTGATACAGGCCCACGGAGGACAGGTGCAGAGACTGCCTGTCAGGGACGAAGCCACAGGAGAGATGGTGGAGAAATGGTGGTGGGTAGGCGAGGACAAGTCCGCCGGCTACAGGGGAGGAATCAGGGCCTACAGCTCGGACGATCTCTACAACTGGCATTTCGAAGGCGTGGTCATGCGGAATGTGGACAGCCGGGCGCAGCTGGAGGAAGAGGAGTATTTTCAGGAGCTTTACGGGGATTACACCAGCGAGCAGCTGGACAATGTATATGCCTGCCTTTCCTCGGAGACGGCCGTGATTGAACGGCCTAAGATGCTCTACAATGAGAAGACGGATATGTACGTCATCTGGTTCCATGCGGACGGCCCCACGGAATACAGCGATTCCAACTACGCGGCGGCTTCCGCGGGAGTGGCGGTGAGCAAGAGCCCGTCCGGTCCCTTCCGGTTCATCGACAGATACCGCCTGAACACCTGTCCGCCGGATCAGGAGGATTTCTATCCGGAGAGCAAGGGAATGGCCCGGGACATGAATCTGTTCGTGGACACGGACGGGACTGCCTACATCATCTATTCCAGCGAGGAGAACCTGACGCTGTACATATCAAAGCTGAATGAGGAATATACCTATCTGGCTACGGATCCGGAGTCGGCGGTCTACGGCGTGGACTATGTAAGGCTGTTTCCGGGAGCGCAGCGGGAAGCGCCGGCGCTGTTCCTGCGGGACGGGGAGTACTATCTGGTGACGTCGGGCTGTACCGGCTGGGCGCCGAACCAGGCCAGGTACTACAGGGCGGATTCGGTCCTGGGAGAGTGGACTGACTGCGGAGACCCCTGCGTGGGAGACACGAAGATGACCACCTTTGATTCCCAGAGCACATGTGTATTCCTGGCGGATGAAGAGAAAGGCACCTATATCTACATGGGGGACCGGTGGAACAGCGAGGATTTGGCGAATTCCAGATATATCTGGCTTCCGGTGGAGTTTGACGGGGAAGGCGGGATGCACCTGAACTATCTGGACGAATGGTCTATGGAGGATTTCCAGTAGAAGTAAAATGCCCCAGGAGGGGCAGATGGGAGCGAAGATGAGGAAAGCGGGAAAGCAAAGGGCAGTTGGGAAAAGGGCCGTCAGGACAGCCCGGCGGGGGCTGGCGGCGGTTCTGACAGCGGCACTGGTTTTGACGGCATGGTGCGGAGAGAATCTGCAGGCGGAGGCCGCGTCGGACACCAAAACGGCAGCAGATCTGCAGGCAGACCTTTTGGATGTGATACAGGATACCGGCAGTTATGAGGAATATTTGGAGGCCCATGCCCAGGCGGCATATCCGGAGACAGAGGTGACGGTAAAGGGGACGGATTACCTGGAAGCTTCCGAAGGGTTCTACGCGGAGGAGGACGGGCTGTGCACCCTGGAAGAGGGCAGCGTCACCTATGAGGTGGAGGTGCCCCAGGCGGGATTCTACAGCATCCGTCTGAAGTACTACCCCATAGAGGGCAAGAACAGCTCCATTGAGAGAGAACTGTACATCAATGGGGAGGTTCCTTTTGAAAATGCCCAGTACCTGAAATTTTCCAGAATCTGGATCAACGCCGAGGAGATTGTCAGGGATTCCAGAGACAATGACGTAAGGCCGAAGCAGGCGGAAGCCGGGCAGTGGATGGAGACCTTTCTGAAAGACAGCGACGGCTACTATCAGGATGCCTTCGATTTCTATTTTGAGAAAGGCAAAAATACCATCACCCTGAGCTCCACCAAGGAGCCTATGAAGATTGGCAGCATCACTCTGATCCAGGAGGAAGCGCTTCCTGAGTACGCCGGCTATCAGGCGGAGCACCAGGGGGCCGGCCATCAGGCAGTGTCCTGTGAGACTGTAGTCGTACAGGGGGAGACGGCGCTGTATAAATCGGATTCCACGCTGTACCCCATCACGGACCGCAGTTCACCTCTGACAGAGCCCTACAGCCCCAGCAAGACCCGTCTGAACGTGGTGGGCGGAGCCAACTGGAAACAGGTGGGGCAGTGGATTTCCTGGGAGGTGGATGTGCCCTCGGACGGCATGTACGAGATTGCCATGAGGTACCGCCAGAACATCAACACCGGCGTGACGGTGGTGCGCTCCCTTTCCATTGACGGACAGGTGCCTTTCGCGGAGGCGAGAGAGTGCAAGTTCTACTACGGAAGCGACTGGGAGGTTGCGGCCCTTGGCACGGAGGAAGCGCCCTATGAATTCTACCTGACGGCCGGGAAGCACATGCTGCGGCTGGAGATCGGCCTGGGCGATGAGATGGCGGAGATCATCCGCAGGACAGACGACTGTATCTCCGAGCTGAACAGGGCCTACAGGCAGCTGCTGATTGTGATCGGCAGTTCTCCGGACACCTTCCGGGACTACCAGCTGGAGTCCAAGACGCCGGAAGCGCTGGAGATCCTGGCGCAGCAGTATGACAATATCGTGGAGATCAAGAGACTGGTGGACGAATATTCCAAGGGAAGCTCAGGCAGCCAGTCCGCATCCATAGACAATCTGGTGAACCAGCTCAAGAGGATGGTGGAGGAGCCGGATACCATCGCGAAGCAGTGGGGAGCGTTCAAGGACAATATCGTGTCGCTGGGCTCCTGGCAGCTGACCATGAAAGAGCAGCCCCTGGAGATTGATTATCTGATGGTGGGGGCGCCGGGGATGAAGCTCCCCAAAGCGGAAGCGGGATTCCTGGCGAAAGCCAGCCATGAGGTCAAGCAGTTCTTCGCCAGCTTCGTGGAAGACTATGACAGCATCGGCGAAGTGTACGAGGGGGAAGCGCTGAATGTGTGGCTCCTGGCAGACGGCGCCACGGTGACCAGCGCCAGCGGCAGCGGCCGCGATCAGGCCACGGTCATCAAGGACCTGGTGGACAATTATTTCGTCCCCCGGACCAATATCCCGGTCAACGTAAAGCTGGTCAACAGCGGCGTGCTCCTGTCCGCGACGCTGGCGGGGGAAGGGCCGGATGTGGCGCTGAACGTGGCGGGCGTGGAGCCTGTGAACTACGCGCTGCGCAACGCTGTGACGGATCTGACTCAGTTCGAGGATTTTGAGGAGGTCAGGAAATGGTTCCACGAGGACGCCATGACCCAGTTCACCTTTGACGGCGGCGTGTACGCCCTTCCCCAGACCATGTCCTTCCATGTGCTGTTCTACCGGGCGGATATCCTGAAGGAACTGGGCCTGGACATCCCACGGACATGGGATGACTTCTATGAAGCGCTGGCAGTGATCCAGAAGAACAATATGAACATCGGCATCACGCCGGACTATACCACCTTTGCCATGTATCTGTACCAGCACGGCGGCACCTATTATACGGAGGACGGCATGTCCAGCGGGCTGGACACGGAGAACGCGGTGGAAGCCTTCAAGCGCTGGACCAGCAATTATGTGAATTACCGCATGCCGGTGACTTATGACTTTGCCAACCGCTTCCGAAACGGAGAGATGCCTTTGGCCATAGGCGACTATACGAACTACAGCTATCTGTCGGTGTTCGCGCCGGAGATCAGGGGCCTGTGGGGCTTTACCGTGGTGCCGGGATACGAAAAGGAGGACGGAACCACTGACCACAGCGTCTCCACCTGGGAGTCCGCGTCCGTCATCATGGCCACCAGCGACCAGAAGGAAGAAGCATGGGAGTTCCTGAAGTGGTGGATGAGCGCGGATACCCAGTCCGACTACGGCAATGAAATCGAAAATGTGCTGGGCGTGTCCGGACGTGTGGCCACTGCCAATCTGGAAGCGCTGGCCAATCTGCCCTGGTCTAACCGTGACTTCAAGCAGCTTATGGCGCAGCTGGAATGGGTGAAGGCAATCCCCCAGATTCCCGGCAGCTACTATACCGAGCGCAACATCAGGAACGCGTTCTACACGGTATACAACAACAATGAGGATCCCAGGGAGACGCTGCAGGATATCGTGAAAACCATCAACACCGAGATTGACAGCAAACGGGAAGAATTCGGGCTGCCAGTCAGGCAGACAGCGGGAGGAGAGGACTGAATATGAGCAAGAAAGTGCAGACAACGCACATGGAGGATGACCGGAAGCTGTTCCCGCTTCTGGTGGATTATGGGAAGATCAAGGCGCGGCAGCTGGGGAAGAGCATCGTAAAGCACAAGCTCTCCTACTTTTTCATCGCTCCTTACTGCCTGTTGTTTATCATGTTTTACCTGGTTCCCGTCTGTGTGTCCATAGCATTGGGATTCACTTATTTCAACGTGCTGGAGCCGCCCAGGTTCATCGGATGGAAGAATTACGTGGATCTGTTCTTCGCGGACGAGATTTTCCTGACGGCGGTGAAGAATACGTTCCTCTTCGCCGTGATCACAGGGCCTGTGGGATATTTCCTGGCGCTGTTCATCGCCTGGATGATCAACGACATCAAGAATTCCAAGGTGAGAGCCTTCCTGACCCTGATTTTCTACGCGCCCACGATTTCCGGCCAGGCCTATGTGGTGTGGAAGTACATCTTCTCCAGCGACACCTACGGCCTGGCAAACGGCTGGCTCATGAAGCTGGGCATCACCTACAGCGCGAACCTTTGGTTCGAAGACGAAAGATACATCATGCCTATCCTGATTATCGTGATTCTATGGATGAGCATGGGAACCGGATTCCTGTCCTTTATCGCCGGGCTCCAGAATGTGGACAGATCCCTCTACGAAGCCGGCTACATGGACGGCATCAAGAACCGCTTCCAGGAGCTGTGGTACATCACGCTTCCCGCCATGAAGGAGCAGCTGATGTTCGGCGCGGTCATGACGATTACAAGCTCGTTTTCCATTCACGACCAGCTGGCGGCCCTGGCGGGCTTCCCCAGCGTCAACTACGCGGCGCACACGGTAGTGTCCCATCTGGTGGACTACGGCAGCGTCCGCTTTGAGATGGGCTATGCTTCCGCCATCGCCACGCTTTTGTTCATGGTCATGATTCTTTGCAACAAGCTGGTTCAGAGTATCTTAGGAAGGGTTGGTAAGTGATGATGAAAATAAAACACAAAAAGAGGGCGAAACAGAACCATTCCAGAGCGGGCGATGTCTTCAGCATATTGATTCTGATTGTCATGGGATCCTTCATGGCGCTGCCGCTGGTCCTCGCCATCAGCAATTCCTTAAAGCCGCTGGAGGAGCTGTTCATCTTCCCGCCCAGATTTCTGGTGAAGAATCCTACCCTGACGAACTTCCATGATGTGTTCGTGCTGATGAGCCAGTCCTGGGTGCCTTTTTCCAGATACATATTCAACACGGTGTTCATTACCGTAGTCGGAACCTTCGGGCACCTTTTTGTGGCGAGCCTGTGCGCCTATGCGCTGGCAAAGCATAATTTCCCGGGACAGAAAGTCATATTCTGGGTGATCGTGACGGCCCTGATGTTCTCCACCCAGGTGACGGCCATCCCCAACTACCTGATTATGTCCAAGGCGGGCTTTCTGGATTCCTACATATCACTGATCCTGCCGGCCATCGCGAAGCCCCTGGGGCTGTTCCTGATGAAGCAGTTCATGGAGCAGATACCGAGCTCTCTGCTGGAAGCGGCCAGAATCGATGGGGCAAGCGAAGTGACCACCTTCTGGAGGATTGCCATGCCCCAGGTGAAGCCGGCATGGTTGACGCTGATTATCTTCTGCTTCCAGGATTTGTGGAACCTGCAGGGATCCAACTATATCTATACAGAGCAGCTGAAGACCCTGCCCTACGCCCTGAGCCAGATTTCCGCGGCGGGCATATCCAGGGCGGGAGCCACGGCGGCAGTATCTGTCATCATGATGATTGTGCCCATAGTCATATTTGTGGTCAGCCAGAGCAATATCATCGAGACGATGGCGTCATCCGGTATCAAAGAGTAAGGAGCGTGGAATATGAAGAAAAGAATACTGACTGCCATATGCTCTGGGTTGCTGGGGGTAACGATGATGGCCGGCAGCGCGCTGACGGCATCAGCCCAGGTGCCCTATGACTCTTACAGCTTCAACTATTGGGGGGAAGAAGTGCTGCAGCCCCATTCCTACCTGTATGAAAGAACCCTCACCAGCCTGGATTTCGGCCTTTCCTTAAGCTTTCCGGAGGACATGTGCATCCACGGTGAGTATCTCTATGTGGCGGACACCGGCAATTCCAGGATCCTGAAGCTGGATTTGGCCGGAAATGTGGTACAGGAGATCACCTCTGCGGACGGCAGTTCCGATCTGCTGAAGACTCCTCAGGGCGTGTTCGTCACGGAGGAGGGTCATCTCTATGTGGCGGACGGCGGGAACAGCCGGATCGTGGAGTACGATGAGAACGGGGAGTTCCTGCGCAGCATCGGCAGGCCCGTGACCACTTTGATCTCCGATTCCCAGGAGTACCGGCCCGTGAAGGTGGTGGTGGACACGGCGGGAAGGATTTATACCACGGCCTACGGCATCAACTTAGGCCTGGTGGAATTTGACAAAGAGGGCGTGTTCCAGGGCTTTATCGGCGCTACCGAGGTAAGCGTTGACTACTTCACCTATATATGGAAGAATTACTTCTCCACAGATGCCCAGAAGGCCAGGATGGAAACCATCATTCCCACAGAGTACAGCAATATTTTCGTAGACGATGAAGGCTTTATCTATGCCACCATCAGCAATCTGTCCGATGAGGATCATATGAACGGCGCGGATGCCGTCAGAAGGCTGAACCCTACGGGCACGGATGTGCTGCGGCGGCTGGGCAACACCCCCATCACCGGCGACCTGGCGGGAAGGCAATGGTCCTCTTTCTGTGACGTGGCTGCCACGGAGTTCGGCTGCTATTATATTTTGGACGATGCGGGGGGCAAAGTGTTCGCCTATGACTATGACGGCAATTCCCTGTTCGTCTTCGGCAAGAAAGGCACGAAGGAAGGGAATGTGCAGAAGCCTGTGGCCATTGCCCTGAGCGAGGATGAGGAGACGGTCTATATCCTGGACAGCATCCTGGGAGGAATCCTGGAGTTCCGTATCACGGATTACGGAAGGCATCTGATGAATGCGCTGCGCCTGAACGACCTGGGGGATTCGGAGGGCTCCAACGCAGAGTGGCTGGAAGTGCTGAAGAGCAACTCCAACAATGAGATGGCCTATATCGGCCTGGGAAAGACGTATCTGTCAGAAGGGGACAACAAGAGGGCGATGGAGTACTTCAAGCTGGGGAACAGCCGGAAATATTACACCAAGGCTTTCTTCTACTACCGCAAGGAACTGATGGAATCCAGCTTCGGCACGGCGATGCTGGTATTGATACTGTTGATTGTAGCTGTGGTGGGAGTCCGCTGCACGCTCAGATTCAGGAGATGGGTAGGTGAGGTAAGATGCTTTATGGCGAAAAGATAAAGACAGGCCTGGAAAAGGTAAAATACTGCTTCTATGTGATGACACATCCCTTTGACGGCTTTTGGGGGATAAGGAGAGAAGGTAAGGGAAGCATACCGGTGGCAATCGCGTTCGTCCTGCTCACTATCCTGACTTTGACCATAGAGAAGCAGAGCACGGGCTTTCTGTTCAACCATAATCGACTGTCGGAATTGAATGTGCTGGTGGACATCATCACGGTGGCGATGGTGTACGTGCTGTGGTGCGTGGCCAACTGGTGCACCACATCCCTGATGGAAGGAAAGGGGAGGATGCAGGATATCCTGACGGCAGTGGGGTATTCTCTGCTCCCGATCATCCTCATCCGTCTTCCCATGGTCCTCATGAGCCACGCAATCACCACCAATGAGGGGAGCTTTTACTATGTGCTGGGCACCATCAGCTATCTGTGGGCCGGATTCCTGATTTTCACAGGGACCATGGTGATACATCAGTACAGCGTGGGGAAGACCGTGACCACCTGTATCGTCACTATCGTGGGCATGGGGATCATCATGTTCATCGGTCTGCTGTTCTTTAACGTGATCCAGCAGATGATGACCTTTGCGACTACAATATACAAGGAGCTGCGGTTTCGGTAGGAAAGGGGACGGACATGGGAAAGTTTGAAAGGAAATGGATGGGGTTGCTGGGGCTGGCTGCCGGAACGCTGCTTGCCCTGCCCCTTTCCGCGCAGGCTGCCGGGGCGCCTGAGGGGATGAAAGAGGTGGCCGGGAACGGACAGCTTACGCTTTATCTGAATGAGGAGGATGCCTCCGTCGCCGTCATGGACAACGAAACAGGCAGGCTGTGGTATACCAACCCAGCAGATGCGGACAGTGATGAGAAGGCTACCGCTTATTACAAGAGGTTGCTGAAAAGCCAGCTGCAGGTGCAGTATTACAACGAAAACGTGCAGTCGGCGCTGATGGACAGCTACAATGACAGCGTGGCCAACGGACAGTTTGAAATCGAGCTTCTGGAGGACGGCCTGACCGTCACCTATACCATGGGCAAGCTGACGGAGAGCCTTCTGCTTCCCAACGCCATATCCGAGGAACGTTTTTTGAAGTTCACGGAACAGATGGACAGCAGCGCAAAGAGAAAGATAGACCGAAATTACGTGCTGGTGGATGTGGTGGGCGGCCTTACCACTACCACGGAATCTTATCCGGAGACTTATCCCGGCTATGGGGAAACCAATTTCTATGTGCTCAGAGGCGGCGTGAAGGATTACCTGAAGGAGGAGCTGGCCGGGTACCTTGAGGAAGCCGGATACACCCAGGAGGATTTCGAACAGGATCAGATGGAGAGCGGCGCGGGGGACGCGGACAGCACGGATCCCTGGTTTACGATTCCGCTCACGTACCGGCTGGACGGGGACAATCTGGTGGTGTCCATTGACCCGGAGGCCGTGGCTTACAATGAGGATGGCTTCTATCTGGTGGACATCGATATGCTTCCCTATTTCGGGGCGGTGGACGAAGGAGACGGCTATATCTTCGTGCCCGACGGCAGCGGCTCACTGATATACCTGAACAATGGAAAGACTACAGCGCCTTCTTATTATGCCATGGTCTACGGCCAGGATGAGTCCAGAAGAGTGCTGAGCAAGACCCAGTCCGAGGTGGAGCCATCGCTTACCGTCAAGCTTCCCGTGTTCGGCCTGAAGGCGGACGACCAGGCCTTCTTCGCCATCATCGAGGACGGCGCGGGCAATGCGGATATTTCCGCGGACATCGGGGGACGCCTTACTTCCTATAACAATGTGTATGCGGGATTTTCCTATCTGCAGTACGGCCCGGCTGCCTTGAGCGACATGGTGGGGGCCAACAGCTATCAGCTCTACAGTCAAAAGAATTTTACGGGAATCTTTCAGGTCAGATATTCCTTCCTGACTGGGGAGGAGGCGGACTATTCCGGGATGGCGGCCTGCTACAGGACATATCTGGAGGAACAGGGCGCGCTTTCCAGAAAGGCCGAGAGCGAGGAGCTTCCCCTGTATACAGAGTACATCGGAGCCATCGACAGATATGAGACCTTCCTGGGCGTGAAATACAAGGCGGTGGAGCCCCTGACTACATTCGCCCAGGCGGAGGACATTGCCGGGCAGCTGGCGGATTTGGGAGTGAAGAACCAGAAGATGGTCTACACCGGCTGGATGAACGGCGGTCTCCACGGGACAGCTGCCACAAAGGTGAAAGTGGTGGGCAAGCTGGAAAAGGGCGGCGTGTCCGTGAAAAAGCTCCAGAAGGATATGGCGGCTATGGGCGTGGACACCTTCATGACAGTGGATATGCAGTATGTGTACCAGGATAAGCTGCTGGACGGCTATTCCGCCATGCAGTACGGCGCCGGCTACTTTGACCATTCCGACATCACCGTAAACAGTTATCTCTTCGCTGACGGCAGCATGGATAAGAAGTTGGCGAACCTGATCAGCCCTTACTATGTGGGCAAGGTCACCGATGCTGTGACGAAGGCGGCTTCCAGGTATCAGCTGAACGGCATCAACCTGGGCACTGCCAGCTGGTTTCTGTACTCCGATTATCTGGAGAACCGTTATACGGACCGGCAGAAGGCTTCCATGCTTTATGAAGAGAGCTTTGCCGCCATACAGGAGACGGTGCAGAAGACCCTGGGGGACAACGGCAATGCGTACAGCTTCCCCTATGTGGATTACATGATCAATGTGCCTTTGAGCTCCAACGGTTACCAGATTCTGGACGCGGACATTCCTTTTTACCAGATGGTGCTCCATGGTTACATCTCCTACGCGGGAGAGGCCATCAACATGGCGGACGATTACCGCACCACGCTGCTCAAAAGCGTGGAGGGAGGAGCAGGGCTGCACTATCAGTGGATTTACGGCGACAACTCCCTGGTGAAGGAGACGGACTACGACAATCTGTATTCCGTACACTACGGCAGCTGGATCGACACTGCCGCGGAGGATTACAGAAGCGTGGCGGAAGTCCTGGACGGTCTGGAGAACCAGCTGATTGTAAAGCATGAAATCGTTTCGGATAAATTGACGAAAACCGTCTACGAGGACGGCAGCACAGTCTATGTGAACTTTGGCGAAAGCCCCGTCCAGTGCGAGGGAGTGGAGATTGCCGCAAGGGGATTCGCGGTCAGGAAAGGAAGTGATTAAATGGGATTTTGGAAAAAAAGAAACGGTAAATGGCATCTGACCCTGACGGGCAAGGAAGCTGTGGCAGGAATCCTGTTTGTCATGCCTTTCCTGATCGGATTCTTCGGCATCTTTCTGCCGATGATTGTGGAGTCCATGCGGTTCAGCTTCAGCAATATGGATGTGTCCTCCTCGGGCTATACGCTGACTAAGGCGGCCGACAACGGACTGGAACACTATCTGAGGGCCCTGACCATCGACCCGGACTTCAACCTGAACCTGTTGAAGGGCATCGGCCAGATGGTGGTGCAGGTTCCCCTGGTCATCATCTTCAGCTTCTTCGCGGCCACCCTGATCAACCAGAATTTCCACGGGAGGGCCATAGCCAGAAGCATCTTCTTCTTTCCGGTGATCCTCACATCCGGTGTGGTCCTGGGGCTGGAGAATTCAGACCTTCTGGTGCAGACCCTGAGCACCACGGGGGTATCGGCCGACGATGCCGAGGCCATGTTCAATGTGGCCAGGTTCCTGAGCCAGTACACCAATCTGCCCGGGACGGTGGTGGAATTCCTGACGAATGCGGTGAACGGGATCTACACCATCATAACGGCTTCCGGCGTACAGATTCTGATATTCCTGGCGGGGCTGCAGTCCATCGCGCCTTCCCTGTATGAAGCGTCCAGCATGGAGGGGGCCACGGCCTGGGAGAATTTCTGGAAGATTACTTTTCCTATGATAAGCCCTATTATCCTGGTGAACAGCGTGTATACCATCATTGACCTGTTTACCAATGAGACCAATGAGATGATGAAGACGATTCAGACGACTATATTTAACGATGTGAAATATGGGTTTGGTTCGGCGATGGCATGGATCTACTTTATCTGTATCGCGGTGATCCTGCTGGTCGTCGGGGGACTGATTTCAAGGAAGGTATTCTATTATGATGAAAGATAAGCAAAAAGTGAAAAGAAAAATAACCATCTGGCAGATGGGCCGGGGCGTGGGGCATTTGGTCAGGGCGGTCATCATCATAGGGATCTGCTTCATCATCCTCCAGCCGCTGTTCACGAAGCTGAGCGTGTCCTTTATGGCTGAGCGGGACCTGTATGACTCCAGCGTAAAGTACATCGCGAAGCATTTTACCCTGAATAACTACAAGATGGCCATAGAGGGGATGGACTATTGGACCGTCTTCGTCCGGACATTGGTTTTGTCCGGAGGGGTGTCGCTGCTGCAGCTGTTCACCTGTCTCATGACGGCTTACGGATTTGCCAGATTCCGTTTTCCCTTTAAGAAGCTCTTGTTCGGCTGTGTGATTCTGACTCTGATCGTGCCGCCCCAGGTGATTATGCTGCCTTTGTTCATGAAGTACCGTTTCTTCGATGTCTTCGGCATCATAAAAGCGGTGACGGGTTCTACGGTGAATATGCTGGATACCTTCTTCCCCTTTATTTTCCAGGCATGCTTCTGCATGGGGATCAGGAACGGTCTGTACATATACATGCTGCGTCAGTTCTTCAAGGGGATGCCCAGGGAGCTGGAGGAGGCGGCTTTCGTGGACGGAAGCGGGAAGCTGCGCACATTTCTGCAGATCATGCTGCCCAGCGCGATTCCCATGATGGTGACGGTGTTCCTGTTCGGCTTTGTATGGCAGTGGACGGACAACTTTTACGCGTCCCTGTACTTAAGCGACACCAAGCTGATCTCCAGTTCGCTGAGCGCTCTGGCGGTAAAGGTCTACAGCACCTATGCCAACAACGGAGGGTCCATGAACTTCATCAGCCCCGGTTTCGTATCCATGATGAACAATACAGGCACTATCCTGACTATCCTACCGCTGATCATCCTGTATCTGGTATGCCAGAAGCACTTTGTGGAGGGCATCGAGAGGTCCGGTATCGTAGGCTAAAGAGAATGTCCATGCCCAAAACGGCATTGGCAATATAGAAAGAGAGGAAGGCTATGAAAAAGAAAGAATTAATCATCAAAAAGGTGCTGGCAGCAGCACTGAGCGCCGCAATGGTTCTGTCTATGGCAGCATGCGGCAACGAAGACGGAGGAAGCTCCAGTTCCGGAAGCGATGCCCAGCAGGGACAGGCGGAAGAGAGTTCCAGCGAGGATTCCAACAGTGATGTTGCCTCGAACGACGGGGCTGCGGACGATGCTTCCGAGGAGACGCCTCAGGAGCCCGAGTATGATTTCGGCGGAAGAGTGCTCCGGATCGGATCTTACTACGACATGACGCCCAATCCGGAGGACAGCGCCCTGGAGGCACTGCTGGCTGAGAGGATTGCCTTTGTGGAGGAGAACTACAATTGCAAGATTGAGTTCGTGGTTCTGGATGACTATGTGACAGAGTATGTGACCAGCGTGCTGGCCGGGGATCCCGTGGTGGACATCGGATACCACATTACGTCAAGGGTGCTTCCTTCCCTGATTGAGGGCGGCATCGTATATCCTGTCAGCGACCTGAACAACATCGACCTGACCGATTACAAGTGGCGTCCCGACGTGACAGAAGCCGGATACTACAAGGGGAAGAACTATACTTTCCTGTTAAAGGATCCTGAGATCCGCTACGGTATCTTCTGGAACAAGACGCTGTTCGGTCAGAACGGGCTGCCGGATCTGTACGAACTGGTGGAAAAGGATGAGTGGACCTGGGAGAAGTTCAAGGAGATCGCTGCCGCGGCAAACAAGGATACCGATTCCGATGGTACCGTTGACATCCACGGTTTTGCCTGCAGAGAGAACCTGTCCTGGTGCTACCTGTATTCCAACGGCGCTTATGCCTGTGAGAAGACAGATACCGGCATCGATGTGGATTTGAGCGATCCCTCGGTAGTGGAGGCTCTGACAGCGCTTCAGGATTTCACCACCACAGTAGATTACAGGAATGCCATCGACTGGTCCACAGAGGGCTGGGACGCTATGATCACCGGCTTCCGTGACGGTGACACCATGATGCTGCTGGAGGAGTTCTGGGTTTCCTACGCATATTTCAACAGCGATGAGAACCCCATGTCTGATGACTGGGGATGGGTTCCGTTCCCCAAGGGGCCTTCGGCCACTGACTGGTCCTGCTACGGCAAGGAGAACGGCTGCAGAGTGATTCTGAATGGTGTTGAGGATCCTGAGGAAGTTGCCCTGATTTATGACCTGATCACTGACATCGCGGATACCAATGAGGAGTGGGACAATCTGATGGAGGATGTCCTGGAAGGCTGGGCAAATGATGCCAAGACTGTGGAACTGGTGACTTATATCAATGACAATAAGCTGTCCGTCCTGAACGCCATCAATGGCTTCGGCACTCTGAACAGCGCGATCGGCGAGATGGTAGGAAAGGTGACATCCGGCGAGATGACTCCTCAGACCGCTCTGGATACTTATCAGTCCCAGATCGACGCCGCGATAGCGGATTTGGAGAACTACGACTACGATGCTGAGATGCAGGAATATCTGCAGACAGAGGAAGAAGGCGAAGGAGAGGGCGAGGACGAAGCTGGTGAGGACGAAGCCGGTGAGGACGAAGCTGGCGGGGACGAAGCGGAGGAATAAGCCCCGCGGGAATTAGTTGGATGCACAAAGAAAGCTGCCTGGGTCGGGAGAGAAACTGACTACAGGCAGCTTTTCTATAGGGATCCATAAGGCTGCCCCGACATTGGATCCGGCTTTTTTGCGTTGCAATTTACAGGTTATTTCTGTATAATTTTTGATAGGATGTAGTAGGGAAAGTTGATAAGACAGTGTGGTATGGAGCGGAGGTGCCTATGGGGAAATGGAACAGGGGTAAGAGCAAGGGAGTCAGGGGCTTGAGGGCCGGGATCGCTGTCATGGCGGCGGTGTGTCTTCTGGCAGAATCGGCAGGCTGCGGGGCGGCGGAAGAAGGAACGGCAGAAGCTGCCGCGGCCCAGTACCAGAACCATCTGGACATCTCCCTTGCCTATTGGCAGATAGACAGTTTCCTGAACAAGCGGGGAGAGGACAAGGTGCTGGAGGTTTTGGAGGACAAGTTCAATATCACCATTGTGCCCCAGAATATCACATGGGATGATTATTACAACAAGATCCGCCTGTGGGCGGAGACAGGAGAGCTTCCGGACCTCTTCGTGGGAGCCAACAGACAGGGAGAGGATTTTTATCAGTGGATAAGCCAGGGGCTTCTGCATGAGATTCCGGCCGATCTTTCGGATTATCCGAATCTGGAGGAGTATCTGAATAATCCGGAGAAAGAAAGCTGTATGGTGGACGGAAAGACCTACTGTATTTTCCGGCAGACCTATTCTGAACAGGCGGAGACCGTCAAGGACAGAACCATCGCCTATCGCTGGGATCTGGCGCAGAAGGCCGGAATCAAGGAGGAGCCGGAGAACTGGGATGAATTCCGGGCCATGATACAGGCCATCATCGAGAAGGACAGCGAGGGCACAGGCATCGGCGGCATGACGGCGAAAAATTACAGCATGCTCATGGGAATCCTGTTCACTTACAGCATTCCCCTTGCGTCCGCCGGAGGAAGCAGCTACTACTGGGTGCCCAAAGGGAAGGATTATTATGTGCCCGCCCTCTTCGCGGGGGAAAAGCTGGGGGATGACGCGGTGCCCACCTGGGTCCTGGCCAGGGATATGTACACGGAGGGCACCATAGAACAGGACATTTTCCTGACTACGACTGCCCAGGCGGAGGAAAAATTCCTGATGGGCAGAAGCGCGGCCTTCTGTTTTGACGGAGGAATCAGCAATACCAATTTCTATGAAAAGATTGTGCAGTACTGGAAGCAGATACATGGGAGGGAATTCCTGGAGGATGTGAAGTTCCTGGACTTGATGCCCTCGGTGACAGGGGAGGTATATTACCCTATCTGGGGCCGTGCCTGGAGCGAATCTTATATCAATGCGAATGTCAGTGAGGAGAAGCTGGAGCGGATTCTGGCGCTGTATGACTATATGCTTTCGGAGGAGGGGATGCTGCTGACCAAGTTCGGGATAGAGGGAGATACCTATCGGCTTGACGAAGAGGGAGACGTAGTGCTGCTTGGCGAGAAGGCGCCCTCGGATGTCTATCCCAGCATCGGGATGCTGGCTTCGCTGGTGTGCTGGAACTATGGCAACCAGAATCCCTCCCGCTTTCCGAACACTGTGCCCGAGGAGTACGTGCGGCTGGACCAGGAGCGGGTGGAGATTGCCCGGAACTGTGAGATCCCCAGGTATAATTATGAATATACGAAAAAAGTATCCCAGATGGAAGATTATGTCATGATAGACATCGACAATATCTTCCAGCGCATTGTGCTGGGGAAAGAGCCGGTGAAGAGAATCTGGAACAAGATCATCGAAGAATACAAGGAGATGGGGCTGCGGAAGATGATTCAGAAGGTGAACCATCAGATGGCGAAATGATGGCACTGCAAGAAAACACTATATGGCAGATCAGCTGCCGCTCCAGGAACCGCTCATCCAGTTTCTTCCGGGCAAAATCCGCCTCGTCCTTCTGCCAGTAGCGGTTGGCGATCTGGCTGAGGCTCTCGGCACAGGAAAGCGCCATGTCCGGCGTAAAGTCCCGCAGATCCCCCGTGATGGCTACGTCCCTGCTGCTGCCGTCTGTCCGCTTCAGCCTTACGATGTCCCCTGCGGAGACGGAGCCGGACTCCACCTGTCCCGTGATGACAGTGCCCCGGCCTGTGATGCCGAACACGTCCTCCACCGTGATGCGGAAGGGCTCTCCGGTGCCATATCCGTTGCCCGCGCCGCCCCCGCAGCCGCCATACAGTTCCTCATCCCGGCTCCTGTCCCGGTGGTATGTGCCGTCCGCTTTGTCTTTCTTCCTGAATATATCCAGCAGTCCCATTTGCGTTCCCTCCTCTTTTCCGTGCCGGAATCCGGGCTGCAGCCATGCTGTATATCATATTTTGGATATATATTATCGATATTCCAACTTTCCTTTCAGCCTGTCGCCCACTGAAATTCATTGTATCAGCATTTCCGGATTTTATCAATGCTTTTCATTTTCTCCACAGGAACGTATTTGTTCCAAGGTGCCCCGGCTCATGGGCGAAAGACATCAGGGACATTGCGGCAAATTTCACTGTCCGAAAGGATACAGACGCGCGGATCGAGGCGCACCTGCGCAGGGAGCGCCGGGAGAAGATAATCCAGAGAAAAGTGTTCGGCGACATCACCATTGACTACTCGGAGTCCCAGCGCGGAGCTGAAATTGATTTTGTCATCCAGCGTGACGGCGGATTGATTCCCATTGAGGTCAAATCTGCAGACAACACCAAGGCAAAGAGCTTAAAGGTCTATATGGACACCTACCAGCCTGCCTATGCCATCAAGCTCTCCGCAAAGAACTTCGCGTTTGAGGACAATAAAAAGATTGTTCCTTTGTATGCGGCATTTTGTATCTGAACGCAGTTAGGAACTGTCGGAAAATAACCGCTTCAATTGCTCTAGGAAAAGCCCTAGCGGTTATTTGTAGACAATTCCTTAAGAAGCCCGCAAGCAGTCCGGTTCAAATCACATGGCGGATAGAAAGGATCAGCAGCACACAGCTGACAATCAGGAACAGGGCCGCCAGGACGGTGCCGAGGTTGGGCCGCAGCTTCTCCGGGCTGCGTTCCGGTTCCAGAAGGCCCGCGCGGCGCAGGGCAGTGACGAAAGGCTTGTACAGAAGCATGGTGATTGCCGCGTTCAACCCTCCCTTGATCAGATTGAAGGGCAGGAACGCCGGAAGCAGCAATTCCGCCACAGCTTCCCGCGGGATTCCCATGTAAATCGGCGAAATCAGATAATTCCAGAGCAGCATGGCCGCAGCCTGGCACCCGCAGCCCCAGAGCAGGCCCACCATGGCCCCGGACAGCGTGCGTTTTCTTTTGTAGAAGGACGCGGCAGTACAGGAAAAGCAGCAGCTGGAAATGATGTTCATGACGCAGCCCAGGATGCCCGTGCCGCTGACGGTGACCATCTGCGCCAGAGAGACCATGACGGAAATGGCCAGCGAGGTGAGTGGGCCGAAAATCAGCCCGCCGATTACAATGATGACGTCTTTGGGGTCATACTTCAGAAAGAGCACAAGGGGGATGCGGCCAAAAACCGCGGCGGCGTAAGCCAGCGCACAGAGCATGCCAGTGGTTGTGAGTTTCTTTGTCCTGTCGATTTTGCTGAGATTCATTTTAGAATACCTCCTTAAAAAATGAGCACCTGAAAGCATCCAAATGCCGTTCAGGTGTGATTTTTTAAGGCGCATTGAAATGTCAACAGAGCAATTTGAAAAAAAGAGTACGAAAATCAGTCAGAATCCTTCTGACAATCTCAATACACCTTCTTTAATCCGGACTATACCGTCGGTACCGGAATTCCACCGGCCCCCGTGCTTTCGCACCCGCGGACTGTCACCGCCGATCGGGAATTCCCTTGCGCGAAAGACTTGGCTTTCCGCGTGGGTCACCCTGCCCTGAAGACATTGCTGCTATTCGGTTGTTTCCCCAATTATAACACCGGGAGAGGGACGTGTCAATTTGAAATCTGCTGAAATGACAGGAACCCAAATGACAGCTTTCCGGGTTCCGGGATAAAATTTTTCATTTCCCTGTTAACCGCCGCCCCAAATCTGGTACTATATAAGTGAAAGCTTTCAAAATGCAACAATGTTCATTTTAGGAATTGTCGGAAAATAACTGATGCAACTTGTTTAGGAGAAAGCCCAGAAATACAACGAAAACGGCTATAAACTCGCATCAGTTATTTGTAGACAATTCCTTACCATTCACGGAGGAAACTATGGAGCAGAAAAAGATTTCGGCATTGGTGGAGGAGAACATGAAGACCATCTTCGCATACGCCCTTTCGCGGGTGTCCCACAAGGAGGACGCGGAGGACCTGGCCGGGGACATCATCCTTGCCATCCTGAAAAGCGCTCCGAAGATACGGGACGAAAATGCCTTCTTCGGCTATATCTGGGCCATCGCGGCCAACACCTACAAGAAATATCTGTACAAAAAGAGCCGCCGCCAATGCCAGGAGCTTGACGAGGAAGCCGCGGACGATAAGGACTTCATCCAGGATATTCTGCGGAACGAACAGTTCTGTACGCTCCGCCGGGAACTGGCCCTGCTTTCCAGAGAATACCGGGAATGCACCGTGGCCTATTATTTCGAGGGGCTTTCCTGTGCGGAGACTGCGTCCAGGCTCCATATCTCCCTGGAAATGGTGAAATATTACCTGTTCAAGACACGGAAAATATTGAGAGAAGGAATCAGTATGGAGAGAGAATTCGGAGCAAAGAGCTATCAGCCGGAGAAATTTGACTTTCATATCATATTTAAAGAAATGGCCAACATGGAATATCAGCGGCTGTTCGACAGGAAGCTGCCGGGAAATATCCTGGTCAGTACCTACCACATTCCCATGACCATCAGGCAGCTTGCCATCGAGCTGGGGGTGGCCAGCGTATACTTAGAGGACGAAATCGCCCTGTTGGAACGGTACCGTCTGCTCACTGCGCTGCCCGGCGGCAGATACCAGGCCCGCCTGGTCATCCTCACGGAAGAATATATGGAAGAGTTCTTCCGGACAGCGGAGAAGTCCGTTATGCGGGATGTAAAAGAAGTCCTGGAGGATGTGGCGAAAAAGCTGCCAAAGCTGCGGGAACTTAGGTTCGCCGGTTCCGACCTGGAGGACAACCGTCTCCTGTGGGCGCTGCTGTTCGAGATGACCAGGAAAGGCTGGGGGCTCTTCATGGCCGGTCGGGAAGAGACGCTTCCGGACACCGGTCTCTACAGCAAGGGCGTTATCTGCTATGGAAGCACCTATAGGATGGGCATGAACCGTCCATACGAGACAAGGGCTTTCGCCGGATACGCCGGTTTACGTTCCGACTATGCGGCCTGTTATGCAGATTACTGCGTTCTGCCCGCGAAGAACCGTTTCTCATCCCATAGAAACGAAATCATCCACAGCCTGGATTCTGTGCTGGCCGGGGAGACGGAAGCGATGGCTCCCGTCTTTGACAAAGAGCAGATGGAAGAGGTGTCGGAAATCCTCCGGGAAGAGATCGCGTCTTTCGCCAGGCTGTATGAATCGCTGTACGGCTGTGCCCTTTCCATCATGCAGATTCATGCCCCTGAGTCCATAAGGGAAATCGTGGGACCGGTCACGGCAAATGTGCTGCTTTTTATCACGGTGGGTCTGATCGGGGGCCTTGCGGTCAAGTCGGGGGCGCTGACAATCTCTGAGGATGATTGGCCCCTGGGCGGGTTTGTGTATGGAATATAGTATATTCAGTGGAGAACGGGTGAAAAATCCTGTTAAAGTTTATGTCAAAGAAAGGAAAGAAAAATGAAAGGATTTCTCTATTTTTTCAAATACGCGCTGAGAAAACAGCCCAAATACATCCTATTAAGCGTCCTGTCCACAGTGATGAGCGCCCTGAGCCCAGTGCTGCTGATTTATATCCCCAAATTGATCCTGGATACGGCGGCGGACGGCTTTGAAGAGGAGGCCATTCTGTTCGTCCTGTTATATGTGGCGAGCTTCCTGATTCTGAATATCGGCACCTCCTGGGTGGGATATGGAGCCGGCAACTATTCCTCCAGGCTGTTCTCGGACTTCCAGATGGACATGAGCGAAAGGCTGATGGACGCGGATCTTGACATGCTGGAGTCGAACGCTTTCCAGGAGCAGAGCGAGAAGGCGAAAAATTATATCTATGCAGGCGGCTGGGGCTTCGGCTACATATTCACCTGTTCCATGCAGATTATCCAGCATTCCATTACGGCCATCAGCTACATTTACATCATTTATAAATTCAGCCCCCTGGTGGTGGCCGTCAATCTGCTGTTCACGCTTATCTCCTTCCGGGTGGGCGGCAGCATCAAGAAAAAAGAGAAGCAGGATCAGGACGAGAAGATTAAGCATGAGCGGAAGACCCACTACTATACCAATATCATTTCCGACCATAAATATATGAAGGATATCCGCGTCTTCTCCTACAAGCCCACGCTGCTGCGCAAAATGAGGAACCATTATGACGCGAATGTCAGATTCTATGCCAGAATCTGGGGAAGGCATGTCCTAAGCGAGACCTTGTCGAACCTGTTCTATGTCATACAGATTGGACTGGGCTATTTCTTCGTGATCTCCATGCTGGTCAGGGGAACCATCTCCGTGGGCGACTTTACGCTCTATATCTCGGCGCTGACCAGCTATGCCCAGATTATGGGCGCCATCCTGGACAAGATTGTATATGTGCATTCCTTCGATATGTATTTCCAGGATTTCAGGGATTACATGAATATTCCCAAGATGCAGTCCGGTTCCGGCAGGGTCGTGGACTGCTCCAGGCCCCTTTCCATAGAATTTCGGAATGTCTCCTTCCGATACGGCACATCGGACACCTATGCGCTGAAAAACATAAATCTCAAGCTGGACAGCGCTGACCGGATTGCCATCGTGGGGGAGAACGGAAGCGGAAAATCCACTTTCATCAAGCTGCTGATGCGCCTGTATGACCCTACCGAGGGGACGATTCTGGTGAACGGCGTGGACATCAGGGAGTATTCCTACGAGGATTACATCGGCCTGTTCTCCGCGGCTTTTCAGGACTACTCCCTGTTCGCCGCCACCATAGAGGAGAACATCACCATGAGCGACCAGGAGAAGATGGAGGAAAGCTTTGTCCAGGAGCTGTCGGAATTAGGCCTGTTGGATAAGGTCATCAACCAGTACCCGCAGCATTTCGATACCAATGTATACCGGATATTTGACGACCGCGGAATCGAGCCCAGCGGGGGAGAAGGGCAGCAGATCGCCATCGCCCGCTCACTGCACAGGGCCAGCAAAGTCAAGATTCTGGACGAACCCACGGCCGCCCTGGATCCTAGAATTGAATATGAACTGTACCAGAAATACGACCTGATTACCCAGGGTGCCATATCGTTTTTCGTCTCCCACAGACTGGGAAGCTGTAAGTTCGCCAACCGCATCCTCGTGTTCTCCAAAGGGAATATAGTGGAAGATGGCTCCCATTCCGAACTGATGCAGAAATGCGGCCTGTATTCGGAATTGTTCAGTAATCAGGCGTCCCTTTATCAGAAGGAAGAAGGTGAGGCTCCACGAAATGCACCTTTGATGCTTCCCAGTATTTCCGGTATACCCAGTTTTCGTCACAATTCAGGTTCAGCTGGTACATCCGGAAAGTGACCAGGAGTTTTTTGGGCTGCCACTGTTCTTCATAGGAATACCGGTACTGCATGCCTAGCTGCCGCATCACGTTGCCGCTTCGGGGATTGTTGATGTCATGGGTGGCGGTGATGTAAGGGAAACCGTCCGCCCGAAGCCGCCCGACCACTGCTTTTGCGGTATCACTTCGTTTTCGACTGCCACCACGCTGCAGTGCTCCTGGAGAGACCGGTTCCACTGATGCAGATCCACCTTCCCGGAAGCCCAGGCATCCAGCTGCTCCTTTGTGTAGTCTTTTGCGTTGACCTGATGTACGGTATTGTAGAAAAGCTCTGTCAGTTCTCTGCAATCTGACGGAGCATATTGGCGGATTAGCATGGGGTTTCCTCCTGATTTGTTTTTTATGCTCACCAGCGATGGAATTTGGCGCCATGTTCCCGAAAGCTTTCGCTGGTGAGCGCGGTTCCAATGAAGAAAGCAGACAGGAAATCAAAGAGGGACTGGGGGATATCGCTTTCAGATATGGATGGAGCGGTCTGGCAAGCTGCAGCCATGCATCCGGTGCATTGCCTATCCCTCAAATCCATGGAAGTCAATCCATAAATCATCATAGATGTTGGCTTTGATTCTGTCCCGGAAAGTGTATGCCGCGGTCTCGAATTTTGTCTCTTCCAGATGATATACATAGACGGAAGTTTTTTGAGGGTCAACAATCCAATATTCTCTTACGCCGGCATCCATGTATAGATTCAGCTTGCGCACGTAGTCGTGGCTGGAAGTGCTTGGGGAGACGATTTCGATGACCCAGTCGGGTGCTCCGGTGCACCCCCGGTCAGTCAGCTTGTCCAGGTCACAGATCACGCTGATGTCCGGCTCCACTACAGTTTTGTCATCATCCGCAAACAGCCTGACGGCAAAAGGGGCCGGATAGACTTCACAGGAGCCTTTCTTAGAGCGGATATAGAGGTTGATTTCCGTGTTCAGGAAATTGAGTATTTTCTGGTGGATTCTGCTGGGCGCGGCCATGTAATAAAGCTGCCCGTTCACCAGCTCAGCCCGGATATCCTCCGGCAGATTGTAATAGTCTTCTTCTGTATAAGTCCTTATCTGTGCCAATGCTATAGCCTTATTTCCTTTCAGGTTTCTTAGATGAGCCTGTCATTACCTTCTATCATACCATGTCTTTTTTGTTTTGGATACATGAATTTTATTGTGCCACAGTTTTTGGAAGGCTTTGGAAAAGCGGCCTTTTAAATATGCATTGCAAGCAGCAGGCATATATTTTATAATCAAGCATATAACTCAGGATTCGGGGAGATAGAGATTATGTCAAAAATAATATGCAAATGCGGAAATATATTACCCGATATTACAGACAATCTATTTCGAGAGAGTATTCCTTTTTTTTGCCCGGAGGAAAACAGAAAAAGAAATCTTCTGGATTATGATGGCGAAGAAAAAGCCGAATATATGCTTTGAGGAACAGTTTTACCGAAAAGGGAGTTATCGCGCCGCCTGGGGCTGAACGTGATAGAAATGCGAGGGGACGCAAATGGCAGACAACAGCTGCCGCTTGCGCCCCATGTACAGACAGAGGTTCCGATGCCGGATCTGAAATCTCACTCAGTGGCATAAATCATCCCGCCCAGCAGACGTTCGTCTTCGGGAATGGTCAATGCTTCTGTCCTGACGGCGCAGACACCGAATAGACTCACCGTTTTGAAAAACAGCACGTTGGCCAGCACAGGGTCGATGAGCGCGCTCACGCTTTCGGGCGCATGGGCCTGCAGGATAGAACGGGCGCAGCCGCACAGCGTGTCAAACAGGCTGGCAAAAGCAGATAGCTCTTCCTGAAGGATTTCCAGAGCAGCGTCCTTCTGCTCTTTGGTGACGACGGGGAGAAGCGCATCGGCTTCGCCGGACAGCATGGCATCCAGGCTGGCCTTCACCTCTTCCATATGGGAAGTATAGCGGTTCTTGTCAGGCAGAATACCGAAATCTGCATAGGATGCGGCATAGCAGCCCCCAACCTGGCAGTATCTGGCACAGGAGGGGAGTTTGTATACGCAGTCACTTGGAACCTCATAAGTATGTCCATAGCAAATACCGTTAAGACCGCTGTAAAGGCTATGGGTATCAGAAATTTTCTTCTGCACTGCTTTGGAAAGCATCCACCCTTCCCGGATCATTTCGAAGAGCAGATCCCACAGAAGGGAATTGTCGTCCAGCCCGGAACCGATGAACTGCAGTTCCCGCAGCCGGGGCAGCTTTTTCGCGGTATCCGCAAGGATGTTCTTCACCGCTGGGGCAATGCCCTGTTCCGCCTTTTGATAAAATTCATTCATGAATTCTTCCGTAAATATGATCAGCCGTGTCTGATACTTGCCGCCTGGCAGAGCCGTGAGCAGATTGTATTTTTCCAAGACGGCGATTTCATCCTCCAGATATGCCGAAGCCACGCCCAGCTCCACGGCAAGCTGGTGGACGGTCATAGGAGTGCGGTAGGCGCTCGCCAGGATATTGCCGGGAAGCTTCCTGTTGAACAGATTCTGATATTCCATGTTGGCGCTGCCGAAAAAAACGGCGCTGAATTCAAATTTTACCGGACGGTAACTCTTTTCTCCAAATTCTCTTTTCATAATGCTTCCTTCTTTCTATATTTTTCGTGTGTTGGCCAGGGCCCAATGCCGTATTTTGAAAGCTTTCGCTTATATAGTACCAGATTCGGGACATTGGTTAACGGGGATTTTTGGCAAATTTTAAAAACCCTCTTGACAGTTCCCTTACGTCATCCCGTATGATAGTTATCAGCTACATGAAAGAAGAAGCAGAAAAAGGAGACAAGCCTAACATGAAAGAAATCTTATACACCGCGGGTGAAATCGCCAGAATCGCCGGGGTATCCCTGCGCACCATACGCTTTTATGACGCAAAAGGCCTGCTGAAGCCCGTTTCCCATTCGGAGGCGGGATACAGGTACTACAATCAGGACTCCCTGGCCGTGCTCCAGCGCATCCTGACGCTGAAGTACCTGGGTTTCTCCCTCCAGAAAATCGAGGAGATCATGTCCTCCCGGAGCATGGAGCAGCAGCTGACGGAGCAGAAGGAGCTTCTGCTGCAGAAAAAGCGCCAGCTGGAAGAAATCCTCTCCGCCATGGAGATGATGGAGAACAGCAGGGAGAGCGACAAACTGGGCTTCCTGATCCGGCTGCTGAACCTGCTCACAGAGGAAGAGAAGATACAGGAGCAGTACAGGACATCGGGCAACCTGGAGAAGCGCATCCGGCTCCATGACTACAGCACCAGCCCCCAGGGGTGGATGGAATGGGTCTATGAGCGGCTGGAGCTTGGGGAGAATGAGGATGTCCTGGAACTGGGCTGCGGGACAGGGCTGCTGTGGCAGATGAACGTCCACAGGCTGCCGCCGGGACTGCGCCTGACGCTGACTGACCGGTCTGCGGGCATGCTTGAGAAAGCAAAGGAAAACTTATCTGTTTTCCGAAAAATATTAGATGAAAAACAGGTAGAAATAGAATGCCGAATCTGCGACGCGGACAGCCTGGAACTGGAGAAGGAAAGATATGACTGCATCGTCGCCAACCACATGCTGTACCATGTAAAGCGCAGAGAGGCCTGTCTCCGGGAAATCGCACATGGCCTGAAGTCTACGGGCAGATTTTTGTGCTCCACCATAGGCGACGGCCATATGCGGGAACTGCACGAACTCGTGGCGGCCTTCGATGCCCGGATCGAGATGCCCTTCGAGAGCATCACCAAGGCCTTCCGGCTGGAGAACGCCGGGCCCCAGCTGCAGGCCTTCTTCCCACAGGTAGAGCGGATGGATCAGGACAATGACCTGATTGTGGACGACATAGAGGCAATCTGCGGCTATGTGTCATCCTATCCCGGCAATGCCGCCTGCATCCTGGAGCAGAGGGCAGAGGAATTCCGCAGCCTTCTCCGGAAGCGGATGGACAGGGAAGGGGCGATTTTCATCCACAAGTCCACGGGGATGTTCCGGTGCCGGCTCTGACCGGGAACCGATTCCCAGGCTCTCGGCTTCTGGCTGGCGGCGGTCAAGGGAGAATCTCCGGGCGCTGCCGATTTGGATGAAAAGCAAGGATGAAAAGCGGAGCAGCTTGACAGTGCCGGGTATCAATGGCATACTGTATATAGGAGAAAGAGGGAACCCCGGCCGGCAGAGGGAAGGGGCTTGCCGCGATTTCTATGTCAGGAGGGGACGGAAAGTGGCGGGTCTGTGACGCGGGGACAGAGGAGTGAGACGGATTCCGGGGAAAACAGGACAGAGAGGGCGGGGCGAAAGCCCCGCCCTGGTCATGCATCTCATTCTTAAAAAGCGTCTGCCATTTGACAGATGCCGGCATATGCCCGCTGACCCTGGCCGGATGCTGCTCTGCCGGCCTGCGCTGGTACCTGGCGGAATGGAAGCGTCCGCCGGAAAGGCAGTCCATGGCGTCGCCGTGGCACATCATGCGCTCCACCCACAGGGGGGAGACGGCATCCTCAGGGAAATCCCAGTCGCACAGCCCGGAGAGACGGGCATGGCTATTTTAAGGAATTGGCGTATATTAGGCTTTTGGAAAAGTGGACTTTTTGGCCGTATTATGTTATACTGACCTCCAAAGCTGCGATTCTTGACAGATACGGCGGGAAGCTCCCAGGGGTCTTGACCCATTGCCGGACAGTCCCGGAGCTCGCGGCTGCACATACGCGGAACCGCCAGGCGCAATGGATGGCCGAGGGGCATTCCAGGGCCGCTGCCGCAGGGCGCGGCACAGGCATTCTGTGGCAGGACGTAGATGGGGTTGCCGCGTCATGGGGTTCCGCAGGCAGGCTTCAGGACGTCATAGGACAGGGAGGGCGACTTTATGGGGAATCTAGGGGGATTTTTTGATAATATAAACGAAATCGTCTACGTGGCAGACATAGCGGTCCATGAACTGGTCTATATGAACAAAAGGGCCATGGACGTCTTCGGCATCGGCTCCCTGGCGGAAGTCAAAGGGCAGCCCTGCTACCGGGTCCTGCGCGGCAGCGCCGTCCCATGCTCGTTCTGTAACGGATGCGGACCCGGAGAGGGCTACTTTGAGCAGCGGCATTTCCACCAGCAGCTGAACAGGCATTTCCTGCTCAGGAGCGCGATTCTGGAGGAGAATGGGAAACGCTACCGCCTGGAGATGGCGCTGGACATCAGCAGCCAGGAACAGCACAAGAGCATAGTGCGCAACGTCCAGAACCTGGAAGCCGTCATCAACGAAGGTCTAAGGGCGGCCCTTCTGGAAGAGTCGCCGGACAGGACTTTGGAGGTGTTCCTGGAATATCTGGGAAAGGCCCTGGAGGGAGAGCGGACTTACATCTTCGAGCGCAATCCCGCGGGGGGCGACGACAATACCTATGAGTGGGCGGCGGAAGGGGTGCGGCCGGAGAAGGAAAACCTTCAGAATGTCCCCCCGCAGGTCTGCGCCAGCTGGTACCGGAAGTTCAGCGTGGGCAGATATATCGTCATCAACAGCCTGGAGGAAATCAGGCATAGCGACCCTCTGCAATACGAAAATCTGAAAGCACAGAACATCCGTTCTCTTGTAGTGGTCCCGCTGTATGATGAAGACAGGATTATAGGCTTCTATGGCGTGGACAATCCCCCGGTGAAGTCCCTGGAGTACACCTCGAACATGCTTCAGACCGCGGCCTATTTCATCGTCTCCTCCCTGCGGCGGCGCAACCTGGTCAGGGAGCTTGAGAAGCGCAGCCATGATGTCCTCTATGCCCTCAACGTGGACTATCTGGGCATCTATGAGGCGGACTTTGCCGCGGACACATGCCGGATTTACCGGGAGAACGAATTCCGGGGGGAGAACCAGCCCATCAATTTCGCGGATGGTTATGAGACGGCCATGGAAAGCTACATCTCCCGGTATGTGACGCCCCGGGACCAGGAGCGGCTCCGCATGGTGACGAAAAAAGAGTACATCCTGGCGCAGCTGGAGACGAAGAAGAAATTCTATGTCCGCTACCAGGTGAAGGACAATCCCAAAGGGCTCAAGAACCTGGAAATCCACTTCTCCGTCACTGGGCGGGAGGCGCAGGAACAGAGCGCGATATTTGCCTTCCGTGACATCAATGCCGTGGTGGAGCAGGAGGAAAGGTACCGGCTGGAGGCCAGGCAGAGCCTGGAGGACATCCTGGAGGGCGGCAGGACCGGCATCTGGTCCATGGAGCTGGAGGAGGGCTGCGAACCCAGGATGTATGCGGACAGGACCATGCGGATGCTGTTGGGGGTGGAGGAGGATACGGAGCCGGAGGCCTGCTACCGCCGCTGGTTCGGGAACATCGAGCCGGACTACGTGGAGATGGTCCGGAAAGCGGTGCAGGAGATTCTGGAAACCGGGCGCTCCGAGGTGGCGTATCCATGGAACCATCCCACGCTGGGGAAAATCTATGTCCGCTGCGGCGGCATGCGGGACAAAGAATTCAAAAAGCCCGGCGTCTGCCTCAACGGATACCATCAGGACATCACGGAAGTGATGGTGAACCGGAAAAAGCAGGAGCAGGTCATCATGGAGCTCCTGGAGAAAGTGCGGCGGGCCAATTCCGCCAAGAGCGAATTCCTCTCCCACATGTCCCATGACCTGCGCACGCCCATCAACGGAATCCTGGGCATGCTTACCATTATGGAGCAGACCGAAGGAGACCTGGAGAAGCAGAGAGCCTGCCGGGAGAAGATCCGCGTCTCCACGCAGCATCTGCTGTCCCTTGTGAATGATGTCCTTCAGGTCAGCAGGCTGGACAGCGGCAAGCCCGTCGTTGGGGTGGAATCCTTCGACCTCCGCGATACGCTGGAGCAATGTAGGATGATCATGTCCCCCCACGCGGAGGCGGCGGACATCCGGCTGGTGCTGGAGGAAGCCGGCCTGCGCCACAGCAGGCTGATCGGCAATCCCGTGCAGCTGAAGCAGATCCTCACGGGCATCATCGATAACGCCGTGAAATATAACCGGCCTGGGGGCTCCGTGTTCCTACGGGCGGAAGAGATTTCCTGCCAGGAAGGTTCCGCCACCTATCAATTCGTGGTGGAAGACACCGGAATCGGCATAGGAGAAGAGTTCAAGGAACGTATGTTCGAACCCTTTGCCCAGGAAAATGCGGGGGCAAGGACGAACTTCAGCGGGGCGGGGCTTGGCCTGTCCATTGTAAAGAAGCTGGTAGAGCAGATGGAGGGCAGAATCGAGGCGGAGAGCCGGATCGGAAGGGGAAGCCTGTTCCGGGTCACCCTGTCCATTCCCCTGGACATGCAGGGGGACGCGGCGCCGGAGGCAGGGGAAGAGGCCAGGGAATCCGATGCCCGCGCCGACATTTCGGGGATGCATGTGCTTTTGGTGGAGGACAATGAGGTCAACTGCGAAATCGTGGAATTCATCCTGGAACAGGCGGGCGCCTCGGTGGTCACTGCCAAGGACGGAAAGGCCGCCGTAGAGGCTTTCCAGGCATCGGAGCACGGGGCCTTCGACTGCATCCTGATGGACCTGATGATGCCGGTGATGAGCGGATTTGAGGCGGCCCGCACAATCCGCGGCCTGTCCAGGCCGGACGCGGGAGCCGTGCCCATCATAGCCCTGTCGGCCAATGCCTTTGAAGAGGACATCGCCATGACAAAGGATGCTGGGATGAACGGGCACCTGGCCAAGCCGGTGGACATGGACAGGATGTTCTCCATGATGGAGCAGCTGAAAGGTGAATGGAGAGCACAGGGATGAAGTACAGCTCATTGGAGACAGCGAGGCTGGTCTTACGTGAGCGGAGGACGGAAGACGCGGAAGATCTGTACGAATATGCGCGGAATCCGCAGGCGGGCCGATGGCGGGCTGGGCGCCTCATGCCGACCGGGAGAGGTCGCTGGGGATATTGAAGGGTTATCAGGCGCGTGATCGAAAAGTGCGGATTTGAGTACGAGCTTACACTGGAAAACACTCATACGGATTATGACGGGCATGTGTCGGACGGATTTACGGAAAAATCCGTGAACATGGAATTCCCGGGATTTTGAAGAGACAGAGAATCAGGCGGATATACATTGTGAGTAGCAGGCGCATAATTTGTGAAGAATCTAAATTTGTAGTTTCAATATGCCATTCCAAGACAATAGGATGAATATTGTCTTGGATGGCATTCTTTATTTTCACATCAAGGGCATCAAACCGCATTTTCACAGACAGGACATCCAGGGCGATGAGATTATATGGGATTTTATATAGGATTCAGAGGGAAAATTCGGGATTGCGTTATTGAGGAGAACGCTCTTTTTTTAACCACAGGTTAAAAGAAGCTTTCCTGTGAATATCTGTACATAATCGGAAAATGCCAATATAATGGAACAACAGGCAGAACTTCGCATAGACGAAAACGGACTATAAGGTAAACGAAAAGCCACATCAAAACAGAAAGGAAAAGTGATGAACATCTACATCGGCGAAAACATCAGAAGGCTGCGTCTGGGCAGAGAAATCACCCAGGAGCAGCTGTCGGCGGCCATGGGCGTTTCCTGCGCCGCCGTGAGCAAATGGGAGCGAGGGGAGACCTTGCCGGACATCTCGCTGCTTCCTCTGCTGGCGCACTATTTCAGCGTGTCCATCGATGCGCTCATGGGCTATGACGCCGCCCGGATAGAGGAAGAAATCAGGCAGTTCCTGGAGGAGCACGACAAGCTTTTCCGGGAGGGAAAGAAGGAGGAGTACACCCGGCTGTCCGAGAAGGCTTATCGGGAATACCCCAATGACTACAGAGTCATGAACTACTACATGTGGGACAAGGTGGGAGACTATGTGGACAATGACCCCGAAGTGCTTCTGGCAGACCGGGAGGAGCTGCTGGAAATCTGCCGGAGGACTCTGGAGGGCTGCAGCGACGCTTTCCTACGGCTGGACGCCGTCAACATGCAGGGCAAGATATTGCACGCTCAGGGGAAGACAGAGGAGGCCATGGCCCTGTACAAAAGAGAAATCCCCAACTGGTACCTGACTTGCGGTCAGAAGACGGAACAGCTTTTTGCCAGGGACACGCCGGAGTACGCCCATCAGCTTCGCTTTAATATGCTGGAGCTGGGTGCCTTCACCGTGAATAAAAAGTGCAATGAGCTATGGTACTGCAGCGGTCTCTCCGCCAAAGAGAAGGGAGAAGCCGCCCTTGCCATCTGCGCCGCGCTGGAGACACTGGGAAGAACAGACTATTGCCACGAGACAGACTATTATCTTTGCGGCTTTGCGTCAGTCATGGCCAGAAAGCTGCAGTCCACAGATGAAGACAATAATATAATAGAACGGCTTCGCAGAATCAGCGAGGACGCCAAAACACGATTTATGGTGCACGACACGATAGACCAGTTGGCAAAGGAAATCCTGTCATATGATTTCCTGGAGCTCCCCTGGTTCAGACAAGCCAGAACCAGAACTTCAGCAACCGGCAAGCCGGAACCAGGATCCGGGCAACCAACAAGCCAAAGGCAAAGGAGACAAGATGAAAGTGAAAGATGAAGAACAAAGAACGAAGAGCCGCTTCCGGCGGGAAGTGGCGGCAATCGCCGTCATGTCCTCTGTGCTGTCGATGCTGCTCCAGGCGATGTCCCTGCTCCCGGTGGCGATGATGCCTCCGGTGATTGACACCTACATTCCGTCAGGAGAGACCGGGAAAGTGATTTTCGCCATCCTGGCCTTCTGCGGCATTCCCGTGCTGGTGACCTTCGGCTATAACTGGTACCAATACTTCCTGATGCTCCAGAGCCGCAGGCTCATCGCCCGGGTGAACCTGGAATGCTTCGACAAGCTGATTCATCAGCCCATGGCCTTTTTTGACGAGAACCATTCCGCGGAGCTGGCCAGAAAGGCGTCCGATGACATGGTGTCTTACATTGCGGTGTGGACCATAGATCTGCCCAGGCTCTTGTCCGGCGCGGCAAGCGGCATCCTGGTCTTCGTCCTGCTGTGCCGCATCCATATTCTGGCCGCCCTGTTCCAACTGCTGTACATTCCCGTCAGCATAGGCCTGATGAAACTGGTGGGGAACAGGCTGCAGCAGCTGATTGCCAGGGTGGTGGATTTCAACGCCCGGTACCAGAAGCAGATGCAGGAGGCCTTCCGATCCATACGCCTGGTGAAAGCCGGGGTGATGGAGGAGCAGGAGGACAGGAAAGTGGAGGAAATCCAGGGGAGCGTGCTGAAAATCTGGGGCAAAGTAGCCTTTTTCGACAATTTCGTGGGCGGCATCTCCAACACCCTGATGCCCGGCTTTTTCTATGGGGCCACATTTATCCTTGCGGCGCTGCTGGCGGCAACGCAGGCCATCACCATCGGCTCCATGACGGCGGCGGTGGGCTACGCCTCCAGAATACACGATATTTTCACCGGCCTGATTGCCACCTACAACGGATATCAGAAAGCCAGGGGCCAGGTGGCCGCCATACAGGGCTACCTGGAGCTGGAGGACGAGCGGGACAGGGAAGGCCAGGGCAGATGGCGTTTTGAACAGGAAATCCTCTTCGAGGACGTGTCTTTCCGGTATCCCCATACCCAGAAGGACATCCTGAAGCACAAGAGCCTGAAGATAAGGCAAGGGGACTGGGTGGGCATCACAGGCGCCAGCGGCATCGGAAAGAGCACAATCCTGGAACTGCTGCTGCGGTTTTACGATGTGGACGAGGGCTGCATCCGAGTGGACGGGCAGCCGTTGGGAGACATCAGTCTCTATGACCTGCGCAGGTCTGTGTCCTATGTGCCCCAGGAGCCTGTGCTGCGGCAGGGGACGATTCGGGACAATCTGCTGCTGGTGAAGCCGGATGCCACACAGGCGCAGCTGATTGACGCGGCGGAAAGAACCGGAATCCTGAGGGAAATCCAGGGTGGGCTTGACCGGGAAATCGGGGAACAGGGCATGGCGCTGTCCGGCGGGGAACGGCAGCGAATCGCCATAGCCAGGTGCCTGCTGGAAGACACAAAAGTAATCCTTCTGGACGAAGCCACCAGCCAGATGGACAAAGCCACCCAGGATGCCATGGCGGAACTGCTGCACCGGGAGCAGAAGGCCAGAGGGGCTACTGTAATCAGCGTGGCCCATCGGCTGGAATTTAACCGTTTTGCGGACGAAACAATCAGGATGGAGTGAGGGCGCTGGGGGGATGATGGGTGATAGTCGGTGAGGGGCGGCAATCTGTCCTTGACAACCTATGGTTCATCCGCTATTCTGGCTATAAAGGATTTCAACCCGAGACTAAGGAAGTATCTACAAATAACTGCTGCAAGTTTATAGCCGTTTTCGTTTATTTCTGGGCTTTCTCCTAAACAAGTTGCATCAGTTATTTTCCGACAATTCCT
>CAJUFI010000027.1 GCA_910585665.1 uncultured Acetatifactor sp. | reverse complement strand
ACAACGAAAACGGCTATAAACTTGCATCAGTTATTTGTAGACAATTCCTTACTATAGTTTACCATGAAATCCAGCCCGTAACAACCACGAAATACAGGAAACATTTACAGCGAGACCTCCGCAGCAAAGCATCCGCCGCGAAGCATCCACAGCGAGACCTCCGCAGCAAAGCATCCACCGAACCCACCAGAGCCGCATCCCCCGCCGCATCCCCCGCCGAATCCACCGCTCCCTCCTCCCTCCCATAAGCTCCGACGCCGTCCCCGTCCCCGCAACCTGCCCTTTCAGAGCAAAAAATAAGAAAGGGCATGAAACTCAAATTCAATCGCCCTTTCCCATTTAATCAGTCCTAATAATACCCCCCCGTACTATCTGATAGGGGACATCGCATTTCTGCGGCACTTCCTTGCCCTCTATCAGGTTCTCCAGATATTGCACTGCCAGGGTTCCCATCAAATATTCATCCTGCACCACATAAGAACAGGCCGGCTTGGGATTGTAGAATATATCAGGGCTATCGAAGAACACCACTTCTTTTTCCTTTTCCTGGCCCAGCTCACGCAGGATACTGTAGACCATGTATCCCAACTCCACGCCCACGGCAAAAAATCCCGTCACATGAGGATGCTCCTGGATGAAAGCCTTGACTTTCTTCACATCCATGCACTCTTCCCCAACGGCTCCCTCTGTACGGGGAAGAATACCGTCCAGATTCCTCAGCCACATATCTTCATTGGTCTTGAGGCCATGGTCCAGCAAGCTGTCCAGATATCCCAGGAAGCGCGCTGCCACGCTGGAAGTCTGCATGGACGGATGGGAGAAGAAAGAAATCTCCTTGTGCCCCTTCTCAATCAGCACTGACATCAGATCCCGGGAGGCGTGGTAATTGTCCGTACACACACAGGGAATCGGCACTCCTGACAGCGCCCTGTCAATCATGATGATGGGGAACTTCTCCACGGACAGGCGCAGCACATCCGCATTGTAGATCTCGCCCTGCACACACATCAAAATGATTCCCTCCGCCCCCATCGCAATCAGTTCTTTTATGGCTCTCGACTCCTCCGCCATGTCGCCGTATGTACACTTCAGGACCATGTAGAAATTGTGCTTCCTACACTCCCGCTCGATTCCCTTGACAATCTTGCAGCCAAAGGATACGCCGAAGCAATCCAGAACCACTCCCAGGATCCTTCCCTTGCCCTCCGGTCCATTGTTCGACAAGGGACTGGCATTTTTCTTGCTCTCCACCCTGACATTCTCCCGCACGTAGGAACCTTTTCCGGGCCGTCTGGTGATAAAGTTCCTCTCAGCCAGCATTTCCAGCGCTTTTTTGCTTGTGATGCGGCTTACGCCGTATTGCTCCGCCAGTTCTTTCTCGGAGGGAAGACGTCCCCCGGGCGGATAGCTCTGTGTTTGAATTCCTTCCAGAAGATCGTTATAAATTCTCTGATACAGAAGTTCCTTATCCATTTGTATACCCCTCTTATATCATTTTACTTTACCTTTTTTGAAATGATATGTCAACCTAAAATTTCCCAGGGTTTCCCTGATGGACACAAAATGTGGAAATCTTTGCCGAAGCCGGCCCGATGGATGACACGGAATCCCTTCTAATCCAGGGGCATCTCCCGGGCGGCCCGGCAAAGGCAGAACGCACTTTCGGTTCAGGCTACAGATGGCTGCCTGCGGCCCGCTTAGCCTACGATACCGCTTCTCTCGATTCCCTGGGTCAAAAATCTCTGTGTAAAGATATACACGATGATCAGGGGAACAATCACCATCAGGCTGTACGTACCGCCCAGGGCTATGGTCAGCGGCTGCCCGGCCGACAGGGCCATGGCGTGCCCGTCCACGGTCATGCCCTCGAAGCCTCTCGAAAGCATGTTGGACAGCGTCTTGATCCTGCTGAAGAACATGGACGTGTAAAAAGTGTCCGTCCACTGCCACGCAAAGGCGAACGTGAATACCGTGATCAGCATCGGGATGGAGTTGGGCAGGATGATGCGGAAGAAGGTCCGGAACACACCGTAACCGTCCACATAAGCCGCCTCCTCCAGCTCCTCGGGAAAGCCCCGGAAGAACTGCATCATCATGAATATGTACAGGCCGTTCTTGAAGGCAAAGCCCGTCACCGACAGGATCAGCAGCGGCCACAGGGAGTCCAGAAGATTGATTGTGGATCCCGTGGTAGCCTCGATGATGCCGAACACGTCAAAGTACCGAAAGTGCAGGTACATAGAAGGTTGATAAGTCAGGGGCGGCGTGATGATGGAAAAAAACACCACTGCCATCACGAGCCCTCTGCCCTTGAACTTGAACTTGGCAAGGCCGTAGCCCACCAGGGAGCAGACCAGCATCTGGATCAGGCCCGCCGTCAGGGAGATGAGCGCCGTGTTGCGCAGGGCCTCCCAATAGTTCAGGAATTCCGCCGCCCTCCTGTAGTTCCAGAGGGTGAACTCCCTGGGGATATATACCACCAGGCTGTCCAGCAGATCCGACTCCGTCATGAAGCTGGTGGCGATCTTCAGCAGCAGGGGAGACAGGATATAATAGCTCAGGCCTATCAGCAGCGCATACTGCAGGAACTTCAAAGTCCCTCTCCTCAGCAGCCTGGCCCCATGGGATTGTTTAAATCGTTCATATGTCGTCATCTTTCCCCCTCCTTATCTCTCTTTCCCCTGATAGAACACGAACCGGCTGGCAATCCCCAGAAGCACCAGCACCAGCAGCGCGATCACACAGAAGTAGATCCACGCGGCCGCAGAGGCATAACCGTAATCCGTGGCCGTTATCATCTGCTGTATGGCATTCATGACACTATTGTCATATCTTGTAAAGCAGTCCACGATGCTGTAGATGATGTTGACCAGGATCATGGGGCTTATCATCGGCAGAGTGATCTTCCAGAAGCTCTCCCAGGAAGAGCATCCCTCCATCTTCGCCGCCTCATACAGAGAGGGCGAAATGCTCTGCAGGCCTGCCAGGAATATCAGGATCTGCACGCCGGACTGGCTGATGACGGCGTACACATTGGTGGCGGCGGTTTCGATGAACTCCAGCAGCCAGGGAGCGAACGTGAACATATCCTCTATATAGAACATCAGCCCTCTGATGCTGAACGCAGAAGACATCGTCTCAGCCGTTGTAGTCACATTTCCTGTGTCCATTGCCGAAAATGTGGTCATCACATTGTTGACGGCATCGGACTTGGCGATGATGCCCGTGGTCAGGATGACCGGCACGAAAAAGATGGCGCGGAACAGCCCTCGGCCTCTCAGATTCTGGTTCAATACCATTGCCACGAACAGGCTGAACAGCAGCAATATGGGAAGGCTGTACAGCATATCCCTCACGGTGCCCCACATGCCGTCCAGGAAATACGTGACGGTCCTGGTCATGTATTGATAGTTCGCCCAGCCCGCAAATGACATGGTAAAGCCGCCTTCGGGCAGTGTCTTGATATCCATGAAGCTGTACTGGATGGATTCCACGATCACCACCAGATAGAACACAAAGAAACCGATCACGAACGGAGATACGAACACCCAGCCCAGCCTTGCTTTTTTCGCCGACAGAGACACGCTTTTCTTATTCTTCTTCTCCTTGCTCACCTGCCGTCACCTCCCTTCTGTACCACTGCGCAATCCTTCGCAGGAACGGCGACTCCTTCCGCCGTCTGCTCTGTATCCGCGTAATTCACATAAATCACCGTCCCATTGTCATAGGTGCTCTTGTACAGGTTCTCCGCCACTTCCTCATGCCTTATCATGTGGGCCTCCTGTACGCCTGACAGGGCTCCGCTGATTCTCCCGTAGGCTTCAATCAGCTTATCTTTCCAGTCCTCATAGACTGCCGTATAATATAGATTGTTTTCAGCGGAATTCTTCAGCACATATCCTTCCGTATCACAGAGCAGGAAGTATGGAACGCTTCCGTATTCGATGCACCGCAGAATCGAATCTTCATAGTCATCCGCAAAATTGATGGGCATGCCCGCATAAGTGATATATCCGTGTAACGCCATCTGGATGAAGGGAACGCTTCCATCCTCAATGATGTAATTGCTGTTGGTATCCGGCAGATTCAGGATATAGTCCGCACTGCCAAAGCTGTAGGCATTTCCGGAATCCACCAGGACATTCTGATACGCCGCAGCCGCCCTGTTCAGCAGCTCACGCTCAATCTCCTCGGCATCCTGCCGGTTGACATACCCTGATTTTCGGTAATTGGAGTTCAGCACCTCTCCCACGGATCCCAGGGAGATGTTCTCCATGCCAAGCTTTCCATACTTTTTGGAAAAGGACTCATAATAGGATAAAAGCTCTGCGGGATCCACACATAAATAATAGGTCATGGTCTTCATCGTAGCTATGTTCAGCAAAGGATAATACGCCTGCTTATTGAACAGATTCCGAACGCCGTCGGCGGAAAGCCTATAGCTGAAATCAAAAGATTTCCTGATATCCGCCAGCATCAGTTCTCCGTCCATGAAGAGCCTGCCGCCGTTCTCCTGCAGCAGCTGATCGAGCTTTTTCAGATCGGATTTGCTGCCCGCTGCCTTTTCCATATTTAAATCGGTAGAGAAATAATTGAATTCGCCGCCGTTGTACCAGTTCTGATAGCGCAGGTTGATATTGCCGACGCCTGCCTCGGACAGCTCCTTCACCATCTCCGCAGCTTCCTCATAGGAAGTCACTTCCACGCTCTGGAAAGAGGGCACGCCCACCACACGGACAGTATTCTTTACCGTGCCAAGGGTATCCAGCATCAAAGGCATGGTCTGATTCTGCTGCGTCTGATCTGGCAGCACTTCCCTGCGCAGATAATCCTGATATGCCATGGCCATGCCGGAATAATCCGCGTCCTCACCGGTGAGGAAGTGATATTCCAGGGAGATATGTCCCTGGTATCCCGTCCTGTCATACTGCACCCAGTTCTCCTGGCTGGCGAAGTTGGATTCATACTGAGCTCCCTGGCAGATAATGAAATCCGCATAGGAAGTATTGTACGAATGTATCATGTTTCCCAGCTGGCAATTGATATTGGCCACGCCGTCCCCGTCGGTGACGATTCCCAGTATCGCTTTGCCCTCATCCTTGATGCCGAAGACAGGATAGCGGAACTCCAGCTTCTGGCTGCCTCGGTCCGCGTTGGTCTCCGCGGCATCCGGCCCATATAGCTTTCCGGTAGTCAGCTGATTCTTCTTCGAACCGTCATTGTTGAAATCGATCACCGCGCCCGAGCCGTCCGGAAGGAAGACATATCCGTCATCTCCAGACACCCCTGCACCGAAGA
Organism: uncultured Acetatifactor sp.; assembly: GCA_910585665.1. GTDB lineage: Bacteria > Bacillota > Clostridia > Lachnospirales > Lachnospiraceae > Acetatifactor. The sequence goes on along the minus strand of CAJUFI010000027.1, from coordinate 46,767 downwards.
AAGGAAGCAGGCGGAGATTCGTCAGGACGAAGATATCCCTGTCATAGTCAATCTCCCCGGCGTCCAGATCCACTTTCAGCCGCCCGTCTTCCAGGATGTAGTCGATGTTCATCCGGAAGCATGCGAACGCTTCTGTCCTGGACACATATCCCAGCTCCGCGTAAGCCGCGTCTATCTCCTCGTAGGTATAGCCGATGTTCCTGAAATATTTCTCCAGTTCCTCGCGGTTATATACATTTGCGGAGGTCTTCAGGCAATAGATATCCATCTGATCCAGGGCGGGGTATTTCTCTCTCTGTTCTTCATTTGCGGTGTCGTAAGTGTACTTCAGGTACAGGGCCCTGACCTGCCGAACAGCCGCATCGCCGTCCACTTCTTTGATCCTCTCCATCAGAGCTTCGAATCCGGCTTCACTGATTTGTTCCGGAATCAGCCTGGCCGCTTCCTCACGTCCGATCACCATCCTCACGCGGACTCCCTTGCCGTCCTCCAGAGGCGCCCAGGTCACCCTGTCCTCCGTGGTGGCGTTGCTGTAGCTGTCGAACTCTATGGTCTTCTGTGAGCTGATGCTGTAATAAGTCACCACCACCGGCGAACTCACCAGGTTCCTGGTGTTCTTGGAAGCTCTGGGGTCGTTCTGGGCATTCTCGGGAACCGCGTAGAACTTGTCGCCGGTCTCCTTGCTTTCCACCACGATGCCGCTGGTAGAGCCGTCCAGCCATAATATCAGCTTATCGTCTTCGGCTGCCTTGATCATCCCGGAATCGGCGTTCAGGGTCTTGAACTCTCCTACCACTCCCGGAAGCTCAGGCTCCGCCTTGTCTATGATTTCCTTCCCCGGCCTTGACACAAGTATACAGACGACCGCGGTACATATCAGGACAAGCGCCACAGCTCCAGCGATTATCAACCTTTTCTTCATTTTATTCCTTGCATCTGTACTCATTGCCGTCTCCTTACATTCGATAGATGATTTCATTGGCTATTGTCTGTATAAAACCGAACATGGTAGTGAACAGATTGACTCCCAGTATACCAATGAACGCAATGAACGCCATCCCCACCAACGCCAGAAATGTCGTCGCGACATTTTTCAGCAGACTGTACTCGTTGATCACCAGCGCCCCCAGGAAGATAAGGGCAAATGTCCAGATATTGCCCAGGCTGTAGAAGAAGTTGACGAACTGCAGTTCGCTCTCCGTACAGAAGTTGGTGACAATGGTACAGGGGAACCCGAACATTATCATGGGAATCAGGGCATAGCTGGAGGCAATGAAGATATCCTTCATCCGTCCCTTGCCGTCCATCAACGTGGTAAAGCACCAGTTCGCCACCGACCAGAGTATCACCAGGAATCCCACGGACATGAACGCATCCACGATGCTGACTCTCGCAAACTCGCTTCCGGTGACGATATAGCCTGTGGCCATGCTCCGGAACAGATTCTCCGCTATGGCCGCTGTGAAGATGACCAAGGCTCCCTTCATGGTGCCGCGTCTCTCCCGCTTCAGCTCATAGAATCCGTCAAAGGGATGGAAGATCACATACCATCCATAGCACAGTTCCTCCCGCAGGGTATACTTCCCATGCTTGGTCCAGGCCGCGTCGTTGGCCGCCTTGAGTTTCTTGGTCCCCTTTGCGATCAGGAACACGATGACTGCCGCCGCCACCAGGAACAGCAGGATATATTTCTCCATGATCCCTTTGCGGTAGGAATTGTAGGCATCCTTGTAGCCGTCCAGGTCGTTGCCGTTCTTATAGTTGACCATCGCCTCCTCATACATTCCAAGACGCATGTAGGAGGTTCCGATGTTGTTGTAAGCCTGTTCATAATTGCCGTTTAACTTGATCAGCTCTTTCCACTTTTCAGCAGCCTCCGTGTATTTCCGGTTCCCCTGCAGATGCAGCGCTTCCGCGAAGACATCGCCGTATTCGGTCCTGCTGAAGATGGTCAGCTCTCCCGTACTGGAATCCAGGGCCAGGAGATCCGTCCCCTTGTAGGCAATGGCGCTGGGCCTCTGGAAGACTCCCATCTGGGTACCTGAGCCGCCGAAGACATACATCAGGTTGCCCTCCACATCATAGGTGAAAATCTTGCCGTCTGTGGAGTCCAGCAGGCTGTACACGCCGTCCTCCGCCAGGGCCACATCGATGAAACGGGACACATTATCCCGGAAATAATACAGGTCGCCGCCCTGGTTGAACGCGCCGTTGCGCTTCAGGACATCCGTGCCGGAGGGGTTCAGCTTCTTGATGGGGTTCGCCGTGCCGGTCTTGCTCACCATGCTCTCATACTGGTCGAAGCTGTCCAGCGTACTGGTAGTCACATATAAAAAACCCTTGTCGTCAATGGTGATATTGTTGAATTCCGTAGGGACGTTCTGCATCATCCTGGCCTTCTGCTCATCCGACCGGAAGAAGTTCATCACGATGTCCCAGAAGCTTCCCTTGGTCTTCTCCGCACCGATGAATCCCTGGAACTGGCCGTCCGATGAAAAGGACAGGACGCCCATGTTGCTGTTCTGGGAAATCACATAGATTCTGTCATACTGATCCACCACCAGAGCGGAGGGCTCATAGATCACGTCCTGCAGCAGCTCTTCCTCGGGCGAATTATAGGTGTTCTGCAGTATCCCCTCCGAGTTGAAGACCACGATCCTGCCGTGCATGGTATCGCCCACATAAATATCGCCTTCCGGGGTGGCGAACACTGCCTTGGGTTCACTGAAGGATTTCATGGAGACGAATCCTCCGCCCTCTCCTTCTCCTTCCCCTTCTCCTCCTTCGGCCGGCGCCTCTGCCGGGGCTTCTTCCTCTTCGTCCCCTTCCACTATATCTGTGGGAACGCCGTCCTCCAATCCGTTTAATATGAACCGAAGTTTATATTCACTGTCCAGGACAATGACACGGTTATTGCCTGTGTCCGCTATATAGACATTACCGTCTTTATCCACCGCCAGATCCGAGGGGGTCTTCATAGCGGTTCCCAGACCGATCTCCGCGGAAGTGATAAGCCTTGTGGGCACATAGGCGTGAGGAGAATACGCATAAAAATGTTCCTGATCCAAACTGTAGGTATAAGTGGCATAGGGCGCATACGATACGGCTTGGGCCGATACCGGCTGCACGAGACAGACCAGCATTAATATAAGCCCCAGAAAACGGATTTTTCCCTTTCCTTTCAGCATTTCCTCTCTCCCCTCCTTAATCCTTCATACCTGATGTTGACATAGTTTCTACAATGTTCGACTGGGAGAAGATGAAGATGATAATCGGCACAATCATCATCAGCACCATGGCCGCCGCAGCCGTTCCGCTTCGGGCGATACCGCCGGTGAGGATCTGCTGCAGGGCATAGTTCAGCGTCTTCAGCTCCTCGCTGCGGATATAGGAAGTGGAACCCAGGTTCCACAGGCTCTGCACGGACAGCATCATCAGCGTCAGCCATGCGGGCTTGACCATGGGCATTGCCATCTTCCAGAATACATAGAACTCCCCTGCGCCGTCCATTCTGGCGGACTCCAATATCTCACCGGGCACCATCTGCTCCATGAACTGCTTCATCAGATACAGTCCCAGGGTGGAAGCCAAAGCCGGCAGAATGTACGAGGAATAGGAATCCACCAGGCCCAGTCCCGAGAAAATCATGAAGCTGGGAATCGTGGTGACCTCGCCCCGGAACATCAGGGAGGTGACAATCAGCGCGAAGATCCAGTTCTTCCCGGGGAAATTATGCTTTGCCAGGGCATACGCGCACATAGAGGACAGGATGATATGCCCGGCCGTCCCCACCACCGTGATGAAGACTGTGTTAAAGATATAACGGCTGAACGGGACCCAGGAATCCGACATCAGCCGGAACAGATCCTTGAAATTGTCCATGGTCGGATTCTCCACCCGGATACGGGGCGGAAAATAGAAGAACTCCGACAAAGGCTTCAGCGCGTTGGAGATAGCGAACACGAAAGGGATCACCATGATGATGCCGAACAGCAGCAGCAGGCCGTACATCACGATATCCACTGCGTAGGAACGCTTTACGCCCCTTTCCGTCCTGGATAAACTAAATTTTATCTTTTTCATGCTATTCACCTACTTTCGCCAGCAGCTTCTGGATGATTTTATTGGAAGCCACCATAATGATAAACAGCAGTGTCGCGATTGCGGAGGCATAACCCATCTCAAAGCGGACGCCACCGTAGTCCTCCAAATGGTTCATGACGGTATGTACCGCATAATTCGTAGAGGGCAGGCCGCACAGGGCCGTGACGATGCTTCCCACGCCGAAACCGCCGGTGATGCTCATGACGGCGCCGAACATCAGCTGAGGCTTCATGGAAGGCAGCGTAATGTAGTACAGCTCCTGCCACCGGTTCTTGATCCCGTCGATGGCACCGGCCTCGTAATACTGCTGGGGGATTCCCTGAAGGCCCGCGATGAAGGACAGGAACGTAGTACCGATACTGGTCCACAGAGCGATGCCGATGATCAGGGTCATCATATATTTCTCATCCTGGAACCACAGGATCGGCGACTGTTTGATGCCGTACCGTATCAGCATGGCGTTGATGTACCCCTGAGAGTCGCTGTTGAACAGGTACTGGAATATCATGTACACGTTCCCGGCGATGGTAGGCGCGTAGAACACCACCGTCAGGATGGTCCTCAGGGCGCGGGGCAGCTCATTCAGCATCCAGGCCAGCAGAAGGCAGAGTATGTAGCCCACAGGCCCTACGATCATGGCGATGACAAAGGTATTGCCGATCGCCTTCTCCGTGAAAATCGAATCGGTGAAGAACAGCCTCAGGTAATTGCTGAAGCCCACGAACTTAGGGGGCTCCAGAATGTTGAAGGATGTAAAGCTCAGGCCGATCGACATCAAAACAGGCAGAACCGTAAAGATAAAAAACAGGATACAGTAGGGAGCTATGAACAGGTAGCTGGTCTTATGCACCTTCATGTCATGCCACACTCTCCCCATGTACTGCTTAAAGTTGAATTTCTCACGCTTTTTCATGGATGACTTTACCCCCTATTGGTCCAAACCGAATTCTTCCCGTTTCCTCGCGATCTCATCATTGGTCTCCTCCGTCCAGTGCAGCAGCTCGTCAGCATTGCCTGTGGTATAGCCCGACACGGAAGCAAAGCCAATGTTTCTGGTCACATAGTAGTTTCCGGGAACTTCAGGCGTTCCTGTTACATATTGCCACTGTTCGTACAGAGCGGTGTACTCCTCTTTCGTCCAGGGCAGGCTGGCAATCGCCTCCATGTTGGCCGTGGCGTGCATTGCCGCCTTGCCCAGCACGGACTTCATCTCCTGGGCGAAACTTGCCTGGACATCGGCGCTGGTCCACCACTTCAGGAACTCCCATGCTTCGTCAGGGCACTCCGTCCCCCGCAGCATGATGGCGCAGGTGCCGCTGCAGGCCGAGGCGCGGTTGATCTCTCCGTCCTCCTCCACTGTGCCGGGGATGGGAGCCATGCTCCACAGACCCTTGATTTCCGGCGCGAAAGCCGACAGGCCGTTGTATTCCGTGTAATCCTGTATGGCCAGGGGCATCTGTCCCGTGCGGAAACGGTTCTGGAAGCTGTAGTCCCTGGGGAATTTGTATGTGGTGAACAGGTCCAGCATGCTCTGGAACGCGTCCAGAGTGGCGTCTTCATTAAATGTGGCCTTCGTCAGATCCTCGTTATACAGGCTCCCGCCGTTCTGGTAGAGGAAAATCTGCATGCCCGGCATGCCCTGGGGGAAGCCTACCTCCATGTTGTTCCTCTGCAGGATGGACACCACCTCGAAGAACTCATCCCAGGTATTGGGAACCGTCAGCCCCAGCTCCTCCAGAATATCCTTGCGATAGAACAGCATGGGGAACGTCTGGGTCTCCGGCAGGGCGTAGACCGCTCCGTCAAATGTGTAGGATACCATGGCGCTCTCGTGGAACCGTTCCGCCACCTCCTCGTAGTCTGAGAACTGGGACAAGTCCACCACCGCGTTACGCATGGCGTAATTGATGGGGTCGCCCATGACGCTTCCCAATGCCAGGTCCGGCCCCTGGGAAGACAGCACGGACGGGAGCAGCGTCCCCGCGTTCACCAGCTTCAGATCCACATTGATTCCCGTCTGGGGCGTGAAGCTGCTGTTGATCAGCTGTCTGATGATATTGGACTGGTCGCGGCCCGATGTGATCCACACCTCCACCGTGGTCTGATTCTCGCTTTCCTCTGCCAGCACGGTCTGTCCCAGAGTGCTGTAGTCCGTGAAGAAAGAGTTGATAAAGCTCTGTACTTCAAAGCTTACCGCCCCGAAGAAACCGGCTTCCGCCTTGGGAAGCTCCCCCCCTGACGGAATGACTTCAATATAGTCAATCGACAGTGGCTGCTCGCTGACATTGGCGATCCAGTCAGCCAGGCTGGCGATATTGTCCTTGTACTGGGAGAAATTGCTGGCAATCTGTGTCGGATCCTCATGCATCTTCTCCAGCTGGCAGTTGAGCTTATCCAGCGCCACCACCTGCTCGCCCTTGGCCCCTACCTCTTCTTCCAGATAGACGGACACTTCTTTTAAGATATCCGCCTGGACCTTCATATTTTCAATGGTGTCCCCAATCATGTCATCGAAGTTGTAATCCCGGTAGATATCAGCCTCCGCGCCGGTGATCAGCAGAATCTCCCGGTAAATCTGGTTCATCTGCGTCAGGCTGCTGTCCACCTTGGCGATCACGTCCGCCAGCTCTCCCAGCGTCACCTCCAGGGTAATGGTATGTACTTCTCCGGCAGTCAGATAGAACTCATATCTCTCCTCATCGTTCCCCAGCGCGTCCACCTGCCAGCTGCCGGAATACCCAAAGGAAAGGTTCCTGGCCTCCTGGAAGGGAATCTCCCCGTCTATCAGAAGCGTCCTGGATGTGAACATGCCCGAGAGGAGATCCTGCTTGTAGCGCAGCGCGATGTTGTAAAGGCCGTCCTCCGGCACCTCCACCTCCCAGGTGATCCACTGTCCCGCAAGCTTGTACTGGTTGCCGCTGATCTGGTTCAGCTTCACCTGGGACGGGTGCTGGGGCTCCGTGATGGCAGAGCTCCTGTCCGCCGTCTGGTACAGGGTATAGTCTGATTTCCGGTATAAGTTTTCCGCCTGTATCTTCACAGGCTCTCCAGCCGCCGCGGAATACCCTTTCTGGGCATATTCCGCCTTCACTTCGCTGTAGGGCCTGATGCCGTCTTCCGCCCGCACAGTTACGGATGCCAGGTACATGGGCTCTCTCACGCCCTGAATCGTGACAGTATGGGTGCCCGCCTCCAGGTAAAAGGCCAGAGGAGCATTGGAATACCTGGCGGAATCGTACACGTAGACTTTGCGCCACTCCTGTACTTCCTCCTGGGCAGGACGGATATCGTTGCCGTTGATATCCTCCTTGATCTCCTCCACGTCCTTCCATGTTCTGGTGAACGAGACATACTGCATCTCTTTATATAAAATCTGCCCGTCCACCAGAATATTCCTCTCGATGCCGTTCTGGTTTCCCTCGGCCGACATATACTCCACCATCAAATTGTACAGCCCGGCACTCTGGACATTGAACTCCCAGGTGACTTCGCTGTCCTCTCCGGTATATATTATCTGCCCCTCTGTCTTCTCTACATCTCCCTGGGACTCACTGTAGTCAGCCGCGGCGATCTCTTTGACATCCTTACCAAAGGACGCGTCCTCATATCCGCTCAGATATTCCAGATAAGAACTCCCCTGATAATAATTCAATGCCGACGCGACGTCTGCCGCCTCATTTTCTTCCGCTTTCACCGTATCAAATATGCCCACCTGCGACACCAATACAAGCGCCATGATACCTGCCAGAACACGTCTTCCGATCCGAATGTGTTTATTCATTGATGCCTCCATAAATATCATGGGGGAATAAATCCCTGATGCTGTATTTATTCCCCCATGTGAAATATCTAACCTAAAGATAGAATCCACGTTTCACGAGTCTTCCATCGCATGAACCATTACTGCACTGTGTCTTTCTGCAACATAATGTCTTCCAGTTCCTGAATGCCCGTCTCGACCTCTTTCTCAATGGCCTGGATCGAAGACATAATCTTCTTGGAACGATCCTTCATCGTCACGTCCCGGAGCACGTTCACCAGATTATAGAAACCTCCCGCGCACTGCTGACCGATCCACGCGTAGTCAGCCATGGCGTATTTATTGATGTTCTTGACGATTTCCCTGGCCGTGTCGTCGCGCAGCTTCAGGTTCAGGTACTCGTTCTCCTCGATCTCGTTCTCTTCCTGAGCGAAGTAGGCAAGGGCCTCTACGATCATGACCGTCTTCTCGATATCCGGATTGTTGGCAAAGATTCCCATGATGGGGGCGTCATGGCTGACCCAGCACTGGTATCCGTCCGGCTCTGAGTCATCTCCCCTCGGCATGGGGACGACACCGAAGTCATCTGTCATGTCATAGATGGGATCCGCAAAACCTCTGCCTCTGGAGTAACAATAGAACAAAGTCTGACCGTTCACGAAGAGATTCACGATATCGGGGGGCTCCATGCCAAGGCTGTAAGTGTCATAGGCATTCTCAAAGGGATCCAATATTTCAGAGATCTGATTGACTACCCTGAAAGCGTCCTTTGTATTCAGCTCGAATTCGAAATGCCCGTCCTCGCCTTCCCGAATGAACTTCTTGCCGGCTCCGTTATAGAGCACGCCCGGGCCGTCTTCCGAATGGCCGCAGACGAATCCATAGCGGTCATTTCCATCGAACACGCCGTCGCCGTTCAAATCCTTTTTCGCCGCCTGGCAGTACTCCAGCAGCTTGGACATGGTCCACTCGTCCCTGGCGTACAGATCGTACGGACTCTCCAGGTCCAGTTCCTCGATGATGGCCTTGTTGAAGAACATCACGAAAGCCTCATCGTGCTGGCAGGCGAAAGGCGCGCCCACCGCGTATATCTTATCCTGATACTGCAGAATGTTGACGCTGCCGTATCTCTGCCAGTACTCCGTATCCAGATTCAGGCCCTCCAGCTGAGCCAGGTCAAGCAGGCGTCTGGCCTTCAGGAATCTTCCCAGCATCCAGGTCTCACAGACGACGATGTCCGCGTACTTGGATCCGGCATTGGCCGCGTTCTGGGCCTCTTCCTCATTGAAGTCGATACGCTCAATCGTGCAGTTGAACAGCTCCTCGACCTTATCCACACGGTTGATGACCGCGTTGGCGATATCGGAGCTCCCCTCTTCCGGAAACCATCTGGATACGTTGGAATCCGCCACCGTGAACACATAGCCGTCCAAGTCCTCAATCTTGAAGGGGTACTCGTTCGTCTGCTCGTCGATGTTTTCTGATTCCGCATTGTCACCACAGCCTGTAAGGCAGCCCAGCACCATGGACATGCACAGCAAAAGGCTAATCCCTTTCTGAAACTTCATCCATATCTCCTTTCAACCCCTTATGCCCGACCCGCCTTTCCGGATGCCTGCGGAACATCTCCAGAGGCACCGGTCAGGCAGACCGAGACAACTCAACTGCTCAGTTCATCAAAAATACCTTGAAAAATTATCTGGCAGCGCCGAACAGTACCAGCTCACTGATCTGCATGGTTCCGTTGTGGGTGATTGCGAACTTGTACTCTGTATAAGCAGCCGCGCCTTCTACGAAACGTCCGTAAGCGGTATAGTTCACATCTTCCATTGCGATATCATCACGGCCGCTGGCGTCGATCTCCACCCACTCGCCGTTCTCATCTTTTCCGGACAGAACCCAGCCGATGGGGTTACGGTCAGGATAATCCTTGTTGTCGTTAGCGGTGTAGACAGCATAACCGGTTAAGGCAGTAGCTTCGCTGAGAGAGAAAGTGATCTCCGCAGTAGCCTCAGCCTCAGCAGAACCGATGCCGCAGCAGTACTTGGTGTAGATATCATCATCGAACAGGTTCACAGCGCCCTCGCCGCCGAATCCTTCGAAGCCTTCCGTCACGGCTACGGTGTCCGCAAGGACTGTCACCGTGTTGTAGCCCTCGTTCAGGTTCTTCGCATCGTCATTGCCTGTAAGGGCAGCCTCAGCGAAGCAGAAGGACGACCAGTTGTAGTCTCCGCCCTTGAAGACGAAGTAAACGGTCTGTACGCCGGTTACGCCGGCCAGGTCGGACATGACAAATTTCATCGTGTTGGTCTCGATGACGGCATCGTTCCAGTCAGTTCCTCCGGTGAAGGAAGCGCTTCCTACAAGGGGGCCGTCCGCACTGTCGAGGTGGACTTCCAGTTCACATTCGCCCACGAAGTCGCCGGTCATCTTCAGGTCTGTGTAGTTGCCTTCGCCGAAGTTCATCTTATAGCCGGCCGTGCTGCCTGCCTTCGCATATACATGGGTTTCTCCGCGGTCTTCTATCCCTTCGCTCTCAAAGGATTTCGCGGGACTTGTCTTTGCCTTCGCCTCGCCCACCTTATACAGCTCGAAGTAATCGGGAGTCATCAGGTTATCGCCTTCGCCCTCCCACTCAAGCACCAGGCTCACAGGGCCCATATCGCCGTTCTGACCGCTCAGGCCGGGTACGCCAAAAGTCACCACGCCGCTTGCGTCGAACTCAGCCTCGCCCACATTGGTACCGAATTCCTCATAGTCCTCATCGCCGATCCAGAGCCTTACCGTGCCGCCCGTGGAATCTTCCCCGTAATGGATGGAAATCTGGCCGTAGCCGCCGTCTGCCAGCTCTACATTATACATCGCCCATGCCTTGGTATTCAGGCCGCTGATATGGTCGCCGTCCGCCGCTACGCCGTCGCTGCTCAGTTCAAAGGACTCAGCCTCTACTTTGACAGCTGCAGGTCCCTCTGCCACGGGTTCCGGTGTCTCTTCCTGCTGGTCGTCTCCCGCGCCGTCGGCTTCGCCCTGGTCTTCACCCTCGGCAGAGTCCTCAACGGACTCCTCAGACGACTCCTCGGTGGATTCCTCAGTGGACTCCTCTACGGAAGAATCCGACTGGGAGCTGTCTCCTCCATCGGTGGAATCATTTCCACATGCAGCCATGCTGAATACCATGGCTGTGCACAACAAGTAGCTTAACGCTTTCTTTTTCATACTTTTTCCTCTCTTTTCTTTTTATTAATCGAAGCCTTTCGGCTGACGATTCCCTGTAAGGTATTATTCATAGGACAGCTTCCTTCCTTTTTCCGGAATGACCAGATACAGGCTGTGCCTCCCTGAGACCTTCTCAATATCGGCCTGTACTGTCTGGGGGCTGTCCCCCGCCGGCACCGCCAGGGCCGCCAGCAGCTCTCCGTCCCATGCGTCCAGCCTGATCTCCACCGTGCAGTCCTGATCGGCCGCCAGGGAAAACCGCAGGGACCCGCACTCCTCCCCGAATCGCACACAGGTATATTCCAGGTAGGCATTGTCGCCTACCGCCTCTATGGTTCTTACGCCGCCTTTCTCCCCGGAAATGACCGCTTTCCCGCAGCGGGTGAAAGAATCGATGTCCACGGTGTGGTTAATGCTGACCTTGACCTCCTGCTCGTCTCTGCAGTTGTTCAGCACCGCCACTCCCGCCGAGGCGCTGTATGGTATGATATTCACATTGTCAGGCGCCTTGTTTGCCAGGGCCGTGGTCATCAGGCCGTCGGAATTGCGGTTGTCCCACGCGGCCTCCCCGTTCATCCGCAGCCAGTCCATGACGTCCTTCTGTCCGCAGTTCATGGCGAAGCAGTACATCCAGCGGGCCAGGATCCCCTTGAACCCTACCAGGTCGGTGCTGTTGTCCTCATTGTTCATCACGCCGCCCTGATACATATTGTTGATGGTGTAATCCGCCGCCCTGCGGGCCCTGTCGAAATATGTCTTCTCCCCATAGTGCAGATACAGGAGCGTGTTGGCCCCTATGAAAGTGCCCTGGTTGTAGGTGGAAGCCCAATGATTCTTGTCCCCGTCAATGTTGTACGAATCGTAGACATTGCCCGTGTCCTCCTCGTAAATGTTGGCCGTCACCCAGTCCATGATCTGCACTGCCTTCTCGTAATAGCTCTCGTCGTCCAGGATATCCCCCAGCAGACAGGCCGCTATGGTCAGGGGACAGTTGATACAGGCGTTCTTCGTCTGGTTGTCGGTCCTCCACCAGACGCCTCCGCCCAGGTCATCGCTCCAGCCTCTCTCCCACACGATGTCGAAATGCTTCACCGCCATGTCCAGGAACTCCTGGTCTCCGGTGCAGTTGTAAGCCCTCGCGCAGGCGATGGTCATCCAGGCGATGTCATCGTTGTACTCGTTCCAGGACCAGTCCCTTCCATGCTCCTGCTTGAACCCCCTGAAGATTTCCCGAATCATTTCATAATATCTCTCATCCCCGGTATGCTCATAGGCATCGATCACCATCTCGTACATCTCCGCCGGCTCCCAGAAAAAGAAGCTGTCCCCCATGAAATATCCGACTCCTTCGGTCATCTTGCTCTGAAAGTAATAAGTGTCGATAAATCTGGAAAGACTCTCGTATGCCTTGTCCTCTATCGTAACGATATCCTTCTTCACTTCGTTTTCCTCTGTTCCGCTTTCCTTCGTTCCGGTTTCTTCCGTTCCGTTGCTTCCCGTTCCGTTGCTTCCCGTTCCGTTGCTTCCCGTTCCGTTGCTTCCCGTTCCGCTGCTTCCCGTTTCGTTTCCCTCCGCACGGCCGCTTTCTTCCCTGTCGCTCTCCGCGCCGCTCCCCTGGCTGTTTTGGGTCTCCCGGCCCGCTCCGTCCGCGTCCCCGCTTCCGCCGCAGGCCGTTGTTCCCAGGGCAAGAACCAGCAGCATCCCCAGCGCCGGCCGTTTCAGCTTGTCAACAAATCTCATTCCTTCTCCCATCTATGTATTGCGAATCCGTTTGAATCTTTCAGACTGATTCTTACTGCATGAACAAACTATGGTCAAATGATACGTCATTATGTGTAATTGATATGTTGTTTATATTATATATGTCATCTGGCATTTCGTCAATACATATTTAGCAGAAAGAAAGAATTCCGTCAAATTTCACATAAATGCAAATCGATTTTTGTTCATTCTTTCATTTAATTCCTCTGATTCAGAACATCCTCCAATTCCTGGATACTGTACTGAACCTCCTTCTCAATGGCCTGGATACTGGACATGATCTGCTTATCCGGCGTCAGGCCCATGCAGATGCCGCGCATGGCCTGGCACATGGCATTGATGCCGTTATTGTCGCCGCTCATGTCAAGCTGCCACTGCACCCAGGCATAGTCTATCATGGCATATTTATTGATATTCGACACAACCTCCCTGGCCGTATCATCCCGCAGCTTGTTTGCCAGATATTCATTCTCCTCAATCTCGTTCTCTTCCTGGGCGAAATAAGCCAGCGCCTCCGTGATCATGATCGTCTTCTCGATATCCGGATTGTTGGCCATGATTCCCATGTTGGGCGCGTCATGGCTGACCCAGCAATGGTACTCGTCAGGGCCTGCGTTGTCACCTTTGGGGATAGGAACCACGCCGAAATCATCCTCCATGTCATAGATGGGATCCGCAAACCCTCTGCCCCTGGAGTAGAAATAGAACAGGGTCTGTCCGTTCACAAAAGCTTCGGCGATTTCAGGCGGCAGCAGACCGTCGCTCTGCCATGCGTTCTCATAAGGATCCAGAATCTCTTTGACCTGATTGACGATTCGGAAGGAATCCTTTGTATTCAGGGCGAACTCGAAATGGCCGTCCTCCACTTCCCTCAAGAACCTGCCGCCCGCCCCCATGTAAAGCACGAAAGGACCATCGAATTCCTGTCCGCAGGTGATTCCATAACGGTCGTTCTTGTCGAACACGCCGTCGCCGTTCAGGTCCTTCTTGGCAGCCCGGCAGTACTCCAGCAGTTTGGATATAGTCCACTCGTCCCTGGCGTACAGATCGTAGGGGCTCTCCAGATTCAGCTCCTCGATGATCGCCTTGTTGAAGAACATGACGAAGGTCTCGTCATGCTGGCAGGCGAAAGGCGCTCCCAGGGCATAAATCATGTCATGATATTTCAAAATGCTGGTGTCGCCCCATCTCTGCCAGTATTCCGCATCCAGGTTCAGGCCTTCCAGCTTATTGATGTCCACAAGGGCTTTACTTCTCAGAAGGTCCCTCGCCAGGGCGTAAGTAGGACTGATGATGATGTCCGCATATTTCGTTCCCAGCATGGCTGCCTGGGCGGCCTGTCCGGTATCGCAGTCGATTCTCTCGATTTTACAGTTGAACAGCTTTTCCACTGTCTCCACCCGCCTGATGATGGCGTTTCCGATATCGGAGCTTCCCTCCTCAGGGAACCATCTCGCCACATTGGAGTCGGCAACGGTAAACACATAACCGTCCAGGTCCTCGATTTTAAACGGGTATTCCTGTTCCTCCAAATCCACATCCTTCTCCTCGCCGTTCCCGCATCCGGCAAGACAGCCAAGTGTCATGGCAGCACACAACGCCAGGCTTATCGCTTTCTTGAATTTCATTTCATCCTCTCTCTTTCCCCTGCCCCGGGGAATACGCCCCGGGGCAGGCAATTGTTATATTATTATATCATTTGCTTTTCATATCAGAGAGGCGCACAACGACCCCATCGTCATCGTGTGCCTCCTTCCTTGCCTTTCCTTTTATTGCTTTTTATTGCCTTTAATTTCTCTGGTTCAGAACGTCCTCCAGCTCCTGGATGCTGATTTCGACTTTTTTCTCAACGGACTGAATCGTGGCCATAATCTGGTTCGATGAGTTGCTCATGGCCACATCCCAGACTTTCCAGATCATGTCGTTGAAGCCTTCGTTGTAGGCGCCGTTCTCGCCCAGCTGCCATCCCACCCAGGCGTAGTCTATCATGGCGTACTGGTTGATGTTCTGGACGATGTCCCTGGCCGTGTCGTCGCGCAGCTTGTTGGCCAGGAACTCATTCTCCTCAATCTCGTTCTCCTCCTGAGAGAAGTAGGCCAGGGCCTCGGTGATCATAATCGTCTTCTCGATATCCGGATTGTTGGCCATGATTCCCATATTGGCAGCGTCATGGCTGACCCAGCAGTTGTATTCATTGGGACCGGCGTTGTCGCCCTTAGGCATGGGCACGATACCGAAATCGTCCTCCATGTCATAGATGGCGTCCGCCATGCCGCGGCCCCTGGAATAGCAGTAGAACAGGGTCTGCCCGTTCACGAAGACGTTCGTGGCGTCAAGCTGGCCCAGGTTCCCATTATTTTTATAGGAATTCTCAAAAGGATCCAAAATCTCCTTAATCTGGTTGACCAGCCGGAAAGCGTCCTTGGTATTGAGTTCAAATTCAAAATGGCCGTCCTCTGTCTCCCTGAGAATCTTTCCCCCCGCTCCCATGTAGAGTACGAAAGGTCCGTCAAACATGTGGCCGCAGATAAATCCATAGCGGTCATTTTCATCGAACACGCCGTCTCCGTTCAGATCCTTCTTCGCAGCCCGGCAATAATCCAGCAGCTTGGACATCGTCCACTCGTCCCTGGCGTACAGATCGTAGGGGCTCTCCAGATTCAGTTCCTCGATGATCGCCTTGTTGAAGAATATCACGAAGGCCTCGTCATGCTGACAGGCAAAAGGCGCACCCAGAGCGTAAATCTTGTCATGATATTTCAGGATGCTGGTGTCGCCCCATCTGGTCCAGTATTCCGCGTCCAGATTCAGGCCCTCCAGCGTGTTGATGTCCACAAGCGCCTTACTCTTCAGGAGGTATCTCGCCATGGCATAGGTGGGGCTGACGATGATGTCCGCGTACTTGGTACCGGCCATTGCCGCCCTGGCAGCCTCCTCCCCGTTAAAGTCAATCCGCTCAATCTCGCAGTTGAACAGCCTCTCCACCGTCTCCACCCGGTTGATGATAGCGTTTCCGATTTCGGAGCTTCCCTCCTCGGGGAACCATCTGTTGACATTCGAATCCGCCACGGTGAATACATAGCCGTTCAAATCTTCTACCTTGAAGGGATACTCACTGGATTCGCCGCTTTCCTCGGGCTGCTCTTCTTTGCCGCAGCCGGCCAGACATCCAAGCACCATGGACACGCACAGCGCCAATCCGATTGCTTTCTTAAACCTCATCCCGTCAACTCCTTTCACAGCTTAGTCTTAATCTATCTGATTCAGAGCATTGTAAAGCGCCTCGGTGCTGATTTCCACCAGATTCTCTATCTGCTGTATCTCCGCCATGATCTGCTTCGATCTGTCCTGCATGGTCACGGCCCACACCGCGTCCATGGTCCGCCGGAAGCCGGTGTTGCCCTCGGCCTCATCCAAAACCCAGCCCACCCATGCATAATCGATCAGCGCATACTTGTTGACAGTCGATACGACTTCCCTGGATTCATCGTCGCGCAGCTTGTTGGCCAGGTACTCGCCCTCTTCGATTTCGTTCTCTTCCTGGGCAAAGTATGCCAGCGCTTCCACAATCATGACCGTCTTGTCGATATCCGGATTGTTGGCTCCGATTGCCATCTGGGGAGCGTCATGGCTGACCCAGCAGTGATACTCATCAGGGCCCGATTTGTCGCCCCTGGGCATGGGAACGATGCCGAAGTCATCCTCCATATCGTAAATAGCGTCGGCAAAGCCGCGGCCTCTGGTATAAGCGTAGAACATGGTCTGCCCGTTTACGAAGACTTTCGTGATGTCCAGATTCCCCATTCCCAGGCAATTGAAAGCGTTCTCCCAGGGATCCAGGACTTCTTTGACCTGATTGATGAGCCTGTAGGCATCCTTTGTATTCAAATCAAAGGAGAAATGTCCATCCTCTTCTTCCTTGAGGAATTTCCCCCCTGCGCCCATATAAAGCACGAAAGGTCCGTCAAATTCATTGCCGCACACGAATCCGTAGCGGTCGTTTGCATCGAACACTCCATCGCCGTTCAGGTCCTTCTTGGCAGCCTGGCAGTACTCCAGCAGCTTCGACATGGTCCATTCGTCTCTCTTATACAGTTCATAAGGGCTCTCCAGATTCAGCTCCTCGATGATCGCCTTGTTGTAGAACAGCACATAGGCCTCGTCGTGCTGACAGGCGAAAGGCGCACCCAACGCGTAAATCTTGTCATGATACTTCATGATGCTGGTATCGCCCCATCTGGTCCAGTATTCCGCGTCCAGGTTCAGGCCCTCCAGCGTGTTGATGTCCACAATGGCTTTGCTGTTCAGGAGCCATCTGCCTATGGAAAAAGTCGGAGCAATGATGATATCCGCATACTTCGAACCGATCATCGCCGCCTGGCTCGCCTGCTCGCCGTCATAGTCGATGCGCTCGATCTTGCAGTTGAACAGTTTCTCCACCGTCTCCACACGCTTGATCACCGCATTGCCAATCTCGGAGCTTCCCTCCTCGGGGAACCATCTGGCAATGGTGGAATCCGCCACGGTGAACACATAGCCGTCCAGGTCTTCCACCTTAAAGGGATACTCATTGGTATCAAGGTCATCCGCCCCCCCGTCCGCGTCATCGCCGCAGCCGGACAGACATCCCAGCATCATGGAAACACACAGCGCCACACCTATGGCCTTCTTAACTTTCATCTTACCACCTTTCTTTTTTCTTCTTGCGTGCGGAGCAGCTTCTCCGCACGCAGCATAACAGCTGTCCTGTCATTTGTTGCAGTCTCTTCCCCTGGCCTCAGGCTTTTCTGGTCACCTTCAGCGTCACGATCTCGAAAGGCTTCACGGTGAGCTCTACCCCGTTGTCGGCCACAGGAATCTCTCCCTCCGCCTCCTCCAGGATAGAGGCCGTCTCCACCTTCGCCACGTCGAACCCAAAGCTTACCTTCACCTTTGTCCTGGTGTCGTAGGCGTCATAGAGGCGAACGATTACAGCATCATCATCCTCTGCTTCCTTCACGGCCTCCACGAAGATGTTCTCCTTGTCCACCGTCACCATGGAATAGCTGTCGGGAAGGCTTCCGCTCTGCTCCGCCACCGGAACCGCGTACAGCGGGTTGTTCAGCAGATACGCCATCTGGACGGTGCCCGCCTCCCGGTAATCCTTTCCGTGAGGGTAGATGGAATAGGTGAACTTATGTACTTCCTTGTCCGCCGCCGGGTTGGGGCTGGTGGCGGATTTCAGGAGGGTCAGCCTAATCACGCCGCCATGGATGTCATGGCCGTACTTGCAGTCGTTCAGGATGGACACGCCGAAGCCGAATTCCGACAGATCCGCGTATTTATGCGCGCAGACCTCGAACTTCGCCTGCTCCCAGGAGGTATTGTAATGGGTGGGGCGCTCCACGCTGCCGTACTGGATCTCATAGGTGGCCTTTTCCGCGGTGATGTCCGTGGGGAATGCCGTCTTTAAGAGGATGTGGTCATTCTTCCAGTCGATCTCCGTGTCGAAGTCCACTTTCCCGGTGTGGGAATCCAGGGTGATCCGCTGGGTGACGGTGCTCTTCTGGAAAGGACGCACGATTTCGAACCCTGCGGTCTCGCCGTCGCGGATGACCTGGACCTTGGACACCTTGTCCAGATGCCAATACTTCTCCGTATAGTAATTGGTGATTTCCCATGCGTCCCAGGCCCTGGGGATGTCCTCGAAGGCGGTCAGGCGGTTGGCCTTCTCCCCTTCCTTCACGGCCTCGTGCCCGGAAACCTTATCATAAATGCTGACGATATTGTAGTCCTCATCGAAGACCACCCGCACGAAAGCGTTCTCCATCACACGGCCCGCCTCGTCCACGGTGACGCCCTGTACAGCCTTGGGGCTCTCCACCACCTTGTAGCCCTTGGCGGGGATGTCCTCCACCCAGACCTTTCCTTCTTCGGTCTCCACAAGTCCGCTGGCAGTAAAGGCGTTGTTGTTGAACACCAGCAGGCCGCCCTTGGTCCCCACATTTGCCGCGATCGCCTTTTCCGCCGCGCCCTTGGCCGCCTGGGCCTTATCCTGAATCTCGGCGTAGACTAAGTCGGACTCGTCATACACTTCCTTGATGGAGGAGCCGGGAATGATGTCGTGGAACTGGCACAGCAGTATCTTCTCCCATCCGTCCTTCAGCATCTCCTTGGGATATTCGCCGCCGGTGAGGACTTTGCTCATCAGGGTCAGCAGCTCGGTATTCTCATACAGGAACTCCGACTTGCGGTTGTTCTTCTTGTTCTTCGCCATGGAGGTGTAAGTGCCGCGGTGGTACTCCAGGTACAGCTCTCCCACCCATTTGGGAGTGAAGCGGTTGTCTTTGACTGCCTCTTCCACACGATTCAGGAAGTCGCCCGCCTTCTCGAAGGTGACGGTGGGACATCCCGGGATGCCCTTCTCCAGCCTCCGTCCCACTTCGATCATCTCCCTGGTAGGGCCGCCGCCGCCGTCTCCGTGGCCGAAGGTATTGATGACCTCATCGTACAGGTCTTTCTGCTGGAACCGCTCCCAGGTACCGCGAATCTGGCGGGGAGAGATGTTGCCGTTATAAGTGGTGCCGTTGCTGAGCTTCTCCCTGGGGTTGTAGTCCTGGGCTGTCATGAAGTAGGCCAGAATCTCCGTCCCGTCTATGCCCTGCCACTGGAACACATCGTTGGGGAGCATGTTGGTCTCGTTCCAGGAGATCTTGGAGGTCACGAACCGGGTCACACCGGCCTTCTTCAGGATCTGGGGCAAAGCCGCGGAGTAGCCGAATACGTCGGGAAGCCAGAGAATCTTGGAATCCACGCCGAACTCCTGTTTCATGAACCGTTTGCCGTGCAGAAGCTGACGGCACAGTGACTCTCCGGAGGGAAGGTTGCAGTCCGGCTCCACCCACATGGCGCCCTCGATCTCCCAGTTGCCGGATTTCACCATCTCCTTCACCTCTTCAAAGAGCTCCGGCTCGTTCTCCTTGATGAACTGGAACTGCTGAGGCTGGCTGGTGATGAACTTGTACTCCGGGAACTCCTTCATCATGTTCACCGCGGTGGAGAAAGTGCGCTGGCACTTTTCCCTGGTCTGGCGCACAGGCCACAGCCAGGCGGTGTCGATGTGGGAGTGGCCGATGCAGACCACGTTGGCCATCTGCTTGCCGCATTTCTTGTCGTAGAATTCCTTGTACAGATAAGAAAGGGCTTTCTTGACGCTGGCATGGTATTCGTTGGAATCCCTCTCCCGGAAGTCGATCAGGTTGATTGCCTCATTGAGGGCGGTACGGATCTCGCAGTACTCCTTCCCCTCAAAGGGCAGATAGTCCATGACTTCCGCTGGCACCCGCAGGCTGTACCAGAGCTCCCTGGTGTAGACGTCAATCCTCTGCAGCTCCGCCTCCAGGTAAAGCTCCTCTGGACGGCCGCCAAAACCGTACACGGTCAGCTCCTGGCGCTCTTTTTCGGAGTCGATGGGGAATGTCTCGTGGTTCCCGTCCACGCCCTGGACAATCTTGCCGTCCAGATAGGCTATGTACTGGGGATGGTAGCCCCGGCGTCCGGAGCGGATGCACAGTTCCACGTCCCTGCCCTTCATGGACTGGGGAATCACCAGCTCAGCCTTGAACCAGGCATGGTACTCTCCGTACCCTGTCTTGGTGCCGCCCGCCGGGATGGTCTCCCGCAGCTCTTCCCTGGAACGCTGGGGCCTCCAGCCCTCCGCGGGAGCCACATGCCCGTTCTCCTTGTAGTCACAGGGCACGTATTCGATGCCCTCCACCGGCTGCCGCTCTGTGACAATGCGGTCAGCCAGCCAGTTCAGCTCCTGAAATATCCTCTCTCTCAGATAATTCATGATGTCTTTTCCTCCTAATTCTAAATCCTTTAAAACCTTGTACGCGCGGGGCCTGTCTGGCCTTTATCCCAGAGGGACCGCGCCCTCCAGCATATCCGTCTCCGCCGCCGCGCCGTTCTCGATCTTATATACCTTTATCTCAAAAGGCTGCAGCGAGGCTTCGAAGCTCACGTCCAGGATCGGCAGCTCAATCTTCGCCGTCACCGCCTTGCCCTGGGCCTCGAACACCCGCAGGATGTAGGCGTCCGCGCTGCGCTCGCTTCGCTTGAAGCAGCTTAGCGTCACATTCTCCCGGTCGATCCGGACCAGCGCCGCCGGAACGGTTCCCCGGCCGGGCGGACAGAACTGCTGGGCGTAGACACGCCTGTTGAACATGGCGGCTTCCCGGTCGGCCCTGCCCAGTACCTCTTCCCGCTCTCCCGCCAGGAACAGGAAACGGTAACGCCTCTCCCCCTGTTCCATCCTCTCATGGTACATCTTGTCCTGATAGGGCGGCCCCCAGGTCATGCTCCCGGCCCCGTAGCCCACGGACCTGAGCAAGGTGATCCCGGCTGTCCCGTCCTTACAGTGGGAGCCGTACACGCCGTCGTCGATGATGGCCAGCGCCTTCTCCTGATTCGCGATGGCCTGCCAGTACTGGGAGACGCATTCCTGCATGTCCTCGGGCAGCTTTTCCCTGCCGAAGATCGTCTGGCCCATGTACTCCGTCTCTTCCAGCAGAGTGGGGACGCGGAGCTTCAGGCGCTTCTCCCTCTCCGCGAAGAAGATCCGCAGCTCCAGCTCCAGGACGCCGGTGAGCTTATTGACCAGATAGCGCATGACCATCCTGGACTTATGGTATTGCATGTAGGCTTCTATGACCGTGTAGACTTCCCCTTCCTCCGTCACCAGGACCGGCTCCAGAGAGGAAGACCTGACGCCCGCGAAATCCGCAGCTTCCCCCGCCGGCATGGGCGAAAAGCTTCCCATGGGGCACTGGGGATTGAACACGCCGTCCCCTCCCCAGGGGCTGACGGCATCGTCATAGACGTCCACGGACATGGCGCCCGCCTTTATGTACTCGGTCCCGTCCACCACATAGCTGGTCACTAGGCCGGAATGGGCATTGACCACCACCTGTCCCCTGGCGGTCTCCACTCTGATATCGCCGTTCCTCTGAGCCTTCAGCACCGGCCCGGGGCGCTTCTCTATCACCCGGAACCGGACGTCGAAGCGCGTCATTGCGCCGGGCGGCAGTTCATGGGCAAATATCACCCTCTTGTTCCAGTCCATGCTGAAATTGCTGGCCTCTTTCGCCGCCTGGCTGGGGACCTTCTCCCCATTGCAGTAGACGCGTGGGTCTGAGAAATCCTTGTGCCAGAGCTGCCTGGGCAGCATGAATTCCACGTCCACAGGCTGACTATAGGGAAAAGGATGAGGATTGTATACAAAAATCGGAACCGTGTCGCCGTCCTTCAGCTTCTCCTGTCCCGCGCACAGCGCCAGGAAATATTTCGCTTTCAGCTGGTTCATGATCTCCAGCCCGTGGTCCAGCATGCGGATGACATCCTCCTCCACCGGTGCGATGCAGGAACCGGGAAGGGAGTCATGGAACTCCGAGAACAACAGGTCGCGCCAGGCGTCGTCGATGCGTTCCTTCTCATAGACCGCAAGGCCTGCGAGAGCAGCGTGGGAAGCCATCTGCTCCACCATGACCAGGTCGTTTTCCAGACGGCGGTGCATCTGCTTGATGCGTATGATAGAGGTATAGCAGCCCTCCATGATAGGGTTCAGGCCTTTTTCCACCACCGGCAGTTTCTCGTCCCTGATGGCTTCAAAATACTCGTCCGGCGTCGCATGAACCAGATCCACGCCCTCCGCCTTCATCCGGGCAATGTCATCCAGGTCCTTCCTGGAGGGGCCGCCGCCGTGGTTGCCCACGCCCCAGAGGTAGAGGGCATTCTTCTGGCCCTTGTGGGCCTCCAGCCATCCGGGCAGCTCTTCCTCCACCTTGCCGTAGACGGAATTGTACCCTTTGTCGGAGCGGTGGACGACAATCTCCGACCCTTCATAGCCGCGCCAGATGAAGTCCTCGCTGTCGAAGTCGTAAATGTTCTTTCCCGGGCGGATGTTGACATAGTACTTGTATCCGCACTTCTTCAGCATCTGCACCAGGCCCCGCGCATGGCCGAAGGAGTCGAAATTCACCGCGGTGACCGGCACTTTGCCGAATTTGTCGTAGAAATAGAGCCTTCCACGCAGAACCTGGCGGAAAACGGACTCTCCCGAGGGCATATTGCAGTCCGGCTGCAGAAACCATCCGCCTACAATCTCCCATCTTCCCTCCGCCACCTGTTCCCGGATCCGTTCGAACAGTTCCGGCTCGTGTTCCTCCACCCACTGGTATATCAGCGCCTCGTTATGGTTGAACACAAAGTCCGGATACTCGTCGATGAATCCGGAAGCCGCGCGGTAGGTAGAGATGCCCTCCATCATTCCGGACTCCCACTGCCAAAGCCACACCGGATCCAGATGCGCATTGCAAAACATATAAGTTTTCACTGCTTCTCTTTTCTCCTTGCAAATTTTTGTGATAGTATCCACAATGCCATTATATAGCATTCTATATGATATGTCAATATAACATGTAAAAATAATGGATATAATAACATATTGAAGCCTATTATATCAATACATTATCAACATAAACCTGATAAACATTCCGGTTTTTTTGTGCATTTGCCATTTCAAACTGGCATTTTGCCCTTTGGCTTTCCGGTTTGATTCCTTTTTCTGGCATTTTGCTTTTATGATATATCTTATATCATTTCCTCTGTCCGTCGGCTTCCGGAGGGCGTCTCAGGCTGACGGCCTATGGAATGTATGAATGGTATGGATGTATGGAACGAAAGAAGGGGCTGAGGGAAAATAACATCCATTTTCCTCTTCAGCCCCTTCTCTCTTATACGGTTTTCTTACGCCGGCTTCCCTGCACCGGCTTATTCAGTCTCGCGGCTCATTCAGCCCACGCGGCCTATTGGGCCAGCGCCACTTCCACCTGTGCCAGCGCGTAAGGCTCTACGGCCAGCGTGACGCTCTTTCCGGAAACCTTCACTTCCGTCTCCTGCTCCTTCCCGAACAGGTTGACTGCCCTGGCCTCCGCCACATCGGCTCCGAATGTCAGGGTGACGTCCCCTTTCTCCCCGGCCGTCTCGTAGGCGCGCACCAGCACTTTGCCGTCCGCTCCCGGCAGCACCGCGGAAATCACCGCATGGTCTGCCGCCGCCTGGAACAGGCTTCCCTCCATGGGCAGAGTGCCGTGGTGGGAGTTGGAAGGCTGATAGAACGGCGCATGGTTACAGGACGCAGCCATCTGTTCCGCCTCTCTGGCATCCGCGCCGCAGGCGCCGAACCACAGGACAATCTGGTGGATGCCCCTCTCCGGGTAGGGATCCGGGCTGGTGGAGCTGTTGATCAGGGTCAGGCCCAGCTTCCCGTCCGCTCCCCTGTAACCGTACTTGCTGTCGCTGATCAGGATGGCGCTGGGATCCTCCGCGCGCCTTGCCAGGCCGTACTGCAGACCGGGCACGTCGTTGTGGATGGAGGCCCTGCGGATGGAACCGGCCGGGATATCGTACTGATAGTCCTCTGGCTGGTAGGCCAGCGGGATGCGGTAGTCCAGGACCGGGATGATATCGCTGCCGATTCCGTGCCAGTCCACCCTCACGTCTATCCGCACGGCGCTCTGGTATTTGTCCAGGCTGTAAGTGGCTTCTATCTTTGAGCCGGACACCTGCCAGCTGGCCTTCACGCTTCTGCGCAGGGGGCCGTTCACCGGGCGCTCCAGCCTCAGGCAGCGGTCCACCGGAAGCTCCTTGATATATCTGCCGATGTTCCAGGCGCTGGAGGTATGGGTCTCTGTCTCGATATAGGTAAAGCCCGCACTGTCCTCCTGTCCCACCATCTCCATGCCGGACTTCTTGTCCTGCATGGATACGATACGCCCGGAACCGGACGCGATTTTCACGGTCACCTGTTCATTTTCCAGCACCATATCGTCGAACGTCCCGGACACGCGCTCATTGTCCAGCAGATAAGCCGGATAACTCTCCGCCTCCTTCTCGGACAGGACTACAGTCGTGTAGCCAAGCGCCGGAACCGTCACGTCCACCAGCACCCGCATATATTTATGGTCCCAGTACTGCTGCATATGGCCGTCCAGCAGCTGGAAGGCGATCTCCTTCCCCTGGCTGTCCGTCACATGGATCCGGCGCAAATCTCCCGTCCAGTCCCAGACGGTCAGCTCCACCACCTGGCTGCGCTCCCAGGACAGGGAGTTGAAGACATGGAAGATACGGGTGCGCCCGCTGCCCCGCTCCGTGCTGGGCACGCCCACGAAGTTCTCGATTCCGTAGCCCGCTCCCGCGCCCTCCGACTGGCTGTAATAGGCATCTATGTCCACCTGGATGGAGGAGGTGTCGATGTTGCGGCTGATGGATGCCATGGCGTTCTGAATCTGGGTGTTGGCCGTGGCCATGGAGGTCTGGAACAGCCCCATGGCATGCTCCCTGGAATCCTGTACACAGGAGCCGGTGAGGATGTCATGGAAATGGGTGAACAGCACGTCCTGCCAGGCCTTTACCATCTTCTCTTTCGCAAATCGGAAGCCGGTGAGCTTTCCCGCCAGAGCGGACATGGCCTCCGCGTCCTGCAGAGCCGATTCCAGACGGCGGTTGCCGCGCTTGATCCGGCTCTGGGTGGTATAGCAGCCGGGGGCGAAATAGTTCAGCTCGTGATCCACCACAGGCAGTTTGTCCCACATGCTCTCCGCTTCCTGGAAGAATTCATGGAAGGTGCCGAACCTGATCTGGGGGTAGATCGGCCACTCCATCATCTCCAGGGCACGCTCCACGTCCCTTCTGGTGGGGCCGCCGCCATGGTCGCCCACGCCGTAGACCACCAGGCCCGTGCGCAGTCCCATGCAGCGTCTGCTGATCTCCGGGAAGCCTGTGGCCATCTGAGGCGTGACGGCTCCGTTGTACCAGTTGGGCTCCTTGTAGGCCAGGACTTCCTTTCCGGAGGGCGCTTTGTAGCGGTAGAGAATCTCCTTCCCGCCGTTCCCCCGGCAATGGTAGTAGTACTTCACTTCGCCGAACCGGTCGATCTCCGGCACGTTGGCGCTGTGTCCGAAGGTGTCAGGGGAGAAGTCCACGTCCAGCCTTTCCACGCCCCAGACTTTCTCCATGTAGTCTTTGGTGTACTGGATGTGGCGCAGCAGGGACTCGCCTGTGGGCATGTTCTTGTCTGTCTCCACCCAGGCAGTGGCGGTGACTTCCCAGCGGCCCTCGGCGATGCGCTTCTTGATTTCCTCCATCATATCCGGGTCATACTCTTCCACAATCTTGTACACCGCGCCCTGGGACTGGGAATATTTGAATTCCGGGTACTGGTCCATGATGTTCAGCATGGAGCGGAAGGTGGCCAGCGTCGCCGCCACGGTCTCGTTGAAGCTCCACATCCAGTTCATGTCAATGTGGGCATGGGCGGCCAGAATCAGCTTGTAGCTCTTGGCCTCCTCCGCCATGGGGGCAAGGATTTTCTCCGCCTCCTGGCAGTCCTGGTTGGTGAGGACGCCCTGGGCCTCCACTTTCCCCAACAGGAAGTCCAGCGCCTGTTCCAGCACCTCGTCATAGCGCCCCTGCTGTTCCTCTGAGACATGCAGCGCGAACTCCAGTTCGCTGAGGATCCTATGGTTGGCACGGTTGGGCCGCGTGACGCGCATGTGCTCCTCCATAGGGGTGCCGAAGGTGAACTCGAACCCTGTCTTCTCCCGGTTCCCTCCGACGGATGTCTTCAGTTTCACGAATTTGTCTGCAATCTTTGCCATAGCAGCCTCCTTTAAATCAAGCTCTCATTTCTGGCTTTTTATTTATAACAACAGAATCCCCGCCATGGGGGAAGCCTGTTGTCAGTAGCATGCTCATTCCGGTTCGCTTTCTGCGAATCCGGAAGATTCCGCCTCCATCGGTTCACGGCCGTGCCCTGTGTACGGCTATCTCCCCTGTATGTCAATCACCATGTACTCCTATGCAGTGCGGTAAATTCTGGCGTTATGCAGTATATGCCCATTATATAGGAAAATGATAAATCATACAAGACCTATATGGCAAACTCATCAAAAAATGATATATAAACTTGATATATCATTTTAAATCAGCGTCAAAAAGGGACATTTTTCAATGTCCCTTTTTCCGGAATGATATGTCATTTGGATGCATGCGCCACGAAAGCCCTCACTCTGCCAGTTCCGCCGCTTCCTTTTCCAGCGCCGCGAACCAGTCCTTGTCCCGACAGGAGTCGAAGCACTCCCAGGCAAGCTCCTCTTTCAGCATCCGCATGACCTGCTTGTTGTCGGAAGGGGCGGCGAAGACCTTCCAGCCCATCACCAGCGGGTGGGTCAGGTCATGCTCTACCACATGGAGCGATTTCCTGGCACATTCCATGGCCCGGGTGAGATGATGCCGTACCACGCTTTCCTCTCCGCCCAGGGCAATCTCGTCCTCCGCAATGCCTCGATGCTGGCTGCACAGCAGCTTCAGGCTTTCAAACTCCATGTCATCGCCAGGGTAGACCAGTTCATAGAGCTGCACCACCGCTTTGTCCACTGCCTGTGTATAAGCAATCCCACCGGGAACATCCTTGCAGCTGCTCAGACATGCCGCCAGATAAAAAAGCTTGCGAAGATACCAATAATTGATATACCTGAAATGCTCTATCAGATACTTGCCCTCTGTCAGAATCCCCATATAGAGCATTTCCTGGGAATGGATAAACTGATAACTTTTACGCACCCAGCGCTTCGCCATCTCTATATCTCCCTCTTCAGCATAGAGAAAGGCTATCTCCTCAATGGCCTGTCCTTTATAGTAATTGTCGACATCGCTGTTGTAAAGCTCCGTGCCGAGTTCGATGATTTCATTCCGGTACTTTGCCTTATCCATATCAAAATAGGCGGACATCAACATCTCCTTGACCTCAACATTGTTGGGCATTTTATGGTAGGCTTCCTCCCAGAGCGCAAGCATCTCGCTGACCCGCCCGTTGCGCCACAGCTCCCAGCCCCTGTCTTCGTATTCCTGATAGAGCTTCTTCTCATCAAGCTTCTCCGCCTGCAGCAGCTCATCCACCGTAATGCCGAAAAACCGGGCAATCTCCGGCAGCAGCGAAATATCAGGATACGCGCCGCCCGTCTCCCACCTGCTCACTGCCTGAAAGGACACATTCAGATACCTGGCCAGTTTTTCCTGGGAGACATTCTTCTCTTTCCGTAAAGACTTGAGTTTTTCTGCTAAATTGATTTCCATTTGCGCGACTTCCTTTCCTTATGATATTTGCAGCTGCACTATTATCTTACCGTAAGGAAGCCCGTAATACAATAAGCTATCATTTGAGTTTTAGTTGAGCCACTCAATCACTGATTGAAAAAGACTGCCCAGCATCTCGCCCATATTGTCCTACCGCCCTGACGGTGAAGCCAAAGCAAGTATTTTCCGGGAATTCGCCGCCTGACAGTGAAGAGACACCATCCCCCGTATCAATGACGCATATGACCACCCCCCGCCCTGTGAGGCTCAGGGGCGCCCTCTGGACCTGAGTGATGCCGCTGACGATCAGGCTGTTGGGATCGAATCCCCCGTCCCCGCCCTCCCCCTGCATCAGACCGTACAGCTTTGGCACGCCTTTGTAGTCAAAGAAATTGTGATTGGCATTCCTAACGCTTTGCCGGCTGATGTATACGATATTATAGAGATTGTCAATATTGGCATAGCACAGATCCAAATATTCGTAAGCCTGCAGATTGATGGGAAAGTCCGTAATGATGTCATAGTAATTGTTGGAAAGAATCCTGTCCTTGCAGTCCATGTCCTAAGCCCCTCCGCGGTAAAACAATGCTGTTCCTTCTATCATATGCGGCCCGGAGACCTGCGTTCCCGGCGCTCTCCCCTCCCTGCTGCGGGCACAGGGAAAGGGCCGCCGCGCCGCGGCAGCCCTTTCCACAGACATCACTCCGCCACCAATACCACCGCCGTGCGGGGAGGTATCTTCAGCATAGTCCCATATTGGAATTCCGTCTCTTCCTCTATGTCCTTTCCGTCCTCATACGCCACAAAAGTATTGACGCAGACCTTCCATTTCCTACCCTCGGGCAGCGGAGGAAGCTGCAAATCCAGGGGATTCCAGTAGGTGTTCATCCCATAGAACACGATGTCGTCCATAGTGTCCTCCTCGTTCCTGCCGGCGTACATGATGCCGATCAGCCTGCACTCATAATCCGTCCTCCCGTTCCAGGGATAGCCGTTGTGGAGGCTGATCTCCGGAAAGCCGCACTGGGACCTTCCCATGGATTTCCGCACCACAGGGTGTTTCTTGCGGAAAGCTATCATGTACCGGAAGAAGTCATGTATCTCCCCGTATTCCTCCAGCCGGTTCCAGTCCAGCCAGGAGACGCGATTGTCCTGGCAGTAAGCGTTATTGTTGCCGAACTGCGTGTTGCAGAACTCGTCCCCCGCATAGAACATGGCCGGGCCTCTGCTGCACATCAGCGTCACGAAGGCATTCTTCACCATCCGGCGGCGCAGGCCCTCTATCTGGGGATCGTCCGTCTCCCCCTCCGTGCCGCAGTTCCAGCTGTTCCCGTTATTGTCCCCGTCCGTATTGTCCCAGCCGTTCTTCTCGTTGTGCTTCACATTGTAGGAATACAGGTCGTACAGGGTGAACCCGTCATGGCAGGTCAGGAAATTCACCGACGCGCTTTCCCCGCGCATCCTGGGGTCGTACAGGTCTTTGGAGCCGGTGATCCTCGTCACCGCCGTCCCCGCCAGGCCCTCGTCCCCCTTCAGGAACCGCCGCATGTCGTCCCGATACCTGCCGTTCCATTCCGCCCATCTGCGGAAGGCCGGGAAGCTCCCCACCTGATACAGCCCCATTGCGTCCCAGGCCTCCGCAATCAGCTTCACTTTCCCCAAGATGGAGTCATAGGCAATCTCCTGTATGATCGGCGGTTCTGCCATGGGCTCTCCCTTCTGGTCACGGGTCAGTATAGAGGCCAGGTCGAACCGGAATCCGTCCACCCGGTACTCCGTCACCCAGTACCGCAGGCAGTCTATGATGAACCTGCGGGTCATGGGGTGATTGCCGTTCAGCGCGTTCCCGCAGCCGCTGAAATTGTAATAATTCCCGTCCGGCGTCAGGATATAATAGATGTCATTGTCGATGCCTTTGAAAGAGAAACAGGGGCCGTCGTCATTCCCCTCCGCCGTGTGGTTGAACACCACATCCAGGATGACCTCGATTCCGTTCTCCTTCAGTTCATAGATCAGCTGCTTCAGCTCGTCCCCCTCGTGATTGTGCTCCACTACGGAGGAATAGCCCGTGTTGGGGGCAAAGAAGCAGACCGTGTTGTATCCCCAGTAGTTGTAGAGCTGTTCCCCGTCCACCACCCTGGCGTCCTCCATCTCATCAAACTCAAAGATGGGCATCAGCTCCACCGCGTTGACCCCCAGGTCCTTCAGATAGGGAATCTTCTGGCGCAGGCCCTCATAGGTCCCCTTGGCCGTCACCCCGGAGGACTCGTCCTTGGTGAACCCTCGCACATGCATCTCATAGATCACCAGATCCTCCAGCGGCGTCTCCAGCTGCTTGATCTTCCCCCAGTCAAAATTATTCTCCACCACCCTGGCGTGATATACGAAATTCTCTCCGTTCTCCGGACGCTCTCCCCAGTTCCGCTGCCCGGTCACGGCCTTCGCGTAGGGATCCAGCAGTACATTGTCCTTGTTGAAAAGCTTCCCCTTCGCCTTATCGTAAGGGCCGTCCAGCTGGAAAGCGTATTCGAACTCCTCGATATTGAGCCCGAACACCAGCATCGAGTACGTGTTCCCGATACAGTAGGATTCCGGATATTCCAGCTTGGCGAAAGGCTCCGTCTCCTGGGGCCGGAACAGCAGCAGCGTACATTTCGTGGCCCCCCGGGAATGAATCGTAAAACTGACCCCGTTCTGGGCCGCGGTAGCGCCGTCCCGATTGTAGTACCCCGGCCGGACCTGAAATCCGTCTATCTCGTCCAATGGCTGCAGCTTCACGCCGCGCTGCGGCTTATGCTGTACAAATTCCATATCGTCTCCTCCTGGTATATATTTTTCAATATCCGCCTCCTCCTCTTTTGGCACATCCCTCTCTGCATTCCGTGCTTCCGGTTCTGCGCCCGAATCTCCCCTATCGAATAAATTTCTGATGTCTTCCATTTCATGCCTCCCCTGTACTTATTCGATATCCGGCTGTCCCTTTAGCCAAAAACAGTGCTGTAGGAACAATTCCCACAACACTGTTCTTTCCTTCATCCTTATTCCATATTCCTCTCGATACAGGAAACGATTTCCTGCTGAACAGGCAGCACCTTTGCCAGAACCGCTTTCGCCTCCTCCGGCCGGTCCGTGCGCAGCAGATTCAAAATCTCGGTATAGGATTCATAAATAGGGGTAAGCGACAGATTTCCCGCTGTGCCCTTGATTGAGTGGGCTTTCTCTATCTCGCTCGTATGGTCGGCTTTATCGAAATCCTCCGCCGCCAGGGTCTGTGAACCTATCATCTTCACAAATGACCCCAAAAGCTTCCTGTAAAGCTTCTCATTCCCCATAAGGCGCTTCATGCCATCGTCCACATCCACGCCCAAAGCTCTCAGTTCCTCAAATAAATTCATCGAACTCACCTCTTTCCTAAACTAACCGTCTCCGCGGTCCGTGCGGAATCAATATTTCCCGAAGCCGTCGCCAAGGGAGATTACCTGCTCATTTGCCGCTGAAGAAGGATAGGACGAGGCGCCCTTGTAGGAAGCATTGCCGCCCTCATTGCCTAAATTGTAGATGGAAAGCATCTCCCGCATCCTGGAAGCCTGGTTGGACAGCTCTTCGCTGGCAGCCGCACATTCTTCGCTGGTGGCCGAGTTAGTCTGCACTACCTGAGATACCTGAGAGATGGCCTGCTCAATCTGGGCCACTGCCGTCGCCTGGTAGTTGGAGGACTCTGCGATGCCATTGATGATGATTTCGCTGTCCTGCACCACCTTCGAAATCTCTTCCATGGCCTTTGCAGTCTCGTCTACCGTCTTCGCGCCGGAATTCACCTTCTCGATGGAATCCTCAATCAGAGCGGAAGTCTCTTTCGCCGCCTCGGCGCTCTTGGCCGCCAGGCTCCTGACCTCTTCCGCCACCACCGCGAAGCCCTTCCCCGCCTCGCCGGCCCTTGCAGCCTCCACGGCCGCGTTCAGCGCCAGGATGTTGGTCTGGAAAGCGATGTCGTCAATGGTCTTGATGATCTTGGAGATATTCTCGGAGGATCTGTTGATATCCTGCATGGCAGTGATGGTATCCTGCATCTGCACATTGCCCCGTTTGACATCTTCAATCGCGTGGACTACCAGGCTGGCAGCGGAATTGGCCTGCTCTGCGTTCTGCTTCGTCTTCTCCGCGATCTCATCGATGGAAGCCGTGATCTGCTGGATGGCGCTGGCCTGCTCCGTGGAACCCTGGGCCAGGGCCTGGCTGGCGCTGGCTACCTGAGAGGAGCTGATGGTGACCTGGGCTCCCGCATCGCTGATATTGGTCAGTGCATTGTGGTTGTCCTCAACCAGTTTCTTTAAGGAATGGCCCAGAATGTCATCCGCGGAACTGGGATTGACCGTAATGGTCAGGTTCCCGCCGGCCACTTCCTCGGCCACATGGGCCTGATACTTAATGTTCTCGATCACCTTGGTGTACTCGTCCACCAGTTCGCCGAACTCATCGTTGTTGTACTTGACCAGCTTGATGTCCACGCGGCCCTTTGCGATCTCCTTCGCCGCGTCGGACAGCTGCGCCACGGACTTCTCGATGACCTTGATCAGCGCCAGCGCCACGAACACCGTGATTCCCACTGACACCACAGCGACCACAGCCGTAAAGATAGCCGCATTCGTCACATACCTTTCCTGTGCTGCCGGATCCGTGATTCCCACCGCCGCTTTGGTGGACAAGTCGCCGATGATGATGTTCAGCAGCGTCAGCGCGATAGGGATAAAAAACCCTATGAGCAATTTCGTCTTCATCTTCAAGTTCTTCATGTCATTCTCTCCTCTCACTCTTCCTCAGCTCTTTTTAATTGGTCCGCATCCGAGGGGTCATCGTCATACAGCAGCTTCTCCGGATCCAACAGAAGCTTCACTGAATTCCCGACCTTTCCGATGCCGTAGACATATTTGTTATGGCCCTTGTCTCCTCTGCCGATTGTAGGAGGCGGCAGAATGTTCTCCTCCTTGATCTCCGCCACCTCGGCAATCTGCTCCACGATCAGTCCCACCGTGGTGTCCTTCACATTGATGACAAGGATACATGTCTTGTCATTATACTCATACTCGCCCTGGTGGAAGCGCAGCCGCACATCCACCACAGGTACGATTTTTCCCCTCAGGTTGATCAGCCCCTTGATGTAATCCTCTGTCTCGGGAATCTTCGTCACCGCCTGGAACTGTATGATCTGCTGCACATATTGTATCTCCAGCCCGAAATATTCCGATCCGGACTTGAAGGTCATATACTTGCCCTTCTGCGTGTCGCGCTCATTTGCGACATTGTCCATGCCTTCCGGCTGCCCCAGCAGCCCGCTTGTTTTGTCCATATGATATACCGTTCCTTTCTATTTTTATTCTACCAATCCAGGGGCGTCCAATATCAAAGCGATGCTGCCATCGCCGAGCTGCGTACAGCCGGACAGGCCCCTGACCTTTTTGATATAAGAGGGAATCGGTTTTACCACTATCTCCTGCTGCCCCACCAGCTTGTCGACCAGAAGGCAGACCTTCTTGTCTTCCACTTCCAGGATCAGCATCACGCCGTCTTCCACGGACTCCTGGTACGTGTCCAGGTCGTACCATCTGCCCAGGCGAATCACCGGGAAGCAATCGCCGCGGATCATGACGAACTCGTCGCCGTTGGGCTCGTGAATCATCATATCCTCTTTCACGCGGATGAACTGCTTGATCACGCCCGTCTCCATCACGAAGGAGGAACTTCCCACTTCCATGACGATACCGTCTATGATGGCCAGCGTCAGAGGAATCTTCAGGCTCATCACGCTGCCGAAGCCGGGCGTGCTCTCAATCTCCAGAGCGCCGCCGATGGCCTGGATGTTCTGCACCACCACGTCCATGCCCACCCCACGGCCGGAATACTCCGTCACCTGCTCATTGGTGGAGAAACCGGGCAGCGTGATGAACTGGTACACTTCCTTGTCCGAATAGGCGGCATCCGGCTTGTTGTCGTCTAGGATCCCCTGCTTCCTCGCCTTGGCCAGGATCTTTTCGCGGTTCAGGCCGGTGCCGTTGTCCTCCACGCTGATCCATACCTTACCCGCCTCGGTCTTGGCAGACAGTGTCACCTTGCCCTTCTCCATCTTGCCGCTCTCCTGGCGCTCCTCGTTGGTCTCGATGCCGTGGTCCACGGCATTCCGCACCAGATGCATCAGCGGGTCGGAGATGTGCTCGATGATGTTCTTATCCACCTCCGTGCTGTCTCCCACCATCACGAACTCGATGTCCTTGCCCAGCTTCCTGGACACGTCGAATACGATGCGGTTCATCTTCTGGAAGGTATTTGTCAGGGGCACCATGCGCATGGACATGATGACAGTCTGCAGATCGGTGGAAATGGAGGCAAGCTGGGCCGCGGCCTTGTTGAAGTTGTCCAGGTTCAGGCCCGGCACTTTCAGGTCGGAGCTCTGGAGCACCACTGACTCGGAAATGACCAGCTCCCCGATCAAATCCATCAGCTGGTCCATCTTGCTGACATTGACGCTGATGAAAGCGGCTTTTTCGCCCTTGGGCTTATCCTTTGCCAGCTTCTTCTGCTTGCCCGGCTCTTTGGACTGGATGACGAAATCGCCCGGCGTGATCTTCGGCGCTTCCGGCTTCTTCTCCTCGGCTGCCGGCTGGGCAGCCTGAGCCGCCTGGGCAGCCTCCTGCTTCGCCTCTATGGCTTCCACGCTGGATTCCAGGTCAATCTTGGGCACGGGAGGTTCCTGGTCATTGAAGTCGAAGCCCAGTAAGAACTGGTTGGCATCGCATTCGAATACGTCCACCTTCTCGATGTCATATCCCACGCCGATCAGCTCGCGCACCTCTTCTTCCGTGCACTGGGCCTGCAGCAGAATCCGGAACCCCTCTTTGAGGATGGTCTCCGAGCACTTCTCGTCCGTGAGCAGCTCCTCCGGCGAATACAGGATATCCTCCGCGATCTCCTTCAGGGCATAGACGGCCTTGTACGCATGCACATTGGTCATCTCCGTCTCCGGGAAGAAGTGGATGAAAATCTTGTAGAAACGGCTGGCAGCTGTGGCCACCGGGGCAATGTAGAAATGCTTCGGCTCCTCATGCACATTCTGCGGCGCCTCTCCGCCGTCGGCCGCTGCCCCTCCGTTCTTGATAACATTCAGGAATTTGTCCAGATCCGCGATGATGCTGCTGGCATCGCCGTCCACGGGATCCCCGTTGCGAATCTTCTCCATCTCGTTGGAGATGAAATCCTCCACCTCCAGCACATGCTCCACCAGCTCTACATGAGGGACATTGTCGGGATGGGATTCCCTCAAATAGAAAAAGACGTCCTCCAGCTTGTGGGACACAGCCGTGATATTGTCGAACATCATGATGCCCGAAGAGCCTTTGATGGTGTGCATGGTCCGGAATATCTCATTGATGCTGTCTTCATCAAAGCAGTCGGCATCTTTCTGCTCCAGGACGGTCTCCTGAAGCTGTTCCAGCAGCTGGCCGTTCTCGAACAGATACATATCCAGCATGCTTTCTGTGTTAAAATCTCCCGCCATATCTATCTCCTTTCCTAAACGCGCCCAAAAGCGCGTTTTGATTTCTTATCTGCCGAAAACCAGGTCCCTTAAATCAGGTTCAGCTTTTTCATTGCCTGTTCGAACCGCTCCTGATCGATCGGCTTCCCGGAGTATATGGTGCACCCCAGTTCAAACGCCATCTTCACGTTCTTCTCCTCGTTCAGCGCGGTGGTCATGATGACTTTCACAGCCTTGTCCTGGGGAATGTCCCTCTCCTTCTCCAGATTGCGGATGCCCATGAGCGCCTGATATCCGTCCATCACCGGCATCATGATGTCCAAACACACCAAATCATAGGGCTCCTTATCCTCCAAAGCCATCAGAAAAGCGTCCACCGCTTCCATGCCGTCCACAGTGATATCGCATTCGCCATACTTTGAGAGAAAACCCGCCATAAACTTCCTTGTCGCGAAATCATCCTCTGCTAGCAGAATTTTCATGATCTTTCTCCTTTACATTTTATTTAATACCGCGTATGTCCTTCCGGCGATATCGGTCAGTTTCTCCTGATATTCTACCGCGCCCAGATCATAAGCGACTTTCGGCATCCCATAGACCACACAGGTGGATTCGTCCTGCCCTATGGTCCTGGCCCCGGCCTTCCTCATGGCCAGCAGCCCCTTCGCGCCGTCCCCGCCCATCCCCGTGAGGATGATGCCCACGGCATCGGCCCCGGCGGCTTTCGCCACGGAATCGAACAGCACGTCCACGGAGGGACAGTGGCCGTTCACCCTTGGCCCCGGCTTGACCTCCACCTGATAATTGCCGCCCACCTTCACCAGCCTCATATGCCTGTCGCCGCCGGGCGCTATCAGCATATGGCCGGGCAATACCCTGTCCCCGGTCTCCGCCTCCTTCACCTGAATCCGGCACTCGTCATTAAGCCTTTTGGCGTACATCTGGGTGAAGCCGGGGGGCATGTGCTGCACGCATACGATTCCGGGGATATCCGTGCCGTATTCCCTCACCACGGTGGACGTGGCTTCCGTCCCCCCTGTGGACGCTCCAATCGCCACAATCAGGTTGCCCCTTTTCACGGACATATACTCCTGACGCCCCTGGTTCATGTTGACCGCCCTCTTGATATTGCCGATCTTGGCCCCGGCGGCTATCTTGATCTTCACCAGCAGCTCGTTCCTGACGAAATCCTCCAACTGTGACCGGCTGGACACGGCCGGCTTCGCCACAAAGTCCACAGCGCCTGCGTTCATGGCATCGAACACCTTGTCGCTCAGGGAACTGATCACCACCACCGGAAGCGGGTACTGGGGCATGAGCTTGCGCAGGAACTCGATTCCGTTCATCCTGGGCAGCTCGATGTCCAGCGTCATCACATCCGGCTTCAGCGCCAGGATGGCGTCCCTGGCCTCAAAGGGATCCTTCGCCGTCCCCACCACCCTGATTGCCGGATCCCTGCCCAGATTCTGGACCAGCAGTTCCCTGAACACAATGGAATCATCCACGACTAAAACCTTAATCGGCAGCATATGTCAATCCGTCCCTTCTCTCCTGATTTCCTGGATATCTGTCATTTTCTGAATATCGATGGCTGGATGATATGAAACGCCGTGCTGCTCCTGTCAAGGGTCTCCGTGGTCCCGATGAACAGATATCCCCCCGGCTCCAGGGCGTCGTACACCTTCTGGACCAGCTCCCGTTTCGTTTTCTCATCAAAATATATCATAACATTGCGCAAAAATATAGTATGCATTTTCCGTTTGAACGGAAAAGGATCCATCAGATTGAACTGACGGAAAATGACCTCGTCCTTCAGCTCCTGCTTGACCTGGTACTGGGTCCCGCCCGCCAGCTTGTTGAAGAAATGCTTCTTCCACTGCTCCGGGATATTCTTCAGCTGTTCATCGGTATAGATGCCAGCCATGGCCTTCTGGAGCACCTTCGTGGAAATGTCCGTGGCCAGCACCTTCGTGTCCCACTGTCCCCGCTCCATCCCGAAGAAGTCCGCCAGCACCATGGCGATCATATAAGGCTCCTCCCCCGAAGAGGCCGCGCCGCACCAGATCCGCAGATCCTTCCTCCCGGCTTCCTTCTGCTTCAGCCAGGGGAGCACCTGGCTCTTGAAAAAATCGAAATGCTCGAACTCCCTCATGAAATAAGTGTGGTTGGTGGTCAGGAAGTTCACCAGCATCTTCTCCTGGTTCCCTGTCTTGTCATGCTCCACCGCATTCATGAACTCGTCAAATGTCTTCCAGCCGCCTCTCTTGAGATAATTCTCCAGCCGTCCGTTCACAATGACCTTCTTCTGATATAAGTCTATGCCGTAGCGCTGTTTCATATAAGAGGCAATCCTTATAAACTCATCATCCTTGATCACGGCTCATCCTACCTCCTTTCGCCAGACAACCAAAAATCCGGCCCATCGGCCGCCTTTGTCTGTGCGATTTCATATAATCGGATATCGCTGTCCTCAGCTCAGCTGCCGCGATATCCTGTGGCATATCCTGAAAATGTCGGGATTGAACTTCGTCCCTGCCTCCCCCTCCATGATGGCGAAGGCTTCCTCCCTGCCATAGTTCTTCTTGTCCGTCAGGGCACAGTAGACTTCAATGATAGAGACGATCTGGGCCGCAAGAGGGATTTCCTCCCGCTTAAGCCCCTCCGGATAACCGCTCCCGTCCCAGTTCTCATGGTGATAATGGGCGATATCCACGGCGATGCGGAGGAAGTCATTGTAGTCATTCCCCACATGCAGATCCCCCAGAAGCTTCGCGCCGATAGTGGTGTGGGTCTGGACGATCGCCATCTCCTCCTCCGTCAGCGGCGCCCGCTTCCGCAAAAGTTCCAGCGGGATGCCGATGTTCCCGATGTCGCACAGGGGGGCTGCCAGCTCGATCGTATCGATATAGGTATCGGAAATCTTGTCCCCGAACAGCGGAGACAGCTGCATCGCCTGGGCCAATATGCCGCAGTTCCTGTTCAGACGTTCGATATGTTCTCTCTTATAGCTGGAATTCTTCGCGGCGATCCCTGCCAGGGCATACAGCACATCCTTCTTCTCCTGCTCCAGCTGCCGGAGCTGTTCGTTCAGGGACACCTGCAGCCTCCGGTTCATGGCCTCCAGCTCCCTGCCCGCCTCATACAGGCGCAGATGCACTCCCACCCGGGCCTGCACCACCTCCGGGATGAAAGGCTTCGTGATATAGTCCGCACCGCCGAGGCTCAGGCCCTCCACAATATCTTTCGGATTATCGAATGCGGAAATAAAGATGACAGGAATGCTTTTTGTATTGCTGTCGGCTTTCAAAATCCTGCACAGTTCATAACCGTCCATGCCCGGCATGGAGATATCCGACAGAATCAGATGCGGACGCTCCTGCCCCATCAGCCGCAGCGCTTCCTCGCCGCTGCGGGCCGACACGGGACAGCATCCCATATTCCGGATGATCTCCTCCAGGATACATCTGTTGGCCTCTAAATCGTCCACCACGAGAACCTTCGCCGATTCCCTGTCCTGTCCCATCTGTGCACCTCCCCGGCTACGCGCAATTCAGCCAGGAGCCAAACTGCATTGGTTTAGTCTCTCATATTCGGCGGACACCTTTTCGTAGTCCCCCTTCTGGATCGCCATCTTCAGCTTCAGCGCCGCGCGCTTCACATCGGAAGGCGCCCCCTCCGTCAGCTGCCTCACCGTCTCCATGAACATCTCCGCCTTCTCCCAATTCCCCATCTCCACACAGAGAATCAGCTTCGACAGATTCCTCTTCAGCGCCTCCCGGTTCTCAGGGGAACCGTAGATCCTCACGGTCTCCGTCTCCTCCCGCTCCCCCGCATGGGCCATGCCCTTGAAGACTGCAGCTATGTCATCCGGGGATTTCCGCCCGCCGGCTTCCCCCCCATCGTCCTCCACCCAGATGGAAAAGGAAAAATTGCTTCCTCTCCCCTTCTTGCTCTCCACCTCTATATCGCCGCCCATCAGCTCCACCAGCTGCTTGCAGATGTTCAGGCCCAGGCCCGTGCCCCCGTACTTCCTGGAGATGGAGGCGTCAACCTGGGAAAAGCTCTGGAACAGTTTGTCCCTGTCCTCTTCCCCAATCCCTATCCCCGTGTCCGACACGATGAAGAAAAGTTCTACCTTATCCTCCACCCTGGCGGTCAGAAGCACCTGGACGTCGATCCTGCCCACCGCCGTGAACTTCAGGGCATTGGAGAGGAGATTGTTCAGGACCTGCACGACGCGCAATTCGTCTCCCACCACATACTCCGGTACCTGGGGGGACACCGTCATGAAGAAGTCCAGCCCTTTCTCCGTGATCTTGCTGATGTGCTGGGCCTTCACATAATCCAGCATGTTCCTGAAATGGAACCTGCGGGATTCTAAAACGAACTTCCCGGCCTCCAGCTTCGAGAAGTCCAGGATATTGTTGATGATCTTGTTCATGTCCCCGCAGCAGCGCTCTATCAGCTGCAGCGCCTGCACCGTCCGCTCGTCCTCCACCTGGCCCAGGAGCTCCCGCACATTGCCCAGGATGCCGTTCACCGGGGTGCGCAGCTCATGGGTGACATTGGCCACGAACTCCGACTTCACTTTCGCCGCCTGCCGGGCCTCCTCCCGCACCTGGCCGATCTCCCGGGCCAGATGCTCCTTTTCCAGGACATCGTCGGCCAGGCACAGATAACAGCCGGGATTGCCGGGGCTTGGGACGATCTTCGCCTCCACGGGGAAGCAGGTCAGGTTCTTCCGGTACATCACCAGATGGCGCGTACCCCCGTCGGGCCAGCTCTCTGCCCCGGCACCGCTCCCGGAGGGCTGGAAGGCGCCGGGAAGGACATCCTCCATGCGCGCCCCGGCGCTTTCCTCCCGGACATATCCCAGCTTATCGCAGGCGGCGGCATTGGCGTACAAAATCCTCCCCGTGCCGTCAAACATAAGAACCATTTCCAGCGCGTCCTCCGCTGGAAATATGCCGATTCCTTCCTCCCCCATGTCAACCTCCATCCGCCGGTCCCATTATTCTGCAAAACGGCAGCCCAAGCGCGATTCCCACTTTGCTGCCGTTCATATCAGGAAAATTCGAAAACACCTATCATTTCCATAATATTAAAGAAATCTTCCCTGGCAAGCCTGAAACATTCCAATATATCCGGCGAAAACTGACCACATTCACCATTCATGATCATTTCATACGCCTTCACATTCGTAAAGGAACTTTTGTATACTCTGGGGCTTACCAATGCGTCATAAACGTCTGCTACGGCAACAATCTGTGCACTGATCGGGATGTCATCCCCCGCCAGATGGTCGGGGTACCCTCTGCCGTCCCATCTCTCGTGGTGATGGCGGCAAATCTCATAGCAATAATGGTAGAACTCACTGGTCCGATCCTTGTAGAGCTTCTCCAGTATCTCGCATCCGATGATGGTATGGGTCTTCATGATCTCGAATTCTTCCGGCGTCAGGCGTCCCGGCTTGAGAAGAATCGTATCTGAAATGCCTATCTTGCCTACATCATGCATCACCGAAGCCCTGGAAATCGCGTCCACCGAGGCCGGCGTCAGGCCATACTGCGGAAAATGCTCCATCAGGTGCCTCGCCATGATCCGGGTGTAGAACTTGATGCGCTTGGTATGGTCTCCCGTCTCCGCGCTCCTGGACTCCACCACTGTGCTGAGGGCATCGATCATGAACTCGTTGGTCTCCCGGATTTCCTTCTCCTGGGCACGGATTTCCTTCTCCTGCTCCTTCAGGCGGGCTTCCATGTTGCGCTTGTTCTGGTACAGCTCGATGATGTTCTTGCTCCTTCTCTTCACGATATAGGGATAGAAGGGCTTATGTATCACGTCCGCCACCCCAAAGGCATAGGCCCTGCCCTCGCTGTCCTGGATCGTCTCCCCGGTGATCAGGATCACGGGAATCCCCTTCAGCAAGCCGCGCTCCTCCATGTACTCCAGCACCTTGAAGCCGTCCATGATGGGCATCACCACGTCCAGCAGAATCAGCACGAGATTATGGTTGTCCTCAATCTGCTGCACCGCCTCCCGGCCGTTGCAGGCCTCCAGCAGCTCGTACTCGTCCAGATCGTCATGGAACATCTCCATCAATATCTCGCGGTTAATTTCTTCGTCGTCAACGACCAGTATTTGTTGCTTCTCCATTTTGTCACCATTCAACTCTGTCCATTCGCTACCAAATCATGATACCACTTTCCAAAATAAATGTCAATTCATTCCCCTGCCAGATCCCTAAAAACTTCTATAGACAAATACCCCAAAACTGTGGTAAATTAGAAATAGCAAAGAGGTGAACACTATGGATACATATACATTTCAAGATATATTCGACATTGACTTTCTACAGAAGTTGCTGGATTCCCTGTCCGTCACCCTGCAAGTGGGCATCAGCATCCGCGGCCCCCACGGCGAGCGCTACACCAAAGACAGCGATTA
Source organism: uncultured Acetatifactor sp. (assembly GCA_910585665.1). Lineage (GTDB taxonomy): Bacteria > Bacillota > Clostridia > Lachnospirales > Lachnospiraceae > Acetatifactor. The sequence continues at coordinate 4,777 of CAJUFI010000027.1, read as the reverse complement.
TTGCAGCTTCTGCCGCGACATCGTGAAGAAGTCCCCTGTGGGGAACGCCCGTTGCGAACTTTCCGACCGGGCCTTGAGCGCCCACTGCGAATCCTCCCCTTATGTCTGCCACTGCCAGTCCGCCGGGCTGACGGACGCCAGCGTCAGCATCATGGTGGAGGGAGAGCACCTGGCCAGCATGCTGGTGGGTCAGGTGCGGCTGGCGGAAGACATCCCGGATGAAGAGGAGTACCGCGTCAATGCCCATGTGCTGCAGCTGGACGAAGAGATGTTCCTGGAACATGTCCATGCCATCCCTGTGATCACGAAGGAACAATTCAGCCATATCCTGGACACCCTGTCCCTGCTGGCGAACCAGCTCTCCCAGCTGGCCTACAGCAATCTCCAGCTGAAAAACGCGATCCGCTCCCTGGAGAGCCAGAAGCTTCAGCACCAGCAGGAGAAGGACGCCCTGGAGACCCTGGCGGAAAAGGATTCCATGACCGGGCTCTACAACCGCCGGAAATACGAAGAGGAGGCCGAACGCTACTCCAGGCAGAAGGGACGCCATATCTGCCTGGTATCCGCGGACGCCAATTTCCTGAAGCTGACCAATGATATCTTCGGCCACAAATCCGGCGACCTGCTCCTGAGCAATATCGCGAACATCATGCAGAGCCTGGCCAAAAACGACTGGCTGGTGGCCAGGTGCGGCGGGGACGAGTTCCGCGTCATCATGCCCGACACCACCCTGGAGACGGCCCTGGACTATTGCCGGCGCGTGGCCCGCAACTGCAGCACGGACAAGACGCTGTCCCTGCCATTGTCCGTGGCCCTGGGCGCAGCCGACTGGAACAGCGAGAACGAGACCCTCCAGGACTGCTTCTCAAGGGCGGATGCCAAAATGTACCAGAACAAGGCAGCCCTGAAGCATGAGCTCCACGTCCCGGACTACATCCTGGAACGGCTGTACGACCGGCAGGTCCTGAACCGGAAGGTAGTGGAGCACACCGCCAGGATGACTCTGGAATTCGCGCTGTTCTTGGGCTTCGCCCAGGAGAACGCCATCGAGACCAGCCTCGCCTCCCATTTTCAGGACATCGGCATGGCCAAGCTGCCGGAATCTTTCTCCATCCGGGGCCAGTCCCGGACCCAGGAGGAGACCCTGCAGATGAAGGCCCATGTCCTCCACGGCTACACTATGGCAAGGCAGTTCGAGGAGCTCTACAAAGTGGCGGACATCATCCTCCACTCCCACGAGAACTGGGACGGCAGCGGCTACCCCAACAACATAGCGGGGACGCACATCCCCATCGAGTCCCGCATCATCCATATCACCGGCGATTACGCCTACTGGACGCTGCCCACCATCACCGGCGGCAATTACTCCAGGGAAGCTGTCGTCCAGAACATGAAGGAGCGCAGCGGCAGCTATTACGACCCAGAGCTGATTGAGAAATTCCTGGAGTTCCTTCCCGGTTTCAACGCCAGAGTGGAAGTCTGAGCCTCTGGAGCTTTTTCCCGAAGACACAGGGCCGCCGGATTCCGGCGGCCCTTGCTGCCGGATTCCGGCGGCCCTTGCTGCGTCTGTGCTCATTCGCTTTTTCGTAAATCTTTTAATGCTGTGCCGATTTTTATGGGATTGCCGTAGCGCAGGGTCCCCATGCGGTAGAGCTTCGCCCCCAGCATTCCCGTCCCTATGATGGATGCCACCAGGATCAGGAAGGACAGCGCCACCTCCCACAGCGCTACGCTTCCCATGGCCATTCTGGCGAACATGGTGCTGTATGAGCTGACCGGCAGGAAGGACAGCACCTTGATGATCGGCCCGTCCACATCCATCAGCTGCAGCAGAGAGAAGAAGTACACGGCCATGATCACCACCATCAGGCCGGAGACGCTCTTGCTGACGTCCTCTGTCTTGCTCACCAGCGCTCCCATGGCCCCGAAGAGGAAGGCGTAGAACAGATATCCCCCCAGCCCAAAGAAGGCAAAGGCCAGCAGCACGTCCCCGGGCACATGCAGGAACATATCCAGCATACCGCCCCACTGTTCCCGGTTCAGCTGGTAGGAAATCAGCGCTGCCCCCAGGATCACGCCCATCTGGAACACGCCGCCGATGGCTCCGGCAATCACCTTGCCGAACAGCAGGCTGTTGGGCGAAGTGCTGGTGACCAGCACCTCGATGGCGCGGTTGCTCTTCTCGTTGGTGACGGAGACGGCTATCATCTGACCGTAGTAGGCAATCAGCATGAACACCACGATGACCAGCACATAACAGTACCAGTAATTGCTCCCGGAGTCCTTGTTCAAGATCTGCTCCGTCACCGTCACGGGCACATCGTACATGGCAGTGATCTCCGCCAGGTCCCATCCCTGCTGCCGGCAGTATTCCATGCGGTAGAACATCTTCATGGCCTGCTCAAAAACCGCGGAATTGCTGTCCGTCATGGATTTATTATAGACGTAGTATTCACATGCCGTCTCCCCGGTGACCAAGAAACCGGCCTGGGCTTCCTGCGCCTCCACGCTGTCTATCAGGGCCTGCGCGTCCGCGGCTTCCTGCAGGTCGGCATCCGGAAACATCTGCTGCAGGATTTCCGGCTGCACGATGCCCGTCTGGTCCACGTACAGCAACAGGGGGCGCTCCCCCGGGTCCGTCTCTTCCTGCGCCTCGTCCGCCTTGCCGATCACGTTCACACCGGTGAAGCCGGACATGTCCACGAACCTCGGCAGGAACAGCAGAATGATTCCTGCCAGGGCCAACACCGCCGTCAGCACCATGAACACTTTGCTGGAAAAATACTCCCTCAGCTCATATCTTAAAACAATCAGAAATCTTTTCATTCTTCCTCACCCACTTTCTCCACAAAAATATCGTTCAGGGACGGCTCATAGCCGCCGAACTTCTCGATTTCCACATCCGACCGGGCCAGGGCCGCCAGCAGGCCCCGCCGGTCCGCGCCCTCCTTCAGCTCCAGGATCAGGAATTCTTTCTTCCGGTCGGACACCCTTGCCAGGTCTGCCCATTCCCGCTCTACCTTGCGGGCCAGCTCCTCCAGGGAGCAGTCCTCCGCCGCCAGCATCAGGCGGTTTTTGCCGTACTCTTTCTTGATTTCCTTAAGCCTTCCCGCCAGCACTACCTCTCCCTGGTTGATGATGGCGATTTCATCGCAGAATTCCTCCACATAGCTCATCTGGTGGCTGGAGAAGATGACGATCCTGTTCTCCGCTATGAGCTCGTTCACCACATCCTTCAGAATCTGGGAGTTCACCGGGTCCAGGCCGCTGAAGGGCTCATCCAAGATCACGATCTCCGGATTGCTCACCAGGGTGGCGGCAAGCTGCACTTTCTGCTGGTTGCCCTTGGAGAGGGTCTCCAGCTTCTTGGTCTCGTACTCGGACACCTCCAGCCTGGCCAGCCATTTTTTCGCGCTCTCTTTGGCCTCTTTCGGGTTCATGCCCCGCAGGCAGGCCAGGTAGATCATCTGGTCTATGACCGTCCGCTTAGGGTACAGGCCCCGCTCCTCCGGAAGGTATCCGATGCTGTGCTTTCCGGGCACGAACTTTTTGCCCTCCAGCAGGATCTCTCCGCTGTTGGCATGGAATACATCCATGAGGATGCGGATCGTGGTGGTCTTGCCTGCGCCGTTCCTGCCCAGCAGCCCCAGCGCCTTGCCGCTCTCCACCTGAAAATCGATGCCGTGGAGCACTTCTTTGTCTCCGAAGCTTTTGCGTATGTTCTTTACTTCCAGTTTCATTTTCTGTCCTCCGCTCTCAACTGTTATGTCCAGGCCCCACATGGACCCTCCTTAAGCCGCTTCCGCGCCGTCAATGCAGCCCTCCGCTTTTCCTTCGCAGCCCCCGGGCATAAAGCGGTCCGGATGCCGCGCCAGCCCTTTCCATGGCCGCCGTGGCCGCCATGTCCTCCATACGAGCCGCCTTTCATGCCCCCCCTGACAGGATATTCACGCCGTCCGCCAGCTGCTGGCCCAGGCGCTCCGTCTCTTCCTGCAGCAGCTCCAAGCCTGCCGGGGTGATGGAGTAAGTTTTCTTCTCGCTCCCGAGAGCCACTTCGATGACGCCGTCCGCCACCAGCCTGCCCACCATGGTATAGAGGGTGCCGGTGCCCAGCACGATCCTGCCTTCCGTCAGGCTGCTGACATACTGCATGATGGCATAGCCGTGACGGGGAGCCATGACGGCCAGAAGGGTGTAATAGGTGGTCTCTGTCATGGGAATGTATTTTTTTCGCAAAGTTTCATTCAATTACTTCCCTCCTATTATTATCGTCCCGCTTCTGCTCTGCCTCGTCCAGATTCGACAGCCTCCAGGCCGAGGCTTGCTTTCGTCATTTCGAAGCAGAGCTTTCTTCCTCCTCTCGACATATCTTGTCGCGATATGTCGTTACTCGACATGTCGGGCGCAAATATAAAATACCACATCTCAAGCGGAATGTCAAGACGGAATCGGCATCGGATTCCGCCGGTGTTTCTTTGGCATCAGCCGGGAAAATCCTCATCCGATATAAGGAATTGTCTACAAATAACTGATGCGAGTTTATAGCCGTTTTCGTTGTATTTCTGGGCTTTCTCCTAAACAAGTTGCATCAGTTATTTTCCGACAATTCCTAAGAAGACAGACAGCTGTCCATATTGGTCAGCTGCCTGTGCCGAAAGCTCTTTCCTTTATCTGTGTTTTATCTGTGCTTTATCTGCCTTTTATCGAGATGCCTCTCAGTCGTGCCTCTCCCCCTGGCTGTCATAGGTCTCGCAGAACCTGGCCGAGAAGGAAGGCT
>CAJUFI010000026.1 GCA_910585665.1 uncultured Acetatifactor sp. | reverse complement strand
CGGCCTAAATGGGCATATCTATTTACTGCAAATCCAATCGGTGCTTAGTATAATACAGCGGAGAAAGATTTACAGGAAAAAATTATGGTGCTGCTTGAGGCAAATCCTCAGAAGGCTATGTCTCTGGCGGTGGAGCGCTACACGGGCCTGCTCTGGCATGTGGTGGAGCAGTACTTGAAGAATCCTGAGGATATCAAGGAATGCGTGAATGATACTTTTATGGAATTTTATACAGGCAGGGAGCGGTTCGATAGCTCTAAAGGCAATCTGGCATCGTTTCTGGCGGCAATTGCCCGGAACCTGGCAGTCAGCCGCTACCGCAGGGAGAACCTGCGCAGAACCCTGGAGCTGGACGAGGAAATCCCCGGCGAAACAGGGCAGATGGAGCAGGTGGACAGGAAGCTGAATTTGGAGAAGGCTATGGCAGTTCTGAAGCCGGAGGACTTGGACATCATCCGCATGAAGTACTACGGCGGGATGACGATTCAGGAAATCGCGGATTCCCTGGGGCTTCCATATGAGACGGTGAAGAAGAGGCATCAGAGAAGCCTGAGCAAGATGCGTCTGGCCATGATTGCGGTTCTGGTTCTATTGCTCGCTTTGCCGCTGGACGCATGCGCGTACATTATTGTCCGTTATTTCGGTATCGTGCCGGGGTTCGGAGTCGTCTCAGAGCCAGATTTTTCCATCTATATGCTGGAGGAAAGCATCACGATTGAGAATGACAGAGGGACGTATGTGCTGGAGAATGCTTTTATAGCGAACGGAGAGCTGTTGGCTCATGGAATGGTTCATTTCAACAGCGAAGACAGGGACACCTGGAGACCGGGAGAGGATATAGAGATAGGTATGCTGAAGGACGGGGAGAAGGAGTATATCTGTCTGACCGGCTATCACGTAGAACTGCCGCAGGATATAGATTTTGAAGTGGAGGCGGAATCGATAGAAATGCCCTCCGAGGGACAGACAGTTTGGGAGATGACATGGGACTGGTCCGGGGTTCAATTCCCGCTTCGCTTTCATCTTTCAGGAGCTGAAGATTTCCGGGGATATGACTACCAGATGGGTGAGAAAGGCGGGGTGTTAGCCGTCCCGAAAGTGAAGAGGGGAGATTTGCTGGTTGGCTTGTATCCGCTGTTGATAGAGGAGAAGGGGCAGATGGAAGTCGATTTCGGTGCGGAAGGAGAGAGCAATGTGGGCGATTGGGATTCTGTAGGGCCGTATGATTTCCAGCTTTGGGATATCATAGCGGTGGCGCCGGACGGAAAGGAGATACGGGGGAATATAACGACGGGAGGAAAAGAAAATTTCATAGAATTTAATTTCGGAGAAGTGCAGGCCGGGGAATATATCATACAGATACCCAGCCTGGAGCTGCTCTATCGATATAATGGCAATTTTGTGATTCCCATCAATCTGGAGACCTGTGAATGGGAGGATGTGGAGTATGAGATTCCGGGAGGCAGGGTTTCGGTGGAAAGCTGCGAGAGAGTGGAAGGGGAAGAATGCGAAGCGGTTGCCATTCCGGATGAGTATAGCCCGGAAGATTTTTCCTATTGGAAGATAGTGCTGCGCTATGAAATGGAAGAAGGGACGGAAGACGATAGCCTGGGTATGCCGCAGATGGTACGGTTTTTTGGTGAATGTCCTATCATAGTTCATGAAAAATTTTATATGGAAGAAGTAACTGTGAATAATGGAATGGAAGACGGATATGAAGAGCGAATTGTCGGAATCCTGAATGGTGCTTTCGATGTTTCACAGTATAAGCTGGTTCCGGAAAATGAGGTGGTTGTTCCCTGGAAATGCGACTTTCACATTCCGGTTATGGTAGAAATTCCGGAATGAGCCGAGGGGCCAGTCACACGGCTTAGGAAATGCCGGAAAATAACTGCTGCAATACGAGCGAAGGGAACCAGGACTGGCGGCAGATTTCAGCGCTTGTAAGTATTAAGGAAGTGTCTTCAAATAACTGATACGAGTTTAAAGCTGTTTTCCTTGCATTTCCGGGCTTTTCTCTAAAGAAGCTGTATCAGTTATTTCCCGGCAATTCCTAAGAAGAAATGGGGGCATATATGGACTTAAAAGATTTCTTTCGGGAGAATCCGAAAGTGGCTCTGGCATTTTCAGGAGGGGTGGATTCGGCGTATCTGCTATATGCGGCTGGGGAGAGCGGTGCGTCGGTGCGGGCTTATTATGTCAAATCGGCTTTTCAGCCCCGGTTCGAGCTGGAGGATGCCCGTAGACTGGCCGGGGAGCTGGGGGCGGATATGCGGATATTGGAGGAGGATGTGCTCGCTGACGCGCAGGTGGCTTCCAATCCCAGGGATCGCTGTTACCATTGTAAAAAGAGGCTTTTCACTGCCATAGCAAAAGCGGCTGCGGAAGATGGCTTTTCCGTGCTGATGGACGGCACGAATGCTTCTGATGATGCGGGAGACCGTCCCGGCATGCGGGCGCTCCGGGAACTGGAAGTGCGCTCTCCGCTCCGGGAATGCGGGCTGACCAAGGCGGAAATCCGGAGATTGTCTAAAGAAGCCGGCCTGTTCACCTGGGACAAGCCAGCCTATGCCTGCCTTGCCACCAGGATTCCTACCGGCACAGAGATTACGGAGGAGAAGCTATGTCGGACAGAGAGGGCGGAAAGTTATCTGGCTTCCGTCGGATTGAGGGATTTTCGTGTGAGAATGGTTCCGATGGATAGCGGACGGGATAGCCATAGAGCACCTGCCTGTGGAATGCCATGGGGAGCGGAACCTGCGCTGCCTGGGGCGGGGGCGTCTGGTGAGGGGGCATTTGAGCGGATGCAGCCTGAGGGGGAGCCGTCTGATGGGTGGACATTTGAGCGGATGCCGCCTGAGGAGGAGCCGTCTGGTGAGGGGGCATTTGAGCGGATGCAGCCTGAAAAGGTGACATCCGGCGAGGGGGCGGCTGCGGACATGGCGCGCCTACAGGTTACGGAGGGCGACATTCCGCTGCTGCTTGGCAGACGGAAGGAAATCCTGGCGGAATTGAAAAAATACTATAGTGCAGTGATGCTGGATCTGGAGGTGCGGGGATGAACAATGAAATCAAGAGGATACTGGAAGCCGTGCAGTCCGGCGGGATGTCCGTGGAGGACGCATTGTTGAAAATTAAGGTGGAGCCCTTTGAGGACATTGGATATGCCAAAGTGGATCTGCACCGCAAGATACGCCAGGGCGCGGCGGAAGTGATTTATGGCGCGGGAAAGACCCCGGAGCAAATAAGCGGCATAATCGATGTCATGGAGAGAAGCGGCCAGAAGACGATACTGATTACCCGCATGTCCCGGGAGACGGCTGAGATGGTAGGAAAGCGCCACGCATTGGAGTACTATGATGATGCCAGAGTAGGCATACTCGGTGAGATGCCGGTGCCTGACGGAATCGGCAGAATCGTGGTAGCCACCGGGGGAACCAGTGACATTCCGGTGGCGGAGGAAGCTGCCCTGACTGCTCAGATTCTTGGCAATGAAGTGGTACGGCTTTATGATGTGGGGGTAGCAGGGCTCCACAGGACATTGGCTCACCTGGAAGACATCATGGGCGCCAGCGTCATCATTGCCATTGCAGGCATGGAGGGAGCTTTGGCCAGCGTCATCGGCGGCCTGGCGGACTGCCCGGTCATTGCGGTGCCCACCAGCGTGGGTTATGGCGCTTCCTTCAACGGATTGTCGGCGCTTCTGTCTATGCTGAACTCCTGTGCCAGCGGTGTGTCGGTGGTGAATATCGATAATGGGTTCGGAGCCGGCTATCTGGCCAGCATGATCAACCATATGGCCGGGAGGGGGACGCAGGGAGACTGGTCTGGGCTGTAGGTGAAATTTAGATAAATGATTATATACCATGCTCAGCTGGCTCATTTGACATGTTGCATGGTTTTCGGAAACTTTTAGTAGATAGCATTTTTCAATGCGCGAACTCAATTTGTTTGATTTTGCTGGGGAAGAGACATATACTGTTTCTGCAGAAAGAGCATATTAATTTCTGCACAGTATGTGATGAAGTGGGATGATTTTGAGAGGAGTGGAATCTGTGAAGACATTATATTTGGACTGCGGAATGGGGGCTGCCGGGGACATGCTGGCGGCGGCTCTGTTGGAGCTTCTGCCGGATGGGGACGCATTTCTGGAAGAGGTGAATACCCTGGGGATACCAGGAGTGCGCATAGAGAGAGAGACTGCCGTAAAATGCGGAATTACGGGGACACATATTTCGGTGACTGTTAATGGCATGGAAGAGGAGAGCCTTGATGCGGGGCATGAGCATTTGCATGAACATCATACCCATCATATGGTTGCGGAGACGGCCTGGGATGGCGGGACAGAAGAACATAGCCATGACCATGACGGCGCGGGCGGCCATCACCACCATGCCAGCAACGGGCATGGAGAAAACGATGGCCATCACCATCATCATGGACATGGGCACCATCACAGCAGCCTGCACGATATCGAACATATCGTGAGGAGACATCTGCCGCTGCCGGAAAAGGTCAGGGAAGATGTCATGTCTGTCTATAAGCTGATTGCCGAAGCGGAGAGCCATGCCCACGGAGTGCCAGTCACAGAAATCCATTTCCACGAAGTAGGGACAATGGATGCCATTGCGGACATCACGATGGTCTGCCTGCTGATGGATAAGCTGTCACCGGAGGAAGTGGTGGTTTCGCCTGTGCATGTGGGGAGCGGCCAGGTCAGATGCGCCCATGGTATCCTGCCTGTGCCGGCACCGGCCACAGCCCATATCCTGAAGGATGTGCCAATCTATGGAGGAACTGTGAAAGGGGAACTCTGCACGCCCACAGGGGCGGCGCTGCTGAAGCACTTTGCCGCTCGTTTTGGGAGCATGCCGGCGATGCGGACTCGTGCCATCGGTTACGGTATGGGAAAGAAAGATTTCGAAGCGGCGAACTGTGTGCGGGCTATCCTGGGAGACACGGAGGGAGGAGAGGATTCTGTCCTGGAACTTTCCTGTAATGTGGACGATATGTCTGCAGAACAGATAAGTTTCGCTATGGAAAGGCTTTTTGAGGGCGGGGCGCTGGATGTCTATACCGTTCCGATAGGCATGAAGAAATCCCGGCCCGGCGTATTGCTCCGCGTCCTGACCAAAGAACAGGACAAAGAAAAGATTCTGGGCCTGCTTTTCCGGCACACCACCACCATCGGCGTGCGAGAGACAAGGATGCAGCGCTATGTGCTGGACAGGAAGATGACATCTGTGGAGACACCCTATGGGACAGTGCGCTGCAAGGAATCCACAGGGTACGGTGTAAAACGGACAAAATATGAATACGAAGACCTGGCGGCCATTGCCAGGGAGAAAGGAATCAGCCTGGAGGAGCTGCGGGCTATGCTGGATGCATTTATACAAAAGACTTGAAGAAAAGCATGCCCAGAAAGACAGGGGGGACTGTTCCGTTTTCGGTTTTTGATGAGAGGAGATGGAAATCAATCATGATAAATCAGATTTTGAAATATCCCCGTACCCGTCATCTGGAAGGATCAAGGGAGCAGATGGGGGACGAGGATTTAAAATGCATCGCTTTCGGGGAAATCCGGGGAAAGTACCTGGTTCTGGAGGAGAAAGTGGACGGCGCCAACTGCGGCATCAGTTTCGACCCATTGGGGAAGATGCTGCTTCAGAGCAGAGGTCATTATCTGAACGGCGGATACGGGGAAAAACAGTTCGATCTGTTCAAGATGTGGGCGGGCTGCTTTGAGGGTAGACTGCGCCGTCTTTTGGAAGACAGGTATATCTTATACGGGGAATGGCTGTATGCGAAGCACACGGTGTTTTATGATAGGCTACCCCATTATTTCATGGAATTTGACATTTATGACAGAGAAGAGGGGCGATTCTTCTCTACCAGGAGACGGCGAGAATTTCTGGAGGACGCGCCATTTATCTGCTCTGTGCGGGTGCTGGCTCAGGGGTATTACCAAAGCGTGGAAGAGATTACGGGATACATCGGCAAAAGCGCTTTTATATCCAATGACAAAGATCAAAAGTTCCATACGCAGTGCCGCAGGGCAGGCGTGAGAATAGAGGAAGCCCAAAAGCAGACGGATTTAAGCGGAATCATGGAAGGGATTTATATCAAAGTAGAAGAGGGGGACTATGTGACGGACCGTCTCAAATACGTGCGGGGGTCTTTCCTGAACACCATACTGGAGTCGGAGAGCCACTGGGTGAAACGCCCTATTGTGGCCAATTGTCTGGCGGAGGATGTGAATCTCTTTGACACCGGGGAGAGAGGTGCCGGGGATGAATAAGCAGCCTCTTTCGTTTGAAGCCATGACGCAGCGGTATCCCGAGCTTGTCCTGCTGAAAGGAGTGCGTCAGGAGAAAGCCTACCATGGCGAGGGGGATGTATACTGCCATACGCAGATGGTATGCCGGATGCTGACAGGGCTGCCGGAGTGGAGTCTGCTAAGCGGCGGGGAACAGGAGCTTCTGTTCCTTGCCGCGGCTTTTCACGATATCGGGAAAAAGAACTGCACAAGAGAAGAGGAGGGGAGAATCCTTTCCCCCAGGCACACTATAGTGGGAGAGAAAATGTTTCGCAGTCTCGCCTACAAGGAGGCCGAACGATTTGGCCTGTCATTTGCAGAAAGAGAACAGGCAGCGGGGCTGGTACGCTGCCATGGTCTGCCCATATGGTTCGCGGAAAAACAAAGGCCCGAGGTCTGGCTGCTGAAAGCGGCGGAAAGCATCTCCTTGCGGCTGCTGTATCTGCTTGCCAAGGCGGACGTGTTGGGCCGGATAACGGATGATGGGAAGGAAATGGCGGAACGGGTGGAATGGTTCGGCGAATATGCCAGGGAACTGGGAGTATGGGAAGCGCCGTATGCATTCTATAATTCACACACAAAAGAACGTTTTTTCAATAGTGAAAATCTATGGCAGGGAGCGCAGCTTTATGATGACAGGACATTTGACGTGTTTCTCATGTCGGGGCTTCCTTTGAGCGGAAAGGACAGCTGGATAGCGGAGAACGGGGGCGGTCTGCCCGTGATTTCCCTGGACGGGATCCGGGAGGAGATGGGAATATCCCCCGCCAAAGGATCCGGAAAGGTGGCGCTTAGGGCCCTGGAGCAGGCAAAGGAATTTCTGCGCAGGAAGCAGCCATTTATCTGGAATGCTACCAACATCATCCGGGAGACCCGCAGAAAGCTCACAGCGCTCTGTACCGGATACGGTGCCCGGGTGCATATCCTCTATTTGGAGGTGCCTTACAGGGAGCTTTTGGAGCGGAACCGGACGAGACAGAGACATATTCCGGAAAATGTCCTGGAGGAAATGATACGAAAATTAGAGATTCCCGGGCCCTGGGAGGCCTGGGAGGTGCAGTATCTGACCGATTGACCAAAACGGCGACTTGTGCTATCGCCAGGGATATGTTATACTTTAATCGCGTTGAAAGTCCAACGGAGAACCGGAACAGTATATCGGAGAGAAACATATAAAAGGAGACAGACAGCCATGAGCAGCATGAGAGGAATCGACACTCCCGTCCGGGAGCGCAGGAGACGGGTCTTTAAGGAAGTGGCAAACCTGGCATATCACTCAACGAATTTAAAGGATGACATGGAGGCGCTCCCCTACAAAATCGTAGATTATGAAGAGCCCCTGTACTGGGAGAGCGTATACCGCGACCGGGCCATTATCCGAGAGCGCATCCGCCTGGCCATGGGCATGAGCCTGCGGCCGGAGAACAGAGAGCATCCCGGCCATTTGACACAGGGACTGGAAGAGAGCGATATCGATGAGAAATACTATGAGCCGCCGCTGATGCAGGTCATCCCCTCTGCCTGCAATGCCTGCCCTGAGAACCATTATGAAGTCACCAGCGCCTGCATGGGCTGCGTAGCCCATCCTTGCCACAGCGTATGCCCAAAGGGGGCTATCTCCATGGTGAACGGCAAGTCCGTGATTGACCAGGAGAAATGCATCAAGTGCGGGAAATGCAAGGATGTGTGTCCCTATGACGCCATCTGCCACAAGGAGCGCCCCTGCAAGGCCGCCTGCGGCGTAAACGCCATCAAGTCCGACCGGTTCGGCCGCGCCTATATTGACAATGAAATGTGCGTGTCCTGCGGGATGTGCATGGTCAGCTGTCCCTTCGGGGCGATAGCGGACAAGTCCCAGATATTCCAGCTGATCCGCGCCATGCAGTCGGGCAGGGAGGTCATCGCCCAGGTAGCGCCCGCCTTTGCCGGACAGTTCGGGCCGAAGGTCACGCCGGAGATGTTCAAGACGGCCTTGAAGGAGCTTGGCTTCGCGGATGTCTACGAGACTGCCGTCGGCGCGGATTTGGGCTGTATGGCGGAGGCGGAGCATTATGTGAAAGAGGTGGCCACGGGAAATCAGGAATTCGCCCTGACGTCCTGCTGTCCTTCCTGGTCTGTGATGGCGAAGCATCTTTTCCCGGAGACCATCGACAAGATCAGCAATGAGCTGACCCCCATGGTGGCCACGGCCAGGATCATCAAACAGGAGCATCCGGAAGCCTTGGTGGTGTTCATAGGCCCCTGCGCTTCCAAGAAGCTGGAGGCCAGCCGCCGGACGGTGCGCTCTGACGTGGACTTCGTCATCACCTTCGAGGAGCTGACGGGGATGTTCGAGGCGAAAGGAATCCTCCTGGAGGAGATTAGGGCCATGGACGAGATGACGGATGCCACCGGCGCTGGCCGGGGCTACGGCGTGGCAGGCGGCGTGGCGGGGGCCATCGAGGAATGCGTCAAGACCTATTACCCCGGCACGGAAGTGAAAATCGAGCACGCAGAAGGCCTGACGGAATGCAGGAAGATGCTCCTCCTGGCAAAAGCCGGGAAGAAGAACGGCTGCCTGATAGAGGGAATGGCATGCCCCGGCGGCTGCGTGGCCGGAGCGGGGACCAATATCACCATCGGCCAGGCCATGAAGGAAGTGGCCAAGTTCAAGGCCCAGGCCAGGGAGGCCGTGCCCGTAGAACAGAATCCGCAGAAGTGAGGTAATAAGTGTTGTGCCGCAATAGGCTTTGCAGCGGTAGGAACACGAAAGTAAATTGGGAGAAAGATAAAAAGTAAGAAAGACAAAGGAAGAGCCGGACATGACAGCGAAGGATGAAGCGTCATGTCCGGCTCGGCTTTTTTGTGATTTTGTGTGTTCAGGCAAGCGCGTCCGCGAAGCTTTTCGTGATGAGCTGCGGCCTGGTGATGATGGAGCCGACCACTACGCTGAAAGCGCCCAGTTCGATGACCCGTCTGGCTTTCTCCGGCGTATTGATATTTCCCTCCGCAATGACCCGATGTCTGACGGAAGCGATGATTTTCCGCAGAATCTCAAAGTCATTGGCCTCGATTCGGGCCTCCTTGCTCTGCTCCGTATAGCCCACCAAAGTCGTCCCGATGAAGTCAAAGCCCAGCGCGTCTGCATGGAGGGCCTCCTCTACCGTGGAGCAGTCCGCCATCCACAGCTGGTCCGGATACTTCTCCTTGAGCTGCTGGAAGAAATCGTCCAGGGAGACTCCGCCGGGCCTGACGGCGTCAGTGGCATCCAGGGCTATGATTTCAGGCCGTACCTCCATGAGCTCCTGTACTTCCTTCAGGGTGGGCGTTATGTATATTTTGCTGTCCGGGTAATCCCGCTTTACGATGCCGATGACCGGCAGGTCTACCTGGGACTGGATTTCCCGGATATCCTCTTTTGTGTTGGCGCGGATGCCCAAGGCGCCGCCCTGCTTTGCCGCCAGGGCCATCCGGCCCATGATGAAAGAGGAGTGGAGAGGCTCCTGGGGAAGGGCCTGGCAGGAGACGATCAGTCTGCCGTGCAATTGTTCTATTTTCTGGTTTTCCATGTCTGCTCCTTTCAGTTTCGACTACATAAGTGACGTTATATATTCCGTTTTCTGTATTCCCTGTAGGCGGTCTCGGCCGCGCCCAGCATTCCCGCCTGGTTTCCCAGCGCAGCCGGCTGGACGGCCACGTCCCGGAAAGAGGGGATGAGCTGTTCTCCCAGCATCCGGCGGACTTCCCGGATGACATAGCTTTGCCCCATGACGCCGCCTCCTAGGATAATCAGCGGCGGATTGAAGATATGGGCCAGGCTCACCAGGCCGTAAGTGATCTCCCGGATCCATTGGTTTACCAGTTCCCGCACTTCCGGCTGCTCCAACCGGGCGAAAATCTCCCGGCCATTGCCCAGCTCCGGGAACCGGGCCTGCACCAGCCGGACCAAAGCCGTGGTGGAAGCGTAGCGTTCATAACATCCGCTGAACATATCCCGGGCCGGATCCCTGTCCTCGGGATGGGTCACGATGCCGCCGAATTCCCCCGCGGAAAAGCCGCAGCCCACATAGACCTGCCCGCCTATGACGATAGCGCCGCCCACGCCCGTGCCGTAGGTGAGACAGAGGAAATCGTCATATCCCTTTCCCGCGCCGTAACAGGCTTCCCCCAGGGCCGCGCTGTTCACGTCGTTGAGCACCGCCGCGGGAACATGAAAATTATTTTCAATCAGTTCCCTGACCTTGGTTCCGGTATAGCCGGGGATGTTGTCGTTGGCGTATCGAATCATCCCCTTCTCCGTATTCACCTGACCGGCGGTACTGATGCCCACGGCCTGGAAATCCCGGTATCCCGCCAGTATCTCCATTACGGTGTCCATGACGTGGGAAGCGCCCAGGCGGGCATCGGTATCCCGCTCCCGGATGTCCGTCAGGGAGCCGCCCTCCCACAGACCCGATTTGATGCAGGTGCCGCCGATATCCACTGCGGCGATTCTCAGGTTTTCGATGTCTGCTGTGTTTTTTGTCATGATCGTGTTTCCCTTCGCGTAGTTTGCTGAGGTTCCATCTTATTTCTTTTATATATCATCCCGGGAGGATTGTCAATAACGGCTTGCGAAAAGATTCAGAAAAATGAAAAAGATTTTCATTTTGCATTGCTTTTTTCCGGGAATCAACCTATAATGAAAGAAAGGTTTGCGTTCAGGAAGACTAGGAGGTCAAGAAGCGATGGAGTATGAAATGAAAAAAGTGGCGTTGGGGACGCTGACGGCGGACATCGGACCCAAAGAGGACAATCCCCGGAACAGCGAGGGCACATTCCTGCAGCTGGCGGACGGAGAGATTCTGTTCGTGTACAGCAGATTCCGGGGGGACAGCAGCGCGGATCAGGCCTTTGCCGATTTGAGCCTGATGCGCTCCCGGGACGGCGGCAGGACCTGGGGAGAGGACAAGGTCATCCTCACTTTTGAGGGGGAGAACGGCGTCAATATGATGTGTCCGGCTCTGCTGATGATGCAGAACGGCGATGTGGGGCTGTTCTACCTGGTCAGGCTCACCTATGCCCGCACCCAGATTTTCCTCAGGCGTTCCAGCGACGGCGGCAGGACCTGGGGGGAGCGGGTGGTGTGCACGCCCCAGGAGGACTTCTTCGTGATGAACAATGACAGGGTAGTCCGTCTGGAGAGCGGCAGAATCATCGTCCCCGTTGCCAGTCACCGGTCGGGGGAGGGATACATGGACGGCCGCTCCGTGGCGATGTTCTTCTACTCGGATGACGACGGGGCTACGTGGAATTGGCCTGTGGACAAGTGCGCGTTGCCGTATTCGTCCTATTGCTACAGCGGATTGCAGGAGCCGGGTGTGTTGGAGCTGGCTCCGGGCATTGTCTGGGGCTGGGCCAGGACGGATCTGGGGCGGCAGTTTGAAATGTTCTCCGTGGACGGGGGAGAGCGCTGGACGGCATGCCAGCCATCGCGGTTCACTTCGCCCAACAGCCCCCTGAGCATGAAACGTGACAGCAACGGGACGATTTACGCCATCTGGAACCCCATCCCCAACTACGATGGGCGTTTCGAAAAATGGGAGCCCGTCACGGGGGGAAGGTTCCCCATGGCGATTGCGGCCAGCCGGGACAACGGAAAGACCTTCACCCCGCCCAGGGCCTTCGAGTGGGACGAGAGCAGAGGCTATTGCTATTGCGCGATGTATTTCACGGAGGACGCTTTGCTGCTGGCCTACTGTGCAGGAGACAAGGCGGACGGGAACTGTCTGACCCGGACCCGCATCAGGCGCATCGAGAAAGCGCAGCTGGCGGAGATTTAGGGCAGAGGGCCGGAGGGGATCAAGAACGGTTTTCGGGAGACGGCTTCAGAGCAGCTTCCGGGAGACGGCTTCCGACACGGCCACCCGCATGGCCAGGGACTGCTCCGGATTCTGGCTGCAGTAGGCGTGGAACAGGCAATCGATCAGCAGCAGCTGCCCCATTTTCGCCGCCACTGACCCGGACTGGATGGGGTTTTCGTCGTAGCCGCAGAGCAGCACGGTATCTGCCAGCCTGGCGGCAGGGGAATTCCTGAAGTGGGTCACCAGGAGGATGGGGACGCCGCGCTCCTTGGCCAGGTTCAGGATTTCCTGTACCTCCTTGGTGGAGCCGGAGTAGGAGAAGAACAGGATCACGTCCTCCGGGGTGGCCAGCGCCGTGTGCACCATCTGCAGATGGGAATCCGAAATGTGGACGAAGCTCTGGGAGACCATGGAAAAGAGCGCTGCGGTCTCCAGGGCCATGACCATCCCGGCCCCCTGTCCGAAGCAGTAGACATGCTTTGCGCCGGACAGCAGCGTCACGGCGCGGTGAAAGGAATCCGGCTGGAGCTGCTCCATGGTCTCCCGCAGGGATGACTGATAGGAATCGCACAGTCTCCGGCAGACGGCGCTTAAGTCGTCTTCCTCCTCCACCGAAGGGAGGCCGGATTCCGGGCCGGTGGTGCCGGAGTGGGCGGCGCGGTCGGATTTCGCCAGGGCGATTTTCAGGTTATGGTAGCCGGAGAGCCCCATTTTCCGGCAGAACCGGGTGATGGTAGCCTGGGAGACACCGCTGTCTTCCGCCAGGGAATTGATGGACAGGTATTGTACTTTTGTGGCGTTGGCGAAGATATGACCGGCCAGTTTCTTCTCCGAGCGGGTCAGGGTGTTGTAGCGTTCTGTCAGGGAATCGAGAAAGGACTCTGCCATGTCTGTGTGCTCCTTTTTTCGGAAAGATTTGAAAATCTGGGAATACGTCGGCTGCGGTGCCGACGGCATATGGAATTTTCCGATAATTCCTACGCCATTATAATATATCGTCTCTGAAAAAGCAATGTCCACATGCGGGGGACAAGAGGAACCAGAGGGATACGGCAGTCGGAGGGCGGCATCGCCTTCCGCGTGTCTGCGGGAAATCGCCTGATGGAAGCGGCGGCAGTCGGCGATGTGCAGTAAACCAGTGGTAGGGTCATAGGGGCCCAGTTTGAGAGTCCGCGAAGGACGGGCATGGAGGAAAGAATATGGGAAACAATATCGAGAAATATCAGGGAATCATCCCGGCATTCTACGCGTGTTATGACGAGGACGGAGAGGTCAGCGGCGAGAGGGCGGAGGCCCTTGCGGCGCATCTGGTGGAAAAGGGTGTGAAAGGGCTGTACGTGGGCGGCTCCTCGGGAGAGTGCATCTACCAGAGCGTGGAGGACAGGAAGCTGACATTGGAGCATGTGATGAAGGCGGCGGGCGGAAAGGTCACCGTCATCGCCCATGTGGCCTGCAACAATACAAAGGACAGCCGTGTCCTGGCGGCCCATGCGGAAAGCCTGGGGGTGGATGCCATAGCCGCGATTCCGCCTATTTATTTCCGTCTCCCCGATTATGCCATCGCAGAGTACTGGAACGACATATCGGCGGCGGCTCCTGATACGGATTTTGTCATCTACAACATTCCGCAGCTGGCGGGGGTGGCCCTGACGGTGCCGCTGCTCAGGGAGATGCGCAGGAACCCCAGGGTGCGGGCGGTGAAGAACAGCTCCATGGCGGCCATGGACATCCAGATGTTCAAAGCGGAGGGCGGGGACGATTTCATGGTGTTCAACGGTCCCGACGAGCAGCTGGTCTCCGGTCTGGCCATAGGCGCGGAGGGCGGAATCGGCGGTACTTACGGCGTCATGCCGGAGCTCTATCTGAAGATAATGGACCTGTTCCGGAGCGGCGAAATGGACCGCGCCAGGGAGATACAGTATGAGGCCAACAACATCATCTCTGCCATGGGGAGCTGCCATGGGAATCTGTACGCGGTGATGAAGGAAGTGATGAAGCGGCGCGAAGGGTTAGAGCTGGGCGGCGTGCGCAGGCCTTTGCCGGGGCTGGTGCCGGAGGATATGCCCCAGGTGGAGAAATGTGCCGCCATGATTGATGCCGCCATTGCGAAATATTGTTGAGGAAAGAGTGGTAATGAAAGGCTTTTTTGAACAGATTCGTGCTGGCACCGGGCTTTCGCAGAAGCATTGTCCGGGAGCAGGCGGCGGGGTTCCGGCAGAAACTGGACAAGAGGATACAGGTAAGGGGACGGACCTGCTACAAAAAATTGAAAAAAATTGCCACATGTCCCCAAAATCATATTGACAAATGGCCCGCTCCTATGTATAATAAACCAATGTGTGGGAAGAAGACCACTGTCAATGCGAATCTGTCTCCCAGGAGGCAGGATTTGCGTGAAAATGCATAGGAGCCGCTATGTTACTGAACTTATCTGATGTATTGACATCCGAGGGCATGGAGATCCGGGAAGAGATTCCGCTGGAGATGACATGCTATGAGAACGGGACGGAAAGCTTTCCCATCGCTTCCAAGTCGCTGGTGCGCCTGACGGTCAGGAATGAAGGTGCCGACAGGGCCAGGCTTACGGGGGATACCCGGCTGACAATCCGGGCGGGCTGCGACAGATGCCTGAAGGATGTGCCGGTAGCGCTGGATTTGCGTTTTGAGAGGCTGCTTGTCTCTCCCGGGACGGAAGATGCGGAAGCGGATGATTTGTGCTTTATGGACGGCTTCCATTTGGACGTGGAGACTTTGGTGCACAATGAGATTCTGATGAACTGGCCGATGAAGATTCTGTGCAAGGAGGATTGCAGGGGGATATGCCCTGTGTGCGGGCAGAATCGGAATCAGGGGGACTGCGGATGCGATACCTTCGTCCCTGACCCTCGCATGGCAGTGATACAAGATATCTTCAACAAGAGTAAGGAGGTGTAACGATGTCTATTTGTCCTAAGAATAAATCTTCCAAGAGCAGAAGAGACAAGAGGAGAGCAAACTGGAAAATGAGTGCTGCCACTCTGGTGAAGTGCAGCAAATGCGGCGCCCTCATGGTGCCCCACAGAGTCTGCAAGGCTTGCGGTTCTTACAATAAGAAGCAGATCGTAAGCGTGGACTGATTGTGTGTTTTTCCTATCTTTTGCAGTGTACAGGGCGTTCTGTGGAGCGCCCCTTTTTTGTGTTATGAGCGATTCTTTTTTTGCGCGAGAAAATCCTTGATTTTTAGTTCAGATTACATTATCATAAGAGAAGAATCATAGAAAGGGAGACCAATGGCTGAGATGGTAAATGTAGCGGTAGATGCTATGGGCGGCGACAATGCGCCGGCTGAAATCGTAAAGGGCGCAGTGGAAGCCATAAATGCCGACAAGCGCGTGAAAGTGTTCCTGGCGGGCAAAGAGCCTGTGCTGAAAGAGGAGCTGAAGAAATACAGCTACGATGCGCAGCAGCTGGAGATTGTCCATGCCCCGGAGGTCATAGAGACCGGCGAGCCGCCAGTGATGGCAATCCGCCGGAAGAAGGACTCCTCTATCGTGAAGTGCATGTATCTGGTGAAAGAGGGAGAATGCGACGCCCTTGTCTCCGCGGGCAGCACCGGCGCCGTCCTGGTGGGCGGGCAGGTCATCGTAGGCCGCATCAAAGGGGTGGAGAGGCCGCCGCTGGCCCCCATCATACCCAATATCGAAGGCGTGAGCCTGCTGCTGGACTGCGGGGCCAACGTGGACGCAAGGCCTTCCCAGCTGCTGCAGTTCGCCAGAATGGGGAGCATCTACATGGAGAGCGTCATCGGCGTCAAGAACCCCAGGGTAGGGCTGGTGAACATCGGCGTGGAGGAGGAGAAGGGCAACGCACTGACCAAGGAGGCCTATCCCCTTCTGAAGAACTGCCCGGAGATCAATTTCATCGGCAATGTGGAAGCCAGGGACATTCCTTTCGGCAAGGCGGACGTGCTGGTCTGCGAGGCTTTTGCGGGGAACGTGGTGCTGAAGATGCTGGAGGGAGTCAGCGATGCCCTGGTGAAGAAGATTAAGGCGGGCATGATGAGCAGCCTGCGCAGCAAGATAGGGGCCCTGCTGGTGAAGCCTGCCCTGAAGCAGACCCTGAAGGACTTCAGCACGGAAGCCTACGGGGGCGCGCCGCTGCTGGGCCTCAACGGGCTGGTGGTGAAGACCCACGGAAGCAGCAAATCCGTGGAAATCAAGAATTCTATTCTGCAATGCATAGCATTCAAAGAACAGAAAATAAACCAAAAGATCAAAGAACAACTGGTTCTTGAGGATTAAGGAAAGGAGGCAGACGTATGGAACTCGAAAAACTGAAGAAAGTAATCGCGGACGTGCTGAATGTGGATCCCGATGAAATCGGCATGGATTCCACCTTTGTGGACGATCTCGGAGCAGATTCTCTGGACGTGTTCCAGATTATCATGGGAATCGAGGAGGAATTCGGCATCGATATTCCTTCGGAGGAGGCGGAGAAGATTCATACCGTAAGGGAAGCTGTGGATTTGATCAAAGGCGTGCTGGGCTGAGGGACCCTGCCATAAGGAAGAAGACATTCATATGGACTTTCATAAGAGCAGTCCGTTATGTGGCTGCTCATTTGCGTCCATAAAGGAGAAATCCGAGGCAGACCCGTCTGAGAAAAGAGGATTGAGATATGTTGGACAGTGATACAAGCGGAGGGCGTTCGCTCCAGGGAAGGAGCGCCGTCCATGGATATACGGTGGAAGTGCTGGAAGAGCGGATTGGATATCGGTTCCGGGATGTGGCCCTATTGAAGCAGGCCATGACCCACAGCTCCTTCACCAATGAGCAGAAGATACGCAAGACCCAGAATTACGAGCGGCTGGAGTTCCTGGGGGATGCGGTGCTGGAACTGGTGTC
This sequence comes from uncultured Acetatifactor sp., assembly GCA_910585665.1. Classification (GTDB taxonomy): domain Bacteria; phylum Bacillota; class Clostridia; order Lachnospirales; family Lachnospiraceae; genus Acetatifactor. The sequence continues at coordinate 37,593 of CAJUFI010000026.1, read as the reverse complement.
CAGCGAGTTTTTGTTCCGAGGGAACCCGAAGATGTCCGAAGGGGAATTGACGAAGACGCGTGCATCTATGGTCTGCGAACCGTCTTTGGCCTTCTGCGCCAGGGATCTGGAGCTGGGGAAGTTCATGCTGCTGGGCAAAGGGGAGGAGAACACCGGAGGCCGCAGCCGGGACAGCATCGTCTCCGATGCCATGGAGGCTGTGATCGGCGCGATTTATCTGGACGGAGGCATGGAGCCCGCCAAGGCCTTCATCGACCGTTTCGTCCTGTCGGACCTGGAGGACAAGCAGCTGTTCTATGACAGCAAGAGCAATCTCCAGGAGCTGATTCAGGGGAAGCTGAAGAAGGCGTTCAGTTATGAGCTGCTGGAGGAGAGCGGGCCGGAGCACGACAAGCTGTTCCGGGTGTCCGTGAACATGGAGGGCGAGACTCTGGGGACAGGAGAGGGAAAGACGAAAAAAATGGCGGAGCAGCAGGCGGCCTACAAGGCATTGCTGCTGTTGAGGGATAGAGGATGTATTTAAAGAGTATCGAGGTACAGGGGTTCAAGTCTTTTGCGAACAAAATCAATTTTCAGTTCCACAACGGCATCACGGGAATCGTAGGACCCAACGGCAGCGGCAAGAGCAATGTGGCAGACGCAGTCCGCTGGGTCCTGGGAGAGCAGCGGGTGAAGCAGCTGCGCGGGGCCAGCATGCAGGATGTCATTTTCTCGGGTACAGAGAACAGGAAACCGCTTAGCTACGCCTATGTGGCCATCACATTGGACAACGCGGACCATCAGCTCGCCATCGACTTTGACGAGGTGACGGTGGCAAGGCGTATCTACCGTTCCGGAGAAAGTGAATATCTGATTAATGGGAGCCCCTGCAGGCTGAAGGACGTGAACGAGCTGTTCTATGACACCGGCATCGGCAAGGAAGGCTATTCTATCATCGGCCAGGGCCAGATTGACAAAATCCTAAGCGGCAAGCCCGAGGAGCGCAGGGAGCTTTTCGACGAGGCCGCAGGAATCGTGAAGTTCAAGCGCAGGAAGGCCGCCGCCCAGACCAAGCTGGAGAACGAGAAGCAGAACCTGGTCCGCGTCAACGACATCCTGTCGGAGCTGGAGAAGCAGATCGGCCCCCTGGAGCGCCAGTCCGAGACGGCCAGGCAGTACCTGCGCAAGAGGGAGGAGCTGAAGCGGTTCGATGTGAACGTATTTCTGCTGGAGAACTCCCGCATCCGGGAACAGCTGAAGGAAGTGGAGGAAAAGCACGTCAATGCCGGAAGGGAGCTGGCGGAGGCCAGCGAGGCCTATGAGGGCATCAAGGAGGAGTACGGGTGCGTCCAGGAGGAGCTGGAGCAGTTAGAGAAAGCCATAGAGGAGGCCAGGGGCACCGTCACGGACGCAGGGCTCACCAGGGGCCGGCTGGAAGGCGAGATGAACGTGCTGAAGGAGCAGATCAATTCCGCCAAGGGCAGTGAGGCCCATCTGAACAACCGCCGCAGCGCAATCCAGGAGGACATCGCTGCCAGGGAGCGGGAGAAAGAGGGCCTGCTCTCGGAAAAGGGCGAGACGGACGCGAAGGTGGAGGAAATCACCGCCCTGGCGGACCAGGCCAGGAGGAAGCTGGAGGGGATCCAGAAAAGAATAGAGGAACTGAATACCGGCATCGAAGCCGGCAAGAATATCATCATAGGCGAGCTGAACCGGCGGGCCACGATTAAGTCAAGGCTGGGCCGCTTCGACACCATGATGGAGCAGGTGAACATCCGGAGGGCTGAGCTGAGCTCAAGGCTGCTGCGGGCCAAGTCCGACGAGGCCGCCAGAGAGGAGACCATACGGAACTATGAAACGGTCTTCCAGGCGGTCACGGAGGAGATACGCGCCCTGAAGGAGCAGGAGGCCGGCCTGGAGAAGGAGCTGGGCGGCTTCCGGGAAGCGCTGACCCAAAAGGACGCTGTCCTGCAGGAGGCGAAGAACGCCTACCACAGGGAGCGGTCCAGGCTGGAGGCGCTGTCCAACCTGGCCGAGCGCTACGAGGGCTACGGCGGCAGCGTCAAGAAGGTCATGGAGCAGAAGGAAAGGGTCCGGGGCATCGTAGGGGTGGTTGCGGACATCATCCAGGTGGAGAAGAAATACGAGATTGCCATCGAGACGGCTCTGGGGGGCAGCATCCAGAACATCGTCACTCAGGACGAGGACACCGCCAAGGAGATGATTGGCTTCCTGAAGACCAACAAGCTGGGAAGGGCTACTTTCCTGCCCCTGACCAGCATCCGGAATTACCAGAAGTTCAAGAATACGGAAGTCCTGTCAGAAAAAGGGGTCATCGGCACAGCGAATACATTGGTGCGGATTGACGATAAGTACCGGGACGTGGCAGGCTCGCTGCTGGGCCGGATCGTGGTGGTGGACAACGTGGACAACGCCGTGAAGCTGGCCAGGAAATACAACCACAGTCTCCGGATGGTCACGCTGGAAGGGGAGCTCTTGGTGCCGGGCGGCGCGATCAGCGGCGGCGCTTATAAGAACAACAGCAATCTCCTTGGAAGGCGTCGGGAGATTGAGGAGCTGGAGACGAAGGCGAGCAGGTTCCGTGTCGCCATGGAGGAGACCGAGAAGGAGATTGAGGGAATCAAGGCCAGGCGAACCCGGATTCGCGTGGACGTAGAAGCCATAAAGAGCGACATCCAGCGCAAGTCCATCGAGCAGAACACGGCCAGGCTCAACATCAGCCAGACCAGGGAGCGCATGGAGGAGGAAGTGGAGAGCGCGGCCTCCCTGCGCATAGAAGAGCGGGAGATTGAGGACAAGATTCAGGAGATCAGAAGGGACAAGGAGACCGTCCAGACGGACCTCGCTTCCAGCGAAGCCCTGGAGGCCAGAACCCAGGAGGAAATCGAGCAGTCCCAGCAGACCCTGGAGGAACAGCGGAAGCTGGAGGCGGAGGCGCTGGCGGCCGTGTCCGAGTGGGATTTGAAGGTGGAGAAGATGCGTCAGTCCCTGGGATTCCAGCAAAGCAATGTAAACCGTATAGACGGGGAAATCGAGCGGTCCAGGGCAGAGCTGGCGGAAGTTCTGCAGGCGCTGGAAGAGAACGCCCAGACGGTGGAGGACAGACAGCAGACCATTCTGAAGATGCAGGAGACCATCGCGGCGTCCTATGATGCCCAGAGCGAATCCGAAGCAAAGCTGAAGGAGGCCACGGCCCACAGGGAAGAGCTGTCCGCTAAGCAGAAGAGCTTTTTCGCCAGGCGGGAGGAACTGTCGGAGCGCCAGAGCGCACTGGACAAGGAAGTCTATCGCCTGGGCGCACAGAAGGAGAAGCTGGAGGAATCCATGGAGTCCCAGATTAACTATATGTGGGACGAATACGAGATCACCCTCAGCGATGCCGCGGCCATGCGGGATGAGGAGCTGACGGACCTGCCCGCTATGAAAAAGGAGATTTCCGCCCTGCGGGATCAGATCAGGAAGCTGGGGGACGTGAACGTGAACGCCATCGAGGACTACAAGAACCTGATGGAGCGGTACACGTTCATGGCCACACAGCGGGACGACCTGGTGGAGGCGGAGAAGACCCTGGAGGGCATCATAGAGGAGCTGGACAGCGCCATGCGCAGGCAGTTCACGGAGAAGTTCGCGGAGATCTGCCGGGAGTTCGACAAGGTGTTCAAGGAGCTGTTCGGCGGCGGCAGGGGGACGCTGGAGCTGATAGAGGACGAGGATATCCTGGAGGCGGGCATCCGCATCATCGCCCAGCCCCCCGGGAAGAAGCTGCAGAACATGATGCAGCTGTCCGGCGGAGAGAAGGCCCTGACGGCCATTTCGCTGCTGTTCGCCATCCAGAACCTGAAGCCCTCGCCCTTCTGCCTGCTGGACGAGATCGAGGCGGCCCTGGACGATTCCAACGTGGGAAGGTTTGCGAAATATCTCCATAAACTGACAAAAAATACACAGTTTATCGTCATCACCCACAGAAGGGGCACCATGGAGCAGGTGGACAGGCTCTACGGCATCACCATGCAGGAGAAAGGGGTGTCTACATTGGTGAGCGTGAACCTGATAGATAAGGAACTGACAGCGTGACTATTGCGGACAGTATGTAAATATGGTAAGATGTAAGCATCGGGTGAAGCGCCGCGATTCCCGGGAGGCAGGGAGTTTTCTTTCGGGGGGACTGTTTTCCGCCATGGGGAGGCGGCCTGAAGTCGGATATGACGATTATGCGCGCTGACGGCGCCCGGCAGACACACGCTTGGTCTGTAGGGCAGAAATCTGGACTGTCTTGTGCGTTGTAGATCTGGATTGGGACAGCGGGAAGGAGTGGGATGAGGCATGGCAGAGGGAAAAAAAGGTTTTTTTGCCAGATTGAAGGAGGGCCTGACGAAGACCAGGAATAATATCGTCAGGGGAATCGATTCCGTGTTCAGCGGCTTTTCCGCTATCGACGATGATTTCTACGAAGAGCTGGAGGAGATCCTGATCATGGGGGACATCGGCGTGAACGCCACCACGGAGATCATCGCACGTCTGAAGGCCCAGATAAAGGAGCAGCATATCAAAGAGCCCAACGAATGCAAGCAGCTGCTGATAGAGGGCATCAAGGAGCAGATGCGGGTAGGCGAAAACGCGTATGAGTTTGAGCAGCGCCAGTCGGTGATCATGGTGATCGGCGTCAACGGCGTGGGCAAGACCACCTCTGTGGGGAAACTGGCGGGCAAGTTCAAGGAGGATGGGCGGAAGGTATTGATTGCCGCCGCGGACACTTTCCGGGCCGCCGCCGGAGACCAGCTGGCGGAGTGGGCCAGGCGGGCGGAGGTGCCCATGGTGGGCGGAAACGAGGGCGCGGATCCGGCCAGCGTGGTCTTCGATGCCGTGAGCGCCGCCAAAGCCAGGGGCGTGGACGTGCTGCTGATCGATACGGCGGGGCGGCTGCACAATAAGAAGAACCTGATGGAAGAGCTGCGGAAGATGAAACGGATCGTGGACAGGGAGTTCCCGGATGCCCACCGGGAGAATCTGATCGTGCTGGACGGCACCACCGGACAGAATGCCCTGGTCCAGGCCAGGGAGTTCGGGGAGGTGGCGGATCTGACGGGCATCATCCTGACGAAGATGGACGGCACGGCAAAGGGCGGCATCGCCGTGGCCATCCAGTCGGAGCTGCGCGTTCCGGTGAAGTATATCGGCGTGGGGGAGACCATAGACGATTTGCAGAAATTTGACTCGGACGAATTCGTGAACGCTTTGTTTGATGTGAAGAAGGAGGAGCTTGGGGATGAATGAACAGGCGCAGGAAATGGAGGAGCTTTCCGGACTGGAAGAAGAGGCCGGGGACGGACTGGCAGGGGAAGAGGAGATTGTGACGGAGGAGGAGACGGAGTTGGAAGAGGGACTTACGCTGGAGAAATTCGAGGAGGCATCAGAAGTCGTAAAGAACGTGACGTTGGAGACGAAGCTGGTGTTCAGCGAGTACCTGAGCGGCCAGACAGGGAACAAGGTCTATCTGAAGCCCGAGAACATGCAGCTGACGGGCGCGTACAAGCTCAGGGGGGCATATTATAAGATAAGCACGCTCACGGACGAGGAGCGGGCCAAGGGGCTGATTACAGCGTCCGCCGGGAACCATGCCCAGGGCGTGGCTTACGCGGCCAAGGCTTACGGCGCAAAGGCGGTCATCGTCATGCCCACTACAACGCCCCTGATGAAGGTGAACCGTACCAAGGGCTATGGGGCGGAAGTGGTGCTGTACGGGGACGTGTATGACGAGGCCTGTGCCAAGGCCTATGAGCTGGCGGAGGAGAACGGATATACCTTCATCCATCCTTTTGACGACTTGACTGTGGCCACAGGGCAGGGAACCATCGCCATGGAAATCGTAAAGGAACTGCCCCTGGTGGACTATATCCTGGTGCCCATCGGCGGCGGCGGTCTGGCCACTGGGGTGGCCACCCTGGCAAAACTTCTGAATCCGAAGATAAAAGTGATTGGAGTGGAGCCTGCCGGGGCAAACTGTATGCAGAAGTCCCTGGAGGAGGGGCATGTGGTGACGCTGCCGAAGGTCAGCACCATCGCAGACGGCACCGCGGTGAAGACACCCGGGGGCAAGCTGTTCCCCTATATCCAGAAGAACCTGGACGGCATCATCACCGTGGAGGATCAGGAGCTGGTAGTGTCTTTCCTGGACATGGTAGAGAACCACAAGACTGTAGTCGAAAATTCCGGCCTTTTGACGGTGGCTGCCCTGCGCCATATGGATGTGAAAGGCAAGAAGGTGGTGGCCATCTTAAGCGGCGGCAACATGGACGTGACCACCATGTCCTCCGTGGTGCAGCAGGGCCTGATCATGCGGGACAGGGTGTTCACCGTGTCCATGCTGCTGCCTGACAAGCCGGGCGAGCTGTACAAGGTGGCGGGCATCATAGCCAAGGCCAACGGCAACGTGGTGGAATTGGAGCACAACCAGTTCGTCACAACGAACCGGAACGTGGCGGTGGAACTGCGCATCACCATGGAGGCCTTCGGCACGGAGCACAAGAACCAGATCATGCAGTCCCTGGAAGAGGGAGGCTATCAGCCGAAGCTGGTGAACGTAGGGGGCTGAGGCTGCCCGTGAGTCGGTTCGGCTTGCGGATTGAGTCGGAAAGTACATATGGCAATGCGGAACCACCGTTGATTTTCGCTAGGTCTTTAACCCCGTTGCTTGCAGCGGGGTTGTCTGCTTTTGGAGGTGGGATTCTGCATTGGCCTATGGGGCGTTTTGTGAGGAAGGTTTTGGGTAATGATAAGCAAAGAGCAGAAGAACGAAATTCAATATGAGGAAAAGAAGACCCTCAGGCGCAGGGTCATGGATTACGGGATCATCACGGCGGCAGCGGCGATTTATGCCGTTGCAGTCAGCCTGTTCCTGGATCCGAATTCCCTGGCTCCGGGCGGGGTCACGGGCATCGCCATCATCCTGAACCGGCTGGCGGGGATGGAGACGGGCACCTGGATGTTCGTCATCAATATTCCGATATTGGTTATTGGAATGTGGAAATTCGGCTGGAAGTTCATTTTGTCCACCTTGTACTGCACGGCGGTCACGTCCTTTTTCACCAATCTTCTGACGCCTGTGGGGGCCGTCACGGCGGACCCGCTGCTGGCCGCTCTGGTGGGGGCCACGCTGATGGCCGTGGCCCTGGGACTTGTGTTCAAGGCGGGCGCCACCACAGGGGGGACGGACATCATCATAAAGCTTCTGCGGCTGAAATTTCCCCATTTGAAGACGGGATTCCTGTTCCTTCTGACGGATGCGGTCATCGTGACGGCATCGGCCTTTGTATTTCAGAATCTGGATACGGCGCTGTATGCGGGGATAGTGGTGTTCATCAATTCCGTGCTGCTGGATCTGGTCCTGTATGGCCGGGACGGTGCCAAGATGTTCTTCATCATCAGCGACAGCCCCGAGACAATCGTCAGCCGTCTGCTGGAGGAGCTGGATATCAGCGCCACTTATATCTCAGGAAAGGGTGCTTACAGCGGCCTGGACAAGAAGGTGATTCTGTGCGTGGTGAAGAAGCCACTGTCACCGAAGCTGGAGGAGATTGTCCGTCAGGAAGATCCAACGGCTTTTACGATCATCACCAGCGCTTCCGAAATCTATGGGGAGGGATATAAGAACATCTTCAGCCAGAAGCTATAGGCGCAGAGCTATGTCTATCGATTTGCCAGTACATCAATGCATTAATTTTCGAGTAATAACGCGCACAGAGGAGGATTTCGTGGACGCCATGCGTGCATTGGTCGAGACGGATCCAGAGGCCTCATGGACGTTTGTCTGCGATGGGCTGAACACACATAAGCCTGAAAGCCTGGTGCGGTTCATTGCGCAGCAGCGTGGTCTTACAGAGGACCTTGGCATCAAAGGAAAGTCCGGCATTGGTGGCAAATATTACTCAATTATTAATGCGATGATGCGCTAGTCACTTTTTCTTTCGTTCACATATAGCTTTACTCTGTTTTCGATTACTTTGATTACCTCCTCCGCGCTCTTGTCCCCGTTGAAATAATCCTCCGCCTCCTCGCATATGATATCGAGAATCGGCGCCGAACGCAGGGGAAGATATCTCGCCTCCTCAAGCATCTTTTTATAATAGGGGATTTTCTCTGTTTTGATGAATTCCATATCCTTTTCTTCATATATCCGTGCGAAGCTCCATTCCCCGGTGGTTCTGTCTTGCACCATAGGTGTTGCTATATTATCCCCTTCAATCTTCTCAAGAAGCTTATCTGCATATCCGTCAAAGACACTTTTCTTGACCGAACCATTATAGGAATAATTCTCCTGAGCTTCATCTCCCAGCAGGAAACACAGAAATTCCCAGGCGCCTTCCTTCACGTCAGAACCAGAGCTGATTGCAATCGGCTCGCCACTCGCCAACGCATGGCAGCCATCGTCAAACAGCCATCCTGCCAGCACCAGCCCCCGTTCTTCCAGTTCGGAGTCAGAAGGCGCATAATAATAATCCCTAAAGTCCTCTCTTTGTGCAATGCACAGCGTGTTATTTTCAGGAGCGCCCAGAGCGCTTGGAGTATCCCCATACCTTTGGGCGACCTGCAGTAAATCCAGAAAAAGCTCGCCTTTAAAGTCAAAAGTGCCTTTCTCCCAGTCTATCATACCCCAGAGGGTCTCCGAACCTTCCAGGAACAGCCTAAGCAAAGCAGAAGAGTCCATGCCTTTCAGGTACACTGCCTCGCCCTGGTAGGCAAGCAGCGCGTCTGTGATGCCCCTTATATCGGAACTGTTCTGTAGGATGTCCCTGTCGGCCTCCAGGGCATAAATGAGCGGATCTGGACAGATGCCGTATATCTTTTCACCCCGACTCCAGGCGCTGAAGGCAATGGGGTAATAATCCTCTTCCCTGATGCTTGCCTGAAATATTGCCGGTCCGCTGATGCCCGCTCCCAGGTAAAAGGAATTCCGGAAGATATCATCGGTCCTTGTTTCCACCTGCTCCAGAATCGTGATGTCTCCTGTATCCGCATTCAGTTCTGCCAGACGGTACCCTGTTTTAGAGTCAATGGACAGATATATTTTTTTATCCGGAGCCTGGCACATCTTCTTTATGCTCCATGCGGCGGACGCATCGTTCTTTGTACGAAACAGTTCTCTGCCCTGAGAATCCATCTTTATCAGATTTGAGCCATCCATATAATAAAAGCATCCTTCCAAATCCAAATACCAGCGGTTTTCTCCATATAGTGTTAATTCGTCCGGGACGCCTTCCAGCAGCAGTTTTGCATTACCATCCAGCCCCAACTGATAGATTTTGCTGGTCCTGCCCTGCGCCGCATACCTTTCCGCCCAGAGCTGTATGGGCTCCTCTCCTAGAAACTGAGTCCCAAGATGCGTCATGTAGAGACTCTCCCCCTTGAGATAAGGGAAATCCGTCCTTTCAATGACAATATCCCGATATTTTGTTTTCCCGTTTCCTGCATCAGCGCTGCATCCCATAAGCATGGTGCTTATCAGTAGAAACAGCAAACAGATAAAGCTTTTCTTCATAATAATGACTCCTCTCATAAAAATTAGCTAGAATCTTCCATAATTCAAACACATGAAATTCCTATGAAAATACATATAAGATGCATAAAATGGGAGGGCAGAAGCCATCCCACTTTATTGTATCCTATGAAAAAGATTGAGTGTTTTATCAATGAATGAGGTATGCTTATAGTGTACTATGTCCAGGAACGGGACGCAAGAGGTTTTTATATTTCCTCTCCGGTATTCCTCATCACAAAATACCCCTTGAAGTCACAATTACAGACAGCATTAGACGAAACAAACAAAGCGGACAGAACATTGTTTTTACAATAGGACAGCACAAGACGAACAAACACGAACATTAGTTTGACAAGAAAAAACACTTGACACCTCTACGTTTCTGTAGTAAGATACTCGAGGTTGGTAATGTTATGGATAAGATATATGAACAGACAATGTTATTTGATTTCTATGGGGAGCTGTTGACAGAGCATCAGAGGAGCGTCTACGAGGACGCGCTGTACAATGACCTTTCCCTGAGCGAGATAGCGCAGTCACGGGGAATCAGCAGACAGGGCGTGCACGACCTCATCAGGCGCTGCGACAGAATTCTACAGGATTATGAGAGCAAGCTCCACCTGGTGGAGCGCTTCGCCAAGGCGAAGAGGACTGTGGAAGAAATCGAGCGGCTGACCTATGGATGCGAAGCACAGGAATCTGCCAGGATGGATTCGGAAGATTCGCAGAAAGCTGAGGAGTGCATCGGAGAAGGGGATTTTGAAGGGATGCGTCAGCGCATGAAGGGCATCCGTACATTGTCCCGGGAGCTGCTGAAGGAGCTGTGAATCTATCCCAGAATTGGCTTCGCAGCAGCCTGGGAACATAGAGTTTATTTCTGAATTGCCCCTGAAGCTTGACGGATGGACATGGAAATCGGTTCGGCCGTCTGGCGGCAGAGAAGGTACTGGGCAACTACCATAGAAATCATAGAACATGATAAGGAGTCATAGGTGGCATTTGAGAGCTTAACAGAAAAACTACAGAACGTGTTCAAGAACCTGCGGAGCAAGGGACGCCTGACGGAAGAGGACGTAAAGGCCGCATTGAAGGAAGTCAAGATGGCGCTCCTGGAAGCGGACGTGAACTTCCGGGTGGTCAAGCAGTTCGTCAAGACGGTGGAAGAGCGGGCTATCGGACAGGACGTGATGAACGGTCTGAACCCGGGCCAGATGGTCATCAAAATCGTCAATGAGGAAATGATAGCTCTCATGGGCAGCGAGACCACGGAAATAGCCATGCAGCCCGGGAAGTCCATCACCGTGGTCATGATGGCGGGTCTTCAGGGAGCCGGCAAGACCACGGCCACTGCCAAGATTGCCGGCAAGCTGAAGACAAAGGGCAAGAAATCCCTCCTGGTGGCCTGCGACATCTACCGTCCGGCTGCCATCGAGCAGCTGCAGATCAACGGCAAAAAGCAGGAAGTGGACGTGTTTGCCATGGGGACGGATCACAAGCCTCCGGAAATCGCCGCGGAAGCAATCCGGTATGCGGAAAAGAACGGCCATAACGTAGTCATCCTGGATACGGCGGGCCGTCTGCATATAGACGAGGACATGATGACGGAGCTGCAGGAGATCAAAGAGACTGTCTCCGTACACCAGACCCTTCTGGTGGTGGATGCCATGACCGGACAGGACGCGGTGAACGTGGCCAAGGAGTTCAACGATAAAGTCGGAATCGACGGCGTGGTCCTCTCCAAGATGGACGGAGATACCCGAGGCGGAGCAGCCCTTTCCATCAAGGCTGTCACAGGCAAGCCCATCCTCTATGTCAGCATGGGCGAAAAGCTGTCGGACATGGAGCAGTTCTATCCTGACCGCATGGCCAACAGGATCCTGGGCATGGGAGATGTGCTCTCCCTGATTGAGAAGGCCCAGGAGAGCATAGATCTGGATGAGGACAAGAGCCGTGAGATGGCCGGCCGCATGAAGAAGGGCAAGTTCGATTTCGAGGACTACCTGGAAAGCATGAAGCAGATGCGGAACATGGGCGGGCTGGCCAGCATTTTGAGCATGCTGCCCGGCATGGGAATCAAAGGGTCCGATTTGGAGTCTCTGGTAGACGAGAAGCAGCTGCGGCAGATGGAAGCCATCGTCCTGTCCATGACGAAAGAGGAGCGCCGGAACCCGAAGCTTTTGAATCCCCAGAGGAAGCATCGCATCGCCAGGGGCGCAGGCGTGGACATCGCGGTGGTGAACCGGTTCATCAAGCAGTTTGAACAGAGCCAGAAGATGATGAAGCAGTTCGGCGGCAGCAAAAAGGGCCGTGGGATGCTGGGCGGTTTCCCGGGCATGGGAAAGGGCAGGTTCCCTTTCTGAAAACCGTTTGAAAATGCACGGATTTTCATTATCCCTTTTGTCTGGCAGACAATTTCGATTATGAGTATGAAGCATCAAGGAATGGACAGGGGCTCCGCAGGAGCGGGGAACACCCTTTTCATAATAAAAACATTCAACATAAGGGCCGCACAGGACGGCAGAAAGAGGTAGAGAAATGGCAGTAAAAATCAGATTGAGAAGAATGGGACAGAAGAAGGCTCCTTTTTATAGAATCATCGTAGCTGATTCCCGTTCTCCCAGAGATGGCAGATTCATCGAGGAAATCGGCACATATGATCCCAGCACGGATCCCAGCACTTTCAAAATCAATGAGGAGTTGGCCAAGAAGTGGCTGGCAAACGGAGCGCAGCCCACAGAAACGGTAGGTAAGCTGTTCAAGATTGCTGGCATCGAGAAGTAAATTCTGGCTCTTGGAGGTAGCTTATAATGGATGAGAAGGAAGAAATGCATTCAAAAGAATTAGTGGAAGTGATTGCAAAAGCGTTGGTTGACAACCCGGAAGAGGTTGCCGTGACGGAGAAGACAGAGGGTAGGGGCACGGTCATTGAGCTCCATGTAGCATCCTCAGACATGGGCAAGGTCATCGGCAAGCAGGGGAAGATTGCGAAGGCAATCCGCTCTGTGGTAAAGGCGGCGTCCTTCCGGGAGAAGAAGAACGTGGATGTAGAAATCGTTTAAAGGGGATGTGCAGCAGAACGGAGCGCAGGTTCCCCAGAGAGGGGAGGGCCAGGCGATGGTTCCTCCCCTGTTTCTGTCATGAGACAGGGAACTGACGTACCGGAACATTGACGTACCGGAACATTGACACACCGGGACAGAGATGCGTCGGATCATTGGCAATTGGCACGGTGTCCCCAGGGGCTGCTGCAGGCGGCTATATGGAGAGAGGCTGGACAGCCGGGCAGGGAGAAACGTATGGAGGATTTTTTTAAAGTGGGAATCATTGCTTCCACCCACGGCCTGAAGGGGGAAGTGAAGGTGTATCCCACCACGGATGACGTCAGGCGCTTCAAGCGCCTGAAGAAAGTGACGCTGGCCATGGAAAAAGTGCATTCCAGGGAAGGAGTGCAAAGCGCGGACCCGGTTCTTGAAATCGAAAGCGTAAAGTTCTTCAAGCAGTTCGCCATCCTGAAGTTCAAGGGAATCGACAGCATCGAGGAAGCGCAGCGGTACCGAAAAGCTTCCCTTATGGTGCCCAGGAGCGATGCAGTGCGCCTGGGGCGGGACGAGTATTTCGTGGCTGATCTGATCGGACTGGCGGTGCGGGATGAGGACGGCGCGGAAATCGGCACCCTGAAAGACGTGATGGAGACCGGGGCCAACGATGTGTACGTGATCGAAATGACCGACGGCAGGGAACTGCTCCTGCCGGCCATCAAGCAATGTGTGCTGGAGGTGGACGTGGAGGCCGGATTCGTCAGGGTGCATATACTGGAAGGATTGTTGGATAAAGCGTAATGGACATGACGAAATTTCATATATTGACTTTATTCCCGGAGATGATACTCCAGGGGCTCGCACCCAGCGTCATAGGCAGAGCGGTGGAGAAAGGCGTCATCTCCCTGAACGCTGTGGACATCAGGGACTATACCCTGGACAGGCATGGAAAGGTGGACGATTATCCCTATGGAGGAGGGGCGGGGATGCTGATGCAGGCCCAGCCGGTCTATGATGCCTACAGGGCTGTGGCGGGGGATCGGCGGGTCAGGACGATTTATCTGACCCCACAGGGCAGGCCATTTACCCAGGACATGGCGGCGGATTTTGCCAGAGAGGAAGAGCTGGTGTTCCTGTGCGGCCATTATGAGGGCATTGACGAGCGGGTGCTGGAGCGTGTCGTCACGGATCAGGTGTCCATAGGGGACTATGTGCTGACGGGCGGGGAGCTGGCGGCCATGGTGATGATTGACGCTATCGCCCGGCTGATTCCCGGCGTGCTGGGCAATGGCGAGTCCGCCGAAGAGGAGAGCTTCCACAACAATCTGCTGGAATACCCCCAGTATTCCCGGCCTGAGATATGGCAGGGGGTGCGGGTGCCGGAGGTGCTGTTGTCTGGCAATCACAGCAAAATCGCCGCCTGGAGGCTGGAGCAGTCCAGGCAGCGGACTGCCGCGCGCCGCCCCGACCTGTACGCCAGATATGAAGAGAAGCAGCGTCTGATCCGGAGGCTTTCCGGGGAGAAGCGCAATCATATCCACATGATGGAGAGCCTTGCCAGAGGGCGGGCAGAGATTCTCTATGAGGCCCGCCGGGAACGGGAGACGGCGGTGCTGTTGTATGACAGAGGCTGCGGAATCTGCATGATGACCGCCCTGGACGGGGAGACAGGCGAAAAGATGGCGGACATGCTGCCCGCAGATGCCCGGATGGCCCTCGTGTCGGAGGCTTTCCTGCGGGACATCCTGACCGGAAGGCAGTACCGGGTATCCGGCGAGTTCCGTCAGGTGCTGTACACCAGGAGGGAGACGCTGCCGGTGAAGCATAAGGAAATCAGGCAGCTCTCGGAGGACGATTTGCCGTATGTGTGCAAATGGTATTGCGATGAAGGGAGAGGCCCCGGCGTGGACTGCGGCTATGTCCGGGAGCGAATCCGGGCAGGGGCCATGTACGGAGCCTTTCTGGAGGGCAGGCAGGTGGGCTTCGCGGGAATCCATGACGAGGGGAGCCTGGGAATGCTCTACGTGGAGGAGCCCTTCCGCGGCAGGGGCATCGCGGCGTCGCTGGAGGCCTATGTGGTGAACCGCATGCTGGAGCGCGGCTGGGTTCCCTACGGGCATGTGGAGGCGGGCAATGCCGCCTCGGAGAGGCTGCAGGAGAAGCTGGGCTTTTACAAGGCCGAAAAATCTTTCTGGTGGCTGGAAAAAGTGCTTGCAAATACTATATGATCGTGCTAAAATTTTAATGTTGTGAAAAGGAGATGGTCCTCTGCTACCATGGAATCATCAGAAGGTTCCGCGGAATCCCAAAGCCGGATTCCGAAAGGTATTAAGAACATCCGGTTGAAAAAGGAGGCTCATTATGAGTGACATCATCAGAGAAATCGAAGCGGAGCAGTTGAAAAGCCAGGTTGACGACTTCAATGTAGGCGATACCGTAAGGGTATACGGCAAGATCAAAGAGGGCAACCGCGAAAGGATTCAGGTATTCGAGGGCATCGTTCTGAAGCGTCAGGGTGGAAGCAGCCGCGAGACATTCACTGTCAGGAAGTCATCCAACGGCATCGGCGTTGAGAAGACCTGGCCGGTACATTCTCCCAATGTGGAAAAAATCGAAGTGGTCAGAAAGGGTAAAGTCAGACGCGCGAAGCTGAATTATCTGAGAGGCCGTGTCGGCAAGAAGGCAAAGGTAAAAGAAGCCGTAAAGTAAGCAGACAAAAGGGCAATTACTTGTGTAGTTGTCCTTTTCTTCATGACATGCTTTCTGTTGTGTGATTGGGAATGGCAATATGGCGAAAAACAGAGGTCTCAGCTTTTATAAACGGAAAAAGACAATCAGCACGGCCCACGTCCGGGAGGTCTTCACCTGGCTGTTCGGCATCATGGCCGCCATCTTCATAGCGGTGGTCCTGAATGTTTTCCTGGGGATGTCCACCAGCGTGGTGGGCGTGTCCATGGAGCCTACGCTGTACAATGGACAGCAGATTTTTATCAATTCGTTTGTGTATCTGATTTCTTCCCCGAAGGCGGGGGATGTGATAGTATTCCTCCCCAACGGCAATGAGAATGCCCATTACTATGTGAAGCGGGTGACGGCGGTACCGGGGGACCGCGTGCTGATAAGCGGCGGGATTCTGTACGTGAACGGGGAGGAGAGCCCCTGGGTGACGGAGAAGCTGGTGGACGCAGGGATAGCCGCCAACGAGTTCACGCTGGAGAACGGCGAATATTTCTGCATCGGGGACAATCCCGGCAACAGCGAGGACAGCCGGTCGGCCAACGTAGGCCCGGTGAAGGAGACCGACATTATAGGAAAGGTATGGTTCCGTGCCCCGTATCAGGAGGAGGGCATGGGATTCGTGAAGTAGGATGAATTATCAATGGTATCCTGGTCATATGACGAAAGCCAGGCGTATGATGCAGGAAAACATAAAACTGATTGATTTGATCATAGAACTGGTGGACGCCAGGGTGCCCGTCGCCAGCCGCAATCCGGATATCGACGAGCTGGGGAAGGGCAAGTCCAGAATCGTGCTTTTGAACAAGTCGGATTTGGCCGATGCGTCCTGGAACCGGAGGTGGATGGAATATTTTGAAGCCCAGGGGGCTTTTGCCCTGGAAGTCAATTCCAAGTCCGGTTCCGGCATCAAGGCCATCAACAGCCTGGTGCAGAAAGCCTGCGCGGAGAAAATAGCCAGGGACAGGAAGCGGGGAATCGTCAACCGCCCGGTCAGGGCCATGGTGGTGGGCATCCCCAACGTGGGCAAGTCCACGTTCATCAATTCCTTTGCGGGCAAGGCCTGCACGAAGACAGGCAATAAGCCCGGGGTCACGAAGGGGAAACAATGGATCCGGCTGAACAAGGATCTGGAGCTTCTGGACACGCCGGGCATCCTGTGGCCGAAATTCGAGGATGAGCAGGTGGGGATGCATCTTGCGTTCATCGGCTCTATGAATGACGAAATCATCATCATGGAGGAGCTTGCCAGCGATCTGCTGGAACGCCTGAGGTTGCTGTATCCCGATGCGGTGGAGCAGCGTTACGGGATTTCCTGGGCGGACAGTTCCGCCGGGACGCTTGGGGAGATAGCGCGCGTCAGGCGGTGCCTTTTGAAAGGGGAAGCCCTTGATTTGAAGAAAGCGGCCGATCTGCTGACGGATGATTTCAGGAGCGGCCGTCTGGGCAGGATGACGCTGGAACGGCCGCAGGAGCAGGATGCGGAAGGACAGGAGAAGATACAATGAGCAAAGTGATGAAAGAGACGATAAGCACGCTGGCGTATCTGCTGGGGGTGCTGTGCGTGACATGGCTGGTGATCACCTTCGTGGGGCAGCGGACGAAGGTGGACGGTTCTTCCATGGAGCCGATGCTCTCCAACGGGGACAATCTGATTGTGGATAAGATTACCTATCGGTTCAGCGAACCCAAGAGATTCGATATCATAGTGTTCCCGTTCAAGTATCAGGAGAATACATATTACATCAAGAGGATCATCGGGCTTCCGGGGGAAATCGTCCAAATTGACGAGCAGGGCTCCATCTACATAAACGGAGAGCTGCTGGAGGAAAGCTACGGCAGGGAGATCATCCAGCCAGAGCATATCGGGATTGCGTCAAATCCTATCCTTCTGGGCGAAGACGAATATTTCGTCATGGGGGACAACCGTAACAACAGCACTGACAGCCGCACGGAAGTGGTGGGCAATATCAGCCGGGAGGATATCATCGGCAGGGCCTGGGTACGAATCTGGCCTCTGTCCAAGATAGGGGTCCTGAGGCATCAGTAGCGGTTCCGCGGACAGGATTCGGCGCAAAAGGTAAGCAAAGGTAAGCAGAGCGAAGGCGAGAGAGGTCAGGATGAAAAGTACCAGTGAGATAAAGGCTATTCTTCAGGCAGCGTCCATAGAGGAGCTGCCTGAATTTATAAAGGAATATTCCGAGGACGGCCGCGCGGGCGTGCGGAAGCTGGCCCAGACAGCAGCCAGGAGGCTTGAGGAGCTGAAGAAGGAGAGACAGCGCATCGAGGGCATGCGGGCGTATGAGGAGCAGTACGGGCAGCATGAATTCATCTGCGGGATAGACGAAGTGGGCAGAGGGCCCCTGGCCGGTCCGGTGGTGGCAGGAGCCGTGATTCTTCCAAGGGATTGCCGCATCCTATATATAAATGATTCGAAGCAACTGTCCGAAAAAAAGAGAGAGGAGCTTTATGACATCATCATGGAGCAGGCCGTCTCCTGCGCGGTGGGCTATGCCTCTCCCGCCCGAATAGACGAGATCAACATCCTACAGGCCACCTACGAGGCCATGCGGGAGGCCATCGCGGGCTTGAAGGTCAGGCCGGACATTCTGCTGAATGACGCGGTGACGATTCCGGGGGTATCCATTCCCCAGGTGCCGATCATCAAGGGGGACGCGAAGAGCATTACCATCGGCGCCGCAAGCATCATCGCCAAGGTAACCAGAGACAGGCTGATGCAGGAGTATGATGCCCTCTACCCGGAGTATGGCTTCGGCGGCAACAAGGGCTACGGGAGCGCAGTCCATATAGAAGCCCTGAAAGAACACGGCCCCACCCCCATACACCGCAGAAGCTTCATCGGGAATTTCGTTGACAAATAGACAAAAAACAGCATATGCGGAACTGGAATAGAAAGGAGAACGAAGATGAAACTGACACAGCTGTTTTCAGGGGAAGCCCGCGCGGACGCGCCGGTCCGGGGCTCCCAGCCAACGCCTGCCCAGGCGGAGCAGATGAGCCGCCAGATTCGTTCCCTTGTGCCGGGACAGACCATCAGCGGCGAAATCATATCCAGGAACGGCAACGAAGTGCAGATTCGCCTCTCCGAGGACATGGTGCTGAACGCCAGGGTGGACCGCAACCTGAACATCGAAATCGGGAAAAACATGACCTTCGAGGTCAAGAACAACGGAAGCGCCCTGACTCTGAGCCCCCTGTTCACCAATGTGTCCACGGACGTGAACGTGCTGAAGGCGCTGGACATGGCGGGGCTTCCCGTGAACCGTACATCGGTGGACATGACGGAGCAGCTGATGGCGGCGGGGATGCCTGTCAACAAAAGCACACTGCAGCAGATTTTCAGGGAGATCAACAGCTTCCCCCAGGGGACGGTCTCCGACATCATCAATCTCCACAAGCTGCAGCTGCCCGTGAACGAGGCCAACGTGAGCCAGATGGCGTCCTACCGAAATCTGAACCATCAGCTGGTAGGAGGCATGGAGACCATACTGGGAGAGCTGCCGGAAGTGTTCGACGCCATGATGGACCAGGGGGATATGGCCGGCGCGGTGCGGCTGTACCAGGAAGTGCTGCAGCTGGTGCGGGGAGAAATCGGGAATCTGCCCTCCGGGGAGGAAGCACTGCCGCTGCCCGGCACAGCGTCCGCTGCCGGAGGAGAGGCTGCCCAGGGGCAGGTCATCGTGCTGTCGGACATAGTGGGGGAGGCGCTGGAATCGGAAGCGCTGCAAGGGGGCGGTTCGAACGCCGCGGGAGATGCCGGCGCGGCCTACGGCCCGGAATCCGCCAGGGGCTTTGGCTTACTGGAGGATGGGGGCCTGGCCCAGGGGACAGCGGCGGCCGGGGAGGCGCAGGATTCTTCCCAGATTCAGGCTGCCCAGACAGGCCAGGCGGCACAGGCCGCGGGAGACAGCCTGCGGGCGGCGGTGGCCCGGGAACTGCTGAGCCTGTTGGACAATCTGCGCCTGCCGCCTCAGGAAGCTTCCGATGTGGCCGCAAGAATCCAGCAGTTTGCCCAGGGACAGACGGGAACGGCGCAGCTTTTCACGGATATCAGCATGCTGGCGGAGGCCTCCCGGACTTCCTCCGGTGCCATGCGTGCCTTGGGGAAGCTGTTTTCCGGAGGGAACTTCAAGGCGCTCCTGACGGGGACGCTGCGGAACGGCTGGACGCTGGATCCCCGGGAGGTGGCGGAACCCGGCAGGGTGGAGGAACTGTACAACAGGCTGAACCGACAGCTCAAGGGGCTGACACAGGCGCTGGAGAACGCCGGACAGACGGAAAGCACCGCCTTCCGGGCGGTCTCTTCCATGTCCCAGAACGTGGATTTTCTACAGCAGCTCAACCAGATGTACGCCTATGTGCAGCTGCCCCTGCGGCTGCAGCAGCGGGACGCCCACGGAGACCTCTACGTCTACAGCAACAAAAAGAACCTGGCCGGCAAGGACGGGAACGTCAGCGCCCTTTTGCACCTGGACATGGCGCATCTGGGGCCTGTGGACGTCTACGTGGCCATGCAGAATACGAAAGTGAGCACCAAATTCTATCTGCGGGACGATGAGATGATTGATTTCATGGCATCCCACATGGATATCCTGACAGAGCGGCTGAAGAAACGGGGCTACGACTGCAGCTATGACATGGCCGTCAGGGAGGAAGCGAAGGACGAGGCCACAAAGGGCGGCCTGGAGCCTATCTTACGGCAGGAAAAAGGCGTTGTGATGACCAGATACGCCTTCGATGTGCGCACCTGACCATCGGCGGCGCGGACTGCCATGGAATGGGGGAGGGGACGGCATATGGATGGAAATAAGAAAGAGGAAAAACTAAAGCAGGCAATCGCCCTGGAGTACGATCCTTCCGATGAAGCGCCCAGGGTCATAGCCAGCGGCCGGGGCATCCTTGCGGAGAAAATCATCGAAAAGGCCAAAGAGAACGATGTGCCGGTCCACCAGGACGACAAGCTGGCGGACACTTTGTCTCGGCTGGACATCGGGGACATGATACCGCCGGAATTGTACGAGGTAGTGGCGGAGATACTGGTATTCGTAGACTCCATGGACAAGATCAAAGGGAAGATCAAGAGGTGACCGACAGTTGAACAGGCGCGAGATTGGCACGGAAGAAGAAAAGCTGGCGGCAGAGTACCTGAGAAAGCAGGGCATGCAGATCGTGGAGGCCAATTTCCGCAGCAGACAGGGGGAAATCGACCTGGTGGGCCAGCATGAGGGATATCTGGTGTTCGTGGAGGTGAAGTACCGAAGCTCCGACCAGAAAGGGCATGCCCTGGAAGCCGTGGACGGCAGGAAGCAGCGCAGGATCTGCCGAGTGGCCGATTCCTACAGATATCTCCACGGACTGGGCGACAATGTCAGCGTGAGATACGACGTGGTAGGTATCCAGGGTGCGGAAGTGATATGGGTAAAGAACGCTTTTCCGCATATTTATACACGGCGATAGGAGAGGGCCCGGAAGAAATCGGAGAGGATAGCCGGACACGGCGGCAGGCAGGAAACGGGAAAGGCGCAAGACAATGTATGAGATAAAGCGAATCAGGAAGAAAGGGCAGGAAGCGCTGCAGGGCTTCTGCCTGCAGGACTTAGAGGAAGGGAGCATGGTCGGGCAGGGGCTCTGGCAGAACTACAGGAAGACGGACGAGGGCGTGCCGCTGGAATTCCTGACCTTTCCGCTGCTGGAAGAGACAGGAATCGTGAAGCATCTGTTCAGCACCCGCCTGGGCGGGGTCAGCCAGGGGGACTGCGCCTCCATGAACTTCAGCATGGACAGAGGCGACAGCAGGGAGAATGTCCTGACGAATTTCGGCCGGATTGCCCAAGTGCTTGGCTGCGGGATAGACGACATGACAGCCTCCCACCAGACCCATACCACCAACATCCGCCGGATGACGGAGGCGGACAGGGGGAAGGGCATTCTGCGGGAGCGGGACTATCAGGACGTGGACGGGATGGTGACGGATGTCCCCGGCCTGGTGCTGGTGACTTTTTACGCGGACTGCGTGCCGCTCTATTTCGTGGATCCTGTCCACAGGGCAATCGGACTGGCCCATTCCGGCTGGCGGGGGACTGCGGGACGGATGGGAGAGCGCATGGTGGAAGCCATGGGACGGCAGTTCGGGAGCAGGCCGGAGGACATCCGCGCCGCAATCGGCCCTTCCATCTGCCGGGACTGCTATGAGGTCAGTGAGGACGTGGCGGCGCAGTTCATGGAGATGCTGGGAGGGGACGTGGCGGTGCCGGGGGAGAAGGCCGGGAAGTATCAGTTGGATCTGTGGCTCGCCAATGAGCTGATTTTGAGGCAGGCCGGAATCCTGCCGGAACATCTGGAGGTGACGGATATCTGCACCTGCCATAACAGCGGCTATCTTTTCTCCCACAGGGCCAGCGGCGGGCGGCGGGGCAGTCTGGGGGCGTTCCTGATGCTGAAACCTTAAGAAATTATTCATACTTTTCCCAGAAAACATTTAATAAAGATATGGTTCACTGGAAGAAATGGAAGAGGTGCATTCCAATGGAAGAAGTGCATTCCAATGGAAGAAGTGCATTCCAATGGAAGAGGTGCATTCCAGGGAAATGGAGTTGAGGAAATATGGCGAATATACTTGTGTGCGATGATGACAAAGAAATCGTGGATGCAATCGAAATCTATCTGAGCCAGGACGGCCACAGCATTTTCAAGGCTTTCGACGGGAATCAGGCCATCAATCTGCTGAAGAAAGAGGAAATCCATCTGCTGATCATGGACATCATGATGCCGAAGCTGGACGGTATCCGGGCCACGCTGAAGATTCGGGAGTACAGCAGCATCCCCATCATCATGCTGTCCGCGAAGTCAGAGGACACGGACAAGATTCTCGGGCTGAACATCGGTGCGGACGATTATATCACCAAGCCCTTCAATCCGCTGGAGCTTGTGGCGCGGGTGAAGTCCAATCTGCGCCGGTACACTTCCCTGGGGAGCCTGAACGCGGAGAGCAAGGCCGTCTACCAGGTGGGCGGACTGGTGCTCAACGACGATACGAAGCAGGTGACAGTGGACGGGGAGCCAGTGAAGATGACGCCCATCGAGTATAATATCCTGCTGCTTCTGATGAAGAACCTGGGCAGGGTGTTCTCCATTGGACAGATTTATGAGAACATCTGGAACGAGGAGGCCATCGGCGCGGACAATACAGTGGCTGTACATATCCGCCACATCCGTGAGAAGATAGAAATCAATCCCCGGGAGCCCAGATACCTGAAGGTGGTCTGGGGGGTGGGATATAAAATAGACAAGCAGTAAGGCGAGAGGAGGCCTATGAAGAAATCCACATTGAAGAGGCTTGGCCTGGGGCTGCTCCAGCATCTGCTGGCGGCCGGCGTTCTGTTTGCCGTGGCGGGCCTTTTGCTGAATTCCTACATTGCAGTGGAATCTATCGATGGGACGAAAGTCTATAATATTTTTCCCATGGACGCAGGGATGGAATTTGAAGAGTCCGAGGTCTACTATGATCTGTTCCGGAACGCTGTCTCCGACATCACCCAGCTGGTGGCCCTGAAGAGGCAGCTGGAGACGGACGGCGTCTTTGATTCCGAGAAGCGTATCGATGTGACGGAATACGCCAGCGAAATAGGGGAAGATTCCGGGTGTGCCGTCACGGCGGTCTATACCCTGGATGACATCATCAAATGGGGAAAATCCGGCGTAGAATATACGAAACGTTTCATGAGCATGTCTGAGTTCATCAATTATTTCGGCTACTGCATCTACCCAGAGAATTTCACCGTGGACAGTTTCGGCCAGCTTGTCTTTGACGGGTTCTATCGGGTGGACACCGGGGAGGGAGCGGAGGATTCGGAAGAATCGGAGACCACAAATATGCCTTCGGACGGCAAGAGTCCGGAAGAACTGGCGGAGATTTCAGAGAAGCTGGAGGAATACACGGACGACCAGCTGGAGGATCTGGTGTTCTCCTATCTCATGGGCAGGGATTTGAAGGGCGTGGAATTATCCAGAGAGGACGACAGCAGCCTGACCATATATATCCCCATGCTGAACTGCCGCTATGCCACAGTGGACGGCCACAAGCAGCTGACAGGCTATGCGGGGAACTGGGTGGACTACATGCAGCTGCAGGAAAATGTGGTGTCGGCCATCGAGAGCCTCACGCTGAATTATCAGCGCTATCAGATCTGCAACGAGGCTTACGAAGAGGGGAACAGCAATGTGAAGTATATGGTGCGGATGATGACGGATGAGGGGATGTGCACCTATACCAATGTGTCCCGCCTGGCGGATCTGGCGGACAATGAGGTAACGGAGTCCTTCAATGAATACCGGCGTTACCTGATTTATTATCCGGACAGCCTCGTCTTTATGGGAAATACGATTTTCAGCGAGGAGGAACTGGACGAGTATATCAGCATATACAGCTATGCCTATCCGGACACTACCCACATCTGGCTTGGAGTGGACTCCAACTATGCCATCGAGGAGGACGCCTTCTACGCCGCCAATGCGGTCTACCAGAAGATTGTGCCCAACGTGGGACGGGTTGTAGCCCTGATTGTCATTTTGGCGCTGAGCTGGTTGGGGATTGGCATCTATCTCACCGTGACTGCCGGCTGCTATGTCAGTGAAGACGGGGGGCAGATATGGCATCTGAATCGCTTTGACCGAATCTGGACGGAGATTCTCCTCCTTCTTGCGGCAGGGCTGGCATATGGCGGCCTGCTCGGCTACCGCATGATTGTGGATGTCGCGGAGACGGCGGGAGCCATGCCCGCCCAGATACTGGGAATCCAGCTCACGATGATTTACCGCTACGGGCTGTTCGTGGCTTACGGCGTCTATCTGAGCATTGCCTTCAACCTGGTCTGGTACAGCCTGGTCAGGCGGGCAAAGGTCGGCAATCTGTGGAAAGACAGTTTTCTGTACTTTTTCGGAAGGAGTATCTGCAATTCCATGAAGTTCATCTTCCGCCACAGGAATTCCGTGGTCAGCACGCTGCTCCCCTACAATGTGTTCCTGTTCTCCAACCTGGCAGGCATCGCCATAGTGTATAAGCTTTGGGAGAAGCAGACATACGTCATGCTGATCCTGGGCGCCATGGTGGTGGTGGACGGCATTGTGGGCGTGTTCATGTTCCGGCGGGGAGCGGAGCAGGCCGAAATCGTGGAGGGCATCAATCGAATCCGGGACGGGGAGGTGGAGTTCAAGCTGGAGGCGGACAGTCTCCACGGTTCCAGCAAGGAGCTGGCCATTGCGGTGAACAATATTGGCGAAGGCATCCGGAAAGCAGTACAGACCAGCATGGAAGACGAGCGGATGAAGACGGACCTGATCACCAATGTGTCCCACGACATCAAGACACCGCTCACCTCCATCATCAATTACGTAGATTTGCTGAAACGTCTGAAAATCGACGAGGAACCGGCCAAAGGCTATATCGATATCCTGGACGGAAAGGCCCAGCGCCTGAAGCAGCTCACGGACGACCTGGTGGAGGCTTCCAAGATTTCCTCCGGCAGCATCGTGCTGGAGAACGCGAAACTGAACCTGACGGAGCTGTTCAACCAGGGCATCGGCGAGTTCTCCGAAAAACTGGAGGAAGGACGGCTGCAGGTCGTATTCGAGGGAGACGATACACCGGCCTATGTGTTCGCGGACAGCCGCCGGATGTGGCGGGTGGTGGAGAATCTGTTCAACAATATCTGCAAATATGCCATGGAGGGCACAAGGGTCTACATCGAGATGAAGAACCGGGAGGGCTTTATAACGGTGTCCGTGAAGAACATTTCCAGGCAGCAGATGAGCATCAGGCCGGAGGAGCTGACGGAGCGGTTCATCAGAGGGGACTCCTCCAGGACGACGGAGGGGAGCGGCCTGGGGCTGTCCATTGCCAAGAGCCTGGTGCAGGTCCAGGGAGGCAGCTTTGAAATCGCCCTGGACGGCGATCTGTTCAAAGTATTGCTTACGTTTCCGGAATACGACCCCTCCCGGGAGGAGGCGCAAGGACAGGATATGGATTTGCCGGAAGAGTAAAAGGATGCCCTGTCTGCGGGCCAGGGGATGCAGACAGGGCGATAGATAGCGATGAAATTTGCCGCGATGTCTCCAGCATCTTCCGCTCGTGAGTCGGGTTGCTTGGCAAGTTTTAGTGACCGTCAGTATAAATCATAGTCCTGCCGGTTATTGTAGGATTCCAGGATGGTATGGATTTTGTCCGTGGGAGTGAGCGCGTTGTTCAGGGAGGCGTCATGGTTCATGAAGTCGATCAGGGAAGCCACGAACTTGCTCATGTCCGCCTCGATGAAATAGGGCCTGGTGTAAAGCACCGGCGGGAGGTACGTCAGGTCTGTAGTCACCACTTTGTCGAAATGCCCCTTCTCGTAGGCTTCATCGAAGGACTGCAGGCCATCGGTGAACAGCCCGAAGGTACAGCAGATGAAGACGCGCCTGGCGTTCATCTCCTTCAGCTGCCTGGCGGTGTCCAGCATGCTCTGGCCGGAGGAGATGATATCGTCTATGATGATGACATCCTTGCTGTCGATATTCTCGCCCAGGAATTCGTGGGCCACGATGGGATTCTTGCCGCTTACGATGGTGGAATAGTCCCGGCGCTTATAGAACATGCCGATATCCACCC
This sequence comes from uncultured Acetatifactor sp., assembly GCA_910585665.1. Taxonomy (GTDB): domain Bacteria; phylum Bacillota; class Clostridia; order Lachnospirales; family Lachnospiraceae; genus Acetatifactor. The sequence goes on along the minus strand of CAJUFI010000026.1, from coordinate 11,621 downwards.
CCAGGACGGTGGCGAAATAGACTGCGCGATCCATGGCGCCCTCGTCGGGGCTGATGACAATCAGATGTTCCTTGTCCACGATCAAATCGTCCTCTGAATGCAGAAGAGCCTTGATGAACTGATACGGGGTGGTGAAATTGTCAAAGCCGTTCAGCGGGATGGAATTCTGCACCCGGGGATCGTGGGCATCGAAGGTGATGAAATTGCTGATGCCCATGTCACGCAGCTCCCGCAGGGCAAAGGCGCAGTCCAGGGACTCCCTGCCGCTCCTTTTGTGCTGCCGGCTCTCATAGAGGAAGGGCATGATGACATTGATTCGGTGGGCCTTGCCGTTGCAGGCGGAGATGACGCGCTTCAGGTCCTGGTAATGATCGTCCGGGGACATATGGTTCGTGTAGCCGTTCATATTGTATGTAATGCTGTGGTTGCAGACATCTACCAGCAGAAACAGGTCTTTGCCGCGGATGGACTCACGGAAGAGGGCCTTTCCCTCCCCGCTTCCGAAACGGGGCGTCTCTACGGCGGTCAGGTAGTTCTCTTCGATATAGCCCTGGAAGGCGGGGTCTGTCTTGACTTTGTCGTTATGGATAGTTCTGCGGAATTCCACGAGATAGTCGTTGATTCTCTCACCCATCTTCCTGGCGGAAGGCAGCGCGACAATCTTCAAAGGGGCAACGGGCATGGCGTTCTCAAGCTCTTGTAAATTAGGCATATAACCTCCGTTTGTCATAAGAATCAGCTGATCGTGCATTTTATAAAACCATACATTTCATTTATATCACCAATACCGGTGACGCGTCAAGGAAATTATTGCAGAAGATCGTTCACAGAAAGAGGGGAAGACAGATGCAGAAGAAAGCGCATATTGTGAAGAAAGTCATTCCGGGCAGCATTGCGGAGGAACTGGAGATAGAAGCGGGGGACAGGCTGCTTTCCATCGATGGCACGGAGATTGAGGACATATTTGACTACCAATTCATGATACAGGACAGCTATATAGAGGTTCTGATGGAGAAACCGGACGGGGAGCAGTGGCTGCTGGAGGTGGAGAAGGAGTTCGATGAGGATTTGGGGATTGAGTTCGAGAACGGCCTCATGGACGTATACCGGCACTGCCATAATAAATGCATCTTCTGCTTCATCGACCAGATGCCGCCGGGGATGCGGGAGACGCTGTATTTCAAGGACGACGATTCCAGGCTGTCCTTTCTGCAGGGGAATTATGTGACCCTGACCAATATGTCGGATCATGACATCGACAGGATCTGCAGATACCGGCTTTCCCCGATTAATATCTCCTTCCATGCCATGAATCCCGAGCTTCGCTGCAGGATGCTGAACAACCGGTTCGCGGGGGAGGCCCTGAAGAAAGTGGACAGACTGTACGAGGCGGATATCCGCATGAACGGCCAGATTGTGCTCTGCAAGGGCATCAATGACGGAGAGGAGCTGGCGTACAGCATCCGGCGGCTGATGGAGTATATGCCTGTCCTGGAGAGCCTGTCCGTGGTGCCCGTGGGACTTACGAAGTACCGGGAAGGTCTGTATCCGCTGGAGCCTTTCAACCAGGAGGACGCTGCAGCGGTAATCGATAGGATAGAGGGGTTCCAGCGGGAGTGCTTCGCCGCACACGGCATCCATTTCGTCCATGCCAGCGACGAATGGTATATCCTGGCGGGCAGGGAGCTGCCGGAGGAGGAAAGATATGACGGATACCTGCAGCTGGAGAACGGCGTGGGGATGCTCCGTCTCCTGACGGACGAATTTCGGATAGCCATGGAGGAGAGGGCGCTGCAGGGCGCTTTTCCGGAGGGGGCTTCCTATGGGGAGGTCTCCATGGCCACGGGAAAGCTGGCGTACCCTTATATCAGCGGAATGGCGCGGCAGCTGGAGGAGGCCTGCCCCGGCCTGAAGGTCCAGGTATATCCCATCACGAATTTCTTCTTCGGAGAGATGATCACGGTGTCGGGTCTGATCACCGGGCAGGACCTGTTGGAACAGCTGCGGGGGAAGCCTCTTGGGCGCTGCCTGCTTCTGCCGGAGAACATCCTCAGGAGCGGCGAGGATGTGTTTTTGGACGATTGTAGGGTCCCGGAACTGGAAAAGGCTTTACAAGTGCCGATTAATATTGTAAAATCAAGCGGAAATGATTTTATTGATTCCGTTCTGGCGGCCGGGAGGGACTGAACGGCGCGCCGTCTTCCTGGTAACGCCAGGACGTCTGCGGGACGTCGGGCATCTGCGGAATGCATCGGAAACGCGGCTGCAGAACCTTCGCCGGGGCGGAATCCGGAGTCTGACTATAGAGAGGTGAATTATGGCAAAGAAAAGTACGAAACCAATCGTGGCGGTAGTGGGCAGGCCCAATGTGGGAAAGTCCACCCTGTTCAACGCCCTGGCAGGGCAGAGGATATCCATCGTGCAGGATACCCCCGGCATCACCAGGGACAGGATCTACGCGGACATCACCTGGCTGGACAAGACCTTCACACTGATAGACACAGGGGGCATCGAGCCTGACAGCAAGGACATCATCCTGTCCCAGATGAGGGCCCAGGCCCAGATAGCCATAGATACGGCGGATGTGATCATTTTCCTGGTGGACGTGAAGCAGGGGCTGGTGGACGCGGACGACAAGGTGGCGGACATGCTGCGCCGCTCCCGGAAGCCTGTGGTGCTGGTGGTCAATAAGGTGGACAGCGTCAACAAATATTCCGCCGATGTGTATGAATTCTACAACCTGGGCATCGGAGAGCCGTATCCCATCTCCGCAGTCAACAAGCTGGGACTGGGGGATATGCTGGAGGAAGTGATCGCTCATTTTCCGAAGTCTGAGGAGACGGAAGAGGAGGACGACCGGACCAGGGTGGCCATCGTGGGCAAGCCTAACGTGGGCAAATCTTCCCTGATCAACAGGCTTCTGGGGGAGGAGCGCCTGATTGTGTCGGACATCGCCGGGACCACCAGGGACGCCGTGGACACGGAGATCGTCCACAACGGAAAGGAATATGTGTTCATCGACACGGCAGGCCTGCGGCGGAAGAACAAGATAAAGGAAGAGCTGGAGCGGTATATGATAGTCCGTGCTGTGGGCGCAGTGGAGCGGGCGGACATCGTTGTGCTGCTGATCGACGCGGTGGAGGGCGTCAGCGAACAGGACGCCAAGATTGCGGGCATCGCCCATGACAGGGGCAAGGCCGTCATCATCGCGGTGAACAAGTGGGACGCGGTGGAAAAGGACGACAAGACTATCTACAAGGTCACGGACAAGGTGCGGAACGTCCTGTCCTATATGCCCTACGCGGAGATTATATTCATCTCGGCGCTGACAGGGCAGAGGCTGAACAAGCTGTTCGACGTGATTGACATGGTCAGCGAGAACCATGCCATGAGGGTGGCCACCGGGGTGCTGAACGAGATCATGGCGGAGGCAGTGGCCCTCCAACAGCCGCCTTCGGACAAGGGCAAGCGGCTGAAGCTGTACTATATCACGCAGGTGTCCGTGAAGCCGCCCACCTTTGTAATCTTCGTGAACAAGAAGGAGCTGATGCATTTCTCCTATACCAGATACATCGAGAACCAGATTCGGGAGACCTTCGGATTCCGGGGCACCCCGCTGCGGTTCATCATCAGAGAACGAAATGAAGAAAAGCATTCATAATGAAGAAAAACATTCATAATGAAGAAAAGCATTCATAATGAAGAAAAGCATTCATAATGAAGAAAAACATTCATAATGAAAAGGAGCAATAGCCTATGGAAAGGATTATCTGTTTGCTGATTGGGCATGTATTCGGCCTGTTCCAGACCGCGTATTTTTACGGCAAGGCCCACGGAATCGATATCAGGCAGTATGGCAGCGGCAATTCTGGCACCACCAACGCCCTGCGGGTGCTGGGGACGAAGGCGGGCTTGATTGTGCTGGCAGGGGACTGCCTGAAGTGCATCCTTGCCGTGGTAGTGATCAGGATGCTCTACGGCGGAAGCCATCCGGACATGATCTACCTGCTCTGCCTGTATGCGGGGGCGGGGGCTGTCCTGGGACATAATTATCCTTTTTACATGGGGTTCCGGGGCGGGAAGGGAATCGCCGCCACGGCAGGGCTGATCCTGTCCTTCCATCCTTATTTCGTTGTCATGGGCGTGGTGGTGTTCTTCGGGATTTTCTTTACTACCCATCTGGTGTCGCTGGGGTCGCTGCTGGTGTATCTGGGCTTCGTGATTGAGATGGTGATCTGCGGGCAGAACGGGGTGTTCGCCGGGATGGGACAGGCCCAGCTGTATGAGATGTACGCCCTGTCCTTCCTGCTGGCGGCGCTGGCCTACTGGAAGCACCGGGAGAACATTCTGCGGCTGCTTCACGGGAACGAGAGAAGGACGTATCTGTTCAAGAAGAACCAGGTGAATCTGGCGCAGAAGCCGGAGGAAAAGGAAAACGATAGCAAGAAGTAGCAGAGCAGGGACCGGCGCTCACCGAAGCGGATCCAGCGCCGGACGCCTGCGGAAAAGAGGGAATATGGCCAAGATAAGTATCATAGGCGGAGGAAGCTGGGGCATCGCTCTGGCAGTGCTGTTGCATAAGAACGGGCATGAAGTGGCAGTCTGGTCTGCGCTGGAGAAGGAGATTGCCATGCTGCAGGAAGACCATGAGCACAAGATGCTGCCCGGCGTGAAGCTGCCGGAGGACATGCTGTTCACCATCGATGAGAAGGAGGCTGTGGAGGGCAGGGACCTGCTGGTCATGGCGGTTGCAAGCTCTTATACCAGGGCTACCTCCCACAGGCTGAGCCCTTTCGTCGCGGCAGGGCAGAAGATATTGAACGTGGCGAAGGGAATCGAGGAGCATACCCTGATGACCCTTTCCGAAATTATCGAGGAAGAGGTGCCGCAGGCGGACGTGGCGGTGATGTCCGGGCCGTCCCATGCGGAGGAGGTGGGCCGCGGCGTCCCTACTACTATAGTAGTAGGGGCGAAGTCCAAAGCCACTGCGGAGTATATCCAGAACCTGTTCATGAGCGAGTCGTTCCGGGTCTATGTGAGTCCTGACATTCTGGGGATGGAGCTGGGAGGGGCGCTGAAGAACGTGGTGGCGCTGGCGGCAGGGATTGCTGACGGACTGGGCTACGGGGACAATACCAAGGCGGCGCTGATCACCAGAGGAATCACGGAGATTGCCAGGCTGGGCACCGCCATGGGCGGCAAGTTCGAGACCTTCTGCGGCCTCACCGGCATCGGCGACCTGATCGTGACCTGTGCCAGCATGCATTCCAGGAACCGCCGGGCGGGCATTCTGATCGGGCAGGGAAAATCCTGCGACGAGGCCATGGCGGAGGTCAAGATGGTGGTGGAGGGCGTGCATTCCGCCAGGGCCGCCATGGAGCTGGCCGGGAAATATCATGTGCAGCTGCCCATCATCGAGCAGGTGAACCAGATTCTGTTCGAGGGGAAAAGCGCGGCCCAGGCAGTGAAGGAGCTGATGCTGCGGGACAAGAAGATAGAGGTATCGGATATCCCCTGGCCAGGTGAATCATGACGCACCGGACGTAGGCTGGGCAGGCACACTTCTATGACAGCTTCATATGCTGTATATAGGGGGTGCGAGATGAATGAAGTCATTATGATGGCATTGGCCGCGACGCTTGGAACCTGGCTGGTGACAGCCCTGGGGGCCGCCACCGTCGTCTTTTTCAGGACACCGGACACGAAAGCGCTGAACCTGATGCTGGGCTTTTCGGCGGGGGTGATGGTGGCGGCCAGCTTCTGGTCTCTGCTGCAGCCTGCCATAGAGAGGGCGGAAGCCCTGGGGGGAGCGCCGGCTTTTCTGGTGGCCACGTCCGGCTTTTTGTGCGGGGCCGTCTTTATGTGGGCCTCCGACAAGGTGGTGTCCTATGCCAGAAGAGGGGCGGAGAGCGTCCAGGGGGAGCCTGGTGAGCGCATGAACCGAATCATCATGCTGGTACTGTCCATCACTCTCCACAACATTCCGGAGGGACTGGCGGTGGGGGTCGCTTTCGGCACGCTCCAGGGCCAGGGCTATTCCGCGGAAGGCCTGATGGGGGCCGTGACGGTGGCGATAGGGATAGGGCTGCAGAATTTTCCGGAGGGCGCGGCCGTCTCCATTCCGCTTCGAAGAGAGGGCTATTCCAGAAAAAAGGGATTCCTTCTGGGGCAGGCGTCCGGTATGGTGGAGCCGGTGGCCGGGGTGCTGGGGGCGTTGTTGGTCGTCCGCATGGAGGCCATACTGCCTTTCGCCCTTTCCTTTGCGGCAGGGGCCATGATTCTGGTGGCGGTCCACGAGCTCATTCCTGAGTGCCAGCGGAACCAGGAATCGCAGCCCTATTCCGCCACCATGGGGATCATCCTGGGATTCGCGGTGATGATGCTTTTGGATGTGATGCTGGGATGAGGCGTAGGGCGCGAATGCGGCGCGCCGTTGGCGGATATATGCGGAACCCTATGCCCTCCAGCCGGTGCGCATCTATCTTGCCGTACAGATAAAGGGAGCCGGCCGATTGGGCCATGGCTCCCTTTTGGGTTTGCGCCTTAATCCAATATATTGTCCAGGGTCTCGAACAGGAGGTCGATATTGATCGGCTTCGCTATATGGCCGTTCATGCCGCACTTCAGCGCTTCCAGCCGGTCCTCCTCGAAAGCGTTGGCAGTCATGGCCAGAATCGGCAACGAGGCCAGCCTGGAATCCGTCAGCTTGCGTATGGCCTTGGCGGCATCGTAACCGTTCATCACCGGCATCTGTATGTCCATCAGAATCAGCTGATAGTAGCCCGGCTGTGATCTCGACAACATATCTACGGCAATCTGTCCGTTCTCCGCAATCTCTATCTGGAATCCCGCCTCCCCCAGGATAGCGGTGGCGATTTCCTGATTCAGCTCATTGTCTTCCGCCAGCAGGATGCGGCCGCTGTGCAGCTTCCTGGGCTTTGTGCCGTCCTCGGGGGATTCCTGATCCGTGTTGACGACAGAGTGCAGGCAGCTGCGCAGCTCCGACATGAACAGAGGCTTGCTGCAGAATGCCGTGACACCGGCTTCCTTTGCCTCATCTTCGATATCCGCCCAGTCATATGCGGTCAGGATGATGATGGGCACGTTTTCTCCCATCTCCTTGCGGATTCTGCGGGTGATTTCTACGCCGTTCATGTCCGGCAGAAGCCAGTCGATGATATAGACACAGTAGGTATCGCCTCTCATGAGGGCCTGGCGGGTGCGGAGCACTGCCTCCCGGCCGGACAGCGTCCATTCGGCCCGCATTCCGATCTGTTGGAGCATGTAGGATACGCTGTCGCAGGTGTTGAAATCATCGTCCACCACCAGGGCCCTGCAGTTCTTCAGCTCCGGTATATCCTTCGCCTCTTTTTTGACCTCATTCAGGCGGAAGGTGAGAGAGACGATGAACTCCGTCCCGTTGCCCTGTTCGCTCTTCACTTCAATGGAGCCGTTCATCATGTCTATGATGTTCTTGGTGATCGCCATCCCCAGGCCGGTTCCCTGGATCCCGCTGATCGTGGAGTTGCGCTCCCTCTCAAACGGCTCGAAGATGTGCTTGATGAATTCTTCGCTCATGCCGATGCCGGTATCCTTGATGGAGAATTCAAAGGCGGCATAGCCTGCGGGCGCACCCGTCTTCTCTGTGACCCGCATAGTGACGATTCCGCCTGCTCCAGTGTATTTGATGGCATTGCTGAGCAGGTTCAGGAGCACCTGGTTCAGACGCAGCCGGTCGCAGTAGATTTCCTCGTTGATGACGTCCACGGCATCGATGTACAGCTCCAGCTGTTTGGCGCGGATGTCGGCCAAGATGATGTTGCGCAGGCCGTGCAGGATGTCCGGCAGGCTGTATTCCTTCTCGTCCAGGTGCATCTTGCCGCTTTCGATGCGGCTCATGTCCAGGATATCGTTGATCAGGCTCAGCAGATGATTGCCTGAGGTCATGATCTTCTTCAGGTATTCCTCCACCTGGTCCCTGTGGTCGATGTGGGTCATGGCCAGCGCGGTAAAGCCTACGATGGCGTTCATCGGCGTGCGTATGTCATGGGACATATTGGACAGGAAAGTGCTTTTGGCCTTGCTGGCCCGGTTGGCCTGCAGCAGAGCGTCTTCCAGAAGCCCTTTCTGCTCCATTTCATAGCGGGTTTCCGCATCCACGCTCCGAAGCCCCAGGACCATGCCGTGACTTGTGTCCCAGGTCCCTATGCGCACGGCTTTCAGCTGGGAATATTTTATCTCGCCGTCCTGAATGGCCCGGAAATTGGCGTAATACTGCTTCCTGTTGGCCAGGTTCTCTTTCAGCTGGCCCGGAGAGAAGGCGTCCCGCATCATTTCCCTGTCTTCTTCATAGACGTAATTGTCTATGTAATGACTCATGTTCCTGCGCAGAGAAATCTCGCCGACAAAAGTGTCCCCCAGCAAAGACGCGCTCTCATTGTCCATCTGCAGCAGATTCCCCGTATCCGTGTCCAGGTCAAAAAAGCAGACAATACTGTAGTCTGCTGTGAGAGCGTGTACCAATTCCATCTGACGGCGTTCGCGCTCTATCCTTTCGGAGTTCTCGCGCTGCTTTTGGGCGGTGCAGTCCAGAAGGAAGCGCTGGTAAGCCAGGTTCCCGTTCTGCCGTATGAGCTTGATGTTGCCCATGATATAGAGCAGCTTTTTGCTTTTGTGGCGGAGGCGGTATTCCACGCTGATGCTGTCGCCTTCTTTCTTCAGCGACAGGATAGCCTTTCGGAGCCAATCTTTATCCTCGTCCACCACGGAGGAGGCGACCATGTTGAAGCCGTCATTCATCAATTCTTCCGGGGAATCATATCCCAGGATGTCCAGGGCGGACTTGTTGATGCTGATGATTCGGGATCCGTCCAGGGTATGGCACATCACGCCGCATTCCAGAGCGGTGAAAATCGTCTCCAGGGTCTGGTTCTTTTGGGTGATTTCCTTTTCATAGGCACGCTCCTGGGTCACATCGATTGCCATGCCCACCGTGCCCATGACGCTGCCGTCCAGATTGTACAGGGGGGATTTGTAGGTGGTAAGCAGCTTCATGCCGTCGCCGGACTTTACCAGCTCTTCCGACACACAGGTCTGGCGGCTGTTCATGACAGTCCAGTCGGACTCCATGCAGTCATTGTTGGCGGGATCGTTGGGGTCTACATCCCAGATATAGTAGTGATCCCGTCCCTCCACCTGCTGCTTGGTCTTGCCCACGGTCTCGCAGAAGCAGTCGTTGACTTTTTCGTGGATGCCTTCTTTGGTCTTGTACCAGATCAGGGTGGGCACATGGTTGATGGTGGCATCCAGAAAATGGCTGGTCTCCCAGAAATCCTTTTCTGTCTTGCAGGCCTGCTGCCATCTCAGGAAACGGAAAGAAAGCTCCTCCTTTGACATGGGGAGCGTCCAGATGTCCCTGACATCGTCCAGATGTCCTGTCAGAAGCGGAATCTGGCTGCTGTCGGCAAGCAGGATGAGCTGGGAGCCCTTCTTTCTGCTCGAGACTAGGGATAGGAGCGTCTGCTCCGCGTCCATGCCCTGGAGATTGGCAAGAATCACGTCTCCGCGGGCAAGCAGGTCTTTTTCAGGGATGTCGCTTTCGGAGAATTCGTGCGTGAAATGCTCCAGGGGGGCCATTCCCTTTACGGCATCGAATAATTCGCGCCTGTGGCCTGTCAAATAGAAATGAATATGACAATGATACATATTCGTTTCCTCCTATTCCAGTTCCGCAGCCGCACGCACAGTGCCAGAACAAAATAGAATCATTTCTGTTCCAAGTGCAGTGTCAGAAATGATTCTAGGCACTGAGCATGCGGCTGCTGTTTATATTGAGAAAATTTTATCGGTATATCGCGGCCGTGATTTCGCCGGTGGCCTTGGGTTTGTTCATGGCGTAGATATGAATGTCGTTCACTCCGTTTTCCTGAAGGTCGCGGATCTGGCGGATGGCGTAGTCGATGCCGGCCTTCCGCATGTCGTCTTTATTGTCTCCGTAGGCGGCGATCAGGTCCGACAGCGCCTTGGGGATGCTGGATCCTGACAGGGTGATGGTGGTCCCCAGCTGCCTGGCGGAAGTGATGGGCATGATTCCCGCACAGATGGGGATATCGATGCCCTTCTTCTGGGCCTTTTCCAGGAAAGAGTAGTAATAATCGTTGTCAAAGAACATTTGGCTGATGAGGAACTTTGCCCCGGCTTCCTGTTTTTTCTTCAGATGGTTCAGGTCGGCTTCCATGCTGAAACTCTCGTAATGCTTTTCGGGGTAGCAGGCTCCGGCCATTATCAGGTCAGTGCTCCCGCCCAGGAATTCCATCATATCGCTGGCATGCTCGAAGTCCCGGGAAGCGAACTGCTCATCGGTCATGTCCTTGGGCCGGTCGCCGCGCAGGGCGAGCGCATAGCGGACGTTCTGCTCCTTGAGGCTCTCCGCCACGCCCAGCAGGCTTTCCCTGCTGCTGCCCACGCAGGTTACATGGGCCACAGCGTCGATGCCCAGGGTGTTCTGGATGTAGGACGCAATCTCCACAGTCTTGCCTGCACGGCTCCCGCCTGCGCCGTAAGTGACGCTGATGAAATCTGGCGAAAGCTTGCCCAGCTCATCCATCACTTGGAAAGCGGATTCGAAGTCCCCGTCCTTTTTCGGAGGGAACACTTCAAAAGAAAGCGTGCGCTTGTGCGCAAACATATTCTGCAACATTGTATAATCACCTTATTTTCCTTAGTTTAGTCTTGATTTTGCATTGATAATATCGTAACATGAAAGAGAATGAAATTCAAGGGAAAGGTGTGTGAAATGATATGGAACAGCAAGGTTTTCAGGGAACGGGGGAATATGTGGCCAGCGAGGAGCTCATGGCCAGCGTGAATATCGCGATTGCGTTGAAGAAGCCTCTATTGATCAAGGGGGAGCCGGGCACAGGCAAGACCATGCTGGCGGAGGCCGTGGCCAAGGCTCTGGGGAAGCGGCTGATCATCTGGAACATCAAGTCCACCACCAAGGCCCAGGAGGGGCTGTACGTGTATGACACCATCCAGCGGCTCTACGACGGGCAGTTCGGCGAGGAGGGCGTGGACGACATCGCCCATTACATCAAGCTGGGCAAGCTGGGGGAGGCCTTTGACAGCGAGGAGCAGGTGGTGCTCCTGATAGACGAGATCGACAAGGCGGATCTGGAGTTCCCCAACGATCTGCTGTGGGAGCTGGATCAGATGGAGTTCTACATCAATGAGACCAAGCGGACAGTGAAAGCCAAGCAGCGCCCCATCGTGATCATCACCTCCAACGCGGAGAAGGAGCTGCCGGACGCGTTCCTGCGCCGCTGCATCTTCCATTACATCGATTTCCCGGACAGGGAGCTGATGGAGGAGATCGTGCGGGTGCATTATCCGGACGTGGAAGAGAACCTGCTGAAGAATGCCATGGAGGTGTTCTACAATATCCGCGCCATCCGGGATATCCGGAAGAAGCCCAGCACTTCCGAGCTGATCGACTGGATCAATGCCCTGCAGATCGGGGGGATTCCGGCGGACACCATCCGCAAGGCTCTGCCTTTCGTGGGGGTGGTGGTGAAGAAGGACGAGGATCTGCAGCTGGTGCGGCAGGAGCCGAATCTGTAAGG
>CAJUFI010000025.1:6501-55917 GCA_910585665.1 uncultured Acetatifactor sp. | reverse complement strand
AAAAACATAGCAAAATCTTTTTCAAAAAGTTCTTGACATATCACCAGAATGCTTTGCCTGCATTTCCGCAAGTACGATTTCGTACCTATATCCCGTGTACGATTTGATATTATAGTACGATTTCATACTATTGTCAAGAGGGGATTCCGCTGTCCATTTTTGACTTTTTGGGCTTTGAGGGCTTTGGGGTCTTGGGGTCTTGGGGTCTTGGACTTTTGAGCCTTGGGGCTTTGGGACTTTGGGGGCTTGGGACTTTGGGGGCTTGGGCGGACAGTCAAAACCGGCCGCCGCAGAAATCATGATTCCTGCAACGACCGGTTCCTTTCCGGTTTTACGGTTTTACGGTTTTACGGTTTTCGGTTTTACGGCTTTCGCTTTTCGCTTTTTGATTTTCGCGTATTATATTTTACATTTTTACGACTACCTGTTCCAAAGTCCTTTTCTCCAGCAGATATAGCCCAGGCCTTCCCACGCAAAGTCCATACACCGCTTCCGCAGTTCGCGCGGCATCTCCATGTTATGGCCTATACTGCTCCGAGATGCTTTTAATCTGTCCCTCCTCCAGCTCGATGACCCAGAGGACCGGGAATTCCATTTCCGTCAGGTAGGAGGCGAACTCCTGCGGGGTCAGCTCCAAGACCGGATCATGGTGGTTCTCCAGGACGGAGTAGGTGCAGTCTCCGCTGATCGGATATGTGATGTCCTCCCCTTCCGCATCCACCACTTCAAACCCCGCATCCTCATCATACTCCGGCTTCCAGTACTGGCTGCCCGGCGTGGCCCAAATCTGCCAGTCAACGATAGCAGCATCGCCGTCGAAGCCGGAGAGATACCCATATATCTGTCCGTTTTGAGGAATCTCCGTCGCAGCATCAGACAAATCTGCGCCGGGCGCGGCCATGCCGGGCGCGGCCGCGCCAGACCCTGTGCTGGACAGAAGATCATCCGACTCCCCTTGACCATTTCCCTCGGCACCTTCCACAGAGCCATCCGGATTTTCCTGTCTGCCTGATGTCTCCTCCATCGTCCCGCTTCCCAGGGAACAGCCCACCAAGTTGCCCAGCACTACTGTCAGGGCCACCGTACATGCCAGCACAGCGGCTCCGCTTTTCTTCCCTCTGCCCTGTAAAATATTCCGAAAACGTTTTTTCATAATCTGTGTCCCTCCATAAAAACTTGTCGACAGCGAAGTCCCCTTTCTGCACTGCTCCTGAAACGAAGCGAACAGGGATTCCGTGTACGCTTTCTTCACTGCATACCCCTCGCCCTGGGTGACCCGCTCGTCACAGGACAGCTCCATGTCAATCACCGCCTCCCTCTGCATCAACCACATCAGCGGATTGAACCAATGGACTGCATTCGCTGTCATAAAAAGCAGTTTCTTGTATACATCTCTGCGCTTTAAATGAATCATCTCATGCTTCAGGATGAAATGCAGCTTCTCCGGGTCATACTGCCGGTTGGGCAGAACCAGTACTGGCGTAAAGAATCCCATAATCATAGGGCTGCCCGCCTGGGGATATTCCACCGCGCACACTGCGGATTTGATCCGCAATTCCCGTTTCAGCCCGGATATCTGGCTTAAAATGTAGGAATCCCTTATGATAGTCCCCCCTTTCATCACCTGGCTGCTATAGTGCAGATAGCTGAAACAATGTACCCCTATAATCAGCAGGCAGCCCACCGCCCAGAGAAACGCTGCCACATCCAGCAATGTGACGCTGATATCGCCTTTCCCGGCCTGTAGGACAATGGGGGCCGTCATCTCTGCTGGAATCTCCACCACGATTCCTCTGGGCGGCGCACCCTCTCCGGGCAGACCGTCTGCCACATGTCCCGCGCCATTGTCCAGAATCCCCTCAGAAACCGGCTCCTTCCTCTGGAGCCATGTATCCAGGGCATTTCTCACGTCCATCCCATGAAAAGGAATGACCAGCCGCAGAGCCAGGAAAATCCAGACCCAATATTTCCACCTGGCGGCATACCGCTTGTTCAGGAGCGGCGTCAGCAGCATCAATGCGGTCACCACCAGACTGCACGACAGGGAAATCTCAAATACCGCAAGAAACACATTCGTCATCTCTCATTCCTCCTCTCCCCTGTCTGCGTGCTCCGCTTCCATCTCATCCAGAAATTCCCTCAGCTCCTTCACATCTGAGCGCTCAATCGCCTTATTGCTGTACAGCGTGGCTATCATGTTCTGTATGGAGTTGTTGTACAGCTTCTCCAGAAAGCTCTTGCTCGCTCCGGTCTTATACGAATCCTCCGAGATGACTGCTGTGTACAGGTTGCTTCCCGTGGAACGGTCACAATGGACAAAACCCTTCTCAGCCAATCTGGCCAGGGAAGTCATCAGCGTGGACAGCTGCCATTTCCTCCGCTCCTGTAGTTCCTTTAAGATATAATTGGAATTGACTGGCCTCTCACAGCTCCAGATTACTTGCATGATTTCCAGTTCCGCTTCTCCCAGCTTCTTCAAGGCATCTCCCATATCCTGTCCCTCCTTCGTTATACGTCTGTATAACATATTATACGGACGTATAATAGCTTTGTCAACTATAAATTCAACTTTTTTTCAAAAAAATGTAAGAAAAACGCGCAGAGATAATCTGCACGCTTTCCCAATAATCCATGGACTTCTTTCCTGTCAACAACACATATCAATTTATTCTGCTTAACAGTTATAGTAAGGAATTGTCTACAAATAACTGATGCGAGTTGATAGCCGTTTTCCTTGTATTTCCGGGCTTTCTTCTAAACAAGTTGCATCAGTTATTTTCCGACAATTCCTAAAGATATTAAAGTCGTTTACTATAAAATTTCCGAATAACCCAACCACATAACGCCGGCCCTATATGATTAACTCCCTTTTCGGATTTGTGTACCCGGTAAAAATAGGCTTGTAAATATACATTTTAAGTGTATAATAAGACATTCGGTGTATATATTATGGTTTCAAATGAATAAAGCCGGTTCCAAATTAGTGTTATGGAGCAGCGGGAACACTTTTCCGAAAAGGGAGATGATTATCCAGTGCCATGCGGTAAATCCTGGCGTTATGCAGTATATCAATAATACTTGTCCAGCGTCTTCTGCACCGCTTTGCTCCAGCGCACCAGGTTGTCCAGCTTGCCGGACACGGTGCTGATGTCCTTCAGCACGAGCTCATAGGGACAGTTGTTCTTCCGGCAGGCCAGGATGGTCTTCTCCGTCTCCCTGGCCACCTCGTCCTCGTCCGTGGAGATGGCCACCAGCGCCGGATTGGGCTTGCGGGCCGCCACGAATCTGCTCCCCAGCTGCTCCGCGCAGCGCTCCACATCGGACCAGGGGCTGACGCCCAGTTTGCGCATATTGGGAATCTGAATCAGGTAAGGGATACGGCTGTCCAGCGGCTCGCAGCAGCCGTAATACACCAGGCCGCAGCGCTCCATCAGCGGACGCATATAGTCAAGCTCGAACTCCACGAACATCTGCGGGGACACCGTGTTCAGCATCTGGGCCATCCCCCGGAACCACACGTCCTTCAGCCGCGTCTTACCCTCATAGTCCTTCCCGGGAAGCTCCGAGGTATACGCGGGCGTACAGTGCAGCAGGGACGGATGGGCCTCCAGGAGATTCCACTGCTCCAGCTGCTCCAGATACCGCATATGCCAGTCCGCGAACTTCCTGACAATCGCATGGATGAACTCCGGCCTGTCCATCATGTCATACAGCACAGTCTCCACGCCCCGGAACCGCGGAATCTGATCCCAGTAGGCGCAGTAAATGGTGGTGCCCACCACCTTCGCCGGAAGCACCTCCCCCAGCACCTCCTGGACAAGCTGGAGATTCTTCCCCGTCTGCTCCTCATTCAACGTCACCACCGGCGGCTTTATCTTCTCCAGATCCTCCTCCGTGGCAAGCACGTCCAGATATTGATGGGACACGATATTGTTCTTCTCATCGGTCTTTACGATATTCTCCTGAATCTCTATGCCCAATCCGGTACTGGAGAAACTCTTGCCCACCGGATAAAAAGGCTCCGCCACCATATCCACCTGGAAATGCTCCCACTGGAACAGCTTGCGGCGGAAATATTCTTCCATCCCCCGGAGAAAAGGGTCTTCGCAGACCAGGGCCATCTCCGGGTACGATGCAAACTCGTGCCACGGAACCTCATCAATCAGAACCGCGGGCCGCAGGCCGGTCTTCAGGTCATTGGTATCCGACATCCGCTGTCTGCGCTCTTCGTTCCTCTCGTCCGCCGCAATCTCCCGGTATTTCCTGGCCAGTTCCCGCACTATGTCTACATCCTTATGGCTCATACCTTACCCTCCTGGCTTTCGCCGAATTTTCCTGAATTTCCTGAATTTGTTTCACTTTTACCCCATGGCTGGCCTGTTCCTCTTTCCGGCACCCGCCAGGGACATCAATAAACCGCATATTTTTCTTTGTTAAACCGCTTTCCCCTTCCACTTCCCTCTCTTATAGAAGAAGAACGTAATCACCGCCCCGATTACCCAGGAGCACAACAGGGAGATGAAGATGCACTCCTGTCTTCCCCCCGGGAACGCCTCAGACCTGGTCAGGAACGCAATCCCATAGGCCACGGGCACACGGATGAAAATCGTGGTGACGATGGAGATCCACATGGGCGTCACCGTATCCCCCGCGCCGCGCATGACGCCGGACAGGCTCTGGGTCACCGCCATGGCCACATAGCCCACCGCCAGGATCCCCATCATCTCCCGGCTCAAATCCACCAGTTCCGGGGTCTTCGTGAAGATTCCCATCAGGGATTTCCCGAACAGCAGAATCAGGGACGTGAGAACGGCAGACACGCCCATGGCGATCCAGGTTCCCTGTTTCGCGCCTTTTTCCACCCTGTCATGCATCTTCGCCCCCACGTTCTGTCCTGCATATGTAGTCATGGCCGTGCCGAAGGAAAAGTTCGGCATCATGGCAAAGCCGTCCACGCGCATGACGATGACATTGGCGGCAATGAACACTTCCCCGAAGCTGTTGGTCAGGGACTGCACCACAATCATAGCCATGGAGAAAATGGCCTGGGTGATGCCGGATGGGAGCCCCAGCTGGACAATCTTCAGGGCATGGTACCTCTCCAGCTTCAGATACTGCGGCTTCATGTCGAACAGATCCACCATCTTCCGCAGGCGCAGAAAACACAGCACCGCGGAGATCAGCTGGGCGATGACCGTGGCCAGGGCCACGCCGCTGACACCCATTTCCAGCTTCGCCACGAACACCACATCCAGAATGATGTTGACCACCGTGGACACCAGCAGATAGGCAAGGGCGGACATGGAGTCCCCCAGGCCCCGCAGAATGCCGCTCAGTATGTTATAGAACGCCAGGCCCGCGGAGCCGATGAACAGAATCAGCAAGTAGGACTGGCACCAGTCGATGATGGACTCCGGCGTGTCCAGAAGCTCCAGCAGCGGCCTGGACACCAAAGAGGCCACCACCATCACGAGCACCGTAGCTATGGCCGTGAGCGTGATACAGTTCCCGATGGTGACCGACAGCTTCTCCCGCTCCTTTGCGCCGAAATATTGGGACACGATGATGCCCGCGCCCACGCTAATCCCCACGAACAGCACCAGCAGCAGGTTCAGAATCGGCCCGGCGCTGCCCACAGCCGCCAGGGCATTGTCACCCACATAGTTTCCCACCACTACGCTGTCCACCGTATTGTAGAGCTGCTGGGCGATGTTCCCCACCAGCATGGGCACCGTGAAGAACACGATTTTCTTCCAGGGCGCCCCTTCCGTCATGTCCACAGGTTCAAAGAACTTTTTCAACATTTCCATAATCATCCACCTTTTTTAACGTTTTACGACTCATTATACACTATCCTCCCCATCCTGTCACTTGTCTCTTTGTGCCAAAAGAAGGGGGCCATTTCCATCTGATCCTATGGATTTTGGTCACGGTAGGCTTCGGCGGATGTGCTGCTCCTGTGAAAACTGCCCTGTTTCCGTCAGGCTGCTGCCTGTCAATAGGTATTGCTGTTGTCCACCACTACCTGGGACTCCTTCTTCACGATGGTGGAAGTCCTGATTTTCTCCTGGAGCAGCTCATAGAACCTGTCATCGGGGAAATCCTTCACGTCCACCGTCTCCCCGGTCCAGGCGCTCAGGTGGATGGCGTTGGAGATGGTCAGGCCGCACAGCCCCTCCTCCCCCCTGGCCAGAAGCTCCGTCCCCCTTAAGACCGCGGAGGCAAAATTCTTCAGAATGCCCACATGCTGCTCCCCGCCCGAAAAGTCCGCGGGAATGGTGCACTCCCAGCACTCCGGCTTCCCGAAAGGAGCCGTATTGACCTTGTTGAACTCCCGTTCCGGCATGACATTGCGGTAGAAGAGGATCCTATTGCCCTCCACCACCACCTTGCCCATGTCACAGGCAATCTCCAGGCGATTGGTCCCCGGGGCTTCGCCTGTGGAAGTGATATACTCTCCCGTAGTGCCGTTATCGTATTCGAAATAAGCCATCACATCGTCTTCGACTTCGATATTGTAGTACTTCCCGAAACTGGCCTTGGCGAAGATTCTGTCCGGCATGCCAAACATCCACTGCCACAGATCCAGCTGGTGAGGGTTCTGGTTGATCAGAGCGCCGCCGCCCTCCGTCTTCCAGGCGGAGCGCCAGGTGCTGCTGTCATGATACGCCTGGGGCCTGTACCAGTCCGTGATGATCCATGTGATTCTCTTGATGCGGCCGAACTCGCCTTCCTGGACCATCTTCCGCAGCTTCTGGTACACCGGGTTCGTCCGCTGGTTGTACATGATGCCGAACAGCTTGTCGGAAGCGGCCGCGGCGGCATTCATCTCCTTCACCTGTCTGGTGTACACCCCCGCGGGCTTCTCCGTGATCACATGGAGACCATGCTTGAATGCTTCGATGGCCAGTGCCGGATGCTCATAATGGGGTGTCGCGATGATGACCACGTCGCAGCAGCCGCTCTCGAACAGTTTCTTAGCATCCGCAAAGACCGGAACCTGCGGATACAGCCTCTTGGCCTCCTCCTGCCTGGCCGGGGCGATATCGCAGATCGCGCCCAGCTCCATCTCGGGCACCCTGCCCCCCATTACATTGCCGGCATGTCCTGTCCCCATGTTGCCGAAACCAATGACGCCCAATTTCAGTTTCTCCATCTTATTTTTCCTCGCTTTCTTTACAAATATTTTCTCGGCATCTCCAGGCTGCTTGTCATGCAGCTTTCCTGAAATCGCTTTGGGCGATTCCTCCGCTTTTCCTGATACCTTTTAGTCTCAATGCCGGATTCTGCTTCTTGAAATTCTGAGAGAACATTACTGCATTCCTGTGATTATACTCTTTCTTTTTTCGCTTCTCTTTCCGTTTTATTGGATTTCTTGCCTCGGTTTTCCGTTTCTCTTGCCTTGGCTTTCCGGTTCTCTTGCCTTGGCTTTCCGGTTCTCTTGCCTTGGCTTTCCGGTTCTCAAACCTCAGGACGCTTACAGAATGCGCTCCAGAATCCCCTCCAGCGCCTGGAACGCAAGGGTGAAAGTCCCCTCGCCGCCGGGAGGAAGGTTCAGCATCTTGTCGTCCAGCTCCAGGTCTTTCAGCCCGTCAAAACTCCCCAGATGGGGCTCCAGGCTCAAAAATCCGTCATATCCTGTCTCCAGCAGAGACCGCAGGATACGTTCCACGTTTCCGTCCCCTACCCCCGCAGGCACCACTCTGCCGTCCGCCAGCAAAGCGTCCTTGATATGTAAATAGGCGATATGCCCTTTCAGCTTCTCAAAGGCTTCCCAGGTATCCTGGCCGCACTGCACGAAGTTAGCCGGGTCGAACACCGCGCGGAAATGCCCGCAGCCCAATTCTTCCATCAAATCCGCACAGCGCTCCGCGGTATCCCCATAGATATCCTTCTCATTCTCATGGAGCAGCACCACGTCCCGCTCCGCCGCGTACGCAATCATCCGGCCCAGACGAGACAGCACCTCCGCCCGCTCCCCCTCCGTCCACTCCGCGCCGCCCTCATGGTAAAAGCTGAACATCCGGATATATTTCGCCCCCAGCTGCCCGGCAATCTCCACCACTCTCTGGAACTGCCGGAAATGCCCTTCAAAGTCCTCCTCCAGCTTCACCTTCCCGATGGGGGAGCCGATGGAAGAAGCCTTGATGCCGCAGGCCTTCATCTTGCCCTTCAGGCGCTCCACTTCCTCATCCGTAAGATTCGCAATGTTTTTCCCGTCGATGCCCCTGGGCTCAAAATAACCGATGCCCAGCTTCCCCAATACCCGGAACTGGGTGTCCACGTCCCCCGCGATTTCATCCGCAAAGCCGCTGATCAATGCATATTTCATAGCCTGTCGTCCTCCTTTGATTCCATGCCTCTCCAGGCCATTTCCGGGCCCGGCAGTCATTCCCCACGGCATGCCTTCATTCTGCTGCCGCTTCCCCTGTCATCTTATCATAGTATATCTTTTTTACAATTAACATATTATTTATTGCGAAAAACATTGCGTTTCTTGCTACCTTAGGATACACTATAGACAGAATCTTCCGGAAAGTACGAAACAGAAAGAGAGGTCTGCCATGGATTGTCATTATTCCATCTCCGAATCCTATACCCAGGCTCCCACCAACGCCAACTTCGAACTCCATAACCACAGCGACTATGAGATTTTCCTGTTTCTGGAGGGGGACGCCCAATATGTGGTGGAGGACAATATCTACACTTTGGAGCCGGGGAACCTGATCATCGTGCGCAAGCATGAGCTGCACCGAATCTATCATAACAGCTGTAAGCCCTACCGGCGCATGATTCTGATGGTGTCCCCGGATTTTTTCCAGCAAAATGCCTGTGCCGGTTACGAAGCGCAGTTTCTGAACGCTCCCCTGGGCACAGGCCATAAGATTTCCGCGGACAATGTACGTTCCAGCGGCCTATATGATGCTTTTATGCGGTATAAAAAGTATTCGAATGACTATGTTTTGTCTTCCGACGCCCCTGTCCTGAAATCCCTGGTGGTGGAAATCCTGTACCTGATCAGCCAGATTCGGGATTTCTCCTCCTCGGACATCTCCATGGGGCCTATCAAATCCGTCATCCTGTACCTGAACAACCATTACGCCAGCGACATTACGCTGGACACCCTCCAGGACAGATTCTTCATCTCCAAATATTATTTATGCAGAGAATTCCGCAAAGCCACAGGTCTCACCGTCCACGAATATATCCGGCGCAAGCGCCTGACCAGGGTTCGGGAGCTGCATGCCCAGGGGATGCCCATCGGCGACGCCGCCCTGGAGACCGGTTTCCATGACTACTCTTCCTTCTACAGGGCCTTCCGGAAAGAATACGCGGCCCCTCCCAGAAAGGCCCTCTCCTAATCTGCGGACTCTAATCTGCAGGCACTGCTCCGCACACGCTGTTCCGCAGACCTTGCCGCCACCAACCGTCCAATCCTCCGCCAAATCGGCATCTGGAAGAATGCCCTCTCTTCGGGCATTCTTCCATGAGAAGAAGTTCCGGACGGCCAGGAAGGGCGTAGCCCGCTTCTTAGGGACACTCGCTAAGAACTTTTAAGCTTGCAATCAAACAAATAGGCGAACGGGTTCGCTGAGCAAGCCAGTTTCCCAATGTGAGGAATGCACTCTGGTGTGAGAAGTTCATTCCCAGCGTGAGAAGTTCATTCACGCTTCTTCCTGCATCCACACCCGCATCTGGTTCTCGCCCCGGTTGGCCCAGGCATAATAAGGGATGGCAGTCAGCTGGGCCTTTTCCTTCACCGGCGGCTCCTCGCTGTACAGTGCGTCGCTTCCCACCATGCGATAGCCCTCTATCTTTAAGAGCACGTTCCCTTTCAGCACGCCCTCCTCGCAGACATAGCTTTCCGCCTTCAGCTCCTTCGGAATCCGCAGACTCTGGATTAGCTCCCCGTTGTCCACGCCCTCGAAGCAATACACCACAGGCCCCCGCAGCAGCGCCACGCAGCCCGCGTCCTCGCGCACATGCTGGTTGGCGTAGACTTTGCGCACCTCCATGGGGAAATTCAGCTCTACCCTGTCGCCCGGGGCCCAGCTTCTGGTGATGTATACATAGCCCTTCTTCAGCAGCGCGGCCACATCCATCTTCTCCCCGTTCACGGTAAGGCTGACCCGACTGTCCTCTGGCTTCACATAGTACGGAATGTGGATGGCAAGCGTGAACGCCTGCTCCGTCTTCGGCGCGATGACATAGGCCGCTTTCCCCTCCCAGGGGTATCTGGCCTCCACCGTCACCTCCGCCTTCTCCAGCTGCGCCCTCTGCCCGATCATCAGGTGGGAGTAAATCGTGGAATCATTCTCACTCCAGCAGTATTTCCCCAGGGACGTCACCATCCTCACCAGGTTGGGCGGGCAGCAGGCACAGGCGTACCAGCCGGGCCTTACCGGCAGCGAATGCCCATACCCGAACAGCTTTCCGGACACACCCGGCTCGCACTCCAGGGGGTTCACATAGAAATACTTCTTCCCGTCCAGCTGCATGCCGCTGATCGTGCTGTTGTACAGTTCTTTCTCCATGATGTCCGCGTAAGCGCCGTCCATCTCCATCTCCAGCATCCGGTGGGCGAAGAACACCATGGCGATGGAGGCACAGGTCTCCGCGTAAGCCATGTCGTTGGGCAGCTCATAGTTGTTGGAGAACGCCTCCCCCTCCGGGTTCCCGCCCAGGGCGCCGGTGATGTACATTTTCTTGTTCACCACATTGTCCCACAGCGTCCGGCAGGCCTGACAGAGCCTTTCGTCCCCGTCCGTCCCGGCCAGATCCGCCATGGCAGTGTACATGTACAGGGCGCGGACGGCGTGGCCCACCGCCTCCTTCTGGTCGTAGATGGGCTCATGGGCCTGGTTGTAGGTCACGTCCATGGCCTCGGTGCTGTACTGTCCCCAGTGCTGCCAGCCCCTCTTCAGCTTCTCCTGATGGAAATAGTCGGGGTTCTTGCCCCGCTCCTCCAGGAAATACTTCGCCATGTCCATGTATTTTTCTTTCCCGGTGGCGCGGTAGAGCTTCATCAGGCCAATCTCCACCTCCTGGTGTCCGGGGATGCCGTGCTCCTTGTCCTCCTCCGGCCCGAACCTGTCGATGATATGGTCAGCCATGCGCTCCATCACACGCAGAAGCTTATCCTTCCCGGTGACGTCAAAATAAGCCACAGCCGCCTCCATCATATGTCCCGCGCAGTAGAGCTCGTGGCACTCGTGGAGGTTCTGCCAGCGGTGCTCCGGCTCCTTGATGGTGAAATAGGTGTTCAGGTAGCCGTCAGGCTGCTGGGCCTTCTCTATGATGTCGATGATGCCGTCCGCCCTGGCTTCCAGATCCGCATCCGGCTTCACGGACAGGGAATAGGCCACGCCCTCCAGCCATTTCGCCAAATCGCTGTCCTGGAACACCATCCCGTAGAACTCCCCTTCGCTCAAGCCGGCGGCGATGCGGAAGTTCTCGATGGCATGGCTCTTGGCCACCCCGGGAACTTCATCGTTCAATACCTTCTCCTGAAAGGGAATGACTACATCGATGACTTTCTCCTGCATCCCCGTCCAGAATCCGTCCGCCACCTTTACCTGGCTGACATTTACCTCTCTTGCTGCTTTTTTCATATCTGCCCTCCATCCTGCCGTTCTGCGGCATGTCTCTCTCATCCGGGGAACCCGACACCTGCCGCCGTCCGCTTCTGTACCCCCCGCTTTCCGGCGGCCGTTGGAATCCATCTCCCATGTGTACAAATATAAATATTTTCATGGCAGCGATTGTCTGTCCTTTAAAACTATGTTATCATTTCCATAGATTATCGCAACATACATATTTCAATGAAAGGTGGACAAATCATAGATGTTGTACCTGGTATCCAATGCCTCCCAGCCTGTCACATTTTTAGCGGCGGGCAATCTCACCAACGATGACTTGTTTCTGCACCCCAGGCGGGTCATGGACTCCTATGAGCTGATATCCGTGACCAAAGGCGTCCTCCACATTCAGTCAGGCAGCCGGGACTATCATCTCTCCCCCGGCCAGTTTCTGCTCCTGTTCCCCGGGGAATGCCATTTCGGGACGGAAGCTACCGAGGGGGAGCTTTCTTTTTATTGGATGCATTTCTATCTCCCGGCCAATCATACATCAGTCTGCGAAGAAGTACAGATTGACTCCTTTTTCCATCAGGAAAGCAGCTCCCATTATATCCTGCCCGAGACCGGCACCCTCTCCGCCAGCAGCCGCGTAGGCGTGCTCTTCGTCCAGCTGCTGGATCTGGCCAAGCGCCCGGGCAGCCTTTCCTCCATGCAGTGCAGCTATGCCCAGAGCACTCTGCTCTTGGAGCTGACCCACGAAAGCTTCTTCCGCCATCGCCTGATGCAGCAGGACAGGAAAATGCCCTTGGGGATAATCGACCTGATGGAATGGCTCCAGCTCAATTACGACACCTCCCTCTCCGTCACGGACATCGCCGGGAAATTCGGCTACCATCCCTCCTACCTGACCGCCCTCTTCAAGCGCTGCAGCGGATATACCGTCACGGAATACCTGAACCGCCAGCGCATCCGGGTGGCCAAAGACCTGCTGACCTCCGCCCACAGGCTCTCCTTAAGCGAAATCAGCGAAAAGGTAGGCATCGGGGACGAGAAATATTTCATGCGGCTCTTCAAGCGCTACGAGGGCATCACCGCCACCGCCTATCGGGAGTCTTTTTCCCTGAAAAAGAAGAACCGGATTTGAATCATCCTTTTATCAGCCGATAAGTTCCGGTGGTCAGCGTTTCAATCAGCTCTTTCACGCTTTTGATAGGGTAATCCGTCACAATCCCTCCCCGGGGAAGATGATCCGTATCGTGGTGGTCTGTGCCCGATGTCATGATCTTGCCGTATTTTACCGCCCAGGCTTCGGCAATATCATTATTGGAATTGTGGTCGGGATGGCCGTTATAGACCTCGATTCCGTCAATGAAATCCGGTTCAACTACAGTCATGTCGACTCGGAAAGGATGGGCCTGAATCGTCAGAATCTCATCCCCTCGCGCCATCCGTGTAAAGTCTCGTATCCCCATCTTCAGTATATCGGGGCGGGCCAAAAGATACTCCCGGTCAAAGCCGAACACCAGGTAATCATTCCTGTTCTGCACAAACCGGACCTCAAGCCCCATCAGCACATTCAGCTTTGAGCCAGCCGCTTCTTTCAGCAGCTCCAGCGCGTGATACATTCTGTCGATTTTAGCCTCCCAGTGTGTGTCGTCCCCGTTGGAGGGATCGAAGTGATTCGTCAGGCAGACCGTGGTATAACCCGCAGCGATGTATTTCTCTGCAATCCGTTCTGCCGATTCGTTGGAACATCCGCTTGCGTCCCTGCTATGACAATGAAGTTCTGTTTTATATTCCATCCTTATACCTCCCTGACCTCTTTGGCTGGCAGCCAATTTGGGCGCTCCTTTCTTCCAGTCAGCTCTCCAGCATCATTTTAACACATGGGAAAAAGGCTGTAAACGCAAATATTCCCCGGATTTCCTGGACTGCTGCCGCCGTCCCCATGGCAAGCCCCCAAATGCCCGCAGCCGGATAAAAAACACGGCCCCTGTCCCTCCTTCCGGAGACGGTTTCCTAAACCGGAAAACGCTGACAGCAGCCGCGTATGTATAATACAGAGTCAACCTATCTTTTCCATCTTTTCAAAAAACATATCTATGTTGCCCTTAATCTCCTCCGGCTTCATGGACTTCACCAGATACCCCGCCGGCCTTAAGGCGATTACGTTCTTGACGCTCTCCTTGTCCCCTCTGCCTGTCAGGAAGATCACCGGTATGCCCGCCAGTTCCTCCTCCGCCCGAATCATCTCCAGTATCTGCTTGCCGTCGCAGACAGGCATCTCGTAATCCAGCAGAACCAGATCCGGCTTATCCAAAGTCATGCTCCTGATGGCCGCCAGCCCGGATTTTGCCGTAGAGACCGCATAGTCCTTGTACAGCAGCTCCTTCATGGCCTGTAGGATGACGCTGGAATCATCCACCACCAGAATCTTCTTCTTCTCTTCCTCCACATTGTTTTCCAGATACTTCTCGACCTCTGCCATGGCATTTTCGGCCTTGATGGCAGGAGCCGTATCAGATGCAGATGCCGCCGCAGACACCAGAGACTCCTTCAGCAGATGCGGCGCCGCCACACAGAACGCGAAATACCCTTCTCCCGTATTGAACAGCAGGCTGCTCTGGAGATTCCGCTTCCCGAACGCGCTTTCGAACTGCTCAAAGGTCAGCAAATTCTCCTCCATTATCTCATACTGCTCCGCCAGAGGGAACTGCTCCTTGATGCGCTCCACGAACTGTTTTGCCGTATACCTGGTGGCATTCAGCAGCATCACGTTGACGCCGTCGGATTCGCTTCCGATGATCTTGCCCACCGTGTTGACCAGCAGCTTTTCCTCAAATACCAGGAAAAACTCCCATCTGTCGCCTTTCTCCGTGCCGTACAGCAGGCGGTAATAGATGCCCTTCCCGAACTTCTCGCCGCCGTAGCTCTCGCTGATCACCCTGGCATCCAACTGGAACATCTCACTCAACATACGCAAGATCATATCCCTTAGAGCCACCTGTTCCTCCGCAGGCAGCAGATCGCTCCATTTGCTGGTTGCCCCTCCCACGATTGCACGGTCTTCCGTCAAAGTATGCCCGATGAGCCAACCGGCACAGACGCCCAGAAAATGATTCACCGCCTCCGGAGAATAATAGGACTCGGCCAGCTCCTTCTCAATTTCCGGAAGGGTCTTTTTGCGGAAATTGTCATGGATATGCCTGTGCACGTCATATCCCTCATAGCCGATGGATGCCATGTAGAGCTCTTCCTCCGCAAAATGCTTCATGGTATGCCCTTTGAAGAACTTGATCCCCTCCTGATATGCCCATCGGCTCTTCTCATCATTTTCGTCATAGCTGAGCAGCTTATTCATGATGGTGAAAAGCTTTCTGTGCTCCCTATCGATAACATCCACGCCAATATTGAACCTGTCCTGCCATACAAATTGTTTCCCGCCCATTTCGGCCTCCTTCGTTTTTATAGTCGAACCCGCTGACCCGGAAACGCATCAGGGATCCCTGTTTGCCATTGCTCTGTTTACCGGCGCAAAATACCGGTTCAGATAAGCCCCTATCAAGATAATGTACATGCAGAAATACATCCACAGCAGCACGATGATAATGATGGACAGGCTGCCGTAGATGCCATATGTATTGCCATAGGTGACATAATAGGAAAAAGCCCAGGAAAAGACGCTCCATACCACGGAAGAAAAGACCGCCCCTGGCACCTGCTCCCTGAATGCCAGCTTCTTGTCCGGTACATAGGCGTAAACTGCCGCGAACAGTACCGACAGCACCGCCCACACCAGAAGGAACCTGAAGTTCATGGCGAAGGACACCACCCGCTGAAGCTGCGGGATGCGGTGCAGCGTCAGCGTCACCAGCTGGTCGCCGAATACCATGAGGAACAGAGAGAGGATGACCACGATCAGCATCACCAGAGTATAAAAGGACGCGATCACCCGCACCACGAAATAATTCCGCTTCTCCTGCACCCCATTGATGGCGTTCAGCCCCCGCATCAGGGCCATGACCCCTTTGGAGGCCGACCAGATTGTCGCTATGAGCGCCACGGACAGCACTCCAGCAGACTTCTCATAGATATCCGAAATCAGCTTCCTGGCCAGCGGATCCACCTGATCCGGCGTCACATCCGTCACCGCCTCCACCAGGTCCTCCTCCGTCACAGGCGTGTACGGAATGATGGTGCATATCACAATCAGCATGGGCACAATAGACAGAAAAAAGAAAAATGCCGTGCTGGCTGCAAACGTAGTGATATCCTGTTTTTTCATCTTTCCAGAGAAATCAAAAAGAAACGCCACTAACTTGCGAACCATTCTCCTACTCCTGCCCATATATGTTCTCTATGACACAATTTTCATAAAAATACAAAAGAATCTCCATGGCCGCGTATCCGCTGTCTGCCATGGCCCTGGCGCCGTTCTGGCTCATTCCCACCCCGTGGCCGAATCCGCCGCCAACCAAATTATATCTTATCACATTTCCGTTGTCAATGCCAGTCCGAATGATAAAAAAACCGCTGGGCAGCAGATTGGGACTGGCAATCTCGCTGCCGTCCTGTCTTACCACCTTCGTCGCCCCGTCATTTAATACATATCGGATATTGTGTTCGGATATGACTTTTATTTTCTGGTTCTCCGTTTCTATCACAAGTTCGTCGGCAATGCCGCCGCTGCCCCGCTTTTCTATGTAGAGATCCGTGATGTCCTCCAGCCCGTCAATGGTCTCGCTGACATACTCCCCGTCCTTCCACGTCAGAATCAGCTTGCTGTTGGCCGCATAGCGCTTCTGCAGCGCTTCCAGCATATGCTCCTTATCCAGCGCCTCCACCTCATAGCTCCATCTGTACCACCCTTCGTTCACTTCGAAGTCGTCCTCGTTCCGGGCGGATATGAATGCGGCAAAGGTCTCCTCGTCCCGCATCCTCTCCCCGGGGGCATCCTGTGCTTCCTCGCCCGCAGCCTGTGCGCCGCCATCCGGCACATCCCCCGCCGTGCCGCTTCCCACCGCAAGCTCCTCCGCCATGGCTGTCCGGTTCAGGAGCTTCGCCTTTAAATATGTCAAGGTGGGAGCCGCCTGGGTCTTCCACACATTCGAATCGCTCCCTATGCCGCAGGAGGTGGAATAGTAGAACGTCTCCGCCAGCTTTCCGTCCTCCGTGAACAACAGCTGCCCATAAGTCTCTTTCACCGCTGTGGTGGTACTCTCGCTCTCCAGAATATTATTGTACACCTGATAGGAGGTGCTGTCGTCCGCGTGGGCGCCGTACTGGGGATAACCGGCGTGCATCATGCGCCCATAAGCATAAGTCCTTGCGCAGATTGCCTGGGCTTTCAGGGCTTCCGGCGGATATCCGGCCGGCATCTCGCTGGGCACCACGCTGTACAGATACTCCTCCATCAGCACCTCATCAATCACTACAATTCCGTCTTCCGTCCGCAGAAGCTCCATCTGCCCCCTGTAGGCCGGCGTCCCCTGGCCGCGATGGCAGTTCTGCAGAATCACCTTGCCCGTCAGCACACTGGGTACAATCCAAATCCTGTCCTCCACAAAATATTCGCTGTCATAGCCAAAGGTCAGCTCCTCCCACGCCGGGTGGCTCTCTTGCTGCAGATTGTCGTAAGCGCCGTAGACCACGGTATAATCCACGTCGCAGGTAATCGTCGGCTGGGCGTGGTAAAGCCCCTCATAGTCCGAAGCCTTGATCAATACGCGTATGTACTCCATGGCCTCCTCCTTCACCATGAGGATGCCGCAGACCTCGCCGTTTTCTATACATAAATCCGTATAGTTATAGCCGAAAAAGACGTCCCTCGCCGTGCACATTTCCAGGGAGTCATACAACCGGTACCCTTTGTAGTCTGCAGCCAAAGGCAGCTTGCCATAGCCCTCCACCTCAATTCCAGAATCGTCCGCTCCGAGAATCTTTCCGTTAATCTTCTCCCGCATGGCCGTCACAGAGGTGACCTGTCCGTCCGTAAGCACGATATCGGCTACCTGTTCCCGCACAGACAGGTCAGGAACCGCGGCGTCCTGCTCCCCTTCCCCGGCAGCCCCCCAGGAATAGCTCTCACAGACCCCGTCCCGGAAAATCATGATCCCCTCTTCGTCCGCTTCCATAATCCACACATTGGCAAACATCTCAATCACAGGTATATGGGGCGTGGGAGCAGGTTCTTCCTCTTCCTCGTCCCTATGTATCAGCAGCAATAAAAATCTGCCCAGCAGCAATATCACCAGCAGCAGAATGCCCAGCAGACAGATAAAAGCCTTCAGTTGCATCCTCTGCGCTCTGTTCATATTCCATCTGTTTCTGTCCAAGAATTTTCTCCTAACCAATCGGCAATATTTCCCAGCTACACATGCTCAAAAGAGCAGCCCGCAAGGACTGCTCTCCTCTTCTGTAATGGATGGCCCAAAATGCCGCCCCCTGCTCTCTGACTCCTAGCAATGCTAGGTGGGTAACCGCAACCAAAGCTTTTGCCTTCCCTTCCAATCCTCCCCTAAGAAGCTCTTAAGGCAGTGAGGGCTTGACAGCCACTTGGCAATGTAGGAATCCCGTTTAAAGTAATGTAGGTTCAAAATAAGCAGAGGTTGTCGCACATCTCAGGCTACCCTTATTATACCAAACAGCTGCGCAAAATACAACCGTATTTTTTTCCAATATTAGACATTCCGTAAAACACTTCTGCAAAACCAGCCGCCTTATGCTTTAATTTCATGAGAGAGGCCGCATTCCTCCAACGCGGCGGCAGAAACGCATTCTCCCGGCAGATTGCGCGGCAGCCTGGCCTATAGATACGTCACCGGGATTACCCTGTCCTGCCCTTTCAGCGTCACCACCTGGTCGTACATGCAGATCACGCCTCCTGGCCCCCGGCGGATGCCCGGAATCCTGTCCAGGACATCAAAGTTCGCGATGTCGCTGGCTTTCGGGTCGGCATGCTTCTTGATTTCCAGGGGATACAATACATCTCCTTCCGACACCAGCAGGTCAATCTCCTTCTGGTCTTTATCCCGATAAAAAAAGAGCGGCGGGTCGAGTACGCCTTGGTTGTAGTAGCTTTTCAGTATCTCTGACACAACGAAATTCTCAAAAAAGGCTCCCGCCATGGCGCCGGTTTTCAACACCTCCACAGTGTTCCATTTTGTCAGGTAAGCCGCAAGCCCTGTATCCAGGAAATAGAGTTTCGGCGTCTTCACGGCGCGCTTTATCAGGTTGCCGGAATAAGGCCTCAGAAGATAGACAATATTCGATGCCGTCAGGATAGAGAGCCACCTGTCAGCTGTGGGCTGGCTGATTCCCACGTCCCCGGCGACAGCGCTCAGGTTCAGAAGCTGGCCTGTCCTGGCCGCCATGACAGCCATGAATTTCATGAATTTCACTTCATCCCCTACCTGGGTCAGTTCCCGCACGTCCCGCTCAATGTATGTCCTGACATATGCGCCATAGAACATCTGCCAGTCAAAATCTGGGTTTGCATGCAGCTCAGGCATGCTGCCCCAATAAATATTTTCCCAGATATCGGAATAGGCAATGTCCTTTACCATCTCCCCACGGGCCGTCAGGTAATCATCGGTAGGGACAAATGCATCCCGAAAGCCGCAGCCATATTTTTCGCGCAGGGAAACCCCCTGTAACGTAGCGATTCCAAGGCGTCCTGCCAGAGACTCGCTGACATCCTTCATCATCTGGAACTGCTGGGAGCCGCACAGAAAGAACTGTCCCTTTTTCCTCTCCCTGTCGAGTATGAGCTTTATCTGAGGGAACAGGTTGGGTGCTTTCTGGACTTCGTCAAGAAAAATCGGAGGCGGATTGTCCTTGAAGAATGTGGTGCCGGTCTCTATGGCGCTGGCCAATAGGATTGGGTCGTCGAGAGTCACATATTTCGCATGGTCCGTCATGCTTTGCAGCATGGTCGTCTTTCCAACCTGGCGCGGGCCGACCACCAGGACGGCTCCGAACATCTTTGAGAGTTTCTCCACTGTTTTTTCCATATGCCTTTGAATATACATCTCTCATCCTCCAAACTGCCTTTGCCTCTGTATGAAAATAGCCGAAAATATTCAACTTATCTTTTCGGCTATTTTCATATATGATATTATTATATCTGATTTCTTGCATTTTTCAAGCATTTTTCAAATTTTTATTTCTCCATTATTTCTTGTGAGTTGAAAGTTTGTACCATTATGAAACCAGAGAATCCCATTGATTATCTGGTTCTTCCTGCCGCTCCTGAATTATTTGTGTTATGCGTAATTCCGGCTTTTGGGGCGGAAAAATATTTCCGTAAATAATACATGATGTCGGCTTCTGACACCCTTCCTTTAGAAGGCGTCCTCTGGTAACGGAACTGGCCGGAGCCGACCTTCCTGATAAGACAGATGGAAAGGCTCTGAAAGATTCCCATGGCGATACAGGACAGTGCCATATGCATCTCAATGGCGCGTACGGTTTCCAGAACCTTTTTGCGTGATTCTTCGCTTTCCACACGCTACAGGGGTGTCGGCCCTCCCTTCTTCTGGTAATAGCTCAGCCTTGGCATATGCTTTGACCAGAAGCGGTAGCAGAATGCCCCGGTCTGCTGCTTCAGCTCCCGGAAAGAGCATTCGGTCCGGAAACGGTAGCTGTAGAGCCGGATGATGGCCAAGGGCTCCAATGCCAGGCTGGTGCTTGCCAGGATGCTCTGGATGCCGTCCATCTCCACCAGCACAAAACGCAGCTCCTGATAGAGCCTCTGCCCCCCACAGCAGGTCAATGGAATAATACCGGATGGACTTTTTGGTTTGGCAACTAATAGGATAACATAAAACCATATGGAAGAGTTATTCTTTTATTGAGAACTTTTAACTCACAAGTCAACTATGATGGCTGGTTTTCTTTCCCTCCATCATGCAGGACTTTCACCCGCTATATTTTCACCCCTGCCAGTTATACAAAACCGGATGGTTTTACCCATCCGGTTTTTCGCATAAAATATTTCAGTGTTCCGTTCTTCTTACAGGCTTGCAGCCTCGTTCACAATCTTCTTAAGGGCCTCAAGAGCCTCCTCAGGCAGCTTGTCGTAGCCTTCCTTCTTGGTAGCGAAGCCTTCCACAGCGTCCACACGGTTCTGCATCGCGTTCTGCAGAGCCTTTATATAGTCGCCGTCCTTAAGGTCAGGCGCAAAGCCTTCCCAATCCATGATCTCGATGTCCTCGAAAGGTCCCCACTGCTTGAAGGTTGCTTTCTTCTCCACGATGGTCTCCAGGATGCCAAGGGTATCTGCAGGCTTTACCTTCTTGCCCATGAAGTCGCCGGTGTTGATGATGTAGCAGTCAACGTTCTTCTCGGCAACCAGCTTCTTGAACTTCTCATAGTCATTTACCAGAGGATAGGTCCTGAACGGGTTAGCGTAAGGAACGATACGAAGCGCGTTCATATCGGTACCTGCTGCCACGCGCTCTGCGGTGGATGTCTTGGTAGCCAGGGTAGCGCCCATGACGGATGCCAGCGCGGCGCCCTTCAGCTTCACTACAGGCGGGATGGTAGGATCCTTCATAATCCAGAAGATTGCGTTCACGGGAGCGTCAATCTTATCCACGCGGTTAGGGCTCCACAGCTTGGACTTGATGGCGCGGCCGTTGCCGTTCCTGATGTCCTCGGTCACCAGCTGAACCTTGCCGTCCTCGTCCAGAGTAGCGGAGCAGTTCTGGGCGGTCAGCAGGAACTTGTTGTCCGGGCAGCCGGTAGGATAGTCAGCGGTCTTATCGAAGTAGGTAGGCTCCAGGGCCACGGATGCACAGGTATCGGTGTTGATGATGAACGCATCGTCATGGAGAACCTTGATCTCATACTTGCCATTGTGCTTTGCGTGTGTCAGGGTGGACTTGCCGGATCCGGACAGGCCGTATACGGAGGCAACGAACTTGCTGCCGTCAGCCAGCAGATACTCCTTCTGTCCGCCGTGGCAGGAAGCGTAGCCGTTTCTGTTGGCCAGAGCCCATGCCATGGTCAGAGTGCCCTTCTTGTGCTCACCAAAATACTTCATGCCCAGGATAGCCGCGCAGTTCTGGTTGGTATCGAAGTAGCACAGAGTCAGATCGTCGCTCAGGCAGCTGTAGTCCACATCAGGACTGGGTGTAGGCGCCCACTGGGGATCGGAGAAAATATAGATATCCGGCTCCTTGCCGCCGCCGATGGGCTGGGACTCCTTGTACATAGCCACATACTTGTCGGACATGTACTGGAAGTTCAGCATCCAGTTGTACAGGAGGTTCTCCTCTCCTTCGGGAATCAGCAGATGAGCCTTTGCCATGAACTCGGGATCCAGGCCGATATAGCACTCCGCATGGTACAGAGTCTTAAAGCGGGTCTTGTAGATAGCGTCCATGACCACCTTGTCAAGCTTCCCTTCGTCCACGCCGGGCTCGCCCTTGATGCGGCGCGCCTGAGCATAACGTCCGGTCACTGCGCCGTCATTGAACAGCAGAACTTTCGCGTCTCTCTCCAGGCCGATTTCTTCCGCACGGTAAACCGGCATATCGGTAACGATGGTTCCGGGAGAATTCTTGGCCATCTCATATGCTTCCTTCAGGGTGTTCACCTTTACTACGTTGTTGCCGTAGAAAGCGCCCTCGATGATGGAACGTGTCTTGCTGAAACCGGGCTTGCCTGCCCCGATCTCAGAAATGGGGTAATACGCTTTTGTTGACATTGGTATCGTCCTCCTTAAAATGGTATTTCCTACTCTCCCGGCAGGAACCGGAAGGTAATCGGTTTCTTCAGGGGCGATTCCTCTCCGGAATTTCCGGAAAGCGGAATCACCCTATCGTTTTTATTATCTCAAAACTGGTTTCAAAAGTCAAGAAAGCTGAATATATTTTATAACGTTTTAATAAAACCGTTCCTCTGGACAGCCTAGTTCTTCAAAATGACCGTCCCGTCCGCCCTGGTCTCCTTAAGCAGCCATGCCTTCTCCTCATCGTCCAGGTAAGGAGACAGCTTCTCGTACACTTCCCTCTGGTACTTGTACAGGAAAGCCCTCTGGGTCTCGGTCATATACTTCTCGTCGATGGCCTCCATGTCGATCGGCACCCAGGTCAGGGTCTCGAAGTGCATGAACTGGCCGTACTCGTTCTTCACATCGTTCTTCGCCACCATCACGTTCTCAATCCTGATGCCGTGGCTGCCCTCCACATAGATGCCCGGCTCATTGGTGACATCCATGCCTTCCTCAATCACAGCCTCCGGACGTCCCTCCACGTACTGCCAGGACAGCCCCTGAGGGCCCTCATGTACATTCAGGATATAGCCCACGCCGTGCCCGGTGCCGCATTTATAGTCCATCCCTATATTCCAGACGGGCTGTCTGGCCAGGATGTCCAGATTCCGCCCGGTGCATCCGTGGAGCCATCTGGCATTGGTCATCTGCAGCATGCCCGCCGCCACCACAGTATAGTGCATCTTGATTTCATCGGAGATGGGTCCCAGCACGATCGTCCTGGTCACGTCCGTGGTAGCGCCCAGATACTGCCCGCCGGAATCCACCAGGAACAGCCCCTCCGGCGCAAGCACCGCGTGGCTCTCCGGGGTAGCCTCGTAATGCATCATGGCCGCGTTGGCTTTATAGCCGCCGATGGTGGGGAAGGACAGCCCCAGGAATTCCGGTATCTCACGGCGAAAAGCTTCCAGCTTGTCCGCAGCGGTGATCTCCGTGATTTCCGTCTTCCCGATGTTCTTCTTCAGCCAGTGGATGAACTTCGTCAGGGCCAGGCTGTCCTTTAAGTACATCTTCTCCATATTGGCCAGCTCTACGGGATTCTTGATGGCCTTCAGGAGCTCTGTGGGGTTCTTCTTCTCTACCAGAGTCTGCTTTTCCGCCACCGTCTTGTACAGGCCATAACTGCAGTGACGCTCGTCCACCAGAACCTTCCCCTCCCCGGAAAGGGCCTTCAGATATTCCACTACATCCCCGTATTCTTCCACCTCTATGCCCTTGGCGGCCAGATAAGCGGTGACCCCCTCGTCCAGCGCGCTCTTCTGGATGAACAGGACTGTGCGGTCTTTCGTCAGATATCCGTAGGACATGGCCACGGGATTGCACTCCACGTCGCAGCCCCTGATATTGAAGAGCCACATCAGATCGTCCAGCTTTGTCAGGAGGAATGCGTCCGCGCCCTCTTTCTCCAGCTTCTCCAGAATCTGGCCCCGCTTCTCTTCAAAACTCTTTCCTGCGATCTGCTCGTCCAGCACGGTCACCTTCCCCGCCGGGAAGGCCGGTCTGTCCGTCCAGATCCCCTCTGCCAGATCCTTGTCATATACGATGGAAATCTGCTTGTCGGCGAACTTTTTCTCATACTCTTTTCCGGACTGGGCAGGAATCACCCTGCCGTCAAAGCCCAGGGTCTGGCCCTGCTTCATATTCTGCACCAGGAATTCCGTGATTGTCGGAACGCCCTCCTCCCGCATGCGGTACAGGGTGACCGAGGTACCCTCCAGCTCCTTCTCCGCCTGGATAAAGTATCTGCCGTCCGTCCACAGGCCCGCGCCCTCCTGCCATATCACCAGGGTGCCGTTGGATCCTGAAAAATTACAGAAATACTCCCTCACCTTAAAGTAATCGCTCACATACTCAGAATTGTGGAAGTCCGCCGTGGGTATCATATAGTAATCGATGCCCGCGGCCCTCATCGCTTCTCTGAGCGCCTGCAAACGATTCTGAATCACTTGATTCTCCATTTTTCCATCCTCCTGTATCCATGATTATCTATTGAAATTTTATCAATATCCTTCTACAGCCTGCCCCCTGCACAGTCCAACCGCCCTGGAGGTGCCTATTCTGTCACACCCCAGATTGATGAACATCTCCAGATCCGCCAAAGTGGACACGCCTCCTGCGGCCTTGATTTTTACATCCGGCCCGATATGTTTTCGGAAAAGCTCCACGTCCTCTCTGGTGGCCCCGCCTGTGCCGAAGCCAGTGGATGTCTTGATGTAATCCGCCCCCGCGCCTGTGACGGCCCTGCACATGGCAATCTTCTCTTCTTCCGTAAGGTAGCAGGTCTCTATGATGACCTTCAGGGTATGCTCCCCGCAGGCTTCCTTCAGAGTACGGATTTCCGTCTCTACCTTGTCGAAATCTCCATTCTTCACATCCCCGATATTGACCACCATGTCGATTTCATTGCAGCCCTCCGAAAGCGCCTGCCGCACCTCGGCCAGCTTGGCCTCCGTGGCGCTGTAGCCCAGCGGGAACCCCACCACTGTGCAGATGTTTATCCTCTCTCCGTAAGTATCGTGAATCCGCTTCACATAAGACGGCGGGACGCATACGCTGGCCGTATGACAGGCAATGGCCTCGTCGCAGAGTCTGCGGATATCCTCCCATGTAGCGAAAGCTTTCAGCTGTGTATGGTCTACTTTACCCAGCATTTCTTCTATTGTCATTTCATTCCTCCAAAAATAACCCCTGTATTATTGATATGTAATCCGCAGTTCTGTCCCTGTCAGAATCAGATTCGGATCGTCCCCTATGACATCCCTGTTTTCCTCATAGAGAATTATCCAGTCCGCTCCCCTGCCAAGCTTCTCTTCGGCAATGCCCCACAGACAGTCTCCTCCCTGCACGATATAGCGCTCCGGGACATCAGCCTCCTTCGGTTCCGCCTCTTCCAGCCTGCGGCGGTTCAGCAAATCCGCCAGTGCACCGGCCCATTCCGCCAGTTCAGGATGATTTTCAAGAACTTCAAGATACCGTCTGTCCACGTCCTGCATCCTGTCCATGTACTCGTCCGTCCA
Source organism: uncultured Acetatifactor sp. (assembly GCA_910585665.1). Lineage (GTDB taxonomy): Bacteria > Bacillota > Clostridia > Lachnospirales > Lachnospiraceae > Acetatifactor. The sequence continues at coordinate 30,544 of CAJUFI010000025.1, read as the reverse complement.
GACCACCTGCTCGATTTCATCCTCCGCAGATTCCAGGCCGGAACAATCCTCCCATCCGTTTTTTCCCTTGCGGAGCACATAGGTCGTAGCCCCCGGTATGGCGGCCTCCATGTCTTCCACGACCAAATCGTATTCCACCCAGACCAGCCAGCAGTCGCCTGTCTCAAGATGATAAGTGTCCGTCCGGATGATATCATACCGCTCCAGGCCGCATTCCTTTGCCCATTTCCCCAATGTCTTTTCCGCATAAGGGTTTTCCATGGCAATCAAAGTCCCGGCCCGCTCCCAGTCCCCCTCTGAACACGCCTCATAATACTCTCTGAGCAGATTTTCCACTTCCGTCTGCTCCTGTCCATGCCGATTCTGCGCCAAAGCGGACTGGCCGGGGACCGTCAGGCCAAGCAGAAGCGCACAGCCTAAAAACAGGCACCTTTTCTTCACCATTTCCTCCTGACCTCCGGCTATCCTACATAACGCCGGAATTTACCGTACTGCACTGGTTAAACGTATCGGGCTGGCGTTATGTAGTCAGATTACTGGGAAAATTTATCTGTTAAGCAGTATAAATCCCCAGGAACTCCTTCACCGCGTCCTTCATCTGCCAGGCCTCGCACACCTTTTTATGGAGCACCGCCGCAGTGCGGATTTCCTCCACAGCCCGGGGCACTTTCACGCCGGACAGCGCGGAAAGCTCATCCGCCAACGCGAAGTCCTCCTTTGCCTCATCTCCCCGGCCTGTGGCAGTGTCCAGGGCATCCATGACGCTCCTGGTGAACTTATAGGGGCTGGCTGTGGACGCAATGACTGTCTTCGCCTTGTCTCCCGTCTCCTGGGCATATTTCCCGTACACTGCGGAGGCCACGGCCGTATGGGTATCGATTACGTATCCGTAATCTTCGTAAAGCCTGCGGATTTCTGCCGCCGTTTCCTCCTCTGTGGCATAATTCCCGTAAAAGTCGGAAAGCGCCTCTTTCATCTCCTCCGTGACTTCATATCTTCCCTGGCCCCCAAGCGCCGCCATCAGTTCGCGGTTCCTGTCCGCGTCATTCCCGGCGGCGCGATAAATCAGCCGCTCCAGATTGCTGGAAATCAGGATGTCCATGGAGGGCGAGGTGGTCAACCGGAACTCCCTGTTCCTGTCATAGGCCCCTGTCCGGAAGAAATCGTAGAGCACTTTGTTTTCGTTGGAGGCGCAGATCAGCTTCCCGATGGGCAGTCCCATGTTCTTTGCATAGAACGCCGCAAGGATATTGCCGAAATTGCCGGTAGGCACTGCCACATTGACGGTCTCGCCCTCCGCGATTTCACCGTCCCTGAGAAGCTTTCCATAGGCATAAACGTAATAACAGATCTGGGGTACCAGTCTGCCGATATTGATGGAGTTCGCCGAGGAGAACTGGAACCCTTTCTCCGCCATCTCCTGAGCCAGTTCCCTGTCCGCGAAAATCTGCTTCACACCGCTCTGGGCGTCGTCAAAGTTGCCGCGGATGCCCACTACCAGCGTGTTGTCCCCTTTCTGGGTCACCATCTGCTTCTCCTGGATGACGCTGACGCCGTCCTTTGGATAGAACACTACAATCCTCGTCCCCTCCACGCCCGCAAAGCCGGCCAATGCCGCCTTGCCGGTGTCGCCGGAAGTGGCGGTCAGGATGACAATCTCATTTTTCACGTCATTCTTGCGGGCCGCTGTAATCATCAGATGGGGTAGGATGGACAACGCCATATCCTTGAAAGCGATGGTGGGGCCGTGGAACAGCTCCAGATAGTATGCCTCCCCCGCTTTTTTCAGAGGCACGATTTCCTCCGTATCAAATTTCACGTCATAAGCCCGCTCGATGCAGTCTTTCAGCTCCTCCTCCGTATAGTCCGTCAGAAACAGCCTCATCACCTCATACGCTACCTGGCGATAGTCCATCTCCGACAGCTCCTTCAGAGTCTTCTCCAACGCCGGGATATGATCCGGCACGAACAGCCCGCCATCCTCCGAAAGCCCTTTCAGGATGGCCTGCGATGCCCTCACCGATATATCGTTCCCCCGCGTACTGTTATACAATATTTCCATTGCTTCTGTCTGCCCTTTCATTATACATTTTCTTTGGAAATGTTACCGTTTATGAGTATATATTCACGGCCCCGAAAACCTGCTCCGCAGCACGGACATGCCTTTTCTCATCCGAGTCCCATGGTCACTTAAAGAACTCATGCCCGCCGTGCACGAACAGATACGTCAGATGATTGTCGAACCATTTCAGCTTGCTGCCGTCCGCATATTTCCTTGCCACAAAGTACAGCGCCCCCTGGGAGATGTCCTCCCCCATCAGGGCCCGGCCCACGGCGCTGATGGTCTCGTCGCTGATTTTGACGCGGTAAAAGCTGCCGTTTGCCACCGGAGAGAACTGGGACACCCCCTTCTCCCTCTGGAACACCACTTCCGATACGGTGTCAGGAAAATGCTCGTCGTTCATCCGGTTCAGCACCACATTGGCCACCAGCAGCTTCCCGTCCTCGTCCTCGTTCCCGGCCTCCGCCTCCACGATCCGAAGCAGCGTCTCCAGCTCCTGGTCCGGCAGATTGTAAAGGGGCGCAAGCTCCATGACGCTGTACCCCACAATCCGCTGACCGGACACCGCCACATCCACGATTCCCAGGCCCTTTTCCTTGCTGCCGGAGTCCTGCTTCATCCCGGTCTCCTCCTGGGCTGCCATGGCCTTTGCCTTTTCCTCCAGCTCCCAAAGCTCCAGCTTCAGCAGCATGACCGGCTCAGAGCTGAGCCGGACCGTGTCCATCCCCTTCACGCACCAAAAGCAGGCCATGAACAGGAAACTTCCCAACACCAGAAAACTCAATGCCTTCCTATACATATGCATCCGTCCTTTCCCGAACAAGGAACCATAAGGCTCCTTTCTATCGCCCAAAATGCCTGTCCGATATATCAATATATGAGACAACTCATGAAAATAGATCTATCGATCCGTTATTTTGTGCGAATCCCGGGAAAAGACGCGGCATGCCGCTATTTTTCCGAATAATTCACGAAACTGATGTTCATGTTCACATAACCTGTAATGCCGTCCACAAAGCCCTCGAAGCTGTACTGCCACATGGCGAACTTATAGGGATAGTCTGGGATGTCCGCCGCCTGGGACAGCCACACGTCGTACGCCGTCAGCTTCGACATGTCGATTTCCTTGATCAGCCACTCCTTATTGCCGTAGATGATGGTCTTGTAGCCCGCCGCGGCAATAGTGTCCAGGAAAGCCTTGGCGATTTCCGTCTTCTCCGCCTTCGTCAGGATATCTGTCCTGGCGGTGTCGTTCTCAATCAGTTCCATGTCGAAAGCCACCGGGTAACCGATTCGGTAATCCCCCAGGCTCTCTATGACCATGTTGGCCTCCTCTATGGCCTCCTCCTTGGTGATGGCCTGGGAGAAGAAATAGACCCCCACTTCCAGCCCCGCGTCCGTGGCCCGCTTGATATTGTCATTAAAATATTCATCCAGGATCAGCTGGCCCGTGCCGTATCCTCTCGTCCCCACACGGAGCATGACGAAATCCACCCCCGCCTTCTTCACCTTCACGAAATCCACGTAATCCTGGAACTTGGAGATATCCACGCCCACATAGGATACCTGCTTTCCGTTCTCATAATATTTCATCAGATCGGACTGGCATACCAATTTCGTAAAATCATATTCATGCTTGGGCAGATACGGGCTGATCAGGACCCATTCCTCCTTCCCGTCCGCGTATTGCACCAGGGTATGTTTCCCGTCCGTGGAGGGATCTTCCTCCTCTTCCTCCTGGGGTTCCTCCGTAGGTGCCGGCGTCTCCGTCTCCTCCGGGTACAAATCCCAGAAATCGAAATCGTCCGGATGCAGATTACTCCCGCTCAAAAGCTCGTCCGTCTCCGGGTATATGATTACCGGGGGCGCCGCCTCCTGACCCGCCTGCACGTTTTCCGTCCGCTGGGAACCCTGCCCGGCAGCGCCGCTCTTAGGCTTGCTGTTCAGAAACAGCATCATGACCAAAATCACCGCCACGAACAATGTCACCGCCAGAATGGACATCACCACTGTGGGGGCCAGACTTGAATGATCCTCGAAATCGTCCGGCATTTTCATAACTATTACCTCCCTGTCTCCAGTTCCGTTTCCTATATCTCCGTTTTGCCTCTCTGTCCCGTCCCGCTCATGCCCCGGGGCTGCCTTACGCCGAAGGCTTTTGCCCCGGCATTTCCGGCCGGGACTCCCTCTTCTACTGGCCTATGATGCATTTCTTAGGACATTTCTCCGCGCAGGCCCCACAGCCTGTGCACTTCTCCTGGTCGATGGCCGCGTGGAACTCCTGCACCGCCACCGCCTGGCTGGGACAGTTCCTGGCGCACAGCCCGCAGCCGATGCAGCCTGCCTGGCAGGCCTTCATGGTCACAGGTCCCTTGTCCCTGGAACTGCACGCCACCGCATACTTGGCATCGTAGGGGATCAGCGAAATCAGATGCTTGGGACAGACCGCCACGCACTTGCCGCAGGCCTTGCAGGCTTCCTTGTCCACCACCGCCACCCCGTTTACTACATGGATGGCGTCAAACGGGCAGGCTTTCACGCAAGAGCCGAACCCCAGGCAGCCGCTGCCGCAGGTCTTGGGCCCGCCGCCGGGCACGAAGTCCATCATCCGGCAGTCATGAATCCCGTAATATTCATAATCCTCTTTCGCCTTCTCGCAGTCGCCCATGCATGCCACGAAAGCCACCTTCCGCTGGGACCCGCCGGCTTCCACGCCCATGATCGCGGCAATGGCCTCACCGGTCTTGGCCCCGCCCACAGGGCACGCGTCCACAGCCGCCTCCCCCTTGGCGATGGCCGCAGCAAGGCCGCTGCACCCTGCATAGCCGCAGCCGCCGCAGTTGTTCCCCGGCAGCGCTGCCAGCACAGCCTCCTCCTTCTCGTCTACCTCCACTCTGAACTTGATGCCGGCAACCCCCAAAAAGAGACCTACAAAGATGCCCACCACGCCTACGATGACCGTGGCGGTCAAAATACCTGTCGCACTCATTCGTCCCTCTCCCTTCTACAGTAGACCGGAAAATCCGCAGAAGGCAATGGCCATCAGCCCTGCCGTCAGCAGCACCGTGGGCATGCCCCGAAAAGACTCCGGTATGTCATTGTACTCCAGTTTTTCGCGGATTCCCGCCAGAATCACGATGGCCACGGTGAAGCCCACCGCCGTGGCGAATCCGTTCACGATGCCCGCCAGGATCCCGTACTCCTTCTGCACATTGGTGATGGCCACGCCCAGCACCGCGCAGTTGGTGGTGATCAGCGGCAGATATACGCCCAGCGCCTCATACAGGGAGGGCATCGCCTTGCGCAGAAACATCTCCACGAACTGCACCAGCGCCGCAATGACCAGAATGAACACGATCGTCATCAGATACTCCACCTGGAACCTGACCAGCACGAACTTGTAGATTGCCCCCGCCACCGCGCTGGCCAGGGTGATGACAAAGACCACCGCCGCCCCCATGCCCGCGGCCGTATTGGTCTTCCTGGACACGCCCAGGAAAGGGCAGAGCCCCAGAAACTGGCTGAGCACCACATTGCTCACCAGAGAGGATCCGATTAAAATGACAAGCAATTCTTTCACATTCTCCATACCCATCTACCTGTCCTCCTCATACGCATCCGGTCTTGCCGTTTTCCCGTCTTCTTTTTGTCTGTTCGACGTCTTTATCTCTTTCATGCCCCGCTGAGGCGCTTTCTCGTCATAGAAGCGCTTTGCGCAGTTCTTCTCGGAGCAGTTCATGCAGTCCTCGCTGCACCCGGATCCAATCTTTTCATAGCTCTTCCCGGCTTTCTTGCGGGCATTTTTTATGTAATTCTGCAGGGCCACCAGCGCGGCCAGCACGAAGAAGGCCCCCGGTGCCTGGCCGAAGATCCGGATCGGCTCAAAGGATTCCGGCAGAAGCCCAAAGCCGAACAGCTCCCCCGCCCCCAGCAGCTCTCTCACCGCGCCGATGCAGGTCAGGGCGAAGGTGAATCCCAGCCCCATGCCCAGCCCGTCGAAAATGGACGGAATCACCGGATTGGAATAGGCGTAGCTCTCCGCCCGCCCCAGGATGATACAGTTCACCACGATCAGCGGTATGTACACGCCCAAAGACTTATTCAAATCGGGTATGTACGCCTCCAGCAGCAGCTGCACCGCCGTCACGAAAGAGGCGATGATCACGATGAACGCCGGAATGCGCACCCTGCTGGGAATGATGTTCCGCAGCAGAGAGATAATCAGATTGCTCAACGTCAGGACCACCATGGTGGTAAGCCCCATCCCCAGACCGTTCATGGCTGAGGTAGTCACGGCCAACGTCGGGCACATGCCCAGCATCAGCACAAAAGTGGGATTCTCCTTCACCAGGCCGTTATACAGCCTCTCTCCCGCATTATTCATTGCCAGCACCTCCCTCCGTCAAAGCCTGCGCCGCTTTCAGCCCGCCGTTCACCGCGTTGGTGACAGCGCTGGTGGTGATGGTGGCCCCGGCAATGGCGTCAATCTCGTTGTCGGCAGCCGCCCCGGACTTGGTGTATACAAAGCTGTCCACCTTTTTGTCATGGAACTGAGGCGCCAGCACGTCCGGAGCCTTCATCCCCAGCCCTGCCGTCTCCGATATCTCCAGGATGGAAATGTCGTTCAGTGTCCCGTCATTGGCCACGCCCACATACAGCGTGATATTTCCTCCGTACCCCTGGGTGGAAGTGGATTCCACCACGATTCCCAGCTGGCTGCCGTCACTGCCTACAGCCCTGTAGACGCTCCCCAGCTTTACCCCGGATGCGGAAAGTTCCTGAGCCAGCGCCTCGTCCGGCTCGTACTCCAGCTCTTCAAAGGACTCTGCCGCCTGGAACACGGCTCTGCAGGCCTCCTGTTTCGCCTTCTCCTGCTGGATGCGGATTGGTTCTTTGGTCAGCTCATTGACCACGCCCAACAGCAGCCCCGCGATCAGGGTAATGGCGAACAGAATCCCCGCCTCCCTGAACATCACGCTGATATCGCTCTTATTTTTCACGGCCCTTTCCTCCTTTCCGGTATCCGAAAGCAGTCGGCTTCGTATATTTCTCAATCAGGGGCACCAGAAGGTTTCCCAGGATGATCGCATAGGAGACCCCTTCCGCGCCTGGCCCGAAGACACGGAAGATTCCCGTCATCAGCCCCAGGAAAATGCCGAACACATACTGCCCCTTTATGGTGATGGGCCTGGTCACATAGTCCGTGGCCATGAAGAAAGCCCCCAGCATCAGGCCGCCGCCGGAAAGCTGCGCCGCCAGATACGCCGGGTGGAACCCGTGCCCGCCGAAAATCCCCACGAAAAGCAGAAAAGTCACTATGTAGCTGCCCGGAATCCGCAGGTCGATGACCCCCAGCAGAATCAGGACACAGGCGCCGATCAGGATGGCAATCAGGGAAGTCTCACCGATGGTCCCGGCAGTGCGCCCAATCACCATGTCCAGCACGTTCACCTGCTCCCCGGCCTTCAGGGCCGCCAGAGGCGTGGCCCCGGTATAAGCATCGCAGTCGAAGGCGGTCATGGCCGTGGGGAAGGAGATCAACAGAAAGCACCTGGCCGCCAGCGCCGGGTTCATGAAATTCTGCCCCAGACCGCCGAAGAGCATCTTCACCACCAGAATCGCGAAGACGCCGCCCAGCGCCGCCATCCACAGCGGGATTGACACCGGCAGGTTCAGGGCCAGCAGAAGGCCTGTCACTACCGCAGACAAGTCTGTAATCGTCAGTTTCTTCTTATAGAGTCCGAAAAAATATTCCGTCAGAATCGTGCTGCCAATGGTCACCACAATGACAGCCAGGGCCCTCGGGCCGAAATTATAGATTCCAAAGCCGGCGGCAGGCATCAGCGCCAGGACGACCGCCATCATCAGTCCGTTGGTGGACACTTTGGAACGAATATGCGGATTGGATGATACTTTAAACAATTCGCTCATAGCTTTCTCTCCTAGTTTCTCCTGTTCCTATTTTTTTCTCTTGGCCAGCTGAATCTTGCGCATGGACTTAATCTGCTGGGTCAGCGGCCTCTTGGCAGGACAGATAAAGCTGCAGCAGCCGCACTCGCAGCACTCCATGCCGTTGTTCTTCAGGAAGGCCTCCTCATCGAAATGCTCCGCGTAGTCCGCCAGCCTGCTGGGGATGACCCTGCCCGGACACACTTCCACGCAACGGCCGCAGTTGATGCAGGGCCCCGGCTCCATAGCCGCCACGTCGTCCTTCGACAGGGCCAGCAGGGCCGTGGAAGTCTTGGTGGTGGGCACGTTCAGGTCGAACATGCCGAAGCCCATCATAGGCCCGCCGCAGATGATCTTCTCCGGCTTCTCCCGGAATCCTCCCGCCGCCTCCAGCACCTCGCTGTAGCTGGTCCCCGTGCGCACCCGGAAATTCTGCGGGTTGGCCACGGCGTCCCCCGTGACGGTGACAATCCTCTCCATCAGGGGCCGCCCCTCCATGACCGCGCGGTACACCGCCACAACGGTGTCCACATTGTTCACCACGCAGCCTACGTCCGCGGGCAGCATGGTGGAATTGATTCTTCTGCCGGTGGTGGCGAAGATCAGCTGCCGCTCCCCGCCCTGGGGATATTTCGTCTTCAGGGACTTGACGCTGATCAGGGGATCGTCCTTGACGATGCTCTTCAGCAGCGAGATGCAGTCCGGCTTGTTGTCCTCCACCGCCAGAAAGCCGTGGGCATTGGGGAACAGCTTCAGGATGATCCGCAGGCCCTCCACCAGTTTCTCCGGCTCCTCCAGCATCCTACGATAGTCCGAGGTCAGATACGGCTCGCACTCCGCGCAGTTAGCAATGACGTACTGGATTTTCTCTGGCTCCTTGGGGGACAGCTTCACATGGGTGGGAAAGCCTGCGCCCCCCATGCCGACGATTCCCGCCTCCCGGATCGCGTCGATGATCTCCTGGCGGCCCAGCTTCGCCAGATCCCTGCAGGGCGTAAATTCCGCCTCCTCGTACAGCCCATCGTTCTCCACCACCACGCTCATGACCATGTCGCCCGTGACCACGCGCCTCGGCTCGATGGCCTTCACCGTGCCTGACACAGAGGCATAGACCGGCGCGGAGACGAAGCCCCCGCTCTCGGCGATTTTCTGCCCTGCCAGCACCCTGTCCCCTTTCGCCACCACAGCCTTGGCCGGGGCCCCGATATGCTGCGACAGCGGATAGACCAGTTCTTTCCCCGGAAGGACGTCCCCGATGGGCTTATCCTTGGACAGATCCTTTCCGTCGTAGGGGTGTATGCCTCCTACAAATGTCAACTTTGCCATATTATCTTAAGTCCTTTCTTATGTATGCAACTGGTTTTTTACGTACTTTAAATATACTATTTTTTTTCACAAAATACTACTGAAATTTGAAAAAATGTGATATTATATGATGGTAAGATTATGAAAACGGAGGCTGCCATGAGAATTTCTGAGGAAACACTGGAGAATTTTTCTTTTTTCTATCCCCTGGATAGGCTTGCGCCTTTGGAGCGCATCCTTTTTCTCGACATTGAGACCACTGGCTTTACAGCGAAATCCTCCTATCTGTATCTGATCGGCTGCGCCTATTTCCTGGCCGGGAAATGGCATACGATCCAATGGCTGGCAGAAACCTACGAGCAGGAAGCGGAAATCCTGAAGGCTTTCTTTGATTTCGCCAAACGGTACCGCTATCTCATTCATTTCAACGGCAACAATTTCGACCTGCCCTTCATCACCCAGAAGTGCGCGCAGCTGGCATTGCCCTACAACTTCGAACAGTTCCAGGGCCTCGACCTCTACAGACGAATCGCCCCCTACAAGTTTTTCCTGAAGCTCCCCAACTGCAAGCAGAAGACTTTGGAACAGTTCCTGGGCGTGGACCGCAAGGACGTGTTCTCCGGCGGCGAACTGATCAGCATCTACCACGAATACCTCAAGAACCCTTCCGAATTCTCCGAGAACGCCCTGTTCCTGCACAACGCGGACGACCTGAAGGGAATGCTGGAGACCCTGGATATGCTGGCTTACTACGATCTATTCAACCAGCCTGTCAAGGCCAGACGGGTACAGGCCAATTCCTACAGAGACATAAACGGCAACCGGCGCAGGGAGCTCCTCATCCTCTTCTGTCCGGAAATCCCTTTGCCCAGGCCTGTCTCCGCCAATGCCAACAACTGTTTCTTCCGGGGAGAGGGGGCGGAGTGTTCCCTGAAGATTCCGATTTTCGAGGAGGAACTGAAATACTTCTATTCCAATTACCACGACTACTATTACCTTCCCACAGAAGACGTGGCGCTCCACAAATCCGTGGCCGGGTTTGTGGACAAAGCCTACCGCCTGCCTGCTTCCGCCGCCAACTGTTACACCCGCAAGGTGTCCAGCTACCTGCCCCAGTGGGATTTCCTGTTCACTCCTTTCTTCAAGCGTGATTACCAGAGCCGGGAGCTCTTCTTCGAGCTGACGGATGAAATGAAGAAGGACCGGCAGGCATTTTCGGCGTATGCCACCCATGTCCTGAACATGATGGCCTCCTCCTACTGACGCTTCCGTAGGGCTGGCAGGTACATTCATCCGTTAGAGCGCGCCCATGGCGCGCAAACCAAAACAGCGGCTGTCCGATGTTGCAATCGACAGCCGCTGTCTATTTGACTTTTCCAGTTTCACGCCTATGGTTTCTGATAGAAAAAAGCGTTTTTCCTCAGATAGCCTATTTCCTTATGGTTCATTATCTGCTCTGAGCCGCCGATGAAAAGCAGCCCTCCGCTCACAAGGGACTTGAAAAACTTATGGTACACCTCATCCTTGGCCTCTTCCGTGAAATATATCAGCACATTGCGGCAGACTATCATATTGCAGCCGATTGGGTAGACATCCTTCAGCAGATTGTGCTCCCGGAAATCCACACGGCTCTTGATTTCATCTGAAATTTTATAGGATTCTCCTACCTGACTGAAATACCGTCTCTTCAAATCCGCAGGTACGGCGGCTATGCTCTTCGCGGGATACAGCCCCGCCTTGGCCGCTTCAATGACCTGTCTGTCCAGGTCCGTTGCATTGACCCTGATGTTGGCCAAAGGCAGATGCCTCGACATGGCCATCACCAGGGAATAAGGCTCGTCTCCCGTAGAGCAGGCAGCGCTCCAGACTTTCAGGTTCCTGCCAAATCTTTGAATCAACTCCGGAATCGCCTTCTCCTCCATCACTTTCCACTGATTCGAGTCCCTGTAGAACTCCGACACATTAATCGTGATGTGATTGACGAACTCTTCGAACTTCCTCTGATTCGTCCTCAGGCACATTACATACTTGTCGTACCCCTCTATCCTGTTCTTGGAAATCAGATTGTCGATACGGCGCTTCATCTGGCTTTCCTTGTAACAGTTCAGGTCGATTCCGGTCATCATCAGTACTTCTCTCTTGAAATACTCAAAATCAAATATCATGGCAGTTTCCGTCCTGTCATTATTGGGCATCATCCTCCGCCTGCGCAGAAATCACCGCATCAATGTCCACGGGGACTTCGTCCTGGTTGGCCTCTGCGGCCCCGGATCCGGCCATGGCCTTGATGCTTAAGGATATCTTCCTGTCGTTCTCATTGAAATCCACTATCTTCGCCGTCACTTCCTGGCCTACGTTCAGCACGTCAGAAGGCTTCTCCACATGCTCTTTGGATATCTGGGACACATGGAGCAGCGCGTCCACGCCGGGCTCCAGCTCCACGAAGGCGCCGAAATCGGTCATCCTGGCTACTCTGCCGGTGACTACGTTCCCGATGGCATATTTGTCGGCAGCGTCCCTCCAGGGGTTCTGATCCTCGAACTTTAAGGACAGGGCCACTTTGCTGCCATTGATTTCCTTGATCAGGACGGTGAGGTTGTCGCCTACCTTGAAGACCTTCTTGGGATGCTCCACGCGGCCCCAGGACATCTCCGAGATATGGAGCAGGCCGTCCGCGCCGCCCAAATCTACGAACGCGCCGAAATCCGTCACGTTCTTGACCACGCCTTCCACCACGTCTCCCTCATGAATCCTCTCGAACAGCTCCCTCTGCAGTTCAGCCTTCCTGGCAACAATCAGCTGCCTGCGGTCGCCGATATATCTTCTCCTCTTGGGATTGTACTCGCTGATGACGAACTCAATCTCCTGGCCCAGGTACTTGCCCAGGTCCTTCTCATAGGTGTCGGACACGAGGCTGGCAGGGATGAATACCCTCACCTCTTCGAAGACAACGCTCAAGCCACCCTCAAGCACCTGCGCCACGGTGGCCTTGAGAACTTCGCCGCTGTTGTAAGCCTCTTCTATCCGCTTATTGCCCCTGTCGGCAGCAAGCCTCTTATAAGTCAATACTACCTGACCTTCGCCGTCATTGACTTTCAGCACTTTCACTTCCATGGTATCCCCGGGCTTTACTACAGAAGCCAGGTCTACGCTGGAATCGTTGGTATACTCATTCTTGGAAAGGATACCGTCTGACTTATACCCGATATTCAAGACGATTTCTTCCGGCTTCACATCGATGACTGTACCTTCGACTACCTCTCCCGAATGTATTGTCTTAATAGAATTTGGATCCTCCAACATTTGTTCAAAAGTTAATTCTGACATAATTTTGAACCTCCTCGATTAATTTATTTGGGGTGGAAGCCCCCGCAGTGATCCCCACTAGTCGAACAGCTTTAGGTAGTTCTAAACGCAAGTCATCCAGTGTCTGTATAAAATAGGTGTGCGCACATTCCTCAGCGCAAATCTCATAGAGCTTTCGGGTATTGGAACTGTGCTTCCCTCCTATCACAATCATAACGTCAGCCTCCGCTGCGAGCGCCCTCGCTGAGCATTGGCGCTCTTCCGTTGCGTTACAGATAGTATTCACAACAATACTATTGTAACCTTTTTTTCCAAAAATTTCAACTATATTATGAAATTTATTGTAGTTATATGTCGTTTGGGCAACCACGCATATCTTCTTCCCCTCAGGGGGCGCGAAATTTCGGGCTTCCGGCAGATCCTCCAGCACCGTGGCAGAGCCTTTGCACCATCCCACGGTGCCCTCCACCTCCGGGTGCCCCGCATTTCCGATGACAACGATGTGGTTCCCCTCGGCGCTCTCTTTCTCCACGATATTGTGAATCCTTTTTACGAAGGGACAGGTGGCGTCGATGCATTCCAGGTTCCTCTCCCGGAGAATCTCGTAGATTTCTGGCGGGACACCGTGAGCGCGGATGATGACGCTGCCGATGGAGAGCGCCTCCAGCTCCTCTTTGGACTCCAGCACCTTGACCCCCTTCTCCGCAAGTTCCCTCACCACTTCCTCGTTGTTCACAATCGGGCCATAGGTATATATATTTTTCCCGTTTTTTATCTGTTCATACACGGTGTCCACCGCGCGCCTGACACCAAAGCAGAAACCCAGGCTCTCCGCCAGCCTCACTTCCATCCTCAGGACTCCTCTGCCGGACGGGCCGGATTTCCACTGGCTGCTCCCGAAAAGCCGCCGCTCTCACACAGACCTGTAATCCTGGCGATGACTTCTTCCACGGTCATGTCGGACGTGTCTACTACAACAGCGTCTTCCGCCTGTTTCAGGGGCGAGACTTCCCTGTGCATGTCGCGGTAGTCGCGGTCTTCGATATCCGCCTTGATTTTCCGGAAATCGCATTCCTCCCCCTTTGCGGCCAGTTCATCGTATCTTCGCTGCGCCCGCACCTGACTGCTGGCGGTGAGGTAAATTTTCAGCTGGGCATCCGGCAGCACGCAGGTGCCGATGTCCCTGCCGTCCATGATGCAGTCGCTGTGGGCGGCCAGCTCCTTTTGAAGCGCCACCATGTTTCTGCGCACCTCGGGTATGGGGCTGATCACAGAGGCAGTCTCGCCCACCTCCTCCGTGCGCAGGAACGGGTTCACATTCTCCCCGTTCAGGAGCACCACCTGCACGCCGTCCTCGTACCGGATGGTCACATCGGCCTGGGGACATTTCCTGACAATCGCCTCCCTGTCCGACAAATCCACGCCTTCCCGCAGCATGAACAGCGCAATGGCCCTGTACATGGCCCCTGTGTCCACATATATCAGGTTCAGCTTCTTTGCCACCGCTTTCGCGATAGTGCTCTTGCCCGCTCCAGCAGGCCCGTCGACCGCTACGTTATATCCCATGATTTCTTTCCTTCCTGTTCCCGTTTTCTATCGTCGCGAACTGTCCGCGGACTGGCGCGGGCAATTCATAAAACCGCGCCGGAAGTCTGTCCCCGCGAACCCGGACGCTCCCGGGCCGCGCCCTTCGGCCCCCTGCTGCTTCTTCTCACGATTTTCCGGCCCACTCTCCCGCCAGATGCCCTGTAGACCAGGCTATCTGCAGATTGAAGCCTCCCGTCAGCGCGTCCAGGTCCAGCACTTCCCCGGCAAAATACAGCCCCTTCACCTTTTTTGATTCCATGGTGGAGGGATTGATATCCTTCACCGATACGCCGCCCTTTGTGATGACGGCTTCCTCATAGCCCCGCAGCCCTGTCACCGTCAGGGGCAAATTCTTGATCAGGCCCACAAAAGCCCTGCGCTCCTCCCTGGTGATTTCATTGACCTTCTTGTCCGGGTGGATGCCCGACAAGTCCCGCATCACCGGAATCAGCTTCTGGGGGAAAAGCCCTCCCAGCGCGTTCCCGAACCGCTTATTCTTGTTCTCCTCGAAATCCCGCAGCAGACGCCTGTCCAGCTGCTCCTCGCTCAGGGCGGGCTTTAGGTCGATGGTAAGCCTTGCTCCCTCTTCCTCCGGCCCCTTTTTCCCAGATTTCTTTCCATTCTGCCCGATAAAGCTGCTGGCGGAGAGAATCAGCGGGCCGCTGACGCCGAAATGGGTGAACAGCATCTCCCCGAAGCCCCGATAGACCTCCCTGGAATGCCCTTTTTCCATGGAATGCCCTTCTTCCATCCCCTGACAGTACAGCCGTACGGACACGTTCTTCAGCGTCAGTCCCATCAGCTGCCCGCACCATTCCTCCCGGATATTGAAAGGCACCAGCGAAGGGCGGCGCTGCGTCAGCGTATGGCCGGTCTCCTCCGCGAAACGGTAGCCGTCCCCGGTGGATCCTGTGGAAGGGTAGGAAATCCCGCCGGTGCAGACAATGCAGCGGTCCGCCAAAAGCTTCCTTCCGTCCGCCAGCTCCACACCGATGACTCTCCCGGCTCCGACAGTTCTCTCCCTTCCCGCAGTCCCTTCCGCTCTGACGGCTCTCTCCTCTCCGGCAACTCTTTTTCTTCCAGCAATCCCTTCCGCTCCAATGGCTCTCTCCCCTTCGGATTCCTCCTCCAGCATCAGGCCCTTGACCCGCGTATTCAGCATCACCTTCACCCCAAGCCGCTTCAGCGCCCTCTGAAAGGCCCCGATCACATCCGAGGAATGATCCGAAACCGGAAAGACCCTGTCTCCCCGCTCTGTCTTCAGCGGACAGCCCTCCCGCTCCAGGAACGCCATCACCTCCCGGTTGTCGTAACCATAAAAGGCGCTGTACAGGAACTTGCTGTTGGTGCACACATTGGCCAGAAGCGTCTCCATATCCCCGGCATTGGTGACATTGCAGCGCCCCTTGCCGGTGATGAACAGCTTTTTCCCCAGTTTTTCATTTTTCTCTATGAGACATACGCTGCCGCCGCTTTCTGCCGCCGCCACAGCAGCCATCATGCCCGCGGCTCCGCCGCCTATGACGATTACTCTGCCCAAAGCCCGCCTGCTCCTGTTCCGATTCTTTTCATCCAAATCTCTTGTCTATCCGCACTGCTCTTACCGGTGCCCTTTCCGGTTCCCCTCTGATTTATTTTCTACTTATGATTATTCTCTTTCCAGTGATTATTCTCTTTCCAATCCCTGCCCCATGTCTCCTCCCCAAAGAGTCCCTGACGATACAGCCCCAGGCTCACAGTTCTATGGGCTTGTACCCCAATGCCTTGTCCGCTATCTCTTCCGCCGTCATGTCGCTCCAGAAGACATAATCCGAAATCTGTGGGTCGAGAACGCCCCGCTCCAATCTATCTATCAATCTGTCGATTTCTTCCTCGCTTTTATCCTGGCAATTCGTTATCTGTTCTATCAAATCAATGATTTCTCTTTTTGACAAAAATGTCATTTGGGCTCCCCCTCTATAATAATTTCTGATAGATTTTCTGTCCATGCATTTCATCTATCATGTGAAAGCCACATTTTTCATAGAAGCCGTCCTCCTCAGAGCCCAGCGTGATATACCGGAATCCAGCCCGGACCGCCTCTGTTTCAAATATATCCATCAATCTCCTGGTGATCCCCTGCCGTCTGTGCCCGATTTCGCAGGCCACAAAGCCGCATACCAGGCTTTCCTCATTTTCCCGCCTTCCCAGGACGGCGGATATTACATTTCCGTCTTCATGTGCGTACACCAACAATTTACTGTCTCTCTCAATCCGTTCTTTCCAGTCCTCATATCTGTAGGGCGAAATATCCCGAAGATGCTGCCCCAAGATGCCGTAGCAAAAATCCAAAACCTGTTTCAATTGCGGTTCCGTCTCAACAAATGAAATAGAATACATATAGAATCTCCAAAAAATATAAAAAGGCAGAAAGCGCCGATACAGTATGCTGGCCGCTTACCATGTATCGGCACTTTCCGTTACTTTCTTTATGCTTTACAATTTTCAAATATCAGAAAGCTTTACACAGGATACGCTCCGTTCTTGGTATCCGCCTGGGTCATGTCCACCTTGTCCTGCTGGGCCTGGCGGTACTTGAAGAAGTCGGTGGCTACCTGAGGGAACAGGGCGTAGGAAAGCACGTCCTCGTCCTGCTGCTTCCACTCGCTCATCTCGGCTTCCAGCTTATCCATCTCGTTCTCAATCATATCCGCATAGCGGCAGGTGATACGCTCCTCGCCGGGGATGACCTTGTCGATGACTTCCTGGTTCATGGGCTTGATGGTCTGGCCATACTCGCCGCGCAGCACTGCCTTGGTCTCCTTGGTGGCCATCTTGTAGCGCTCGCCCATCAGTACGTTGAACACGGCCTGTGTGCCCACAATCTGGGAAGAAGGAGTGACCAGAGGGGGCTCGCCCAGGTCTTTGCGGACCTCGGGAATCTCTCTCAGCACGTCATAGTATCTGTCTTCCGCGTTCTGCTCCTTCAGCTGGCTCACCATGTTGGAGAGCATGCCGCCGGGCACCTGGTACAGCAAAGTCTTGATGTCCACGCCCATGACCTTGGGATTGAGCAGGCCGCTCTTTAAGCACTCGTCACGGTAAGGGCGGAAGTAGTCCGCAATCTCCGCCAGCAGGTTCTGGTCGAAGCCCGTGTCGTAAGGCGTGCCGCGGAAGGTCTCTACCATGACCTCGGTGGCGGGCTGGGAGGTTCCCAGAGCGAAAGGACTCATGGCGGTATCGATGACGTCCACGCCTGCCTCTACTGCCTTAAGGTAAGTCATGCTGGCCACGCCGGAAGTATAGTGCGTGTGCAGCTGGATGGGCAGCTTGGTGTTCTCCTTCATGGCCTTGATCAGCTCGGAAGCCTTGTAAGGCACCAGCAGGCCTGCCATGTCCTTGATACAGATGGAATCCGCGCCCATCTCCTCGATTTTCTTGGCAGTGCTGGCCCAGTATTCCAGGGTGTAGGCATCGCCCAGGGTGTAGGACAGGGCAATCTGCGCATGTCCTCTGCCCTCCTGCTGCTTCATTCTGTTGGTGGCGTTCACGGCCTCCTGCAGATTGCGCAGGTCGTTCAGGCAGTCGAAGATACGGATGATGTCGATACCGTTGGCGATGGATTTCTGCACGAAAGCATCCACCACGTCATCCGCGTAAGGACGGTAACCCAGGATGTTCTGTCCGCGGAACAGCATCTGCAGCTTCGTGTTCTTGAAGCCGTCGCGGAGCTTCCTCAGCCTGTCCCAGGGATCCTCTTTCAGGAAACGAAGGGAAGCGTCGAAAGTAGCGCCGCCCCAGCACTCTACGGAATGATATCCCACCTTATCCATCTTCTCCACGATAGGAAGCATGAAATCCGTGGGCATTCTGGTGGCAATCAGGGACTGGTGCGCGTCACGCAGTATAGTTTCCGTAATCTTTATCGGTGTTTTTCCTTGTTCTGACATTTACGAATTTCCTCCATATTTTTTATTCCCGCAGACATGGGCCCATTCCATCCCGCCGCCCTTGCGCCATTTCCAAAGCTGGCTCAAGGCGGCCTGAGCATATCTGCCTATGCCGCGGAGCACACAGGAACCTCTGCCCGGCAGATTCTCCTATGCTGTCTATCCGAAAGAGCCGCCCGGCTCCCCCGGAAATTCCTTCTACTTACGGTCACAAAAAAATCGCCCTGTGAATGTACTTCTTCACTGTGAATGCTCTTCTTCACTGTGAATGCTCTTCTTCACTGTGACCCAACTCACAAGCGAAAGCAGCCAGAACTGACGGCAAGCCTTATCGCTCATGAGGAAACCGACTGTCCTTGGGCGGTGCTCAGAATACCCCGAAGATAGCCATGAAAGTACCGGCCGCTACAGCGGTTCCGATGACGCCTGCCACGTTAGGCCCCATGGCATGCATCAGCAGGAAGTTGGTGGGATCTGCCTCCGCGCCTACCTTCTGGGACACACGGGCCGCCATGGGAACGGCGGACACGCCCGCGGAACCAATCAGAGGATTGATCTTGCCATGGGTAGCCTTGCACATAATCTTGCCGAACAGCACACCTGCCGCCGTGCCGAACATGAACGCAATCAGGCCCAGGGCCACAATCTTCAGCGTATCCCAGTTCAGGAACGCTTCCGCGCTGGTGGTGGCGCCTACGGAAGTACCCAGCAGAATGACCACGATATACATCAAAGCATTGGAAGCTGTCTCTGTCAGCTGGCGCACCACGCCGGATTCCCTGAACAGGTTGCCCAACATCAGCATACCGACCAAAGGAGCGGTGGTGGGCAGAATCAGGCACACTACAATGGTGACGATGATGGGGAACAGAATCTTCTCCAGCTTGGAAACCGGACGAAGCTGGCCCATCTTAATCTTCCGTTCTTTTTCCGTGGTCAGCAGCTTCATGATAGGCGGCTGGATGATAGGCACCAGGGACATGTACGAGTACGCCGCCACTGCGATAGGTCCCATGATCGCCGTCTGCCCCAGCTTACTGGCCAGGAAGATGGAGGTAGGGCCGTCTGCACCGCCGATGATGGAGATGGCAGCCGCTGCCATATCATTGAAGCCCAGGAAGATGGCTCCGAAATATGCCGCAAAGATACCAAACTGTGCCGCCGCGCCCAGAAGGAAGCTCTTGGGGTTGGCAATCAGGGGGCCGAAGTCCGTCATGGCACCTACGCCCATGAAAATCAGGGAAGGCAGGATGGCCCACTCGTCCAGTATATAGAAATAATACAGCAAGCCGCCCACACCGTTCGAAGCGTCTTCTGCATGGAGCATGATGTCAGGATAGATATTCACCAACAACATGCCGAAGGCTATGGGAGTCAGGAGCAAGGGCTCGAACTCATGCCGGATAGCCAGATAAAGGAAAAAGCATGCAACCGCAATCATCAGATAATTGCCCCAGGTCAGATTGAAAAAGGCTGTCTGATGAACCAGGTTGTTCAGCGTTGAAGCTATATAATCCATTTGTTGACCTCCTGTTGTTCTTGACGGTAAAAAGTCTGCCAAAGCGCGTTCTACCGTATGTCACTGCCGCGAAACGCTTGCGCCGCGTTAATTCAAGGTGGCCAGCACAGCGCCTGCCTCTACGGTATCGCCCACTGCCACGTCAACGCTTGCAACGGTTCCGTCTTCGGGAGCCACAACAGGGATTTCCATCTTCATCGCTTCGATAATGACCACTGCGTCACCTCTCTTGACCACATCGCCCACTTTCTTCTCCAGCTTGAACACTTTTCCTGCCGCGCCTGCCTCTATCTTGATGCTGCCTGCGCCGCCTGCAGGAGCTGCCTTGGGCGCTGCCGCGGGAGCCGCTTTCGGTGCCGCCTTGGGCGCTGCGGGTGCCTTTGCCGCTGCGGGTGCGCCGGACGCGCCCTCTTCCACTACTACATCATATACAGTTCCGTTCACGGTAATTGTATAATTCTTCATTTTTATTTCCTCCTAGAATACGATTGTCTCCGCAATCTTTATTTGACAAATTCTTTTCTTCGATACTTCCCTCTAAAATCCTGTTCTCTAACGGCGCTTCCTGACAGAGCGCACTACGAAGCCGTCCGTGGTGACAGCGCCTTCGCTGGCTGCGATTGCCGCCGCGATCACGGCTACCAGCTCTAAGTCATCCGCCTCTTCCTCAACAGCTTCCTGCTCCACGATTCGGGACACTGCATTGTCGATGCCTGCGGGCTCTTCTTTGGGCGCGTTCTTCTTCGCCCTGCTCTCCTGAATCTTCGGTATCACTTTGAAAGCAGAGATGATCAGGCTGATCAGAATCAATACCGCGAACACAGTACCCATGCCGATCAGGGTGTTCAGGCCCGCGTTCGCCATCAGCTCTCCCACCGTGGAACTGGGGTTCATGGCCGCGGACTCCATCGTCAGGAACATGTCATTCGAAAAGATGACTTCTGCCGTTCCGTTCTTCTTCTCGCCGGTGACGCTCACTTCCACGATAATCTGGCTGCCGTCAATCTCCGCCTTGGCCCCGGTGGTTCCCGTGATCGCTCCCATGGAATCTTTTGCGGCATGGAAGGAATCCGCTGCGGACATGAAAGCGTTCCCGTCCACATAGATACCGTATTGGCTGTTCAGCATATACTCCACTTCTTCTCCGGTGTACCCATCGAAAGAACCGGCTGCCTCGTCCGTCATATACTGGGCGAACAGATATTGTACCATCTCATCCGCCAGCTGCTGTGCATTGCTTACCTTTTGCTGCTCATATTCTGTCAGCGCTTCCTCGCCTCCGCAGGCCGTCAGTCCGAAGATGCAGGCAATCATACATAGTATGGTCACAAATTTCTTCATCTTATAATCACCCTTTCTATACTGTTCCGTGCTTCTTATCTGGACGATCCTCGCTCTTGGTGAAAAGCATCTCGAAAGCGCCGATGACATACTTCCTTGTATCAGCCGCCTCTACGATGCTGTCTACATATCCTCTCCTTGCCGCGCTCCCCGCACTGCAGTTTTGCGCATCGTACTCTGCCGCCTTCTCGTTGATCACGTCCGCGCCCTGTCCGTCATACATGATCTTCGCCGCAAGTTTGCCCTCCATGGTACCAATCTGGGCATCCGGCCAGCACATGGTAATGTCGGCGCCGATGGCCTTGGAGTTCATAGCGATGGCCGCGGTGCCCAGAGCCTTGCCCACGATGACGTTCACCTTGGGAACGGTGGCATTGGCAAAAGCATAGGTCAGCCTTGCGGCAGCCTTTGCGATTCCTTTTTCGGAGCACATGGTGGTCTTGTATCCCTTTACGTTGGTCAATGTCAGCACCGGGATTTCGAAAGCGTCGCAGAAGTTCACGAAGTCAGCCGCCTTGTCGCAGCCCTGCTTGGACAGAGTGGGCTCCAGCTTCTCGGCTACATTTCCTTCCTCGTCGCAGATCTCGCTGCGGTTGGCCACGGCCCCTACTGTCACGCCGTCCAGCTTCAGGAAGCCTACTACCATGTCTTTGGCATAACCGGCCTTCACCTCGAAGAAATCATTGTTGTCCGCCAGGATGGACAGCGCGACGGAAGTATCGCCCGCGCAGCCCGCCAGCTCCCCGTTCACACGGTTCAGGTCATCCGTGCACTCCACAATGTCGCTGCCCTCTCCGCTGTTGGAAGGCAGGAAAGCGATCAGATCCCTGATTTTGGCCAGAATGGTTGTCTCATCCGCCACCACATCCACGATGCCGCTCTCCTCAGACTGGAAAGCAGCGGCGGAAGAGTCGCACTTGGTGATGACGTTCCCGTCCAGCGCGTTGGGGGCGTTGACGAAAAGCTTCGCGTTCTTCTCTTCCATGAAAGTAAAGTCCGTCAGGGTGGGGAACAGGGCAAGCCCGCCTCCGCAGGTCCCTAAGATGGCAGTAATCTGGGGGATGACACCGGAAGCAAAGGTCTGCTTCTGATAGATGGCTCCAAACGCGTTCAATGCGTCCGCTGCCTCCTGCAGGCGCAGTCCCGCGGAATCAATCAGGCCGATCACGGGGGAGCCCGTCTTCATCGCCAGATCATAGAGATTGGTGATTTTCTTAGCATGCATCTCGCCGATGGTGCCGTTCATCACGGAAGCGTCCTGGCTGTATACATACACAGGCTTGCCACCAATCACTCCATAGCCGGTAATGCAACCGTCAGAAGGAGTTTCATTGGGTTTCATATTGAAATCAGTGGCTCTTGCAGTCACGAGGGCGCCGATTTCAACGAAACTGTTGTCATCGAGCAAAGCTGTTATCCTTTGGCTCGCTTTTGAAGTAGTACTCATGCTCTCAGTCCTCCATTTATAATGAAATAAATACTAACGACTCAACCGGGGCCCCATAGGAAAAAGCAAAGACCCCCATGATTATTGTCCCAAACAGTATAACATAAAAAACACAACTCGCATAGGACGAATTGCATTTTTTCGTAATTTTTTTAAAGGCGGGGCTTATATGTGGGTGGCGATCAGTATAATTCGCCCATCCTGCCTTTCCCGGATATATATTTCCGCCAGGCGGCGGGTCCCGGCGTCCATTCCGGTGAAGGGCTCGTCCAGCAGGACGCATTCGGAATCGGCTTCCATGGCCCGCACCAGGGCCACCCTTCGCCGCATCCCTCCGCTGAGCTGTCTGCAGGGCCTGTGGAGGGCTTCCTCTCCCAGCAGCCGGCGGAGCGCTTCCCTGGCTCTTTCGGAGTCCCCGGTGACCAGCTCCACGTTCTTCACGGCGCTGTAATCCTCGCACAGCCTGTCCTCCTGAAAGACCATGCTGCAGACCGGCACAGGGCTGACATAGCCCCCGTCCGGACGAATCAGCCCAGCCAGGATATGGAGCAGCGTGGTCTTGCCGCTGCCGGAAGGGCTGGTGAGATAATAGGTCTCCCCCTCCTGGTAGACAGCATGGAAATCCTTCAGGACAGGCTGGCCGTCATAGATTTTCGCGATTCCCATGGCCTCTACGGCCGTGCCCCGGCTGCCGTCGGCTTCTGCGCCCCTTCTGCCCCCGGCAGCTCTTCCCTGGATTCTGGGTCTCCTACAGGCCGGTTCCCAGGCAAAAAACAGGTCCAGGAGCCGCCGCACCAGCTTTTCGAACAACGCGCTCAGCACAATCACAACTGCCGTCCAGGCCAGGACTCCCGCCGTGTCCAGATAGACCTTGGACAGATAGATTCGCCCCCCTATGGAAAAGTCCGGCATGCCAATCACCTCCGCCGCCACCCCCGACTTCCAGCACATCCCCAGGGAAATCTTCATGCCGCTGTCCAGGAAAGGCCGCAGCGCCGGGCGATAGATGTAAAAAAAGCGGTTCCATACAGGCATCCGGAACACCCGGGCCATCTCAAGCATCCGGGAATCGGCGCTTTTCAGCCCTTCCAGGGTATTGACGTAGAGATTAGGCAGCACCACCAGGAAACACACCGCCACCGCCAGAAAAGAAGACCCCCACCAGACCAGCAAGAGCACCACAAAAGAAGCCACTGGCACCGCTTTCAGGAGCGCCGTCACAGGGGCCAGCGCTTCCTCCAACAAGGGAAAGCGCCTGCTGCCCGCGGCCAGGAGCACCGCCGCCAGAAACCCCGCCGTAAACCCAATCGCCATGCGCAGAAGGCTTTTCCCCACCGTCAGGAAGAAGCCGCCCTCTCCCAGCAAGGACACCAGTCTCTGCGCCGTCTCCAAAGGCCCCGCCAGCAATATCCCGTTGTCCACCGCCATGGCCAGCAGCTGCCAGCAGATTACCCAGCCCGCTATGATAATCCATTTCCTCTGTCTCTTATGAATAAGTTTCTTCATAATCAGCTTCTCAAGGAATTGTCTCCGACAGTTCCTTGGAATTGTCTCCGACAGTTCCTTGGAATTGTCTCCGACAGTTCCTTGGAATTGTC
>CAJUFI010000025.1:5263-6401 GCA_910585665.1 uncultured Acetatifactor sp. | reverse complement strand
TCCGACAGCTCCTTGGAATTGTCTTCAATAGCCCCCTAAAGAATTGTCTCCAACAGCTCCTAATAATAGAAATCCTCCCCCGGCAAGCTGCCGCCTATCAGCGCAGCGTCGAAGCCATACAGCACTTCCAGATAAGCGGACAATGCCTTCTTCATCTCTTCCCCGGTGACACAGACAAGATTGCACTTCGGGATAGCTTCCAGGGCCACGGGCTCCTTAGCAACGATGCCGGCCTCCACCGCAAGGGCGGCCCCTGTACCGAGATCCTCCAGGATTCCCCTGACGCTGCTGCCATGCTCCTCCAGGAAATCCCTGACCGCGTCCTCATGCTCCTCCAGAAACTCCCTCCGCACCACGGTGACCCCCGTCACCAGAGCGCTGCCTCCCTCTCCCTGGGTTCTCTCCCATTCCGCATTCACGTCAAGGGCAATGCGCAGCGCCTCGTTCTGCAGCAAGGCAGCCGTGGCAAAAGGCTGAGGAAGCAGACCTATCACATCCGGATCCTCCGCCAACAGAGCAGCCACCTCCGTGGCTTCCGATTTGTATTCAACCGTGTAGTCATCCTCTCCCAGGCCGTTCTCCTCCAGAATATATTTCAGGGCCGCCTCCGGCGTGGTTCCCTTTCCGGTAAGGCAGATTGTCCTGCCCCGCAAGTCCTCCACTTCCGCGATTCCCTCATCCCCTGTGACCAGGTAGAGCACCCCCAGCGTATTGATATCCACCACTGCGATGCCGCCACCGGTCCTCTGATAGAGCGCCGCGGCCACATTGGCGGGGACCAGCGCTATGTCCAGCTCCCCTTTCACCATCAGGGCCAGCAGTTCGTCCGCCCCTACCGCCATCTGAAATTCATAGGCATAGTCCGTCTGCCCCTGACGCGCCCGCTCCATCAGGAACAGGACGCCCATGGAAGTAGGCCCTTTCAAAGCCCCCACCCGGACGCTCTCCGCCTCTTTCCTGCCACATCCCGCAAGCAGCACAGCGCAAAGCAGAATGGCACCAAGCACTCCCCTTAGGGCAGATTTTCTACTACATCTTCTCTCCATAACGCTCCTGACATTTCTGAAAAATATACCTGTGTTTCTGTGTTTCTGTGTTTCTGTGTTTCTGTGTTTCTGTGTTTCTGTGTTTCTGTGTT
>CAJUFI010000025.1:0-5163 GCA_910585665.1 uncultured Acetatifactor sp. | reverse complement strand
TCTGCATTTCCGTGTTTCTGCTTTTCCGCATTTCTGCGTTTCCGTATTTCCACATTTCTGCATTTCTGCAACATCCGCGCCTGAGCCTATGCTTCCCCTCACACCCGGGCCCCTTCCTTCCCTTCACACCTCCGTGAGCAGAATGTCATGGTTCACTGTCTCATAGAACAGTCTGCGGAACTCCCCGGGCTCTTTCGTCTGCCCCAGTATCCACATGACCTTGGTCACCGTGGCCTCCAGCGTCATGTCGAAGGTCTCCATCAGATGGAACTCCTCCTTTATGGCCTTTCCCACCTGATAGACCTCCATGTCGCTGCCCTCATGGGTCACCTGGGTGGCCATCATGACCAGCTTGCCCGCGTCCGACCACCGGCGAATCTCCGGGTAGAAGGGCATGCTGCCGTATTCCGGAAGACCTCCTACGCCGAAAGCCTCTATAATGACACCATCGTAGTATGGGAACAACAGATTCAGTACTCTGCCGTCCATGCCGGGCATCAGCTTCAGCAGCAGAACTTTTTCATTCAGCTCATGGAAGAACCTCACCGGGCCTGAGACCCTGTCCTTGTCGTCAATATAAAATACGATTCTGCCGTCCCGAATCACCGCCACGCTGGGGTAATTGATGCTGGAAAAAGCCGCATAGCTCTTGGACCGCTCCTTCTTGGCCCGGGTTCCGGCTATCACGCTGCCGCCGAACACGATATTCACCCCGTGGGCCCTGTCCTCCGCCGCAAAATGCAGGCTGTCCAGCAGATTGGTCCTGGCATCCGTCACCGGAAGGTCAATCGGTTTCTGGGCCCCGGTGACGATGATGGGCTTTCGGCTGTTCTGCACCAGATAGGACAGCGCTGCCGCCGTGAACGCCATGGTGTCGGTGCCGTGGCAGATGACGAATCCATCGTAGTCATTGTAGTGTCCCTCTATCAGCGCCGCCAGCTCCAGCCAGTGCCCCGGGCAGATGTTCGTGCTGTCCAGGCTGAAGGGCTGCACCACTTCCACCTGGCAGAACGCCTCATATCCTTCCACATACTGCAGCAGCTCCCCCGCCGCAATCCTTGGGGCCAGCCCGTCCTGGGTGTAAGCGGAGGCAATGGTGCCCCCGGTGGCTATCAGCAATACTTTTTTCATCTTCTCATCCAACTTTCCTTAAGCTATCCCTGTCCAGGGTCTCTGTCGGCCAGTCCCGGCAGCATTCCTTCTACACATGCTCAAGACCGCCGGAATTTACCAATCTGTCCAAGACGGGCCCTCAGCCCATTCCGGAGCTACTCTTCCATGACAATGCCTTCGTCCGAAATGGACACGTTGACGGAGATGCTCTCCAGGAAGTCATAAATCCGTCTCTGCTCCGTCTCCTCTGCGGCGTATGTGGTCCGGTACCCTGCCTGTACTGCCGGGATGACCTGAACGGTCAGGTTGTCCTGGGCATCGTCCCCCCAGAAATGCAGCCAGAGCAGCATGGTGTCCAGGGTCTTCTCATTGAACCAGTAGTTGCCCAGGCTATAGACAATCGGTTTCCCGTCATAGTACTCCATGCCCTGCAGACAGTGGGAGTGGGCTCCGATGACGATATCGGCGCCTGCGTCCAGATATTCTTTTCCCGTTTCCAGCTGGACCTGCTCCAGGTCAAAGCTGTACTCCGTCCCCCAGTGGACGAAAGCGATGCAGAAATCCGAGTTTTCCTCGGCCTCCCGAATCGTCTCCAGGAACAGCTCCGTGTCATAGCAGCGGAGAATGCCCGGTTCCGTCTCCGTGGCCTGGGGCGTCATCTTGTTCTTCTCCGCCCGGGAAGCGGCCACCAGCGCCACTGTCTTGCCGTCTGCCTCCAGGTACAG
Source organism: uncultured Acetatifactor sp. (assembly GCA_910585665.1). Lineage (GTDB taxonomy): Bacteria > Bacillota > Clostridia > Lachnospirales > Lachnospiraceae > Acetatifactor. Next base: position 3,325 of record CAJUFI010000025.1, on the reverse strand, counting down.
CGGCTTCCTGGCCTCCTCCAGTGTCCGGCCCGCCCCGAAATAGGGGATTCCCGCTTCCTCCAGCACCTGGAAGGTGTCCAGCAGGGCTTCCTTTCCGTAGTCATAGACGTGGTTGTTGGCCAGCGTCACCGTGTCCACGCCCATCTGGCCCAGCACTTCCACCCGGCCGGGATCCGCCCGGAAGGTATATGCTTTTCCCGCCAGGGGAGAGCCTCCGGTGCTGTAGGTGAATTCATTATTCAGGCACATGATGTCCGCTTCCTGCATGGCTTCCATCAGCTCCTGGGAGATGCAGTCATATATGCCGTTGGGCTGTGCGCTCAAGAACTGGGTGGTGCACCAGTTCTCGTCCAGGTTGATGTCGCCAGCGAAGCACATGGTGAAGTCGTAGCCGGACTCCGGCGGCTCCTCCGTGGCTGCGGCATCCTGGGATGTTTCCGCTTTGGCAGAATCTGCGGAATCTTCCGCGGTGTCAGAAGCGTCTCCGGCGGCGTCCTGTTCGGCCACATCAGATTCCGGCGGATTTCCATCGGTTCCGGCCCTTTCTGCGCTGCTCTCCGATAGATTCCCGCCGGTTCCAGTTCCGGCCATAAGCCCTCCGGCTTCCGCGGGATTTTCTTCCTCAAGCCCTGCTCCCTCTCCGGAAACGGATTGCCCGCCGCTCCCTTCGCCGCTATCCGGCGCTGTCCCCTGCGCCGGACCGCAGCCCGCAAGCGCCAGGCAGAAAAGCAATATTGCTGCTGTCTTTCTCTTTTTGCCAATCATTCGTCTCTTCTCCCCCTCTTCCTATGACCTTAGGAATTGTCGGAAAATAACTGATGCAACTTGTTTAGGAGAAAGCCCAGAAATACAACGAAAACGGCTATAAACTTGCATCAGTTATTTGTAGACAATTCCTTATGATCGTCCCTCATCATTTGGATTGCGCTCCATCATTATGCTAAGGACAGCGAAACCACCGCTTCTATTCCTTCTGTATACGGAAACATGTCTACTGCCGCACTTTTTTCCGTCGTATATCCGTTCTTTACCAGGAACTTCAAGTCCTGCACCAGAGTTTCCGGATTGCAGGACACATAGACGATGCGCCTGGGCCTGATCTTCGCCACCGCTTTCAGGAATGCTTCGCTGCTGCCGCTTCTGGGCGGGTCCATCAGCAGTACATCCAGCTTCTCCCCGTTTTCAGCCATCTGCAACAGAAATACGCCCGCGTCCCCCTGGTAAAAGCGGATGTTGGAGACCTGGTTCTGCTTCGCGTTGCTGATGGCGTCCCGGACCGCCTCTTTGTTCAGCTCCACCCCCAGCACCCTGGCGGCCTGTCTGGCGGCAAGCATACCGATGGTGCCCGTGCCGCAGTAGGCGTCCAGAACGGTCTCTTTCCCTGTCAGGCAGGCGTACTCCATGGCCTTCTCGTACAGTTTCCGGGTCTGGACGGGATTGACCTGATAGAAGGACTTTGCAGAAATCCGGAAGGTCATGCCGCAGAGTTCCTCCTCAATGTACCCCTTGCCGTATATGACCTCTTCTTTCTCTCCCAGCACCATGCTGGTGTCGCGGCCGTTGACATTGATCACTATGGTGGTAATTTCCGGGTGGAGCTGCAGCAGCGCTTTCACGAAATTCTTTTTGGAGGGCAGCACGGGATATCCCAGCACCAGCACCACCATGATCTGCCCTGTGGCATGGCCCACCCGGATCAGCACATGGCGCAGCAGCCCAAAGCCCGTGTCCTCATTATAAGGCCGAATCTTGAAAGACCTCAGGAGGCCCCTTATGGACACGATGATTTCGTCCGCTTTCTGGTTCTCAATCAGGCAGCTGTCTATGGGGACAATCCGGTGGCTCTTCTCCTCATAAGTGCCGGAGATGATGCCGTGCTTCCTGTCCTCCCCGAACACCGCGTGCACTTTGCAGCGGTAATGGGCGGGCTGCTCCATGGCGACGATGGGCTCCGGCTTGCCATAGGGTTCCATCAGCCTGCGGAACCTGGCAGCCTTGGCCTGCAGCTGCTCGTCATAGCTTTTGTTAATCCATTGGCAGCTGCCGCATTTGGAGGCCACCGGGCACAGGCGCTGCTTTCCTTTCCCGCCGGTCTCCCGCCCTGTAGCTCTTTCCCTGCCTGGGCCTGTATGATTTCCGGCATCTCTTCCGGAGCCTTTTCGGCCTTCCGCTTCGGCGCTTCTCTCCGTGCCTTTCCGGGGGACTCTCTCTCCTGATTTTCCAAATTCTATCTGGTTCTTCCTTGCAGGGCCCTTCTCCGGTTTCTTCCAATTCTCCCTTGCGGAGTCTTTCCCGGGTTTCTTCCGGTTCTCTCTTCCAGGGCCTTTCTCCGGCTTCTTCCGGTTCTCTCCTCCAGAATCTTTCTCCGGTTTCTTCCGGTCCTCTCCTCCAGGGCCTTTCTCCGGCTTCTTCCGGTTCTCTCCTCCAGAATCTTTCTTCGGTTTCTTCTGGGTCTCCCTTCCAGCGTCTTTCTGCGGTTTCTTCCGGACCGATTTTTCGGATTCCCCTTTTGTCTCTTTATCCCATGTCCTATTAGCCGACATCGCTTCCCTCTCTCTGTTCCCTCACCTGACAAAAACCCATTAGGCCCCTTGCCAGGATGGCTGCTGCGCAAAAATGTTCACCGTACAAAATTCAATATATGACAAAAGCACCGATATAATCGGTGCTTTCCTGTATCGGAGTGGCGGGATTCGAACTCGCGACCTCCGCCTCCCTAAGACGGCGCTCTAACCAAGCTGAGCCACACCCCGTAACACAATTAGTATTATAACAGGTGCTGGCAAAAAATGCAACAGTTTTTTTCAAAATTTTTAAAAATTTTTCCACCTGTGCGGTTGCGAGTGGTTAGGAGCGGCAATAAAAAAATGACAAAATAATTCCTATATTCTTCCATCTGCGTTATAATGATTCCGTAGCTTTGCTGACAGCAGGAACGGAGGAGTGTCTGGGATGAAAATAAAATTCACTGCAGAAATCATAGATGATGACGGAAACGTAGTTGGAAAACGCACCAGTGAGGAAGGGGGCATACCTTCCATGGAAACATTTGATATTTCCACCAGGGAAGGATTCTTAAGGGATTTCGACCTGCTGGAGAAGGCGGTGCTGAAAGCAAGGAACCGGATCGGGGCAGATGCTGCAGATGAGATCCTAAGGAATTGTCTACAAATAACTGATGCGAGTTTATAGCCGTTTTCGTTGTATTTCTGGGCTTTCTCCTAAACAAGTTGCATCAGTTATTTTCCGACAATTCCTAAAGGGTACTTTAAAAAAACAGCGGATTCCGGAACCGGGAAAGAGAGACAGCTGTAGAGTCCGAACT
>CAJUFI010000024.1 GCA_910585665.1 uncultured Acetatifactor sp. | reverse complement strand
TTTTAAAGCATTTAATGCAATTTTGGTAAAAATTCAATTTTGCTCATTTATAGTACGTTAAATAAATATCTGCAAGGCTCCCATTTGAATACTTTTTTGTCTTATTTCTTACACATTTCAAATGGTCTAAACTTGGTCTAAATCTGACCTTCCACTTCCCTCGAACCCTTGAAAATCCTAGTAAAATCAAGCACTCTACGCATATTAGCACAGCTACGTAAGTATATTGCCGTGGCATACCAGCACCATGCGGATTTCCATGAACCATGACTTCGAGCGGCGCATCGGCATCTGGCCCGCGGGCTTTGACGCGGACGGGGAGCTGTTCTGCAACCAGCGCTACGGCGACTGGCCCCAGGCTGTCACGGGGGAAAGGAAAGACCCCTGGGCCGCCCCGGAATGGATGCTCCTAAGCTATGGGAAAACAGCCACCGCCAGCAGCTGCGAATGCCCGGAAAAGGACGCCTCCCACGCTGTGGACGAGAATGTGCAGACCTGGTGGAAGGCGGACAGGGAAGATAAAGCCCCCTGGCTCCTGGTACATCTGGGCCAATGCCGCAGAGTCCATGCGGTGCAGATCAATTTCGCGGACGATGCGGAGACGGTGGGCGAACTGCCCGAAGGGGCCGGGCTTACCGGTGAACCGGGACGGGGACGCTATATCGAGGAACGCTCTTTTGCCACAAGATGGTTCCTGGAAATCAGCACTGACGGGGAGCATTGGTTCAAGATGGAGGACTGGCGGGACACCGACACAGACCTTCCCCACAATTTGCTGGTCTGGGAAGACGGTCTCCCGGCAGCCTACATACGCCTGACCGTAATCGACACCTCCTACCACAGACCGGCCTGCATCAGCGGCCTGCGGGTGTTCGGCAGAGGCTGCGGCAGCGCTCCCGCCCCGGTGACGGAAGCGAAAGCCATCCGCTCGGACGGCATGTCCATGAATGTCACATGGAAAGAGGTTTCCTCATACAATGAGATTGCTTCCTGGAATAAGGCCGCCATGGGCTATGAGGTACTCTGGGGCCATACGCCCGAGAAGCTCTACCACAGCTATCGGGTGTTCGGCAAAAATCAGGTGGAGATACGCGCGCTGATGTCAAACGTGGAGCAGTATTATGTCCGCATTGATGCCTTCAACGAGAATGGCATTGCCGAGGGGAAGGTGTTCGCTGTGGAAGACGCTATGTAAAAGGCTTTTGACGCATTTCGGTGGGCGTGCCATCAAATAACCTCTCAGCATCCGGCCCAGCCGACAGCCCGCCAACCGGGGATATCCCTAATGGCGCTGTCAGCCGGGCCGCCTTTGCTTCCAGACTGTTCGCATCCTTTTCATTCAACCAGCGGACGAATTCTTTCGCCGGATTCTCCTTTTGTGTTATTGTGCTTTCCGGACATCTGTGCTAAACTGGGAACATAAAGCTGATATCAGCAAACCGTCAGCGGAGGCCATACCCGCCGTCTGACATGGACAAAAAGACTGGAACAGGCAAAGGAGACTGGAACATGAGCATTCAAGAATGTAAGCCCATCAAAGAGGGCAAGGTACGTGAAATCTACGACAACGGCGACAGCCTGATCATGGTGGCGACAGACCGCATCAGCTGTTTCGACGTAATCCTGGGCAACAAAGTGGACAAGAAAGGCACCGTGCTGACCCAGATGTCCCGGTTCTGGTTCGACATGACGAAGGACATCCTGCCCAACCACATGATATCCGTGGACGTAAAGGACATGCCCGAATTCTTCCGGCAGGAGAAGTTCGACGGCAACAGTATGCTCTGCCGGAAGCTGGAGATGATACCCGTGGAGTGCATCGTGCGGGGCTACATCACAGGAAGCGGCTGGGCCAGCTACCAGAAGGACGGCACCGTCTGCGGCATCCGCCTGCCGGAGGGCCTGAAGGAGTCGGACAAGCTGCCCGAGCCTATCTATACCCCCTCCACCAAGGCGGAAATCGGCGACCACGATGAGAACATCTCCTTTGAGCAGAGCGTGGACTACCTGGAGAAGCGCTTCCCCGGCAAGGGACAGGAATATGCCGAAAAACTTCGGGACTATACCATCGCGCTGTACAAGAAATGCGCCGAGTACGCTCTGGGCCGCGGCATCATCATCGCCGACACGAAATTCGAGTTCGGCCTGGACGAAGAGGGCAACATCGTCCTGGGCGACGAGATGCTGACCCCGGACAGCTCCCGCTTCTGGCCTGCGGACGAATATGAGCCCGGCCACGGCCAGCCCTCCTTCGACAAGCAGTTCGCCAGGGACTGGCTAAAGGCGAATCCCGGAAACGATTGGATTCTGCCCGAGGATATCGTCCGGAAGACCATCGACAAATATCTGCAGGGATATGAGCTCCTGACCGGAAAACCGTTATAAAATTTTTCGCGTATTCTCTATCCGCGCATAAAATATGCGCCCTTCCAAGCGGCAGGTTCTGTCATTCCACCTGTCCGCCCGGAAGGACGCATCTCACATATCTACCGCTTTCACCGCAAACCCGCCCACCGAAAACGCTGCGCACCCCCTTTTCTTCCCGGCTCCGTCTCTCGTCTGCCGCACTTACTTACAGTGCGTCACCGCGCTGTCCGGCACCTGGTCAGGCCGTGCCTTCCGGTTCATCTGGCCATCGATGGCAGCCTCGATTCTGCCCTTCACCATCCGGGCTATCTCCACCGTTTTCATCTGCCCGTATTCCTCATAGAAAATAGGCTCCAGAAAATGGACCTGGGTCTTCACCTTCCGCAGGGAATTCATCCCGAAAGGCTTGTAGGAATCAATGATGGCCACCGGCACGATAGGCGCCCTGGCCTTGGCAGCACATTTGAAGGAACCTGCCATGAAGTCCTGCAGCTCATTTTTATTGTGGTCATAGCCGCCCTCCGGAAATATGATGTACCGCCTTCCGCCCTTCACCTCATCGGCAATCTTCAAAATGGTCTTCAGCTGCGCCCTCATGTCATTCCTGTCCAGCCTGCTCCCCTGCACCAGGTCTATGAAGGAATTGGTCAGGGGAAGCCTGGAACGGACGGCGTCTATGACGATGGTACAGGGTTTCGGATGGGAAAACATGATTCCCAGCGTATCATACTTGCCCTGATGGTTGGAATACATGACATAGCCGCCCTCTTCCGGCAGAAGCTCCTGCCCATAGCTCTCCGTCTCGATCCGCCCGTTGCGCATCATGATGGAGATGCACCTTCTGGCCATCTTGTACCGTCTTTCCTCCGAAAAATCTTTGCCATGCCGTTCGATATAACGCGCTTTGCCGATATAATACAGCACAAACGGCAGCGAGACCACTACCACAAAACACATTCTTAACACCGTCAACACCCCAAACTCAAAAAATCATCTTCCAAGCCTGCCCGAACCTCCACCTTACGCTACTCCTGACCGTCCCAGCAGTATGTACACAGCTTCTCCCTGTCGATTCCCACGGAAGCAATCATATCGTCCAGCCTGTGGTAACGCAGGGTCGTGAAATTCAGCTGCCTGCGGATCCGTTCCACCAACTCCCCATATTCTGCCGTGTCAGGATTCACATAGTTCTTCAGGTCGATTTCCCGGCCTTCCTGCTCCATCTCCTTCAGGACCCTCCTGGCTATCAGATCCATCTCCGACTTCGACCTGGAGAAATTCAGATATTTGCAGCCATACATCAGCGGCGGACAGGCGGGACGGATATGGACCTCCTTGGCCCCGCTGTGGTAGAGGAACTCCGTGGTCTCCCGCATCTGCGTGCCCCTGACGATGGAATCGTCAATCAGCAGCAGGCTCTTCCCCTCTATCAGGTCTTTCACGGGAATCAGCTTCATCTTGGCGATCAGGTTCCTCTGGGTCTGTATCGTAGGCATGAACGACCGGGGCCAGGTGGGCGTGTATTTGACGAAGGGCCTGGAAAAAGGTATGCCCGAACGATTCGCGTACCCGATGGCATGGGCCGTGCCGGAATCCGGCACCCCCGCCACCGTATCCGGCTTCACGTCATCCCGCTCAGCCAGCAGCGCGCCGCAGTTGTACCGCATCTTCTCCACGCTGATTCCCTCATAGGAGGATGTAGGATATCCATAGTATACCCACAGGAAGGTGCAGATTTTCATGTCCTTCCCGGGCTGCATCAGCGTATGGACTCCCTCGGGCGTCACCACGACTATCTCGCCGGGCCCCAGCTCCCTCTGGAGCTCATACCCCAGGTTCAGGTAGGCAAAACTCTCAAAGGAGACACAGTTCGCCCCCTCCTTTTTGCCCACGGACACAGGCGTCCTGCCGTGGATGTCCCTGGCCGCATAGACGCCCTTGGACGTCATGATCAGCATGGTCATGGAACCGTCGATGACCTCCTGGGCATAGTGGATGCCCTCCACCAGGTTGTCCTTCTGATCCACCAGATAGGCCACCAGCTCCGTGGCATTCAAATCCCCGCCGCTCATCTCCAGAAAATGGGCATGCCCTTTGGAAAGCAGTTCCTCCGTCAGCTTTTCCGCATTGTTGATCTTGCCCACCGTCGCGATGGCGTAAGTCCCGTGATGGGACCGCACCATCAGCGGCTGGGGCTCAAAATCGGAAATGCTGCCGATGCCGATGTTCCCTTCCATCTCATTGAAATCTTTGTCGAATTTCGTCCGGAAAGGGGCATTCTCGATATTGTGGATGGCCCTGTCAAACCCTTTCTCCTTGCCATAGACCACCATGCCTGCCCTTCTGGTCCCCAGATGGGAATGATAATCCGTTCCGAAGAACAAATCGAATACACAATCCTCCTTAGCTGCCACGCCGAAAAATCCACCCATTGTCGTCCTCCCGCTTTCTATTGTGCCAGTTCCCTGTCCGCCTTTCCGCATCAGGCCTCTTCTGCCCTGGCGGACGTTTGTCTATTAATTCAGGCTGCCCTTTCCAGGGCCTCCTGCATCACACATTCACTTCTGCCTTCATGCCCAGCAGCTCTTTGTTCTCCGCCAGCACCGGTGCCACCACATCCCGCAGGAATGCCTCCACCTGCTCCCTGGAGCGGCCCACGTATCTGGCGGGGTCCATGGACTTCTGAAGCTCCTCCAGCGTCATATGGAAAGCAGGGTCTGCCGCGATCAGCTCCAGCAGGTTGTTCTCCTTCCCCTCCACTTTCACGTTCCGGCCCGCCTCCATGGAAAGCTCGCGGATGCGCTCGTGGAGCTCCTGGCGGTTCCCGCCCATCTTCACCGCATCCATCATGATGTTCTCCGTGGCCATGAAGGGCAGCTCGCTGAGCAGATGCTTCTCGATGACCTTGGGATATACCACCAGCCCGTCCACCACGTTCAGGCACAAATCCAGGATGCCGTCCACCGCAAGGAAGCCCTCCGGAATGGACAGCCTCTTATTTGCCGAGTCGTCCAGCGTCCTCTCGAACCACTGGGTGGCGGAGGTGATGGCCGGATTCAGCGCGTCAATCATCACATACCTGGACAGGGAGGCAATCCTTTCGCTTCTCATGGGATTGCGCTTATAAGCCATGGCGGAGGACCCAATCTGGTTCTTCTCGAAGGGCTCCTCCACCTCCTTGAGATGCTGGAGCAGACGGATGTCGTTGCTCATCTTATGGGCGGAAGCGGCAATGCCAGCCAGCACGTTCGCGACCCTGGTGTCCACCTTCCTGGAATAGGTCTGGCCGGATACAGGGAAGCACTCTTTGAACCCCATCTTCCGGGCAATCATGGGGTCGATTTTGTCGATGGTCTCCTGGTCTCCATTGAAAAGCTCCAGGAAAGAAGCCTGGGTTCCCGTGGTCCCTTTCGACCCCAGCAGCTTCATGTTCCCCAGCACATGCTCCAAATCCTCCAAATCCAGATAGAACTCCTGCAGCCACAGAGTGGCGCGCTTCCCCACCGTGGTGGGCTGGGCAGGCTGGAAATGGGTGAAGGCCAGCGTGGGCTGGGCCTTATATTTGTCAGCGAACTGTCCGAGCTCCGCAATGACATTCACCAGCTTCTTCTTCAAAAGCTTCAGGCCCTCTGTCATCACGATGATGTCCGTATTGTCCCCCACGTAACAGGAAGTGGCCCCCAGATGGATAATGCCCGCCGCCTTGGGGCACTGCTGGCCATATGCATACACATGGCTCATGACATCGTGGCGAACTTCCCTTTCCCGGGCTTTCGCCACTTCTATATTGATGTCGTCCGCATGGGCTTTCATCTCCTCGATCTGTTCGTCCGTGATAACAGGCTTGCCGTCCTGGCTTAAGCCCAGCTCCTTCTCCGTCTCCGCCAGAGCGATCCACAGCCTCCGCCAGGTGGTGAACTTCATTTCCGGGGAGAAAATGTACTGCATTTCCCTGCTGGCATAGCGCTCCGACAGGGGGCTTACATATTTATCCATGGCCTGCCTTTCCTCCATGGCTCGCTTTTCATCCGCGGTTCGCTTCTCATCCATACTCATAATCTCCTTTATCTGCTGATTTATCCAATTCTCTGATTTTGCGCACCAAAGTCTGCATTCTGCCAGTGGGTAAGGAATCGCCCACAAATAACTGCTGCGAGTTTAAGTCCGTTTTCCTTGTGTCTCAAGACTTTTTCCTACAGAAGTTGCAGCAGTCAGCATGCCTCATACCCACCAGCGCCGAAATCTGCCGCGATGCCACAGACCTATCGCCCGTGAATCCGGCGCAATGAAGAAGTGCATTCATGGCAGGTTATCGTGGCCGCAAGTATCTTATATGAAGATGTCCGGAAATATCATATCTTACAAAAAGCCAGAAGTCAATAGGCAGAATCCTCCGCCCCGTACTGGGCCACCATGGCCTTGATCTCCGAGGCATACGCGGGATATTTCTCCGCCACGTCCATAATCTCCCGCCTGGCCGTCTCCGCCACGCCATTGTTGTAGTCCATCTGCTTGCGCAGCGCCTGCCTGCGGAGAATCAGCTCGTGGCGCATTTCCACCATCTCCCGCTTGTCCAGCAGAGCGGCCGCCTGGCTCACCCATCTCTCCGGAGCAGCAATCCTGTAGTGGGACAGTTTCGTCAGAAGCTGCCTGCGGTAATACTCCGCTTTCGCCTCCGCCTCCGCGAATTCCCGCCTCTCCTCCTTCTCCCTCCGGTACTGTACCCACAGCCTCTTCAGCGCCGCGGCGCTTTCCGTGCCGTATTTGATGCGCAGGTAGTCCGTCAGGTTCTTGTTGTTCACATACCGGATCTTCACCTTGTTCTGCAGCAGGATCAGCTTGTTTACCGCTATCTCCACCTGGTGCAGCTCCCTGTCGTCATCCGTGTACTTCACCCAGGTCACCGTCACGGCCACCGCCACCGCGGCCACCGCCAGCAGATACCCCACCTTGGTGTCCATCCGGAACACGAACTGCAGCACCACCAGCATCAGGATGCACAGCACGAAAGCCGTCACGAAGATCACGGTCATTCCCCGCAGATTGTTCATCAGATTGTTCAGCTCCTGCCTGCGGTATTCATAGGCATGCCGCTCCCTGTCCAGCCTCTGGAGATCCTGCTTGATCTTCCCGCCGTACACCTCGCACTCCGTCAGCTTCTCGATGCCCGTCTGAATCTCGGCCTCATGCTCCCGCAGACGGTAGAAGTCCGCGTCCTTCATGCGGTTCTTCCGCCCCCGGTATCGGTTGCTGTCCTGCTCCAGGGCCACCAGCCGCCCGGCGATGCCGTCCAGTTCCCGGCGCTGCGGCTCGGGCAGCGCCTCAATCTCTTCCATATCCGTCAGGTGGGACGTGATCAGGGAATACTCCCCTGTCAGGAGATTCATCTCCCGGGTGGCCTCCCCCATCTGTTCCAGGCAGTTGGCAATGTACCGGCTGCGCTCCTCCTCGTCGGAGAAATCCACATCATCCCTGTCGTAGACTACAGTCTCCCAGTCATCCGTGTCGTTTTCCTGATGCTTCTTTTTTTTGAATAATTTCGACAAAAATCCCATTGGCAAAACTTCCCTTTCTATTCCATGCGGTAGCTTTCCTTCAAAGCCTGCACCAGGCGCTCATTGTCCTCATAGAACTGCCCCCTGTCGCTGCTCCTCCGCTCCCGCCTGTGATACAGTCTCAGATAGTCCGGCTGCTGCTCCCACTCGTCCATGGCCCTCTCCAGCTTTCTCTCCAGTTCCAGGGTCTGGCTGTACCACTCCTCGCGCCCGCCCGCGAAAGCCACGTAGTCCTCCTCGGAGAGCTCCATGCGCTTTGCCGCCAGATAGGCCAGGCAGTCCTCTCTGCCTCCCTGCAGGTCGTAGGCCCGCCCAAAGCACTCCGCCGCCCTGTCATACAGCATCAGGCCCGCATACGCCACCCCTTTATTATGCCAGATCCTGGCCAGAAATTCCTGCGCCGGGATCCTTCCGCTCTCCGGTTCCTGCCATTCCCGCAACAGATTCTCATATCCCCGCAGGGCAGATTTGTATTTCTTCTTTTCCACCAGATGGTCTATCTGGCTCTTGCGCTTCTCTATGCCGCTCAGGCCCGCCCCCTGCCGGATGGCCTGCTCCGTCTCGCTCAGGGAGGCCTCGTCCCCCCAGCCCACGTACCGCAGAATGGCCGTCACGAACATGCTCAGCGACCCCTGCCTGTGCACCAGCGGGTGGAGCGCCCCCGCAAGCTCCCGCAGGCCGCACTCCCTCTCTATCCACACCAGCAGCTGGTCATTCATCACAGACAGATCCAGCAGGAACGCGTTCTCCTTCATGCAGTAGCATAGTTCCTCCATGCAATAGACCTCTATCTCCAGCCCCGGAATACAATATGGCGTTTTCGCATAATTTCCCACACAGACACTGACCCGCATCTCAAGCCACCCCTTATATCTCTATCTCTTCCTTCCACACCCGCCCGGAGGAAAGCCGGAATTCCCCGAAGCCCAGGTCGTGGACTTCCACTGCCAGGCAGTTCTCCTCCTTCATGGAAAACCGCATCCTGAGCCTTGCCATGTTCCCCGGAAGCCCCTCCAGGACGATGCGGATGGTTCTGCCGTTCTTCTCGCCGGTCTCGCTCCTCACCAGGGGCGACACTATCAGGGCCAGCTCATTGCCCTCCTGCAGATAGACCTCCATCTCCTGCTCCGCCTCGTACCAGTTGGATCCCGCGTCCAGCAGGGCGCAGTAGGACTCCTCCCCCTGCCGGAACACTTTCATGCCGATATTGGATTTCAGCTTGTCCCCTCCCAGGAACACATGGGCGCTGCCCATCTCCCCTGGCTCTATCCTCTCCTGCATGCCGCAGCATGCCCCTTTGCTGAACAGATTGTTCCCCTGGAAGACCCTTCTGCCCTTGCACAGATAACGCAGGGAATCCTTCATCCAATCCCCGGAGAAGCCGTCCCCGATCAGGAAGACGCTGCCCACGTTCCCCTTCCCGCAGACCTCCTGGGCAATCTTCAGAAAAGCGGCCTCCAGTTCCTTCTGCCTCTCCGGCGTCAGATTCCGCTCCCCGTCCTCTTCCCCCCGCAGAGGCAGGGCATATTCCGGGAAAGAATGCTTTCTCTCCTCAATGAATGTCACGATGGGAGTGGTGCGCCTGTTAGACTCCATGCGCAGGGACCGGATGCCCCCTCGCCTGTAGTCGAACAGTACCGCGTCATGGCCCCACAGCTCCCTGGGCTGCCGGAGCATATAGCTGTAGAAGCTCTCCTCATAACTCTGAAAGGCAATCCTGCCTGCCTTGAGACGGCTGCTCTCCACCATGCGGGTCAGCACCTCCACGCTCCGGGTGTCCAGCAGGCCGCAGGTGATCATAATCGCCCCCAGCTTCGGCCCCGCCTGAGGCAGCAGCCCTAAGCTTCGTTTGAAGAAAATGGCCAACAGGGCCACCGGGTCGAAGCTCTCCCCGTCAATGACCACCGGCTCCCCATCCCATGCCATGGAGAGAAGATTCTCCACAAGGACCCCTTCCTGGGAGCTGCGCAGGGCCTCCCTTCCGTAAAGCCATTGGTTCGTGCCGTACCGCTTGCACAGCACCGTAGGGATATTGTAGACCTGCGCGCCCGCCACCTGGGAAAGCGTCTCCGCCTCGCTGCTCCCTGAGGCAGCGAAACTGATCTGGCAGAATTCGTTCCCCAGGTCATATCCCACAATCAGTCTGCCGTTGTTCAGAAATCCCATGCCATCACCTCCCCGTCCATGCCTTTTTCCATAGCTAGCGCAGCCCGAACAGCCTGCTGTTCAGGAAATCCTTCTTATAATATTCCTCCAGCAGCTCGTCCATGGTGTCATAGTCCTGCAGCGACTTCGCCAGGGCGATGTCATTGATCAGCTGATACCTGCCCTCCTCGCCGCCGCTGTCGTCCCCCCGCTGTATAGTGCCGCTCTCCGTCACCTGGGATTCCCCGTCCCTCTCCTCCGTGATATAATACTGCAGGCTCTCCCCGAAGAACATCACAAAAGCCAGAAAGAACACGCCTCCGTACACTTCTTTCATATATTCGCACCGGTACTCCTGGGACTCTCCGTTCTCATGGAGGATGGCATAGTGGATGCAGACTTTGGTCTGGGGCCTGGTCCGGTATTCCACTATGGTCTTGTCGGAGAGCTCCCGCCGCAGATCCCGGCATTCCGTGAAAGCCCGTAGGAAATTCAGCCGAATCTCCTTCTCCAGCATCTCCTCCAGAAGCGCCTGTATCATCTCATCCGGTTCATCGTCTATTTCTTCCCGGTTTTCCGAAAAATATTTCAGATAGGCCAGCTTGCACACCAGCGGCACAGGCTCTTCCCGCTGGTACATATATCTAATCTCCCGGAAGACGTCCCTCTCCATGAGCCTCTCCTTCACGAAACAATCGTAGGCGCACTGGGCCAGGAAGGCCTCTTCCACCTCCTGCTTCGCCCCCTGGGAGATGTAATACCGGAAAATGTCCATCTTCTCCCCCACGAAGGCCCCGGAGTACAGCATCTGTACCAGAATCCGTTCGCTGAGCTGATAACAGTCCACCTCGAAGGACCTGGCCGCTTTCCAGATGTCCCGCAGGTTCCTCGTCATCCCCTGATAATGCATGACGAGATAATCCAGCACCGCGCTGTCGTATTTCCCCTTCTGGAAGATGTGCGCCGCCGCTGCCGTGAGCAGGGACTCCTCCGCCGGGATGCCTTTCTCTGTCACGGCTCCCAACAGCCGCACCAATATCTTCAGGTCCACGAAATAAGGCCCGTACTCCGCCACCCACTGCCAGGCCAGACGGAAGTTGCCCCGGAGCACCAGGAACCGGACCACCACCGCCCGCTCCTTCGCCTCCAGCTCCCCGGCGGGAATCTTCTCCAGATATCCGTCCAGGGCCCGCATGTCGTCCGTATCATAATAATACTGCAGGATGCGCATGTACAGCTCTCTTTTCAGCCGGGGCTGTGTTTCGCCCATGGAGGAAATCCGCAATTCCCTCTTTATGCGCTGGGCAGGCTCCTCCCGGCACACGCTCTCGCTGTCGCACAGATAGAAGTCCAGCTCCGGGCAAAGCTCCCCATAAGGCAGAAGGAAGCGTAGGAACTTCCCCGGTATCATCAGCTTCTCCATGGTGTATTCCACGCTTCTGACGAAACGGTTCCGCCAGGCGTCCTCGAACACGATCGTATACCTGCTGCCGTAGAGGGCCACCCATGTCCGTTTTTCCGTCAGGATATATTCGCTCGGTCGTCCGTTCCCCGGCTGGTATACATACACCTTCTGAATCCTGTCGTCCTCCACCTGAATCTGATGGGCGAACAAAAGCCTGGCCAGCGGGCCGCTGGTCTGCTCGTCCACGATGCCGGGATAGAGGAGCTTATTGTACAGATTGGCCAGGCTGCGGTTGATGTGGCCTTTTTTGATCTGTTCAGTGACGAAATGGTCTATCTTGAACCGATAGGACTCGTAGATGTCGCCCAGCCTGTCCGCGTGCTGCAGGATATAGTCATACAGATACGCCGTGCGGGCATAATCCATATTGTTCTGATAGGAGAAATAGATCAGCACCGTCTTGGGAATCTCTTCAAAGGTGTCCAGGTCCAGGGACATCATGAAATGCTCATACAGATTGGTGATCCGCAGCTGCGCGTCCACGCCTGCCCTGTACCACGCGAAGTAGTCCTTTCCCACCTTCCCGCCCTTGATGAGCAGCGTGACAATCTCCTGAAGCAGCTGGACATCCTTCCTCTTCTTATACAGCCCTTCCAGCGCCTGGAACAGCACCGGCGAATAGTCCCTTGTCCTGTGGGCCAGGTAGATCAGCTGATCCGCCGCCTCCCGCTTCAGCGCCCCCTGGCGGATGCCATACAGCAGCACCTGCTGCTCGAACCGGTCCAGCCTGCGCAGCAGAGCAGGATTGTTGTTCAGAAGAGACAGCGCTTCTATATATAATACCGGGCTCGTGCAGCCCGCAAGGAAGAACCGCTCCCACAGCTCCCATTTCTCCCTGTCCGTCCTACAGTAGTCCGCCGACAGGTACAGCAGAAGCCAGGCCACCCGCCAGTTGGAATCATCCGCCCGCAGGATCCGCTCCACATCCGCCGCCACCCTTTCCACATACTCGCTGTCCGGGTGAATCAGCGAAGTCAGATAGAGGTAATAGGCCAGCAGGGTGTCCTCCGGGCTGCACTTCTCGAACAGCTCAGCCACATGGTCCAGAATCCAGCCCGCTTCATTCCCGCGCTCCTCCGTGATCAGCAGCTGGGCCTGGAACAGCCTGGCCTGGACATCGTTCTCGTCCATGGCCACCAGCCGCTCCACCACTTTCCCCGTCTCCCTCAGCCAGGCGGAAGTGTTGAGCCTGCGCAGCCGGAAAGCCTGGTAGGATTCCATCAGGCCGGCAACGCAGCGTCTCCGCTCCGCCCTCTGGACGTCCCGGGGACAGCCGCCCAGCCGCACCTCCACAGGCACCGTCAGGGACAGATAGGAATTGAAGAGATGAATCTGCCCGAAATTCCTCCCCTGGCGCAGGCGGCTGCCGTCAAGGAACACCGGCAGCCTGCAGCGGTTCCCCAGGAAGTCATCGTCCGTCAGCACTTCCTTCTCCGTGAACAGAAAATCGCCCCGGCACTCCACCGAAAGCCTGGTGAACCCCCAGCCGTTCCGCACCAGGTTCAGGGCCTGCTCCACCACCCCCGCGGCGGCGTCGGAAGCCCTCACCTCCACCTGCAGGGCCGCCTCCTCGGCTATGAATTCCACGCTCTGCTTCTTGTTGATCTGAATCAGGAACTCCTCCACATTCTGCTCCTGGCCGCGGTATACCGACAGCGCCCTGTAGTCCTCCAGGAACCGGGCGTCGCTGCCGGAAAAGATATTCACGAATTTCGGAGAGTAGAACAGATTCACGGCCTCCTTCCAGTCGCTTTTCGCCAGATTGGCGAAATGGAACAGATTCTTGACGGGGCCGATGGAGGAATCCGGCATGTCAAATTCCACCGATGCCACAAAAGGCAGGTAATACTCGCCCTGATTGCTGATGATGTCGAAGGTGCCCTTCACCACATCCCCTTCCTCCAGATTCTCCCCGTGGAACCGGAAAGCCACCTCATCCTCGGCCCCGGAGAATTCTGCCGTCAGGCACTCCATCCTCCAGTCCGAGGAAAGCACCGTCCCGGCGGTATACGCCCCGGAAGGGGCAAAAATCCGGAAGGAATCCTCATACTGCCCGCCTTTGTGAATGGTAAATTCTATTTTCGCGCAAGAAAAATCCAGGGAACCGCTCTCGTAGTCAAAATTCCCCTCCAAAATCTGATTGATTATCTTCTGCATCTGCATTTATGCTCACCCGCTTTTACGTTTCCCAGGCGCTTCTTGGAACCAAAAAGCCCTACGACTGATTATAGCACTTTGACAATAGAATCTGTCCATAGATTCTATTGTATCAAATCTTCAGCCATAGGGCAACACCGTAAAATGCAAGAACTTTTTTCACGGAACCTTTTATCCCATATTCAGCTTTCTGCTGATTATGAAATAAGACGTGATATAGAGCGCCGCCGCTACCAGGAGGTTCACCGCGAACTGGATGTTCAGGGAGGAGGACATGTATGTCCCCAGGGAAGTGGCAAAGCTGCGGAACAGGGAGCTTACCAGGCTGCTCACCACCAAAATGCCGATATAGCACACCACCCCCAGGAACAGCCTATATCTGGAGGCCAGCTGCCCGATGGAAATGGCACCGAACAGGGTCGTGATGGTCACAAAGGGCGTGACCAGGGAAATGAGCAGGGTGGAAATCAGCCAGCCGGATACATCGAACTCGAACCATTCCCCGAACTCAATCACGAGCTGCCACAGGCCGCCGGTGAACTCCGCCCAGGCCTGGCTCAGGGTATAGCCGTCCGGCAGCAGGGAGAACACCAGCGACAGGCCCAGGACAGAAAGCGACAGATAGATGGCTATCATGACGAACAGCATCCACAGGCCGCTGACCAACATCTTGCTCACCAGTATCTGATGCTTGGACACCGGCAGGGTATGGGTCAGATAGCCCTGGTCCGTGTACATGCTCCGATAGAAATGCACCCCCAGATAAATCAGGATGCCGAAATTGGCGACCACCAGCAGCATGGCGTACAGCATCATCACAAAAAGGTAGAAGAAATCCGCCCAGTCGACCGCGCTCCTGCCTCCGGTCCTCCCGATTTCGCTCCACACAGAGTTCTGAAAGGCCAGCCACCCCAGAAACGTGATCACCGCCATGGCGCACAGCACCAGGCAGCCCATCTTGTACGTGCTCTTCATCTCATATTTCATCAATTTGCCTAACATGCGAACACCTCCCTGAAATACGCGTCCACCGACTTGCCGTGCTGCTCCCTGATATTGTCCACGGAAGTATAGAGCACCAGATGGCCGTAGCGCATGAATATCACCTCGTCCAGCACCTGCTCCACGTCACCGATCAGATGGGTGGAAATCAGCACGGTGGCGCTGGGGTCGTAATTGTTGACGATGGTCCGCAGAATATAGTCCCTGGCCGCGGGATCTACCCCCGCGATGGGCTCATCCAGAACGTACAGGTCGGCGTTCCTGCTCATGACCAGTATCAGCTGCACCTTCTCCTTGGTACCCTTGGAAAGGGTGTTCATCTTGGCGGCTGGGTCGATGCCCAGCCCCTGCAGCATCCCTATGGCCCTCTCTCTGGAAAAATCCGCGTAGAAGTCGCAGAAATACTCCAGAATATTTACAATCTTCTGATTTCCCGCCAGGTACGTCCGGTCCGGCAGATATGCCACATGGGCCTTGGTCTCTATGCCCACAGGCCGGCCGTTGATCAGGATGGTTCCCTGGGTGGGCGTCAGCAGGCCGTTGAGCATCTTGATCAGCGTGGTCTTGCCGCTTCCGTTGGGGCCGAGGAGCCCTATGATTTTGCCCCGGGGCAGGGTCAGGCTGATATTGTTCACCGCAACATGCTGTCTGTCGTAGGCTTTGGTCAGCCCTCTGATTTCAATCAACTCGCTCATTCTCTTCCCGCTCCTTCTATCTCCTGCAATAATTCCAGGGCCTCCGCCCGAGTGTAGCCCAGCTCCCCCATCCCGGCGAAAAAGGCGTCCGCATGCCCCCTGGCCAGCTTCCGCTTCATGTCCTGTATCAGGGCCAGGTCTTGCGTCACGGTCTTGCCGTTGGTGCTCTGGGTGGATATGATTCCTTTCCGCTCCAGTTCCGCAAGGGCTTTCTGCATCGTGTTGGGGTTCACCGCCGCGGCGGCGGCCAGCTCCCTGACGCTGGGCAGCTTTTCGCCGGGGCGGTACTGCCCCAGGATGATCCGGGTCTGCAGGCGCTCTGTCAGCTGCGCGTATATCGGTTTGTCAGCATCCAATTCCCATGCCATCGTTTTTCTCCTGTTCCAGTTCCGCTGCATATATTGATTCTATTGTGTCATGTTAATAATACAATCATACACGAAGCATTCCTGTCCGTCAATAGAATTTCCAACAATTCTTGTAACCCTTCCTAAAGAGCCGCATACAATAACCATAACGAATCACAAAACGCCCATGGGGCGTGCAAGGAGATTATGCCTGACACCAACTTAACCGCCGCACAGGAACCGGAAAACACTGCCGTTTCCTACGAGGGCACCATCAAAATCAGCGTTGTCTCTTCCATCGGGATGGTTCCCGTGGAAAACGCCACCGTTACCATTTCCGACACTGCGGATCCTGATACGATTCTCATGACGCTCACCACCGACAGTTCAGGCCAGACGCCGGTGATGCAGCTGCCCGCGCCGCCTTTGGCCCTCTCCCTGGAACCGGAGAATGAGATACGGCCTTATTCCGAATATAATATCACTGTCACAGCGCAAGGGTATGAGCCGGTGTTCATATCCGGTTCTGAAATTTTCGCCAATGAGCTTTCCCTGCAGCCTGTACAGATGAATCCCCTGGCGGCTGCGGAGGAAGAAGAGAGTATTGTAGTCATTCCGGACCACACCCTTTATGGGGATTTCCCGCCCAAGATACCGGAGGATGAAATCAAGCCCATGGCGGAGACCGGGGAGATTGTCCTGAGCCGGGTGGTGATACCGGAGTTCATCATCGTCCACGATGGGGTCCCCGGCGATTCCAGCGCGCCGAACTACTGGGTGCGGTACAAGGACTATATCAAGAACGTGGCTTCCTGTGAGATTTATTCCACCTGGCCGGAAAGTACGATTTATGCGAATATTTTAGTCATTCAATCGTTTACCTTGAATCGGGTCTATACGGAATGGTATCGGAACCAGGGATACAATTTCACCATCACCTCTTCCACCGCATATGACCAGAAGTGGGTGTACGGGAGAAATATCTTTAAGAATATCGACTATCTTGTGGACACGATTTTCGCCAATTACCTGTCCCGCCCCGGGGTGCGGCAGCCTATCTTCACTTCTTACTGCGATGGGCGGAGGGTCACCTGCGCGGGCTTGAGCCAGTGGGGCTCTATGTACCTGGGGGAAGAAGGATATTCCGCCATTGATATCATTCGTTATTATTACGGGAACGATATGTACATCAATTCGGCGACTGTCATATCGGGAGTTCCCTCTTCCTGGCCCGGGTACGATCTGAATATAGGCGCCTCCGGCGAAAAGGTGCGGCAGCTCCAGAACCAGCTGAACCGCATCGCCCGGAATTACCCGGCCATCCCCACCGTCACCGCGGACGGCATCTACGGGCCTGCCACCGCCAATGCGGTCCGGACTTTCCAGGGCATCTTCAACCTGCCCCAAACCGGAATCACGGATTATCCTACCTGGTATGAGATTTCGGAGATCTATGTGGGGGTGTCCAGGATTTCGGAGCCGGGGACTTGACCCTATGCATTTGCATGGCGGTTTTCCATGGCATATGGAGACAGCCAGGCCTGCTTCATCGCCGGCCTGGCTGTCTCGTCCATGCTTCTATGCCCATATGGCTTATTTATATGGAAATCTGCATCCTACCGTCATGGATTCCTTCCAGTATTCCATCTCGGATTGTTCCGTTCTCCAGCACAGCCAGATTGCCCACTTCACCCAGGATGGCCCTGATTGCTTCATCGGAAGCAAACCGGTCATTCACTATGAAACCTATCGCCTGATTGTCCTCATCCTTTACCCTGTGCGTTGCAATCATCGTCTGCTCCTTATTTCATGAATCCCGTCCGATTTCTCCAGGCTCATTTTGACTTTTTTGTATCAGAAAATCCCCGGAATATCAATATCGTGGTCAATCCGCCACCCGGATTTCGCCCAGGCTGAATGTGATCTCTCCTCCGTTGTCCCCGAAAACCAGCTCCGCTTCCAGCGTCGGCATATCCTCCAGATATTCATATTGGGCGATAGCTCCGCCCTCCACGAAATATCCGGGATCCACGGAGAGCCATATGGTCTCGCCCAGGAGGAAGCGGGAGATATTGCCCAGTTCCAGGCCTGTGACAGCGCTTTCCTCCACTGTCACGGTGGCCAGTTCTCTCTGGTTGCTGGTATCGAAGAGGGTCAGCTGCCCTGTCTCCTCCTCAAAACGGAAATGGATCCTCTCCTCCAGCATGTCCCAGTAGTCGCTTATCTCCAGCACATTGTCCGTCAGGGTACCCGTGTCGTAGTGCTGCAGCACATGCAGCTCCTGGGCCATGACGCCGGTGCCGGTGTAAATGTTCAGCGCCACCTGGAGCTGCCTGCCCGCCTGGTTCCAATAACATTCCGGCAGACGGCACTGGGGAGAAGTATAAATCCAATCGAAATAGTTCACGTCGTCGCCAATCTCGATGGCCACTCCCTCAAAGCTCCACTCCGCGTCATTATAGCCGTAGATTTTGATGCTTTCCTCCGGAATCTCCGCGATGCAGACGACCTCCTTCCAGATGTCCGGGTCGTTTGAGTCAGCCAGGCGTCTCTTCCTGATTTCGCTCCAGTCCATGTTCCGGAATCTGGACACGACGTCTACCGTGTAATCCTTCGGTATCCAGATTCCTTCGGGGCCGTAGGGCTGCACCATGGTGACCGGCATAGTCAGTTCGATTGCTTCCTCCGGGAACCGGATGTAGAGATTCACCGAACCGCTTTCCTCATAGACGCGCTCTATCTGCACTTTCGAGGGATCGTCCGACAGGTTCAGGAGCGCCACCGCCGCGCTCTCCGGCCGGAAGAGGTCACGGAACTGCATGGAAGAGCTCAGCAGCGCCCTGGCGTTCAGGTCTTCCCCTGTCCCGTTGCTCCCGTAGTCCATGGCTGAACCGTTGATGGGACAGTAGCCGTATGCTTCTCCGAATTCCCAGCTGGTGGAGATATGGTCCAGGTAGGTCAATCCTTCCGCGGTGACGATATATTTTCCGTCCTGGAGTTCATAGGAGATGTCCTCTTTCCAGACGGCTACATGGGAATCCGATGTCCAGGCATAGTATTGTATCTGCGCGTTCTGTTCTCCGATATCCCGTATATAGATGTCCCGGCCTGTCTCTCTGGGCCAGGGGCTGGATTCGCCGAACGACCTCTGTCCCGCCGGGCCTGAGAGCAGCTCTCCGGCCAGGGACGGGGATGCCAGGGATTCGATGGCATTGCCGTCCCGGCTGACGAAAGCTTCCGCCCACTTCCTGACCAGCTCCTCCCGCTGGGCAGCCTGGGCAGCCGCTTCCGCTGAGCCCTGTCCGCTGCCGTCTGCTCCGCTTCCATCGCCGCCCAAACCGCCTGTTCCATTCCCATCGCCGCCCGTTCCGCCGATTCCTGTCCCATTGCCGTCGTTTGCCGCTCCATTGCCGCCTGCCGCTCCACCGACGTCTATGGTGCCGTCCGCGCCGCTGTCGGCCCCGCTTCCGCTGTCCGCCCCCGCCAGGGCTGCGCCGCCGGAGCCTTCCTCCTCTTTCACCGGGTCTGTCAGGAAGCAGACTGCCGCCGCCACGCAGACCACTGCTGCCGCCGCGATGGCCCAAAAGGCGGGCTTTTTATAGTGCAGAACGGATTTGATGCGCTCCTTGACGCCTATCTCGCCGAAGGCCAGCGGACAGGCAAGCCCGGTGCGCCTGTCCATGCTGCATGCCAGCAGCGCTTCCGAATACAGCTTCCTCTGGTGCATGTCATAGCCGCTGATGACCTTTTCGTCACAGGCCCGCTCGATGTCCCTGCACAGCAGAATGTAGGCCGCCCAGCAGAGGGGATGGAACCAGTAGGCCGCCAGCAGGGCGTAGCCCAGAATCTTCCAAAGATGGTCCCGCCGTCTCAGATGGGCCATTTCATGGGCTATCACAGGCGCCCGCATCCCCTCCGGCATGCCGGAAGGCAGGTAGATGCGCGGACGGACTATGCCGGACAAAAAAGGCGTCTCCACAAACTCGCTCAGCATGACCGGTCCCTCCAGGCGCACTGCTGTCCGAATCCTTAGCCAGAGTCTCACATATGCCACGAGGGCGTACAGCAGCATGGCAGCCACGCCCGCCGCCCAGATGACACTGGCAGCAAATAGCCAGATCTGCAGCGGGTCTGCGCTTGCATCCGGCCTGGGGGCCGCAGATTCCCGAATCACCTGGTTCACCGCATTGTCCACGAACCTGACTCCGCTGTCGATCACCGGCTCGGAGGTCACAGCCATGTCATGCCGGACGGTCTCCCGGCTGGGGACCAGGCTGAACACGCTCTCCAGGGAAAAGGGACAGACAAGCCGGAACGCCACCAGCGACCACAGCAGACAGTGAATCCATTTGGGCGCACGCCGCAGCAGCATGCGCAGCGCGATGACCGCCAGAATCAGCCAGCCCGCGGTGATGCTCCGATTCAAAAAACCTAAAAAAATATTTTCCATACTCTTCTTCTCCTATTTCCGGTGCCGTACCCGTCTATGGCGCATCGGCCACAACCTTCTGCATCCTTCGTACCGATTTTGCAACATTCATACTGATCCAGCGTCCTTCGTACCAATCCAGCATCATTCATACTGATCCAGCATCTTCCGGATTTCCGCCACCTCTTCCCTGGACAGTTTCTTTCGTCTCGTGAAAGCGGCGAGGAATGCCGGCGTGGAGCCTTCAAAGGTCTTCTCCACCAGCTCGTCGATTTCCGCGGCCTGCACCTCGTCCTTGGAAACCAGGGAAGTGACGGTGGCATTCTCGTTCTTGACGACTCCCCTCTCTGACAGCCGCCGGATGACTGTGTAGGTGGTGGTGCGGCTCCAGCCCAGCTTTTCGTTGCATAATTTCGCCAGCTTCGTGCTGTTGATTGGCTCGTTCTCCCATAGAATCAGGCAGAAACGATACTCGCTCTCAAATACTTTCGGTGTCTCCATAGAATCTCTCCTTTCAAGGCTAATGCATTAGACGTCTCCTGTCAAGCCCGGTCAACCATGACCCGGCCGTTCTTCCATCACGCGATACCCACAAGCGCTGATTGCTCCGGAATTCATGCACCGGTGTACTAGCCGCTATGTTCCCAAAACCTTGCGCCCGTGGGCCGGGCTGCGCAGCAAGTTTTTGCAATCACAAGAAGTTGCCTCTAAATATTGCGGTTAATCGGCCACCCGGATTTCTCCCAGGCTGAATGTGATCGCTCCTCCGTTGTCTTCATAAAGCAGCTCCGCTTCCAGCAGCGGTATGTCCTCTGTGTACTCGGCAATGAACCCGCCCTCTACCCAATATCCGGGATGGAACTGCAGCACGATTTCCTCCCCCAGAAGAAATCTGGAGAAATTGCCCAGTTCCAACCAGGTCACAGTCCCCTCCTCCACTGTCACGGAAGCCAGCTCTCTCTGATTGCTGGTATCGAAAAGGGTCAGCTGCCCTGTCTCCTCCTCGAACCGGAAATCAATCCTCTCTTCCAGCAGGCCTGACCAACCATTTGCATCCCAGCCTGCATCCAACTCATTGTCCGTCGGGGCGCCTGTGTCATGGTATTGCAGCACATGCAGCGCCTGGGCGTTGGCGCGGGGGCCCATATAGATATTCAACGCTACCTGCAGCTGTCTTTTCGCCCGGTTCCAATAGCACTGCGGCGCCTGGTAATGGGTACTTGTCATGCTCACATAGTTCCAGTCAAAATAATTTACTTCATCCCCAATCTCAACAGCCACTCCCCGGCCGTTAATCTCTGTATCATTATAGCCATAAATCCTGATGTCCTCCTCCGGAATCTCCGCGATACAGACCACATCCGTCCAGTATGCCCACTCGTCTACCACAGGCAGTTTTCTGCTCCTGATTTCCTCCCAGTCCATCCTCATGAACCTGGCTACCACATCCACCTCGCGAGCTGATATCAAGGTTCTCGTTCCATCGCCGCTGGCTTCCGCTCCATTGCCGCTGGCTGTTCCGCTGGCTTCAGCCCCGTTTTCGCTGCCCTCTCTGCCGCTTCTTCCATCCTCACCCGAACCGCTGCTGCCTGTTCCATCGGTTCCTGTCCTATTGCCGCCATTCGCCGCTTCCTTGCCGCTGTCCGCTCCACCGGCATCCACGGTGCCGCCCGCTCCACGGCCAGCCCCGTTTCCGCCGTCTGCGCCAGCCAGGACTGCCCCTCCAGAGCCTCCCTCTTCTTTCACGGGGTCTGTCAGGAAGCAGACCGCTGCCACCACACAGACCGCCACTGCCGCCGCAATGCCCCAGAAAGCAGGCTTTTTATAGTTCAGCACGGATCTGATACGCTCCTTGACCCCCACTTCGCCAAAGGCCAGAGGGCAGACAAGCCCGGCTCGCCTGTCCATGCTGCATGCCAGCAGCGCCTCTGAATACAGCTTTTTTTGATGCATGTCATAGCTTCTGATGACCTTTTCGTCACAGGCCCGTTCGATGTCTCTGCACAGCAGAATGTAGGCCGCCCAGCAGAGGGGATGGAACCAGTAGGCCGCAAGCATACCATACCCCAGAATCTTCCACAGATTGTCCCGCCGCTGCAAATGGGCCAGTTCATGGGCTATCACAGGCGCCCTCAGTTCCTCCGGCATATCGGAGGGGAGGTAAATGCGCGGGCGGATTACGCCGAACAGGAAAGGCGTGTCCACGAATTCGCTCAGCATGACCGGCTCCTCCAGGCGCACCGCAGTCCGGATTTTCAGCCAGAGCCTGCTATATGCCGCCAAGGCATACAAAAGCATGGCGGCCACGCCCATGATCCAGATGACGCTGGCGATGAAAAGCCAAATCTGCAGCGGGTCTGCGCTAGTCTCCGGCCTTGGGGCCGCAGATTCCCGAATCACCTGGTTCACCGCATTGTCCACGAACCTGACTCCGCTGTCAATCACTGGCCCGGAGGTCACGGCCATGTCATGCCGGACGGTCTCCCGGCTGGGAATCAGACTGAATACGCTCTCCAGGGAAAAGGGGCATGCCAGCCGGAACGCCACCAGCGCCCACAGCAGACAGTGAATCCATTTGGGTGACCGTTTCAGCAGCATCCGCAGCGCCATGACTGCAAGAATCAGCCAGCCCGCAGTGATGCTCTGATTCAAAAAACCTAAAAAAATATCTTCCATTCTTTCTCTCCTGATTTCTGTCCCGCATTCCCCTCAATGCATCAAATCCCGGCAAAGAATCTCCGACCGCCACGCGCTCATAAATCCTCCGGATGCTTTTCAGGTTCATGCCGTTTCAAGTTTCCTCCTACTGGCCGGGCATCTGCCGGATTTCCGCTAATTCCTCCTTGGACAACTTTTTCCATTTCGTGAAAGCAGCTATTTTCCCATAGAATCGGCGAAAACGGTACTCGTTCTCAAATGATTTCGGTGTTTCCATAGTATCTCTCCTTTCAGGACTAATGCATTAGACTTATTATAGTCTAACGCATTAGACTCATCTTGTCAAGAGAATCGCAAATTTATTTTCATTTCTGTGAAAGTGGTGTGATTTTAGAAAAAAAGAACTCCATGATTACTTGAAATATCAGTGATAACAGAAAAGGAATAACTCTCCCCAATAGTCTATCGTTTCCTGAGATGTCGTATCAATTCCGAAAAGCTTTCGCATGAAATCTTCTTTTTCATGAAACATTTCCAAAATAAGTATCGTATTTTTATCCTTAATGCGATAAAAGAAATA
This sequence comes from uncultured Acetatifactor sp., assembly GCA_910585665.1. Lineage (GTDB taxonomy): Bacteria > Bacillota > Clostridia > Lachnospirales > Lachnospiraceae > Acetatifactor. The sequence goes on along the minus strand of CAJUFI010000024.1, from coordinate 32,930 downwards.
ATTATGTTCCACAAAAATATAGCTGTAATCGCATTCAATATCATATAGCGCTGAAACTCTTATACCGGATTGCGGAAATGCTTCAAGCCACCTTATTCCTTTGGTTATTTTGCCCATGATTTTTTTCGCTCGCTCTTCGCCATAATCTTCCCTTAGTTCATTTTTCAGGTTTTTCAGCTTCTTTCTTACAGTTTGGGAATATTCTAATCTGACCACTCACAACACCCCCAATTCCGCTTCCAAATCATCCGCAGATATAGTCCCCTCCGCAGCCACGGATTTTTCGGCATCCTGTAATTTCAACAACAATTGATTCAATGCTTTCTGCTTATCCAGTATAGCCGCATAATTTCTCAAATCTGATATTGGTTTTATATTGGACATTCCCTTTCCTCCTCTTTTTCTTTTATTGTACAATTATCATGCTCAAATTACAACAGAATTGGCATATAATGTTTTTCTTCTACTGCTTTTATGTTAGAATAGAAAGAGAAATGAGCAGATGCAAAAAGCTTACGGAGGTCAGGCATGATTACAGCAGTCAAAGTCACACTGAGGAGTTTTTCGGAAAAGGACATCCCCGTTTTACAACGACAGACATATAGGGACAAATCAGCCAATGAAATCCGGAAAATAATGGCTGACTGGAACCTGAAAGAGTTTCAGGCAAAGTATTTTGAAATGTTCGCTGTCTTAGCCGGAGACAGTACTGTCGGAATGATTTCCTTATACCAGCACTCCAAAAGTGTGGTTTCCTGCGGAATCGAGATATTTCCCGAATACCGTGGACAGGGTTTCGGCAAAGAGGCAATGGCGCTCACATTGGAGACTGCCAGGGAAAAAGGCTACAAGATAGCATCCAATCAGGTTCGCACTGATAACCAGCCCAGTATCGCTTTGCACCACGCTCTTGGCTTTGAATCAGATGGCTATGTCTATACAAATCAAAAGGGAAGAGCCGTATCGATTTATCTGAAACCCCTGACATCATGAACAATGAAACAGGCGGCTGAAAAGTCAATAAATCACCCTTAGCAGAAATGGGCATGCACTCCACGGCACATGCCCATTCTACTATTTCCGGCCATCCAAAGGCCGGGATGCCTTTATGAACGTCTATCTGCACTCATATTCCATTGAATCAGCAACTCCGAATCCAGTCAATTATTTCGTAAACACCATCATGATCTCATTGCTCCTGGCGATGAACTTGGTCATGGCCTCGGGGGACAGAGGAGCCTGCTGGATTTTCGCCAGGTCATAGAGCTGCTCGCAGATCATCCCCACGTTCTCGCCCTCCTGGTTGGCGTTCACGTACTGCACCAGCGGATGGTTCGCATTGAGGATTAATGTCTCGCCCTCGCCGCCGAAGCCGCCCATGTCCATGCCGGGCATGGAGTACATCTTCATCATGTCCTGCATGCGCCTGCTCTCCTCAGACAGGGTCAGCACGGAGGAAATCTTCTCATCCTTGAGCTTCTCCACCTTGACCACAAGCTTGTCGTTCTCCAGCACTTTCTTCATGATTTCGCCCAGGGCCTTGGCCTCTTCCTCCAGCTCCTTGGCCGCTTCCTCATCGGTCTCGTCCTTCAGCGCGTCCGTCACGTCCGCGTCAATCCTCTGGAACTTCACGCCCTCGTTCTTGGACTCCAGCTGCTGGATGAATGGCTGGTCGATATTGTGGGTCAGGATGACGGCGTCCATGCCGTTGTCCTTGAACATCTTGATATACTGGCCCTGCTGCTGCTCGTCGGTGACGTAGTAGATGGTCTTCTCCTTCTTTTCCTCCGCAGCCTCTTCGCCGTCCTTCGCTTCGGAATCCGCCTCATCGGTGACGACTTCAGCCTCCACTTTCTCGCCGTTCTCGTCCACCGCGCCGCCGGCTTCCTTCGCCGTCTCATCCGCTTGCGCCGCATCCTTCTCCGCGCCGTCCCCGTTCTCGCCGTCCCCGGTGTCGGTAGGCTTCACCTCCAGGCACTCCGGCAGGGTCAGGTACTTGCCCTCCAGGTTCTTGAACAGGATATAGTCGTTCATCCTCTCACAGAACTTGTCGTCCTTCAGGCAGCCGAACTTGATGAAGGGGCTGATATCGTCCCAGTATTTGTCGTACTCTTCCTTCTCGGTCTTGCACATGCCGGAGAGCTTGTCCGCCACCTTCTTGGAGATGTACTCGGAAATCTTCTTCACGAAGCCATCGTTCTGCAGGGCGCTCCTGGACACGTTCAGGGGCAGGTCAGGGCAGTCGATGACGCCCTTCAGCAGCATCAGGAATTCCGGGATGACCTCCTTGATGTTGTCCGCGATGAAGACCTGGTTGTTGTACAGCTTGATGGTGCCCTCGATGGACTCGTACTCCATGTTGATCTTCGGGAAGTACAGGATGCCCTTTAAGTTGAAGGGATAGTCCATGTTCAGGTGAATCCAGAACAGGGGCTCCTTATAATCATGGAATACCTTGCGGTAGAACTCCAGATACTCCTCCTTGGTGCAGTCGTTGGCATGTTTTGCCCACAGCGGCGTGGTCTCGTTCAGGAGCTCCGGGCGCTTCTTAATCTTCAGCTTGACGGGTTCAGGCTCTTTCTCTTCTTCGTCCTCTTCTTCCTCGTCCGCTTCCTCCGCTGCGTCCGTCTCTTCCGCGGAATCCTTTTCTTTCTTTTTCTTCTCTTTCTTCTCCGCCTTATCGTCCTTTTTCTCCGGCTGGATCACCTCCAGGACTTCATCGTCCTCGCGCTTCTCGTCCTCCCTGATAATCTGGGTCTCTGTGGTGTTGGCCTTGGACAGGTAAATCTCCGTGGGCATGAAGGAGCAGTACTTCTTCAGCACCTCCCGGGCCTTGTACTCGTTGCAGAACTCCAGGCAGTCCTCGTTGAGGAACAGGGTGATCGTAGTGCCTACCTCTGTCCTGTCCCCATCCTCCATGGAGAATTCGGTGCCGCCGTCGCACTCCCAGTGAACAGCCTTGGCGCCCTCCTGGTAGGACAGGGTGTCGATGTGCACCTCGTCCGCCACCATGAAGGCGGAATAGAAGCCCAGTCCGAAATGGCCGATGATCTGGTCCGCGTTGCTCTTGTCCTTATATTTCTCTATGAAGTCGGATGCGCCGGAGAAGGCGATCTGGTTGATGTACTCCTCCACCTCGTCCGCGGTCATGCCCAGTCCATTGTCCATGAAGGTCAGGGTCTTCTTCTCCGGGTTCACGATGACGTCTATCCTCGCCTTGTACCCCTCCGGCAGGGTATACTCGCCCATCATGTCCAGCTTCTTCAGCTTCGTCACGGCGTCGCAGCCGTTGGAGATCAGCTCCCTGTAAAAGATGTCGTGGTCGTTATACAGCCACTTTTTGATGATCGGAAAAATGTTTTCGCTGTTGATTGATAAATTACCGCTCTTCGCTGCCATGTTACAACATCCCTTTCTTTATTCTTCTGATATTTTTGGTAAACTTAAATCCTGAAACATAGTTTAAAACCGCTTTGTCCAAAAGTCAACCCAAAATTAGCACTCATTTTAACAGAGTGCTAACAAAGTCCCCGGGAAGCCCGAAAATCAAGGGTTTGCGGCTTTCTAAAATTTTTCTAAACTGTACCGCGAAGCTGCGCCAGTCCCTATATATCCGTAGGGCCGGATGATTTCAAACTCCTAAACGTGAAAGCAGACCTGGAAAGGGCCATGAGCGTCCTGAAGCCGGAGGGTGCCGAAATCATCCATCTCCCCTATGAGACCGCGAAAAACAGGCCTCTGCTGCAAAGCATGACGGTCACCTACCGCCTCAGCCGCAGCTTCACCTTGCGCGTCACAGTGAAGCAGCAGAATCCTCCGTCATAGACAAATATGCCCATCAAAAAAGACCGTTCCAAGCGAACGGCCTTTTTTGAAATAAAATTAATCCGGAAAATATTTCGCGTAAATATCAAAAAATCCCGCTGTGGTCACACGCTCGTCATGCAGCAGAGCGATTTCGTCCCATAGCTTCGTGTTCAGCTGGCGCACCAACGTCTCCACGAAAGCATCGTACTCCTGCCCGAACACCTCCCTGCGGCGCTCCTCCACGATTTCCAGCTTATTGAGATCCGTCTGCTCCCTGTCAAAGGTGCTCAGGCACTTTATGATATGGTAACCGACCTCCGTCTCGATCACCTGGCTGATTTCCTCCGTCTCCAGGGAAAAAGCCGCCTCTTCGAACCCGCTGTCCATTTCGCCCTTGCCGAAGGAATAGGTAATCGTGCCGTCATCGCTGTAGCGGGACGCCAGATCCACGAAATCCTGCCCCTCCTCCACGGCCTCCCGGCGCACCTCCGCCGCCTTCTGATAGGCCTCCTGCTTCATCTCGACGGAATACTCTATCCGGTTGCCCGCGCCGTCCATGGTATAGGTGCGGAACAGGATATGCTGCACCGTGATCGTGCGGGCCTCGTCATCGCTGATCTCGGGATTGACGTCCTGGATGATATGCCGATAGATTTTGTCCGCCAGGGCGTATTCCCGGTACAGCTGCTCTATGATGTCTGTCGTGACCGCCATCTCTTCCTTTTCCGTGTCGTTCAGGGAATCGTAATATTCTGCCGCGGCCTGTTCTACTTTCTTCTCCTCCGCCTCGTCCAGGGCCACTCCCCTGTCCTGGGCCAACAGGTACATCGTCTTAATCTGGGCGATTTTGGCCAGCACGGTATCCTTTACATTCTCCTCCAGGGTCACGCCTTCCCGGGAAATGTTCCACACCTCCGGGCCATAGACACTCTCGTACTGGTTCTGGGTATTGGTCAGATACACTATCATCTCCGGTACCGTGCAGGTCGCGCCGCCGATCCGGAACACCTCGTCCTTCCCGAACCCTGTAGTAAAGACCACTCTCGTGCCGCTCTCCCCGTCCCCGCAGCCTGTCAGCATCAGGACTACAAGGGACAGGCAGCCCAACAACACCGCAAGACGTCCTGGCGTCCGTAGATGGCTGTTATATCGTTTTCCTTTATATTCCATATGACAATCTGTCCGGTCTTTATTCTATGATATGAATCCAGCCCTTGGGAGCCTCGATCTCGCCCATCTGGATGCCAGTCAGCGTATCATACAGCTTCCTGGTGACAGGCCCCATCTCCGTCATGCCGCTGGGGAAGCATATCTCCCTGCCGTGATCCACCACTTTTCCCACAGGCGAGATGACGGCAGCCGTGCCGCACAGGCCGCACTCCGCGAAATCCTTCACCTCTTCGAACAAGACTTCCCGCTCCTCCACCTCCATGCCAAGGTACTCCTTCGCCACATGGACAAGGGAGCGCCGGGTGATGGACGGCAGGATGCTGTCGGACTTAGGGGTGACTATCTTATTGTCCTTCGTCACGAAGAGGAAATTGGCTCCGCCGGTCTCCTCCACCTTGGTCCGGGTGCCGGGATCCAGATACATGTTCTCGTCAAATCCGTTCTTATGGGCGCTCACAATCGCGTGCAGGCTCATGGCGTAATTCAGCCCTGCTTTGATGTTCCCTGTACCGTGGGGCGCGGCCCGGTCGAAATCGCTGACGCAGATGGTCAGAGGCTTCGCGCCGCCCTTGAAATAAGGGCCCACAGGCGTGCAGAAGATGCGGAACTGATACTCGTCCGCCGGTTTCACCCCGATGACGGAATTGGAGCCGAACATGAAAGGACGTATATATAATGTAGCGCCGCTGCCGTAAGGAGGCACATAGTCCCTGTTGGCCGCCACGGTCTTCGTCACCGCTTCCACAAAGCGCTCCCTGGGGAACGCAGGCATCTCCAGACGCCTGGCGGAGGCTTCCATGCGCTCGCCGTTCAAATCCGGGCGGAAGGCCACGATATGTCCCCCGTCCGTGGCATAGGCCTTCAGCCCCTCGAAAATCGTCTGGGCATACTGCAGGACGCCTGCGCACTCGTTCAGGACGATGTTCGCGTCCCCGGTCAGCACCCCTTCATCCCATGCCCCGTCCCTGTAGCAGGAAACATATCTTTCTTTTGTCTGAATATATCCAAAACCCAGGTTGCTCCAGTCAATATTTACCTTTTCCATCGACATTACCTTCTTTCCAGTATTTTGTTCGTAACAATTATTATACTTTTTTGTCCAAAAGTCAATATACATTCCGCCCATTTACCCTTTCATACCGCAAAAAAGTATAGGCAATGTCGAAATAGGTCAGCTCATCGCTGTCGGCGGTGACCCTCCACTCCGAATCCTTGTCCAGGTCAGGAAAATACGCGTCCGCCTCATAGGAATGGTCGATTTTCGTGATGTGGGCCACATCGCAATGGGGAAGGAGCTGCCGGTACACGCTCTCCCCGCCGATGCAGTAGACGTCCCCGGAAGGATATTTCGAAACCTCCTCCATCAGCGCCTCTATGGAATGGACCACAAGGCCGCCCTTGACCCGGTACCCCCTGTCCTTGGATAGTATGATGTTCGTCCGCCCCTGCAAGGGCATCCCCTGGGGAAATGTCTGCAGCGTCTTCCGCCCCAGGACCACCACCTTCCCCATGGTCTCTTCCCGGAAACGCTTCTGGTCGCCCGGAATGCTCACCAAAAGCTTCCCCTTCCTGCCGATGGCCCAGTTCCGGTCCACCGCCGCTATGATATTCATGTGTCCGTCTCCTTTTTATCACAGTCGCGCATCTGCCCCGCCCAGCGCTTGAGTATGGGCAGGGGCGGACGCTGTTTTATACTACATAACGCCAGAATTTACCGTACTGCACTGGTTAAACGTATATGGCTGGCGTTATGTAGTCAGGTTACGCGGAAATTTTAACTGTTAAGCAGTGTAAATTATAGTAAACGACTTTAGGAATTGTCGGAAAATAACTGATGCAACTTGTTTAGGAGAAAGCCAAGAAATACAACGAAAACGGCTATAAACTCGCATCAGTTATTTGTAGACAATTCCTTAACATCTTTACTTTGGCGAATTATGCTGGTTGCTGTTGCAATTGACATTTCTTGGCTGGTCTTTACCTCTCCCACTTGTCACAGAGGGAGTTGATCTGGTCAGCGAATTTGCCCATATCTTTATTCGGCATGCCGTCAATCCCCTTGACCATGTTAAGCAGCCTCTGAGCCGCCGCCAGCAGTCTGGCATAGACAGCGGACGCCACGCTCTTCGCCTTCTTCTTCACCGGCACCGGCATCGCCTCGTACTCCAGCTTGCCGGAAAGCAGGTCGAACACCGTCCCGCTGTAAGGCGCATAGGTGCGCTGCTTGTACTCTATCTTCAGGCACTCCGCGAACCCGGCGCACACGCTGTCCTCGCCGTGCACCACGAACACCTTTTTCGGCTTTTCCTCGAAGCCGCAAATCCAGTCGATCAGCCCGTTCTTGTCCGCGTGGCCGCTCATGCCTGCCAGCTTCTTTATCTCCGCCCGGACCTGTATGGACTCGCCGAACAGCTTCACCTCGTCCACGCCGTCCACGATCATACGGCCTAGGGTGCCCACCGCCTGGTATCCCACGAACAGGATTGTGCACTCCGGCCTCCAGAGATTATGCTTGAGATGGTGCCTGATACGTCCTGCCTCGCACATGCCGGAGGCGGAGAGGATGACCTTGGGCGTATCGATGAAGTTGATCTCCCTGGACTCATCGCTGGTGATGGACAGCTTCAGGCCCGGGAAGGAAATGGGATTGATACCCTCCTTCACCAGTTCCAGCGCCTCCCCCGCGAAGCATTCCATGCGGTTCTCCTGAAAAATCTCCGTAGCCTCCACTGCCAGCGGGCTGTCCACATAGACCGGGAAGTTCTCATGCCCCTCCACCAGACGCTCCGTCTTGATCCTGCGCAGGAAGTATAACATCTCCTGGGTGCGCCCTACGGCAAAGGAAGGGATGACCACGTTCCCGCCCCGGTCGAAGGTCTCCTTCAGAATGGCCGCCAGCTCATGTACATAGTCCGGGCGGTCCGTGGCGTGCAGCCTGTCGCCGTAGGTGGACTCCATGACCACGTAATCGGCCGTCCTGGTGGGGATGGGATTGTGCAGCAGGGGATCGTTCTTATTGCCTATGTCCCCGGAGAACACGATTTTCTTCGTATGCCCGTCCTCCGTCAGCCATACCTCGATGCTGGCAGACCCCAGCAGATGGCCGATGTCCGTAAAGCATACTGTCATCTCCGGGCAGATTTCCACCTTCTCACCGTAGCGGCAGGGAACCAGGCGCTTGATGACCCCTTCCGCGTCCTCCATGGTGTAGAGGGGATCTACGGCCGTCAGGCTCTCGCTCCTCTTCGCCTTGCGGTTCTTCCACTCGGCCTCCATCATCTGAATGTGGGCACAGTCACGGAGCATGATGCTGCACAGATCCACCGTCGCGTCCGTGGCATAGACCTGTCCCCGGAATCCCCTGGCGTACAGAAGAGGCAATAGACCGGTATGGTCAATATGTGCGTGGGTCAGGAGCACATAGTCAATCATGGACTCCTCCACAGGGAGCGGAACATTCTCGAACACATTCACCCCCTGCTCCATTCCATAGTCCACCAGTATGTGCTTGCCTCCCACTTCAAGATAGTGACAACTTCCGGTCACTTCATGGTCCGCGCCAACAAAAATCAGTTTCATACCATCACCCTCCTCATCTCCGCCCGGACAGGGCTGTTTTCAGTTTGTTTTGATAATTCTATTCTATTATGTTATTTCATCCATGGCAAGGGGGAATTTTCTGAAAACGAAAAAGAATTCTGGAATTTAAGCAGAATTTAAAAATTTCCTCCTGTACGGTTGCAATCCACATCCAAATGAGCCTCTAACCGCCCAACCGCACCCCAACCGCACAGGTTGAAAAATTTTCAAAAAAAGGTTGACAGATGAATATTTCCATAGTATAATCTTATTTGTTCCTGGCGAACAGTTCCCAGAAATGCGATAGTGGCTCAGTTGGTAGAGCGCCACCTTGCCAAGGTGGAAATCGCGGGTTCGAGTCCCGTCTATCGCTCTGAAGTAAAGATTGCGGAATCCCATAAAAAGTGGGGTTCCATTTTTTTAGGCAGAAACATTCCCTGCCCATGAAATAAAGCCATATGGAGAGTCCTCCCACATGGCTTTACAGGTTTCATTTATATGTCTTTTCGGAATTTCCTGTCATGTGTGCCACCATGCGCTCCCCTCAGGCATGATGGCACGGAACCAGATCCAGTAGTACCTCTCCTCATCATTTCCCAGCTCCGCCTCCGCGAAAGCCGCCTCCGTCCTCCCATTGATGCCCAGCCAGAACATGTCCCAGCGTTTCCACAGATACCCTGTCATTGCTCTTTTCATTACCTTCAAATCGTCCAGCATCCCCATCTCCGTCTCCTTCCCTATTGCTCTTTCCCTCGAAGTCCACGCGGCTGTCCGGTCTAGCGCCCGCCAACGATGGGCATTTCCGGGAAGCACGAAACATCCCCCTTGAATCACTACACTATAATAATACTCTAAATGACGCAATCATATCTACATTTTCTCATAGACAAATTTTTCATCGGGGATTCGGATTGGTACTTTGGTAATTGTCAATTTGACGCTTTCGTGGTATAGTAGATGTCAGACAGAAAAAAATGTCATTTTGTATCATTTGTGGTAGATTTTTCTTATTTTCATATGTTTTTCATTTGCATCAGGATGTTCTCATAGGACTGTTATCCGCAAATTCACAGGATAAAACTGAACAGGATTTCAGGGAGCCGCTGCGCTTTGATAATTGAATAGACTTTGCATATTGGATGTGGTATACTCATGGCACGGGAAGGTACAGGCTTATGACAGACATGATGCGTCCACAATGAATCGAATCACGAACTCTAATTGACCGCACCAATATGCAAAGTCTATTGAACCATCAAGGAACCGCGCAAAAATACTACAAGCCTGTAATGCTGTCTTTCCATGCATTACAGGCTTGTTCACGTCATGCCGGATTCCCCGTGTATCGGTATCGGCACCATTCCGGCTTCCGCCCGAATCTCCACATCCGCACCGGCACCGGGCCTGCGCCTAGATATTGGTGTCCACCTTGGCACCCTTGATATCTTCCGCCACTAAATTCATTTTGCTCACGATATTCTGGATTTCCTGCTGCATCTGTGCCTGGACGTTCTTCAGGTCTGCCAGCTCCTCCAGGGGCATTTTCTCCATGAGTTCCTCCAGCTCGTCCTGGTGCTCTTTCCGCTTCTCCAGGACTACCTCCTGTTCTTCCTTCTTCTCCTTGATGGCCTGGGCCTCCTCTTCCTTCTTCTCCTGCTCCTGGTCGATGTGCTCCCTGGACTCTTCCACGATCATGCCGATTGCCTCATCCTGGGCCGCTTCCATCATCTCGTCCGCCTGCTTCCGGGCATCCGCCATGGGATGGACTTTCCGCTGTTCCTCGCGAATCCCGCGGATGACGGCATTCTCCTGGCGAATGCCCAGACTGTCTATGCTTCCATACTCGGCTATGTGCGCGATAAGCTTCTGCTGTCCGATTTCGTTGTTCAGCTTCAACACACGCTCCTGGTATTCCGTCAGCTCTTTTCCCTGGAGACTGTACTCATACAGGCGCTGGCTCTCCTCCTCTGTCAGCTCCTCCCCGGGAATCGCCCAGTTTGCCGCCTGCTCCTTCAGCAGAAGGTCCAGATCCTGCTGTTCCTCGCTGTCGGGATCCACTCCATAGGTTTTCTGCAGGGCCTCGCTTTCTTTCTCAATCTCCGCGATTCTGTCCTGGGCTTCCTTGTAAGCAGCCCGCAGATTCCCGATGTGCTCCCTGCTCTCCTGCATCAGCCGCTCCGTCTTCCGGTCGCCATTCCAGGTGTCTTCCACAATCTTCAGGGCCTGAGCCTGGGCCTGGGCTTTTTTCTGTTGGAGCCTGTCTTTCAGAGGGAACTCTTTCAGCAGGTTCCCGGCATAAAAGGTACTGTTTTTCCCATTGGAGGGTCCGCTTTCCTTCCCTTTCTCTGCCCGCGCGCCGCTTTGCGCATCTCCCGCACAAATTGTGACGTTATTCCGTATTTCCATTCCGTCCCCTCCGGCGCTTCCACGTCTCCTCTCTGCGCCGCACTTTCCTTTCACTACACCGTCATGTCCACCTTCGCGCCTTTGATGTCCTCCGCCGCCAGGTTCACTTCGTTCAGGACTTTCTGAATCTGCTGTTTGACCTCATCCATGGTCTGCTGCAGGTCCGTCATCTCCTCCACGGGTATTTCCTCTATCAGCTCTTCCAGCTCTGCTTCTCTCTCGTCCCGCTTCTCCTGGATTTCCTCCTGCTCTTCCTTCTTCTCCTCGATGGCCTCGGCCTGCTCTTCCCGCTTCTCCTGCTCCTCGTCCAGATGCTCCTTGGCCTCCTCCATCACCAGGCCGATGGCGGTATCCCGTGAGGCGTCCATGACCTCCTCCGCGTCCTTCTGGGCGTCCACCATGGCATGGGACTTGACGCGCTCTTTCCGGATAGCCGCATTTACCTCGCTGTTCTCCAGAATCTTGCCGTTGTTGGCCGCAATCTGTTTCCTGTAAAACGTCGCCTCATCGTCCAGCGCCAGCGCGCGCTTCTGATATTCCGTGAGTTCCTCCTCTTCCAGGCTCACCGTGGGGGATTTCCGCCTTTGTATGATGCGCTCCAGCTCCTGCTGCTCCTCGCTGTCCGGGCTTATGCCGAAAGCGTCCCGAAGCTCTTCCATCCTTTGGTTGACGTCCTTCAGGTTCTCAAGGGCCTCCTGGTTATCCTCCTGAAGCACCTTGGACTCCTCCTCGCGCACCTTGATTTCATCGTCAATCTGCTTGTCCATGCCCCAGGCATCGCTCACGATCTTCAGGGCCCGCTGCTGGGCTTCGGACTTCTTCTGCTGTATCCTCTCCCGCAGAGGGAACTCCTTCAGGAAATCTCCCGCGTATATGGTCTTGCTCTTTTTGTCGCAGGACTCCGTGGCTTCCTTGTTCGCCCACTCCGCCTGCGCGTTGTTCCTTGTGTCTCCGCTGAAAACGGTTATATTATTCTGTACGTTCATGGCTCCCCCTCGCTTATTTTCTCCAACTGACAGCAGAACATACGAAATGCCGGGCTGCCAGCGACAACGGTTTCGTTACTTCCTATATAGGTATGTATCGGCTGATTGGCGTCGATTCTTAAGCGTCTCTCATATTTCAAAACATTATTTCGAAAAATACACGGATTAGCATCCGCCCCTCACAGCGCCCCGGCAGAAACGCGAAAACTGCCGGACAGCCCAAAGCCATCCGGCAGAAAACCGAGATGTCAGCCCCCTATCGTTCTATGGCGCATTCGCCCACAACAGGACGTCTAAATCGCAAACTGTGAATTATAAAGATCCGCATAAAATCCCTTCTTCGCCAACAGGCTCTCGTGGTTCCCCTGCTCGATGATGTTGCCGTCCTTCATCACCAGGATGATGTCCGCCTCCTGGATGGTGGAGAGCCTGTGGGCCACGATGAAGCTGGTCCTGCCCTCCATCATCCGGGCGAAGGCGTTCTGGATCCGCATCTCCGTGCGGGTGTCGATGGAGGAGGTGGCCTCGTCCAGAATCAGCATGGGCGGCAGGCAGAGCATCACCCTGGCGATGCACAGCAGCTGCTTCTGTCCCTGGGACAGGCTGCCGCCGTCCTCTGTGATGACGGTATCGTACCCCTGTGGCAGGCGCTTGATGAAGCTGTGGGCATGGGCCGCCTTGGCCGCCTGCACCACCTCGTCCTCCGTGGCTTCGGGCTTGCCCATGCGGATGTTGTCCCGGATGGTGCCGCTGCGCAGCCAGGTCTCCTGGAGCACCATGCCGTAGCTGGTGCGCAGGCTCCCTCTGGTGATGTCCCGGATATCCGTGCCGTCCACCTTGATCTGCCCGCTGTCCACGTCGTAGAAGCGCATCAGCAGATTGATCACCGTGGTCTTGCCGCAGCCGGTGGGGCCTACGATGGCCACCCTCTGGCCGGGTTTTACCGTCAGGTTAAAGTCCTGAATCAGTTTTTTGTCGGGCACATAGCTGAAATGTACGTTCTCCAGCGCCACGTTGCCTGTGGCGTTCGTCAGCACCTTGGCGTCCGCTGCGTCCGGCACCTGGGGCTCCTCCTCTATCAGCTCAAAAATCCTGGCGGCACAGGCCAGAGCGTTCTGCAGTTCCGTCACCACGCCGGATATCTCATTGAAGGGCTTGGTGTACTGGTTGGCATAGCTCAGGAAACAGGACAGCCGTCCCACGCTGATGCCGCCCCGGATGGCCACAAAAGCGCCGAAGATGCCCACCCCCGCGTACACCAGGCTGTTGACAAAGCGGGTGGCCGGATTGGTGATGGAGGAAAAGAAAATCGCTTTCAGGGAGCAGTCCTGGAGCCTGCCGTTGATCTCTCCGAACTGGGCCTTCACTGCTTCCTCCCGGGAGAAAGTCTTCACGATTTTCTGGTTCCCGATGGTCTCCTCGATCAGGGACGTCTGCTCACCGCGGATTTCCGACTGGAGCTTGAACATGGAGTAAGTCCGGGTTGCGATGAACCGCGCCACCAGGAAAGACACCGGCGTGATGCACACTACCACCAGCGCGATGGGCACATTGGTTATCAGCATGAAAATCAGGGTGCCGATGATGGTCAGCACACCGGTGAAGAGCTGGGTAAAGCCCATGAGCAGACCGTCCGCAAAGGTGTCCACGTCCGCCACCACACGGCTGACGATATCGCCGTAAGCATGAGCGTCCAGGTATTTCAGCGGCAGCTTCTCCAGCCGCTCAAAGGCGTCCTCTCGGATGTCCTTTACCACATGATAGGTGATATGGTTGTTGCAGGTGTTCATCACCCACTGGGCCACCGCTGTGATAATCATGGCGATGGCAATCTTTTTCATGACGGAGAAGACGCCCGCGAAGTCCACCGCGCCTTTTCCTAAAAGCAGATCCACCGCGTCTCCTGTGAGGATGGGGATATAGAGGGTCAGCACCACCGTCACTGCCGCCAGCACCAGCGACAGGCCTACCATCAGCCAGTATCTGCGGATGTAATTCAGCACCTGGCGCATGGTGGCCATCTGGCCGTTCTTTTTTGCCGTCTTTTTCTGTCCCTTATCTGCCGCCATGCTGCTCGCCCCCTTTCTGTGTCATGTCAAATGCGTTTCTTCCGATTCCTTTTTCTATCATTCCTTTTTCTGTCAGGTTCCTGACCGGACCGAATATGCCGTTCTTTTCGGATATGCCATTATTTCGTTCTTTTTTTATCATCACGTCACGCATCCCCCTTTTCTGCATCGGCTCCGTCACCGGGTCTTCCCGACAGGCGGGTCCCGTTCATCTGCTGCCCGGCAGAACTGCCCGCTGCCTTGGCGGCTTTCAAGCGTTCTTCGGGATATTGGGAGAAATAGATTTCTCTGTACACATCGCAGTTGTCAAGGAGCTGGTCATGGGTTCCGATGCCCGCCATCTCACCGTCGTCCAGCACGATGATTTTGTCCGCATGGCGGATGGAGGAGGCCCGCTGGGAGACGATGAATGTGGTGGTGCCGCCCTCCACTTTCTTAAGCGCTGTCCGCAGCCTGGCATCCGTGGCGTAGTCCAATGCGGAAGCGCTGTCGTCCAGAATCAATATCTGGGGCTTCCGCACCAATGCCCTGGCGATGGTCAGCCGCTGTCTCTGGCCGCCGGAAAGGTTCTTGCCGTTCTGGGCGATTTCCGCGTCCAGGCCGTCCCGTTTGCCCTCTACCACTTCCCTGGCCTGGGCCGTGTCGATGGCCTGCCACATCTCGTCTTCCGTGGCATCCGGCTTGCCCCACTGGAGATTACTGCGGATGGTTCCCTTGAACAGCACGGCCTTCTGGGGTACCATGCCCACTATCTGGCGCAGCTCGCCCTCCGGCATCTGGCGGATGTCCTTGCCCTCCAGCCGGATGCATCCCTCCGTGGCGGGATAGAAGCCGGGAATCAGGTTAATCAGGGACGACTTGCCGGAACCCGTGCCGCCGATGACGCCGATGGTGTCGCCTTTGTTTACCGTAAAGTCGATGTCATGCAGCGTCTCGGCCCCCGCTCCGGCGTATGTCAGGGATACATGGTCGAACTGCAGGAAAGGCGTCTCGCCGGTACCGCTTCCAGGCTGCACCGTCTGTGCCTTCCCGTCGGAAACCTGTCGCCCTGCGGTCATCCAGTCCTCATTCTGAATCTCAAATACGCCCGCCACCCGGTCTGCGCAGGCCAGCGCCTTTGTGACCGTGATGATCAGGTTGGCCAGCTTCACCAGCTCCACCAGAATCTGAGACATGTAGTTGATGATGGCCACTACCTCGCCCTGAGTCAGGCTCCCCACGTTCACCTGAACGGCACCGATATAAATCAGAACGATAATCGCACCGTTCACCACCACATAGGTCACCGGATTCATCACGGCGCTGATTTTCCCTACGAAGACCTGGCTGTCCGCAAGGGCATTTGTGTGCCCCCTGAAACGCTCCTCTTCCTTTTCCTCCTGATGGAAGGCCCGAATGACGCGGACGCCTGTAAGGTTCTCCCTTGTGACACCAAGCACCCTGTCCAGGTTGGCCTGTACCTTTTTATACAAAGGCATGGTCCATATCATGATGCCGAACACCACGATGGCCAGGAGCGGTATCGCCACCACGAACACCAGCGCGCTCTTCACATCGATGGTGAACGCCATGATCATGGCCCCGAACACAATGATGGGAGACCGAAGGAACAGGCGCAGCACCAGGTTCACGCCGGACTGGATTTGGTTCACATCGCTGGTCATGCGGGTGATCATGGTGGACGTGCCCGCTTTGTCCACATTGGTGAAATCCAGCCCCTGGATATGGTCGAACAGGGCCTGGCGGAGCTTCGCGGAGAAGCCCACCGCCGCCTTGGCGGCGAAGAACTGGGCCGTGATGGAGGACACCAGCCCCACCACCGCCAGAGCCAGAAGGCATAAGCCCATCCGCCAGATATGAGCCGTGTCCGGCCCTCCGGCACCGCCCACATGGATGCCCCTGTCAATGATGCTGGCCATCACCAGCGGCACCAGCAGCTCGAAGAAAGCTTCCAGCAGCTTAAAGAGCGGCGCAAGAATGGACTCTTTCTTGTAGCCGCTTAAGTACTTCATTAACCTATTCATACATGCACCTCTTTCGTCCGCTCCGGCGGACGGATCATCATATTTTACTACACAATTTTCATTTTATGGAATCATATGGCATCTGTCAATGATTTTCTGCCTTCATCCCTCTGGCTGCCCTTACGGCTTCCCTTACGCATCCGTCCGAAGCGCTGTAAATGCCGGTCTCCCCCACCATTTCCCCTCCAATACAAAAAGCGGACAGGAACATCCCGCCCACTTTTTGAAAAAAACACAATCCCCTTGCCCATAATCATCCGGCAAAAATATGCTCCCATATAATCACCCTATCAATACTTCCTTTCCGCGGAACGCGAAGCCATACTTGCGAATCTGTTCCGCGGAAATCCCCTTTGCCAGCAACGAAGCCTCGTATCGCATCTCCTCAATCTGGCCGAGGGCGGTCTGTACCGTATCCTCCAGAGTCTTCTCCTTTTTGGGATTATTCACCTTGAATTCTATGATGATGGCATCCCGGCAGTACTTCCGGAAACCCTGCCAGTCCTGAACTGCCGCACCCTCTTCTGCTCCGGGCACCTTCGGCTCCAACATGATATCATACCTCCCGAAGCCGCTCTCCCGGTTAGAGGTGATGGCATAGCAGTCTGCCAGATCCACCATCAGCCCCAGCACGAACCCATGATAATAATGCGAAGCATCCGCTTCGCATTTTTGCTCCGGCTCCGCTTCCTCCGAGGGCTTTTTCCCTGCGTCAAAGCAGCTGAATGTGGCAAGGGCTACCCGGTTCATGTATGTGTTCATGGCATCAATGTCCCCCAAAAGCAGCGCTTTGACGAATGTATTGTAGTCGCTCGTGTATTCCATGAACCACCCTTCTATCATCTGCTCGAACATCCGGCGGACTTCCATATTGGTAAGCTTCAGGCCGTACCTGGCCTTCCCGCTGGCGGCATCTATCTCATAGCTCTCCACCTTTAGATAGCCGCTGGCCAGAAGCATGCTCCAGACCGCCCCCTTCTTGTAGTCCAGCTGGTCGAACACAATCTGCTCGTCTATCTCCGTGCAGAAGGTCTTGCCCTGGAGGAGATCTTCCATCGTAATCTTTATTTCCGGATTGCCCTCGCGAATCAGCTTCCCTACCAGGCTGTTGGAGCTGGTGTTGGCCCAGTAGGTTCCCAGTCTGCCCTTATCCAGATAGTTCAAAATAGACCAGGGATTGTAAATGTCCCGACTTTGCCCAAAGGTAAAGCCATCATACCAGTGCCTTACCTCCGCCATTTTGTCCTCCAGCCCATATTCTTTCAGTGCAGCGAGCACTTCATCATCGGTAAAACCGAATGAATCGGCATATTTGTCGGATGAAGTAGTCACCACTTCCAGATTGTTCAAATCCGAAAAGATAGATTCTCTTGCTTCGCAAGAAGCAATGTGACCCCTTGTAATCCCCGTCATGACTGCCCGCTCAAGATAAGGGTTCGTCTTGAAAGTCGCGTTGAACAGCGTCCTGATGAACTCCACTATCTCCCGCCAATAGCCGTACACATAGGCCTCCTGCATGGGCGTGTCGTACTCGTCCAACAGGATAATCACTCTTTTCCCATAATAAGGAATTGTCTACAAATAACTGATGCAAGTTTATAGCCGTTTTCGTTGTATTTCTGGGCTTTCTCCTAAACAAGTTGCATCAGTTATTTTCCGACAATTCCTAACGGTACAGATATTCCGACATCTTATGCAACGCCATAGTGGCAACGACATCCGGCATATCCATGCGGACGCTCTTGTATTCCGCTTTCTCAGCATCCGACAGAAGATTCCCCTCCAGCAGAAATGTGTTCCTGTGATATAAATCCGTCAGAATCTGGCCGATGCGCCATTTTGTGTTCTGGAAATTGGTCTCTTTCACATTGGCGAACGACAGGCTGATGACCGGGTACGTCCCCTGTAGCTGCCTGTACCTGTAATCTTCCCCCTCAGGAGACTTTTCCTCCCAGATGGCAAGCCCCTGGAACAGGTCTCCCTTGCCCGCATAGTCCAGGGAGAAGAACTGCTCCAGCATGTTATTATATCCTTCATTTTAGGCCACTTATCAATGATTTTTGACGCAAAATGGCAAAATTTCTGCGTAAAAAAAAATACCTATGCCAATGTTGGTATAAGCACAAGGTTTCTTACGGACAAGCCCGCAGTGATGATTTCTTTACCATAGGCTGTTGCAAAGTATTTATAGGTGCCCTGTACCCGTTCAATAATCCCATGGAGACGGAGACGTTTAATCCCTGGATGATCATGCGGTCATAACAAGTGATCGTGCCATAAATTTTGTCAGCGTATTTATCCGTAAGCAACATGAACACATCCTCCAACATTTTTCTTTATTGTACTTGAAACTTGGAGGAATTGCAAAAAAACTTTTCCGGTTTATCCGGGTTAGGGAATCTTATGGCATCTGTCAATGGTTTTGAATCCCTCCCTGCTGGATGTAAAAGAAGTTCTTTTTTATTCGATATGTCCTTCGCCAGTTGCGGGCCTTTCTTCCATCTACAATGGACTATTGGCAGTATGGTCATTACACCTACAATACCGGCCAGGGTCATAATCTGCGCGATGGTGTAAAAATGTGTACTGTCTATCTGAAATACTCTGCCTGCTGCTGGTAGAAGTCATAGTACAGCCCTTTCTGCTCCATCAGCTCTTCAAAAGTCCCATATTCCTTCATTTCGCCCTTCTCGAAGACCGCGATTTTATCGCAGAAACGAGTGCTGTAAATCCTGTGGGAGATGTAGACCGTGGTCCTACCCTCCGACATCTCCGCGAACTTCTGGTATATCTCGTGCTCGGCCATGGGATCCAGCGCGGAGGTCGGCTCATCCAGTATCAGCACCGGGGAGTCCTTATAGAGCGCCCTCACAATGGCGACCTTCTGCTCCTCCCCTCCAGACAAATCCACTCCCGAAGCCTCCAGCCTCTTCGTGACAGGGGTGTCCAGTCCCCGGTACATCTTCCTCATCCTCTCGCCCATCCCGTTGTTCTGGAGCATCCTCCTGATTCTTTCCCTCTCCTCTTCTGGGACGGTCTCCTGTCTAGCGATATTCTCCAGAATGGAGAACGCCAATAGGGAGAAATCCTGGTTGACCGTCGAAAAAATCTTTATGTAGTCTCTGTAGTCTATTCTGCGAATGTCGATACCGTTCAGGTAGATTGCCCCTTCCGTGGGGTCGTACATACGAGCCAGCAACAGTGCGAACGAAGTCTTGCCAGCTCCGTTGTATCCCACCACGGCCAGCTTTTCCGTATCTCTTATGGTCAGGTTTATGTCCTTTAGCACGAAGGATGTGCTATTAGGGTAGCGGAACCACACGTTGCGGAACTCAATCTCGATGTGGCTCAGGTCGATGTCACCAATGGCGACGCAATCTGATGCCTCATCGAACTTGCTCCTGTAGTTCAGGAACGCAGTGTATTTCTGCAGATAGAAGATGCCGTTACCATAGTCCAGTATGTTCATCGTCAGAAACGTGGAGGCGGACATAAAGTTGATGAGTGACGAGATGCCCCTCGTGAAGTCGCCAATCGATATCCTCCCCCGGAACGCCTCTATCCCCAGCATAACATACGCCGCCACCTGGAAGGCGATGCTCAGCAATTCCGTCATGACCTCGATGACACCGCCTACCTGGATGCGCCTCCTGTCAAAAACCAATAGCTTCTTCTGGAAAGCCGCAACTTTCTCCAGTATAAAGCCGCCCATATCAAAGAGCTGGATGTCCTTCTTGACATTGATGTCCCTGGTCAGCTGCGCCGCATAAGATATCTTTCTCCGCTCGTTGGTGACATCATAATCGTACTGCCTGTTGTACCTGAGCCGAATGAGATGCAGTACCGCTTGCAGTACGACCGTCGCCAGCGCTACGAGCAGCAGCCAGATGTTCAGCATTGTCATTATAACTATGATGCCTATCAGCGTCATGGACTGCGAAATCGTCCGGAACGCCGTCGTCAGGTTATTCAGATAATTATCCCCCTGCGCCATCATGCTAATGAATTGGACGCGATTCTGAAAGGCTGCATCGTTGAACTGTTCGAAGTCTATGTCAAGACATTTCCTATTTATCTCATTGTTCAGGCTGTTGATGAATTTAATCATCTGGTACTCCCTCACTTTGCCCAGCAGAGTCCTCACCGACATTATAATAAAGATGCTGCCGAACAGCAAAGCCACGTAGAGTATGACCCGCAAAAGATTCCTTCCGTCCACAATGCTGTCCACAATCAGCCCCGAAAAGACGATGTTTGGAAAAGGATATGTCGCGTCTACAATGACATCCGCTATCATAATAAAAAGAAGTCTCTTGTCATATTTCCATATCTCATGGAAAGAAAGGAACAAATCCCGCAGCTGGATGTCCTTCACCTTTGCCCAGCCTCCCCATTCTGTCCTTCCAGGTTCAATGCCACATACATGTCATGAGCCAGCGTATCGAGCATCAAAGGCGGCAGAAAATAGCATTTATATGCCCCCAACGCATAAAATTTCTCCATCATTTCCTGTTCATCATCGACCAATCCGACGAACATCAGGAAGATGACGGCTGTAGGATGCACCCTTTTAATTTCTTTCACCAATTCCGAACAGTCCTTTGATGCCTCCTGGGCTATCCAGATGACTTCAGGGCGGAGCGTCTCTACTGCCCCTATTGCATCTTCCACATATGCTTCACTGAATGTATACAGGCCGGGAGCAAACTGTTCCATGCATTTAGCCAAGGTCATCCCAGAGTCTGCAGAACCCTTGAGGGTTTTCCTTTTCCTTTTCGTATTAATTGACAGTACTTTAACCTTCTCTTTCATTGCCGTCTCCTTTTCTTATTTTGAACTATCTGCTCAAAACACTACCATGCTTTCTAAAAAAAGTCAATTATCATCTGGCTCAAAGCATCCATATGCTGTTCATCTCCCAATAAGAAAACAGGGATTTGGAACTCTTCATGCAAAATATCAGCCCTCTCTCTATATTCATCATATGATATTTTATATTTAGTATTCTTATATCCTCCATCCCAATCCTTGGAATATGTTAACGGATACATCACTAATGCAACTATTGTTGCATCCGTTAATCCCATTAATGCATACATAGAATTCTTAATATATGGAACCTCATCATGGTAATTAATGCACATTATTATTCAAACTGTTGGGCATAAAGTTTCCAACATTATTACCTCGGGATGAATTAATGTAGTTGGAATTTCTCCCGGGAACTATAGATTAGTGCATGATTCACCCGTGCACGAACCTATTTATAATAAGATGCCTGCTTCTCATACAGGTTATAGTAGATGCCCTTCAAATCCATCAGCTCCTCATGGGAGCCCTCCTCAGCCACCCTGCCCTGATCCAGCACTATGATATGGCCGCAGGATCTGGTGCTGCCCATGCGGTGGGAGATGAACAAAGTGGTCTTATGTGCCGAGAATTCCGCAAAATTCTCATAAATCTCCTTCTCCGCGATTGCGTCTATGGCTGCCGTGGGTTCGTCCAGAATCGCTACGGGCGCGTCCTTATAGATTGCCCTGGCGATGGCGACCTTCTGCTGTTCTCCGCCAGACAACTCCACCCCGCTACTCTCGAAATCCTTTTCCAGAAAGGTCTCCTGGCGATTGGGCAGCCTCTGTATCCTTTCCCATATCCCAGCCTTCCTGGCCGCGTCCTCGAATTTCGGCGCGTCATACTGATTGAAAGCCACATTTTCTGCTATGGAATAGGCGAACAGCTGGTAATCCTGAAATACTGTAGAAAAAATTTTCATGTACTCATCATAATCATACTCCCTGATGTTCCTTCCGTTCAGCCTGATTTCACCTTCTGTCGGGTCATAGAGACGAGTCAGCAGCTTCACGAAGGTGGTCTTCCCTGCCCCGTTCTCCCCAACGACCGCTACCAGCTCCGATGGACGGATGGCAAGGCTCACATGCCTAAGGGCATATTCCTCCCGCCCGGGATAGCGGAATGAAACGTCCCTGAACTCGATGGAAGGCGACTCCCGCATATCCACCTCCGTTATATGGCCTGTCTGGCGCATGGTCTCAGGAAGCTCCATGACTTCCCTGTATTTCCCGAAAGAAAGGGAGGTGGACTTCACCTGTACATATAGCTGTAGCAACGTCATAATGGTCACATAGAACTCATTGGCTGCACCAAAGAACATGGTAAAGGAACCCACCGTGATGGTGCCTGCCATATATTCCAGGATCATTACGACATACAGGAATCCGTTCTGGAGAAGAGAGAGCGCCCTCTGTAGAAGGTTCCCCCACTGCAGCTTTGCGTCCCTCTCCTTTCTGGTCTTCACCACTCCCCGCATCCCTTCCAGGTATTTCCCGTTCACAAGATCCGCGGCGCGGTAGGCACGGCAGTCCTTGGCAAACTCCAGGGAGGTAAGCAGCCCTTCCGCATAATCTGCCCTTCTCTGGAAAGCTGCTTCCTTCTGCCCGTAATCGATGCGTATTCGATCCTCCCTGGCATTCATCGCGCAGTTGAGGACGGAAAAAGCAAGAAGCGCAACCGCCATCCATGGATTCAGCATGGAGATGACGAATGTCAGGGCCGCAAGTCTCAAAATCATCGAGAAGCCCAGGGAGACGAGGGAGAATATGCTGCTGCATGACTGGAACGCCATATCGCAGGCATTGCTATATCGATTTAAAAAATCTTCCCTCTCTACTTCCGCGTAATCCATCATCGACATCTTATGAGCCAGAGAGAGCAGAAACTTATGGGGCAGCCTCAGATTATAGGAAACCTGCAAAACGCTCAGAAATGACAAAATAAAATTGGGCAGAAACATGAAGAAGGCGAACAGAACCACGTCCAGCACAATGACATCCATTCTCCTATTGCCCAGTATTTCATCGATGATGATGGCTGGGAAAATGACCGTAGGCAGATTCTGGAACGAGAGGCACAGCCCATAAAGCATCTTCAGGAAAATCTGCATCTTGCTCTCCTTCCATTGGCTCTTAAAAAGGAAAAGCACATCCTTGATATTTTCTTTCATAGCACCCTCCCATCATACATAATATTCAGCCTGCGTTGTGAACATCTGGAAATACAGGCCCTTCCTATCCATCAGCATGGAATGGTTCCCTGTCTCCACAATCTTAGATTGCTCGAAAACCAATATCTCGTCACACAGCTTACAGCTGGCCAGGCGGTGTGAGATGAACAAAGTCGACCTATCCTGGCTCATCTCGTAAAACCGTCTGTAAAGCTCATATTCCGCGATGGGGGACAGCGCTGCCGTAGGCTCGTCCAGAATAAGGACCGGGGCTCCCTTCTGTAAGGCCCTTGCAATCGCCAGCTTTTGCATCTCCCCTCCGGAGAGCTGCACTCCGTCCTCATCAATCTGTCTGGACAGCGCACAGTCCAGCTGCCCAGGCATCTGTTCCACCGCGTCCCGGACACCTGCCTGCTCCAGGATGCGCCAAATCGCTTCCTCTCCACCTTCCTCAGGCTCATGTCCGAACGCTATGTTCTCCCTCACGGAATAGGCCGTGATGTAAAAATCCTGGAATACCGGGGCGAACAGCTCCTCAAGCTGCCCTAGGGCAATCTCCTCCAGATTCACTCCGTTCAGGAGAATCTCGCCTCTGGTGGGCCGATAGAAGCCCATCAGCAGCTTTATGAAAGTGGTCTTCCCGGATCCGTTCGGCCCTACGATTGCGATTCGGGAACAATCCGGAATGGTCACATTGATGTCCTGCAAGGCATACTCGTTCTGGTTGGGATATCGGAACCATACATGCCTGAACTCGATTTCGATTCTGGACAGGTCTATGTGGACTCCTTCTTTCCGCCCTTCCCCCTGGTCCAGCAAGCTGTGGTAGGTCTCCATATATCTGCTCTGGGTCCTGATGTCCACTATGCTTCCCCCAAGGGCGTTTATATGGGAGCTGAAGCTCAGCACTCCCCCAGTGAACAGCACAAAATCGCCAGCCGCGGAATACCCGGAATACAAAGAGTAAGCCATGAGGCCATATACAAAGACATAGGTCAGCCCCAGCAGCAGGCTGGGAAGCGCATGATATTTCGCCAATATCCAGGACTGTCCCGCCATCATGCGGTACATCCGCTTCCGGTCCCTGTTGAACCTGTCCTTGATATAGTCCCTCAGGCCAAAGAACCGGACTTCTTTTGCAAAACAGACATCCGTCAGCGACCAGATGGAGTAATTGAGTCTCCGATCCAAGGCGGCATTCTCCTCCCGATATTCAAACCGCTTCTTTTCCGCCCTGGAACTGGCGGCCGATTGCACAATAGCCACTGCCACAGCAAACAGAAAGAACACAGCCGACAGCTGTGACAGGATGCCGATCAGCAGCAATATGGAAATTGCTGACTGCAGAAGGGAGAAGCAGTCGTTCAGCACCTCCAGCTCACAGCCCCTGGATAGCCCGCTCTTGATGACAGCTATCTCGTCAATCGTCTTGGAATCCTCCAGCTTCTCAAGACGGATATGGGATAGGACAGCCCCATATCGAACTTTCAGTTGTGCCAATATCTTTGTGGAGAGGATGGAGATTCTATTATTTATCACATAGGGGACTGTGCCTTGAATGAATTGAATGGCCAACCAGGCAGCAATCAGAGCAATCAGCTGAGCCTTATCAAAAACCGGATATATACTATTTATGATAGCTGCCGGAAAATAGACTGCCGCAAGTGAAAAGACAACCGCGATTAGCAGCAACACGGATTTGTGGAGATATACGCTTTTCCCTAATTTCCATATGCAGCGCCCTGCATTCTTCACAGTATGGTATATTTCTTTCATTTCATATCCTTTCTTTTCAAACATCTAATCGTAGTATATATTGCACGGCAGCGGCTTCAAGATTGCCAGCATATTGGGACTTTCATCTGATTGTTAAATCTTGTCTGTCTTGGGCATAACATTGCCCAGTTGGGA
Source organism: uncultured Acetatifactor sp. (assembly GCA_910585665.1). Taxonomy (GTDB): domain Bacteria; phylum Bacillota; class Clostridia; order Lachnospirales; family Lachnospiraceae; genus Acetatifactor. The sequence goes on along the minus strand of CAJUFI010000024.1, from coordinate 7,957 downwards.
TAAAGTACAGACAGAAAGTCAATTCTGCGAGTATATACAGAAAAGACTTCTGTCTGACCTTACGCAAACAAACTATAACCATTAACTCTAGAATCAGCATACAATTATATTATAATCACAGTTAAGGATATAGTCTGTTTACCTATAATTCTACATAAATTTTCTGCTTAGCAAAATTTAGTTAGGGAATTATGTGTTGCATTTACTTTTTCCACAGCCTGATGAACAGTTTGCACCTTCACAATTATTCTTGTCAATAACGGTGCATTCAATATTATCATATAGCTGCACGATAGTGAACTTTTGACCTTTTTGCGGTTTTTTTAGTTTCTTCCCCATATTTCTGCCTCCTTCCTCTTAAAATATTTATATAATTGTATACCGATTCCTATTTAAACAATGTTTTGCCAAACAGGCAATCTCCGTATAAGCAAGCCTGAAATTATATTCACTCCCATTCACATATGTGCAGAAAATGTCAGTATACTGTACATAAATCATGAATAGAATGCAATTAATTTATCCAACAATTGATTCATATGTACATTGTCTCCTAAAACATAAACCGGCACATCCATTTCAGACCCAAGACTATTACAAACTGAGCACAGCTCCTCTATGCTCAACCTTCTCTTTTTCCCATAGATTCCTGTCATTACATCCGAAAAGGAAAGGGGGAAAAGCACTGCTGCGATTACTTTACAGTGAACCAGCGTCTCTAAGCACAACATTGTTCTCTTAACATATTCCTTATCGTCAAATTCATTGATACAAAGTATGATTCCATCCGGGTTTGTTCCATATAGAAACGACAATTGTGGAAAGGCCAAATCATTTATATCGTTTATTTCATCGGAAATCGTATTGGATTGGCAACCTACAAGAATGATATCTCTATTTAATAAATCCAATTCATGCATCATTCTATTTAAATAGGAAACACTATAAGCCTCATTGCCAACCTTTTCGGAACCATATCCAAAATGATAGCAAGCATCCATGCCCAGCAAATAAGCGGTAGGCTCGCTCCCTAGCTGAGCGACTGTATATCCATTTTGCAGAAGCAATTGCCTCAATATAAGCTGTAAGGTAAACTTCCCTTGTTTTGAACTCGTACCAAATACCCCTAAAACCGGAGTCGATATTTTATATAGTTTACCAAAAGGCAAGGTGTATTTTCTGAATTCCTCCCCATATTCTATTGTAGGACAAAAATAGTTACCTGAATACTTCTCCGCTTCTATAATTTCTCTATAATCATCAAATGAATATACATTTTTGTTTTTTCTCAAGGCTTCCCTGATTAGCTCATCTGATGCAATCACATGGGCACTCGCCACATCTAACATTTTTCTTGTATGGCCAACCACAAGTGTGTCAAATGAATCCCATTCAATGTCTTTGATGTTCCTTATTCGATGATCTTTTGCATTGGATAGACCCAACAGCAAATTCGTAAAAGCCCCAACATGCACAGAATATTTGGCATCATATATATCAATTATCTCATAGGAAAGAGTGTCTTCAAACCTCACAAGACTATGCATTTCCTTATTAAATGGATACAGTGCCACTTTTTTATAATGGTCACAAGGAGGTTTCCTATTGCCCAATGCATTAACAGCAAACTCCAATCGATGGCGAGCCACCTTCTGGATAATCTCTGCGATATCCCACTGCCGCTTCTCCATTTTTACCTTCAAAATGACACCTGTCGCATGCGCGCACGCATAGCTATTTCCTCCAGAAATAATGTAAGAGGCATCCTTCCATAGAACCCTCTGTGCTTTTCCACAGGCACATAAATTCACCATGTTACTATTACAGAACATAATCTCATCTATTTTTAAACAAGCTTCATGGGCAACAACCCCATATACACAGTCAAAAACAGCAGGATAAGATATCGCACCCGAATTATCAAACGCTGATATTGTTGCAATGCCCTTTTTCTTCAGTTTATCACATATCTGATATAGCTGATGACTGTCCTGAACCAGATTAAGTCCCAGACTCAAGTTGACTATGCTACACTCCACATTTTCATATATAAAATCTAATATATTGATAAGCTTGTCTTCTTTTATGTCATCCGTCAAACCGTCAATTATCTTAATCATTAAAATTTTAGCATTAGGGACATGCCTATGAATAATCCCACATATCGCTGTTCCATGCCCTAAAACATCATCGCATCCCTCTTTCATTCCTGAGACGCTGGCTGAAATCCCTTGTATTACGGCTGAATTTAATTCCGGGTGAGCACAATCTACCCCTGAATCCACTACAACAACATCACAATCATAGGCTTTAATCATCCTTTTGTCCCCCAATCATGCCAAAGTCTATGGTTCCTTCCTACACTCAGTCCGGACAACTTCGACGAGCAAAGCTGTTCTTTGCGCTTCCCATCCTAATCCTGTTCACAAATCGACATTCCTCTGAATCATAAAATAATCCTTACAAGCAATACCCTATTTATTTCATGTCTTCTAGCAAAACTTTACTATCACCTTCTGATAAATCATAAAGAAACTCCACCAGAGCGTTAAACGATTGAAACAATTCTATCGTCAATACCTCATCAGGAATACGAATCCCCAACTCTTCCTCAAATCGAATAATTATAGAAATAAATTCCAATGAGCTTATATCATACTCCATGATATTGATATCGTCTTCTATTTCCTCAGCGATAGGAAGGTAAAATCCATTTAATTCAAAGATTTCTATAACTTTATTTTTAATTACCATATATGAATCTAACATTACTGACCTCCTTTTCATTTATGTGGCGTTCTTACTTATATGTATTGTACATCATTAGTTTTACAATATAATTTGAGTAGACTGTCAATTTGATTTAATCTTGCGCAATTTTTCGAATTGTATAATATTCTTGATTTAGGACAGGAATTATAAAAACAGGAGAATCCAAAAAAACAGTCATTACATTCCGCATCTTTATGTCTATGTCCCAATATCCATTGATTTTCCTTGTCCCTGTCTATAACCATTCTCCCATCTTCAATTTTCCCAATGGCCAGCTCTTCACTAGCCGTATCACACTTTGCTATCAGGCCGTCACACCCAATCGTATATTTATTCAGATAAGTTGCATTACATGTAGTTCCTCCAAAATTTAAATCTTCAAAATTCATGCTATATTTAATGTCACCGGACAGCTCCGCTAAATCTAATATTACAGAATCCATCCAACTTTTATCGATTAAGTGATTGAGAAAACTTTTTACTCTTTCTCCGCCCCAATCTCCGGCTGGCCTTACAAATAAAGAAAACCTCTTATCATGCCCAAAAGTTAAATTATAATATTCATAATAGTCCTTTAAGACATCATAAATATCTTGCGTAATATTGGTTCGGATGATTACCTTCAAATTACGGGAAATTATGTTCTCACTGATATATTTCAGATTATCAATTATTTTTTTAAAAGAGCCACTGCCATCCACCAGGACACGTTGATTGTCATGGGTGCTTTGGATTCCGTCAATCGTCACGATATAATGAGCTACTTTACATTTCATCAAAATAGACAAATTTTTAGGAGTAAGTAGGTATCCATTTGTAGTAACTGAACTGAAATAGGGCTTTTTAGCTCTTTTACATATCTCTATAACCTCAGTAGATATGTGCTCTATCACATCCATCCCCATTAAGGGTTCGCCGCCAAACCAACTGATATGGACTGCACTGTAACGGGAAATATTTTGTCGAATGTACTTTATGATACTGTCGCATATCTCCCGACTCATAAATTCATTACAAAAATCCAGGGCACAATATTTGCATCTGAAATTACATGCTTTCGTTGTATGTATAACCAATCTTAAGACAGTATTGGTTATCATCTCCATTTGCATCCGATCACAATTCAATCTCTCATCAAAATCATATGGCACAAAATATCCAAGATTTATGAGATCCTCAAAAGCTTCAAGCGATGCTCTATCAAGCTTGGAGCGCTTCATAATACTTGATAATTCTGGTACCTTATCCGCATGAACCTTACGGATTCCCTTACAACCTTTCAATGAATTGTAAAGAATCATTTCATTGTCCATATCGCAAATATGGTTAAACATTGATGGTTTATAAAACATTATTCAATCCTCCCTGTATATCATTAAAATTTTGCTTATCTTCAGTGTGCTGAACCTCGTCTTTTCTTTGAAAAACTGGCCAAACGTGTTATATGGCGCTTTTCTGCAAAGAATCAAAACCAGCAAAAATCAATTGCCCTCAAAAAGTTCTGATATTTTACTTCAGCGGCAAAATGGGTATTTGCATAAGCACTAAGCGTTAATAAAATTTCGTAGCAAATCACGCTACGCACAATGCTCCCGCAAAGATAAATATCTCATTGCTCTCCATCGGGAAAATCAGTCTTTTCAGCAACTTATCCCAGTTGATATGTACCCTTTGTAAATAGACGAAGGCATCACACTTGACCATGTTGGATTTCTGGCCAAGCTCCCGGCAGGCAGCAGCATAGTGGATGATATGCTCATCCCGCGCGATTTTCTCGCACCAGTCTCCTATGTTGAACGCACACTCCTCACTTGTCCCATCCTCGTAGACAGCTGTGACATACGTCTGCCTGTTACCGAACTGCGCAGTAGCCACCAAGAGAAGGTCTGTATACCTTCCTTCCGGGACACTTATCTCCTGTTTCCCGCACAAAAAACAGTCAAACTCAAAATCAGGGGCAAAAATACGAACTGGGAACTTTACATCCTTATATATCAGGCAATGCTCCTCCGGGACTGTCCGGTTCATTACATACTCACGAAGCCAGTCATTTATCCTCGCATGGTTGGGGTTGTCAAGGGAATTGGTGAACAGTCGGCGGTTGAAATATCCCGCCAAATCAAGCTGTACCACCTTTTGAGGATAAAAGCCATAATCCCAAGCGAACATCATTTTGTATGAGCCAACCGCAAGTCTCTGATACTCATATCTAAGCATTCCATATGTACTGACATCGAAACTTCTCCCTTCACAGTTCAATTGCCCTCTCAGCAAGCCTTCTCGAATGAAGCGGAGATGCTTGCACACATCGTCAAAGAAATAATTGTCTTGACGATATACCAAGCTCAGCTTCTTTAAATCCCGTTCTGTAAACGCATATCCAAGCAATGCCAAAAACGCCTTGATAAAGTCACCGTAATATTGCTTCCCACTGATTTTGCCGTAGATATTTGCAATCTCATTTGCAGCATCAATATGATACAGCGCTACATATCCGACATTTTCTGTTTGGTTTTTAATCATATAGGCCTCAGCCAAACAGTTCCCATTCCTTGAGACAATACTGTCAAAGTAGTCGTATTGGATTCCCGCATCACCTGTGTCAAGCCCAATCACCTCGCTCAAGCTAACCGGTTCCAGCACAATATCTGCATATTGAAGTGTCCTACCATCCATCATCTTACCTCACGCATTTTCAAAGACAGAACAGTTGTGTTCATAGTACTCAGATAACGCAGCCTTTTCAAGTTCTTTCATGACATCAAAACGATGCATCAAGGCATTATAGTCTTCCTCGCTGGACAACCTTTTCTGATTGAGCTTCAATGCCAACATTGCCATAATCCTTCCCGACTCTTTCATCTCTGCAAACCTGTCCCTCAAGCTGTCAGGGCATTTCACATCCGTGCATCCATCCAGATATGCCACCCTCTCATACATGAAACATTTATGCTCATAGATACAGAACATCTCTGGGATGTCCAGCAGCAAGTTCCAGTCACGCATACATTGGAGGTTGTACTTCATTTCATCGTAGACATCCAGTCCGAACCTGGGCTTATACAGTTCCACTGAAAGCGGTGCCTCACGGTTAGAAGTGTTTATCCCTTCGAGATAGTCCAGGAGATGGTTTCCGATGCGTCCGATGTCCAGGTGGAATTCTGCATCTTTTTTACGATACAATACTGTAAGATGGAACTGCGCCCTTTGATAGTCCGAATCATAAGCCTCCTCATATTCGGCATATGGGATGTCCCATTGGGCAAGCTTTGCTCCATGATAGGCATATACATGAAACACTTGCAAATCATCATCGTAACCAAAAATCAGAACATCATGCATCAAATGCCTGTCTCGTCTTAATGAACGGATATAATGCAAATCCACAAAATCGTAGATGTACTGCCCGTTATCTAAAAAGCTCTTGAAGACACTCACCACATCCTTGCCCCCTACAAGCTGCTTAGACATAGCAACCGTCTCATAGAGCGGTTCGAACTTATATCTTTCATTATTATCTTTATACAGGCTGACCCTTGTCCTCTCGTCCTCGTGGTCGCGGTAGGTGTACCACTGGATGAACTCGCTGTAGACCCACCGCTTCAGTGCGTCATCACCGCAGATAATTGCCAACGGAAGCGCATAATAATGATGCGAAGTAATGACAGGTGTCCCTATATCGAGTTTCATGAATCTATCTCCCCCCTTCCGCGAAATCTGTGCAACACATATTGTCATCCATCCAAGTTCTTGAATATTATAGTGTTAGTCTAGCTCTTCCCAGGTTCTTTTTCCACAAACTGACCAGAAAACTTTTCGTTTCCATTTAGGTTGGGTCCTTGCATTTTTAAATATTTCATGTTATTATATATCAACAATATCATGTTATGTTATGTTATATTATATTCGAATATGATATATCATTATGTATGCACATTTTATTTACAACCGATGGAGGCTACTCTGATGCCAGTACATAACGCCAATCTGCTTATCAAGGAAGCTCGGATAAAAGCTGGGCTCACTCAGGAACAGCTCTCCGAGGGCATCTGCACTCCACAAGCGCTGTCCCGGATAGAGACCGGTACCGCAAACGTCAGCCATGTCACCTTTCAGGCGCTCATGGAGCGCGCCGGGGCACAATATGGGCGCTTTCCCGTCTTCAGCAGCCGGGACGGATTCGAATGCTTCTATGGATTGAAGCGTGTCCATCTCTATCTGGATGCCTGGCAACTGCAAGCTGCCTACAATGAGCTTGACAAACTGGGAGAGAAAAACTGGGCCGACAACCGGCTATACTATCAGGAATGGCTGCTACTCCACTGCAGGCTGCAATCCCTTTCCGGATGCTGTTCCCATGGGGAGAATTATGGCACCCTGTTGGATGCGCTGCACATAACCAGGCCGACTATCAATCTGTCAGATTTCCATGCGCTCCTTCTGTCGCAGAATGAAATCCAACTTTTGACATTGATAGCCCAGGAGGCTCTCTTTCTGGACATGGCATCACTCTGCCGCCAGATTTGTACACAATTGGATAGCTGCCTGGCGGACAGTACCTTTGCCCTGATTGAAAAGGAGAGGATGCAGACAGATGCTGCCATTGTTTCTGTTAAGCACCTAATCGAAAAAAAGGATTTCGAATCTGCCTTCGAATTGGCCGATTCTTACCGCCAAAAGGCTGTTGTCAACGCCTATGACGCGAATTTGATTGAGCTGACTTTTCTCGCCGGGTTGTGCTGCCATTATATCGGAAAAGCAGAGCTTGCGGACACGCATATAAAAGCGGCTTTTTACTCCGCCCAGGCAATTGATAGCTGCTATGCCACATGGTGCCGGAACTTTCTCGAGAAAGAGACCGATTATCCGATTACCGGAAGCATGAAGGACTTCCCTACCGTTCCCCTGACAGCATTTCCGCCAAAAAATTTCATGGATTCTGTCCAGGTAACGGACGGAATCCATGAGACGGATACCATAAATGCCTATACCTTGGGCCACCTGATTCAGGATCTGCGCCTGGAGCAGAATGTCAGTCAATCGGTTCTCTGCCATGGATTGTGCAGCAAGTCCAAGCTGTCCAAGATAGAGAATGATGCATTGCAGCCTGATGTCGCCCTTGCCGCTGCCCTGTTGCAGAGACTGGGCATATCCGGAAAGGTTTTTCCTTATTGGGGGAACAAAA
>CAJUFI010000023.1 GCA_910585665.1 uncultured Acetatifactor sp. | reverse complement strand
TCCCCATTTATTATAGCAGATATTTCTAGGCTTTGCCAAAAGACTTATTGAAGCTGTTGAAATCCCAGCTTGACAGCCCCTTGCCCATAACGTATAATAGAACCCAGATATATCTATTATAAAAAGCGTAGAAATTCTACAGCAAATCTCGATATCCAAAATACCAGCTGGCGATTTCCGGAAATCAACAGAACCATCAATCATTCATCCACAGGGAGAACCAAATCTGAAAAGAAAGGCGTCACATGGACAGGATGCAGGGGAGCATGGGTACGCTCAGCGCCATGCAGCTTACGGCAGATACATCAGGACTGGATGCAGAGTGCAAAGCATTGCTGCACAGGAAAGAAGTGGTTTCAATCATCCTGAAAGGCACAGTAGAGGAATATGAAGGATACAGCATGGAGGAAATCATGGGCTTCATCGAGGCCGATTCCATGGAAGAGGCGAAGGAGGTATCGGCCGGCCGGACCAACGCCCAGTTGCGGGGCGACAATGCGGAGTTCGCGCAGCTGAACGAGAAAGTATCTTTCTTCGATCTGCTGTTCCGGGCGAAGAATCCAGTGCTTTCCGAAGAGGGAATGCTGCCGGGCGACAGCATGCGGGTTGACCTGCACATAGACATCGAGCCCCAGAAGACCTACAGGCCCGGTTACCCCATCAAGAAGCGGGGGCTGTACTACCTGGCCAGGAGCCTGTCTGCGCAGCTTTCCTTGGTGACGGAGCAGACAGACTATGGAGGATTGGAAAAATGCTACAGCATCTGGATCTGCAGGGACGATATACCGAAGCCGGAGCAGTACAGCGTGTCTTTCTATGGAATCGCCAATACGAAGAACATAGGGGACTGTACGGTCAATAAGAAAGATTACGATTTGATAAAGTTGGTCATTATCAGATTGGGCGATAAGGTGTATAATAGGGATGAGGGAAGCGAAGGGGACTGGCTTCTGCGGTTCCTGAATGCCATTATGTATCCCCATGAGGAAGATTTCATGGATACGGTTTCAGAGTATATCGATTTTTCGGCGAACGAGGAGTTATGGAAGGAGACGAACGGTATGTTCAGCTTAGGGCAGTGTGTCTGGGAAGATGGAAGGGAAGATGGGATACGTGCGATGATCAGAGACAATCTGGAAGAGCGCACTCCGGCGGAGCGCATCATCGAGAAGCTGCAGCGGCATTTCGAATTGTCCAAAGAGCGGGCGCAGATGTACTATGAGAAATTCGCCCAGGAGGAATGACCTGGCAGAAGCGCCGGCTATAAGGGCATGGGCGTCTAATGGAATATTGCATGAAAGTCCTGATATAAGTATGGAATGCGTAAGCAGAAAACTTATATCAGGATTTTTTCGTTGCCGGAAATAATTTCTGTATTTTTTAAGGGAGGAAAAACCGTGGAATACATCATAGTCCAGGCCGGAGGGAAAGGCACAAGACTGGGGCATCTGACACAGAACAAGCCGAAAGCATTGCTTCCGGTAGAGAATCTGCCCATGCTGTTCCATCTGTTCCGGAAGTATCCGGACAGACGTTTCATCATTATTGCAGATTATCAGAAGGAAGTGCTCCGCGAATACCTGGCGGCCTTTGCGGATGTGAAATACCAGGTCGTGGATGCGGAAGGGACAGGAACCTGTGCGGGAATCAGACAGGCCCTTTCGCTGATTCCGGACAGGCAGCCTTTCATGCTGATATGGTCGGATCTGATTCTGCCGGAAGAGTTCCGGCTGCCCAAAGAGTATGAGGACAGGGAAGTGCCGACAGAGGATTCCGATAAGGAAACGCCATGTGCGGACGTTTCTACAAAAGCAGATGTCATGAAATGCCCGCAGAATAATTACATAGGAATATCCGCTGCATTTCCCTGTCGTTGGTCTTATAGGGACGGCGGATTCGAAGAGGAGCCATCCTGTGAAAACGGCGTCGCAGGCTTTTTACTGTTCACGGACAAGCGCAAGTTACAGGATACACCGTTCAGCAGTTTTTATGGGGATGTCCGGTATGACTGGGCGAAGCTCTATTATTCGATTGTGGGGAATTATGACAGGTTCAATCTGAAAGACTTCCGCCTGGACATAACGGAGCAGGGAGCGACGCTGGATATCTCCTCCAATCATTGGGAAGACATGGAGACATGGCCGTGGCGGTGAATCTGAACAGGGATGAATTTAAGATGCCGCAGATTAAAAGGGAAACATGAAGATGTATATCATTTTTATAAAATCAAAATCTATACAAAGCTATGAGGTATCAACATGAAATTTGAACTTACAGCCTCCATGATGTGCGCCGACTACGGTCATCTGGAGCAGGAAGTAAAAAACCTGGAAGAAGCCGGCATCGACTCCTTCCACATAGACATCATGGACGGCCGCTACGTCCCCAACTTCGCCATGTCCTTGAACGACATGCGCTACATAGCCTCCGCCACGGCGAAGCCCCTGGACGTGCACCTGATGATAGAGCACCCCAACAACCGCATCGGCATCTTCCTGGAGCATCTGCGGAAGGGCGACACGGTCTACATCCATCCGGAGGCGGAGTACCACCCCTCCACCACCCTCCAGGCCATCATCAACGCCGGAATGATCCCCGGCATCGCCATCAACCCCGGTACCTCCGTAGAGACCGTCATGGAGATGCTGCGCATCGTCAAAAAAGTCCTGGTCATGTCCGTGAACCCCGGCAACGCAGGCCAGATGTACCTGCCCTACGTGGGCAAGAAAATCACCAAGCTCCTCTCCCTGAAAGACGACATGGACTTCGAACTCTACTGGGACGGCGCCTGCAGCGCGGACAAGATTATAGAATACGCCCCCAAGGGCGTGAAGGGCTTCGTCCTTGGCACCACGCTCCTCTTCGGAAAAGACAAGCCCTATGGAGAGACCCTGGCGGACATAAGGGCGCTGAAATTTTAAATCCTCCATATCCAAAAGAGGGACAATAGAAGTCCCATAAAGGAAATCCCAAAAAAGAAAACAAAGACCCGAAAACAAAGGCTCAAAACCAAAGACCCAAAAAGAAACAACCAAAAAGAAACACCTAACCGCAGCAAACATGCCACCGATAAAAGCATCAAAACCAATACTGCCCCCAAAATCCTGATACAAGCCCGGACGCACGCCCCGGGAACCTGACATCAGGATTTTTAATTTTACCCATTATCAAACCTCCCAATAAGGTGTATAATGTAGAAAAGGAAAGTGAAGGACACCAATTTCCCGCAATAGCGGCAGACGCACAGACGCTGCCACGGACAATGTGGAGGAAGGTACATGACAGGAAAAGTGGCAATCGGCCTGCAGGACTTTGAGACGGTCAGAACCAGAAATATTTTCTACGTGGACAAGACGGACTTCATCAGGCAGTGGTGGGATAATGAGGACAGCGTGACGCTGATTACTCGCCCCCGCCGTTTTGGCAAGACATTGAATCTGAGCATGACAGAATGCTTCTTCTCGAACCAGTATGCCCACAGGGCGGATCTCTTTGAGGGGCTTTCCATATGGAAGGAGGAACGCTTCCGGGAACTGCAGGGAACCTGGCCCGTCATCTTTCTCAGCCTTGCGAAGATCAAGGCGACGAACTATGAAGATATGGAATATGCCATATCAAGCATCCTGTTCCATGCTTATCAGAAAAACTTAGTTTTACTGGAAGGGGATTGCCTAAGCGAAAATGAAAAGGAATACTTCAACAGCGTGAAGCCGGGCATGGACGGAAAAGTGGCAGTGGATGCAATCTATAACCTGTCGTTCTACCTGAGCCGCTATTATGGCAGAAAGGTTCTCATCCTCCTGGACGAGTATGACACCCCTATGCAGGAGGCCTGGCTGTCTGGATACTGGGATGAGGCTGTGCGTTTTTTCAGGAGTTTCTTCAATGCCACGTTCAAGACCAATCCCTATCTGCTGCGGGGGCTCATTACCGGAATCACACGGATTTCGAAAGAATCTATTTTCTCTGATTTGAACAACCTGGAGGTGGTGACTACTACTTCCGAAGCGTATGCGGCCCATTTTGGCTTTACGGAGGAAGAGGTCTTCCAGGCGCTGGACAATGTGGGACTGGGGACGGAGAAGCAGGGGGTAAAGGAATGGTATGACGGCTTTACCTTCGGGAGCGTCAGGGATATCTACAATCCCTGGTCTATTATCAATTTCATGAAACAAAAGGGAGAATACGGCGCATACTGGGCGGACAGCAGCGGGAATGGGCTCGTGAATTCTTTGATAAAGCAGGGCTCGGCCGGCATGAAAAAGATTATGGAACAGCTGCTGCAGGGTAGAAGCTTTGACACGGAGATTGACGAACAGATTGTCTTCGACCAGCTTGCACAGAATGAAAACGCTGTCTGGAGCCTGCTGCTTGCCACAGGATATCTGCGGGTGGAAAAGGTGGGAAGGCGGGGGCGGCTCCAGAAGAAAATCTACACCCTGCGGCTGACGAATATGGAGATAGAGAGCATGTTCGCCGGAATGGTAGAGGGATGGTTCGAAAGTACCGCAACGGAATACAATGAGTTCATCAAAGCCCTGCTGAGGGACGATGTGAAGCGGATGAACACTTTCATGAACAAGGTGGCGCTGAATACCTTCAGCTCCTTTGACAGCGGAAAAAAGCCGTCCCAGGAGGCTGAGCCGGAACGTTTCTTCCATGGTTTCGTGCTGGGGCTGGTGGTAGATCTGGCGGACAGCTACCAGGTAAGGTCGAACCGTGAGAGTGGATACGGCAGGTATGATGTCATAATAGAACCTTTTGACAAAGAGGAAAAGGCGTTCCTGTTCGAATTCAAGGTCTTTGACAAAGATGACGGGGAAAAGACGCTGGAGGACACGGTGGCCAGAGCGCTGGCCCAGATAGAGGAAAAGCAGTATGAAGCGGAATTGCTGGCATCCGGCATCCTCCGGGAGAATATCCGGAAATACGGCCTTGCCTTTGAAGGAAAGAAATGTCTGATTGGACGAGGGGATAGGAAGCTATGAACATTGCGTTGATTCTGTCCGGCGGCACAGGTGCCAGGCTGGGCACGGAGATTCCGAAACAATATCTGGAGGAGGGCGGCAGGCCTGTGCTTTCCTATTGCCTGGAGACATTGGCCCTCCATGCCGGCATAGATGCCATCCAAATCGTGGCCGAGCCTTGCTGGAGACTGCAGATTTCAAGGTGGCTGGAAAAGGCGGACAGGGGGAGGAAATTCAAGGGCTTCTCTCAGGCTGGCAGGAACAGGCAGCTTTCCATCCTGCATGGCCTGGAGGACATAGCAGAATACGCGACGGATACAGATTATGTACTGATTCACGACGCGGCGCGGCCGCTGCTCTCGGCTGGACTGATTTCGGACTGCCTGGAGGCCGTGAGAGGGCATGACGGCGTCCTCCCGGTGCTTCCCATGAAGGATACGGTCTACTGCAGCGAGGATGGCCGTTCAATCACGTCCCTGTTGGACAGGAGCACGGTCTTCGCAGGACAGGCACCGGAAGTATTTCTGCTCGGAAGATATCTGCAGGCCAGCAGACGATTGCTTCCGGACGCAATCCTGCGCATCAACGGCTCCACGGAACCGGCAATCATGGGCGGGATGGATATCGCCATGATACCGGGGGACGAGGGCAACTTCAAGATAACTACCAGGGAAGACCTGGAGCGGTTCCGCAGGATAATCGCCGGGCGTGGGGCAGAGCCGTGAAAAATCCGCCGAAAAAAATGCATAACCAGTGAGCGCATCTGCCATGTAAGACAAAAAGCGGAGAAATCTTGTAAAATATGGGTTTAAAGGTAATCATACCAACTTGGACTTCACGGATTCGGGTACACCATATATTTGCCTGAGAAGGTGATTGCAAAACGCTGTACCAGGCATTGAAACGGCATCAAATCTATGGCAGCCACGGAACACCAGGCACAAAAAGAAATGCGGTCTGCATATAGAATGTCAGTCGGCGGCAGACAGAAGTAAACACAACAGGATATCCAGAGAGGAGTCATGAAAAGATGAAAGCATGGGTCTTGCACGGCATAAATGAGATACGGCTGGAGACAGTGGAGCTGCCCGCCCTGGAAAGCGGCCAGGCGCTTGTGGCGGTAAAGGCTGCGGGCATCTGCGGTTCAGACATCCCAAGGATTTACCGGACGGGGGCTCACAGGCATCCGCTGATTCCGGGGCATGAATTCTCCGGCGTGGTGGAGTCTGTGGGGAAAGAGACGGATTCCGCCTGGCTGGGGAAGCGGGTAGGTGTGTTCCCGCTGATTCCCTGCGGGGCTTGCGGGCCTTGTATAAAGGGACAGTATGAAATGTGCCGGAATTACGGTTATCTGGGCTCCCGCAGGGACGGGGGCTTTGCGGAGTATGTGGCTGTGCCTGCAGAGAACCTGATAGAACTGCCGGACAATGTATCCTTTGAAGAGGCAGCTATGCTGGAGCCTATGGCGGTGGCAGTCCATGCCGTGAGGCGGGTGATTCCGGCAGGAGTTCCAGGGGCACCAGGCAACAATGAGGAAGAGGCGGCAGTAGTATTTGGGCTGGGGACAATAGGGCTTTTATTGCTGGCTCTGCTGTTGGAAGAGGGCAGGGGCGGAAGGAAATTTGACGCAGTGCCGGTACAGCAGGGCAGTGTTCCGGCAGGCCGGGAAAGCGGAACCGGCGCAGAGCCCGAGCCCCGAAGGGCGGTAGGACTGCAGTCCATCAAGAGAATCCTGGTCGTCGGGAACAAGGAGCTGCAGAAAAGTAAAGCCTGTGAATTAGGGTTGCCTGAGGCTGATTACTGTGACAGCCGCATACAGGATGCCGGCAAATGGATAATGGAGCAGACCCAGGGGCATGGCGCGGATGTGGTCTTTGAATGTGTGGGGAGAAACGAGACAATGACGCAGGCTGTGGACAGTGCCGCTCCGTCAGGAAGAATCTGCCTGGTGGGGAATCCGGCTTCCGACATGGTTTTGGGCAAGGATGTCTATTGGAAGATACTGCGCAACCAGCTGACTGTCAGGGGTACCTGGAATTCTTCCTTTACACACCACCGGGCAGACGACTGGCACTATGCGCTGGAGCTGTTTTCACAGAAGCGCATAGATATAAGCCGGCTGATTTCCCATAGATTTCCGCTGGCGGAATTGGACAGGGGATTTTGCATCATGCGGGACAAATCGGAGGAGTATGTAAAAATCATGGGAGAGATGCCTGCTGCACTGTAAGGTGCGGGCCGATGCCGGAGGAACTGCCATTTTGAGCGCTCGTTTGCCCGGAGTTAGATTCGCTCCTACTTTGCACAGGGGGCCTAAGCAGCGTTTGGCGTGTCATGGACTGGCAGTCAGAAACCAGTTTCAGGAAATACCTCAATACCTTTCCGCCGTCCGTCCCGGATGTCCCGAAATCAATCCGCTCTGGATGCCACTGGACACCAATGATAGGACGACTTTCATGGGCAACCGCTTCGATGCACCCGTCCAACGGACAGCGCTGGACAGCGTACAGCCCCTCTCCCAGCTGCCCCAGCGCCTGGTGGTGGGCGCTGTTCACTGTGGCCTCACCGCCGTATAGCTCATATAGCCAGGAACCCTCATGGATGACGGAAGTGTGGTACTTATCGCCATTGTCGTACCCATGCCGCCCCTGGGATTCCGGCTCCAAATTCTGTATCAAAGTGCCTCCCAACCCTACATTCATGACCTGCAGCCCCTTGCAGATGCCCATGACCGGCAGCCCTCTGCGGAGAGCCAGGTCAAAGGCCTGCAGCTGTAGGATGTCCAGTTCCGTATGGATGTTGTGGGAGCCGTGGTTCTGTTCCCCATAGAAAGCAGGCGTGATATCGCCGCCCCCCGGCAGCAGCAGCCCGTCGCAGCCAGCTATTATCTCCCGCTCCAATGTCACCACAGGTACAGCCTGTGCAGATGCCACGTATTTCACATAATTTACGGTATCTGCCGCTGTCCCCGCTATCGCAATTTTTATGTCTGTCCTGTGCAAATTTTCTAAACCTCCTGCCTTTTGCTGAGATAGATTCCTTCCTTATAGATAATATATGTTCTGTCTGGGAAAGATACCATCTTAAGGAAGTATTGCGAAATAACTTTTGAGTGTTCAACTGATTATCAGCGAGGGATTCAGAGTTAGCGTCCGGGCTTTTTGGCGGGGCAGTTGGCGCTACCTCCGCTTTTCCTGAAGGTTTTCGCGGGCTCACGTTGAATCTTGCCAGGCAATTCTCATGATTGCTTTGCTTTGCGCCTGATAGGCGGCCGGCGGCATGCGGTTTTCACTGTAGAAATTCGCACATGCCGGAGCCGGGGAAAGGAGGCAGCAGGGCAACAAGAAGAAAATAAGACAGATGCATAATGCAATGATTAAAAGATAGACATTTCCCTCAGTTTGAGATATAATGTCCTTGTTTAAGGGACAGAGCATGTACGCCATAACCGACAGAAAAAGGTTTTCTGGGAGAGGGCGGGGTACATGGTTCAAAATCAATCCATTTGGAACAAATAGAAGGAGATACGCCGGCCCTCAGGGCGGTAAGGGACTGGCTTCAAATAACTCGCGCGGGCAAGGCCGCTTTTCTGGCCTTTCCTGAGGCTATGGACTGCGCGAGTTGTTTCGGGACAGTCCCTAAGGCAAGTTGACTGTGATGAAGAAGATGAAACAGAAAACCAGGGGACAATGGGAAAGGGCCGTTCTCGTCCTTTCGCTGCTGATTCCGACTATAATCATGCTGGCATTGTTCGTGATTAACCGGATATACCCGTTCGGGGACAGGAGCTTCCTGTTCTCCGACATGTATCACCAGTACATGCCTTTTTTCAGCGAACTGCTCCATAAGGTGAGAGGTGGGGAGAGCCTAAGCTTTTCCTTCAATGTAGGGATTGGCTCCAATTTCCTGGCGCTTTTTGTATACTATCTAGCCAGCCCCTTCCATATCTTTTCCCTACTGGTGCCGGAGAGCCATCTGATGGAGTTCATGAGCTACCTCATCGTGCTGAAGATAGGGCTGGCAGGGCTGACCTCCTATCTGTATCTGAAGAAGCATTTTCAGGCGGAGGATGCAAAGGACGTGGGGGATGCACCGGAAAGCCTTTGGACGAAAAAACGTGGAAATGATATCGGCGCATTGTTCTTTTCCTGTTTCTATGCCCTGTCTGGCTTCATGGCCGCCTACAATTACAATATCATGTGGGTGGACTGCGTGGTGCTGCTGCCGCTGATCGTGCTGGGACTGGAGCGGCTGGTGAAGGAAGGGCGCGGCGGCCTGTACTGCGTGACCCTGGCATTGTCCATTTTCACGAATTATTATATCTCAATCATGATATGCATTTTCCTGGTGCTGTACTTCATATTGCTTCTGGCCCTGGAGAAGGACTGGGTGCACAATATATGGAAGAAAGGCATTCCGGGATATTTCGCGCTGTATTCCCTGCTGGCTGGGGGGATGGCCGCGGTGCTGCTGATTCCGGAGGTGTGCGCCATCCTGCGGACGGATTTCGGGGATATGGATTTCCCCAAGAAGGTGGAATCGTATTTTTCCGTGCTGGACATGCTGGCGAGGCACTGTATGTGCGTCTATACGGAGCGGGGGCTGGACCACTGGCCCAATATCTACTGCGGCAGCGCGGTGCTGTTGATGGTTCCCCTGTACCTGATGAACCGGCGCATCTCTATCCGGGAGAAGTTCTGCCGCATGGCGCTGGCGGGTTTTCTGCTGATCAGCTTCAGCACCAATGTCCTGGACTTTATCTGGCACGGGCTGAACTATCCGGATTCCCTGCCGGCCAGGCAGTCCTTCCTCTACATCTTCCTGGTGCTGACCATGTGCTATGAGGCGTTCAGAGGGGTCAGGGAGATGGAAGGGCAGCAGATTCTCTACAGCTTTCTGTGGGCGTTGGGCTTCATCCTCTTCTGCGGGAAGTTCATCGACCATGAGGACTTTGAACTGGGGGTCAAGCTGCTGACTTTGGTGTTCGCCGGTGTCTATGCGGTGCTGCTGTATCTGTATCGGACCAGGCAGAAGCGGATGACGCTCCAGGCGGTGGCGGTGGCCGCCCTGGTGATGATGGTGGCGGAGAGCGCCATCAATACCTATGGCACCAGCGTAGGCACGGTGAGCCGCAGCGCGTATCTGGGGCAGCAGGAGGACTACAAAGCGCTGTATGAAGTGACCAGGACACGGGAGGAGGGGTTCTACCGCCTGGAAAAGTTCACCAGGAAGACGAAGAACGACGGCACCCTGACCGGTTACCCCACGGCCAGCGTGTTTTCCTCCACGCTGAATTCCTATGTGATGGACATGTACCAGAGGCTCGGCATGCGCCACAGCAAGGTGTATTATGGCTTTGACGGCGCCACGGCGCTGGTTTCGGCCATGCTGAACGTGAATTATATGTTCGGTGAGTCGGAAAAATATGAGAACAGCCTATACACTCTGCTTGGCCAAAGCGGGGATGTGTTCCTCTATCAGTGCAATGCCCTGCTGCCTTTCGGCTATGTGGCGCCTTTGGGCTTCGACTTGCCGGAAGGGTTCGAGGGCAATGGGCTTCTGCTGCAGAATCAGATGGCGGAGGACTTAGGGGCTGAGGGGATGCTTTTCAGACCGGTGAGGGCTGAGGCAGCCAGGGACGATGTAGTGTTCACTGCGCAGGAGGGCGGATATTATTACGCGGTCCTCACGGCTTCCGGTACCAACAAGGTGGACTGTATCGGCGGCAGCACGGATGAGGAGAAGTTCAAGGATTTGAAGAAAGGTTCCGTCCTGTATCTGGGCTATCTGGAAAAAGGGCAGACCATCACTTTGACCAATGGCAACGAGGAGGACGAGACCCCCAGGGTGGACGCGGACGTGTACGCCATGGACAGGGAAGTCCTTGGGCAGGTTCTGGAGCTGCTTTCCGCCCAGCACATGGAGCATGTGGTCTGGGAGAGCGATTTCCTTTCCGGGGACATTACCATGGCGCAGGCGGGCAGGCTGATTCTTTCCGTGCCCTATGAGGCGGGCTGGAAG
The DNA here is from genome assembly GCA_910585665.1 of uncultured Acetatifactor sp. GTDB lineage: Bacteria > Bacillota > Clostridia > Lachnospirales > Lachnospiraceae > Acetatifactor. Next base: position 49,268 of record CAJUFI010000023.1, on the reverse strand, counting down.
GTGCTGGTGAACGGGGAGGAGGTGGAAGGGGCTTTGTTCGGCGGTTGCCTTATGGCTTTTGACCTGGAGCCGGGGGAATACCGCTTTGAGATGAAGTATGTCCCTGAGGGCTCCTATGCGGGAGCGGCCGTCAGCGCGGTGAGCATTGTGGCATTTGCCATGATCCAGACAATCCGGCGCAGGCGGAAGCCGTCCGCTGAGCCCAGGGAAGCGTAGGGCAGGTCGCAGTGCACTGTGGAGGAGGACAAGAACCGGCCGCGTTTACAGGGAAAGGGCCCCGGGCCGGTTGATGCCGCAGACGGTGATTCGTCCATTGGCGGAAGGACGCTGCGGAACGAGATGAAGGAGGAAAAAGAAAACAGAAATGAAGACAAAAGTGGAAAATGCGGTAATGGATACTGTGAAGCGGACCGTCATGATTCTGGTGGCTGCCGTGCTCATGGCCGTGAACCTGAAGACATTCGTGCGCACAGGCGGGCTGATTCCAGGAGGGTTCACGGGACTGACCAGGCTGCTGCAGGAGATCTGCGTGCTGCTGTGGGATTTCGAGCCGCCCTTTTCTGTCATCAATTTTACGCTGAACGCCATTCCGGTGGTGATCAGCTTCAAGTTCATCGGCAAGAAGTTCACGCTGTACTCCTGTCTGCTGATTGTGGTATCCGGCCTGCTCACGGACATCATCCCTGGATTTACGGTGACCACGGATATGCTGCTGGTGTCGGTGTTCGGCGGTCTGTTCCACGCGCTGGCCATGACCATCTGCCTGATGGCGGGCGGCACTTCCGGGGGCACGGATTTCATCGCCATTTTCCTGTCGGAGAAGCTGGACATTGATTCCTGGAATTACATTTTTGCCGGGAATGTTGTGATTCTCTGTATCGCGGGCGCGCTGTTCGGGTGGGAGAAGGCGCTGTATTCCATCATTTTCCAGTTCACCGCCACCCAGGTCCTGCATACGCTGCACAGGCGGTACCAGAAGCAGACGCTGCTGATTGTCACCAAGAAGCCCAATGAGGTCTACGAGGCCATCCGGGAGACCACCAACCATGACGCCACGCTGATCAAAGGGGAAGGGTGCTATATGAAGCAGGAATGCGACATCATTTATTCCGTGGTAGGGCGGGACGAGGTGCGCAAGGTGCTGAACCATGTCCGGGCGGTGGATCCGGTAGCGTTCGTGAACATGATCCGCACGGAAAGCCTGTCCGGGCGGTTCTATCAGAGACCCAACGATTGATGGGAAAAAGCTTATTCAGAGGCCGTTCCATGCCGCAGAGCCGGGTGACCGACTGCGGGGTGGGGCGGCTTTTTCCGCGGGGCGGCTGGATTGCGCCCCGGCCCCTTGGTTTGTTCTTGTTGACAATGTCGACAAAATCTGGTATCCTGTGTTTACGGTGTAGACAGAAGGACAACGGCGCCCTGGAAATTGTCGGAAAATAACTGATGCAAGGAGCGCTGTTTTTTGATTCGGGCCTGTATGGGCAGAAGGATGGGAGCCGGTATGAAGACGTTAAGCGAAGCGGAATGGAATATCATGGAGAGCCTGTGGGAGGAGTCACCCAAGGTGGGCAGCCGTATCGTGGCCGACATGGCCCAGCGGGTGGGCTGGAGCCGGAGCACGACGCTGACCATGCTGAAGCGGATGACGGAGAAAGAGATGATCGCCTGGGTGGACAACGGGCAGATGAGGGCGTATGTCCCGCTGATCGAACGCGAGGAGGCGGTGAAGAAGGAGACGGAGAATTTCCTGAAGCGGGTCTATCACGGCAGTATCAGCATGCTGGTGAGCGGTTTCGTGGAAAGGCAGCGGCTGAGTTCGGAGGAACTGGCGCAGCTGCGGGAGATTCTGGACAGGGCAGAGGAAGAAAAGTATGAGTGAGTGGGTGATTTCTGCAAGCGTATTGATAGTGTTCGTCATCGCTATCCGGTATTTTTTCAGGGACAGGATAACGATGCGGGTGAGGTATGCCCTGTGGCTGCTGGTGGCGGTGCGGCTGCTGGTTCCGCTGTCTTTTGCGGAGAGCGGGCTGAGCGTGCTGAATTATCTGGCGTTCCGGGAGGACGTGGAAGGCCGGGATGTGCAGGAGGAGGCGAAGGTCTCCCAGGGGATAGTCGATGTCCTGGCGGGCGCGGTCCGGCTGGAGGAAGGGGGGCCGGCGGATGGTTCCGGCAGCCTGGCGGCGGCTTCGGCAGACAGCGGGCTGTCCGGCAGCGGAGCGGAGCAGAGGGCTGAAGGGCAGGGGGCGATGGATTCTCTGCAGGATGCCCAGTCCGAGAGCAAAGGAGAGCAGGAGACCGAAGGGCGTGAGGCAGCGGTGTATCGGCAGAGCGGCCAGCCCGGCAACGGAGCGGAACAGGGGGCTGACGGAGGGGAATCAGCGGCGAACCGACAGAACGGGCTGTCCGGCAACGGAGCGGAACAGGGGGCTGACGGAGGGGAATCAGCGGCGAACCGACAGAACGGCCAGCCCGGCAACGGAGCGGAACAGGGGGCTGCCAGAGGGCAATCTGTAGAGCGCCTGCGGAATGCGCAAGTGGGCAGCAGTGTAAACGGGGAGGGCTCCAAAGAGACGGGCGGCGGAGGCGCGGCGTCCGGAATCCCCTCGGTGTCATCGGGCGCTTCCGGGCTGGACGCAGATGATTTAGGCGAACCTGTGGAAATGAATCCAGATTCTGCCGGAAGAAAGAAAATAACGAGAACAAATGTTCTGTTTTGCCTCTGGCTGATTGGCGTGGCGCTGTTCGCAGGTATTTTGGCGGCAATGAACGGGAAATACCGGAAGCGCGTCTATATATCCCGAAGGCGGTTTCCCACGGAGCTGGAGAGCAGGCTTCCGGTCTATGTATCGTCAGTGGTGGCGGCCCCCTGCATGTTCGGGCTGATTCGTCCGGCGGTGTACCTGAATCCGAGGGTGGCGGAGGACGGGCGGTCTCTGCGGTATGTCCTGGCCCATGAGAACACTCATTACAGGCATGGGGACAATCTGTGGGTATGGGTGCGGGCGGTCTGTGTCTGCCTTCACTGGTACAATCCGCTGGTATGGCTGGCTGCGTGCCTGTCCAGGCAGGACGGGGAGCTGGCCTGTGACGAGAGAGCCCTGGAGATTCTGGGGGAGGACGAGCGAATCCGCTACGGCAGAACATTGTTGGATTTCAGCCAACAGGGCGGCGTGCTGTCGGGGGGCCTGAAGCTTTCCACCGCCATGTCCGGAGGGAAGAAGCAGCTGAAGGAGCGTCTGCTGATGATTGTGGGCCATCCCAGGAGAAATGCGGGCACACTGGCAGCCGTAATGATATTGACGGTATTGTGCTCTATGGTGACGTTCACCGGCAGGGTCAGCGGCCAGGAGGCGGATATCCCTGAGGGAATGGCCGGGATAAGCGGAAGCGGCAATGACGCGGAGGTCAGCAGCGTGCCGGTGGGAGACGATGCGGAAGGGCCTGCGGACGCAGCGGCGGAAAGCACGTCCATCGCGCCCATTGACCTCAATGACGGAAGGGACTATACGCTGAAAATTGGCGGGGAAGCCGTCCCGGGCAGCGGGGAGTACCGGATTGACTGGATTGAGCTGAACTGGATTCACGACAGGACAGAGGAGACTTTGCAGACGATTTGCCCGGAGGACGTGAAGGTGCTGTACACAAGGGCTCTGGAGGACATCCGCAGCGGGGACGGGAAAATGTGGTCCTATGAGACGGCAGAGGAGCCTTTGTTCGCCAAACCGCTGCGCACGGCCGAGAATCTGCCGGCGGGCGAGGTGGGAAAATTCCAGGCCGACAAAAACGGGCTGCTGCTGTCCAAGGTGGTGGGCGGGGCTGTCTTCGTGGCGGATCTGAATTTTGACGGTTTTCAGGATTTCGTCCTGCAGGGCGGAGCCGGAGAGGGGAATGTTCCGTGCTATTGTTATCTGTGGAATCCTGAGCAAGGAAAGTTCGTGCCCGGCTATATGATTCCCAATCTCCGGGTGAATGAGGGGGAACAGGTCATAGAAAGCGCTACGGACGACGGGGACGGGAGACGCTCCACAAAATATTACAGGTTTGATGAGTACGATGTGCTGCATATGGTGCGCTATGTAGAGGAGAACGATGGAGAGGATGCCCTGTTCCCCAGGCTGGACCTGACGTATTGCGAGACGTCTTATGCGCTGCCGGCCGTGGACGAATGGGATTACGGCACCCGCTATGGGGGAGCGCTGACGGAGCGGTTCGTGTACTGGGCCAGGGAGGCGCTGACGGAGCTGTATGAGTGGAGCGGCACGAAGCTGGATACGCTCTGCTTCTCGGTGACGGATTTCGGAGATTTCATCTTCGGGAATACACCGGCGGACATGGAGGCCTCCAGGACATTTTACAGCCGGGTCTATGGAGCGCGGGCAGGCTTTCAGGAATGTATCGAGCAGATGAATCTGGTCACGGAGCGGGTGGTATGGTATTCGCCTGTGACGCAGTGGTTCGTGCCGGAGGGGATGGACCAGATGAGCGATCTCCAGCTGGCAGAGTGGTATTTCGGGCGTTCCGCGCTGACGGAAGGGGAGACTATCCGGCAGACTTACAGGGACGGCGAGGAATTTATCGTCGTGACGGAAGCCGGGAAATATTACAGTATCTTTTTGTCGTCATCCACCAGGGAGGCTGAGTATATAACAGGGCCATATGACAGTTATCCCATGCACTGACGCAGGTGCCAAGCGGGTTGAGATGGCGTGTGGATTGGGAGGACGGATATTGAGGAATGTGAAGAATGCGGTATGGAAATGGGCGGCGCTGTGCCTGACGGCAGCTGTGTTGAGCGGGTGTGCCGGAGAGGATGGAAATAAGACAGAAATGTCTTCGGATGGGGCTGCGGAGGGTCTGCAGAGCGGCGGAACAGAGAACGGCGGAGACCAGGACGGGTCTGCGTCTCTGGGAACTGGGGGGCAGAGCGGCGGACAGAGGGACTCCGAGGCTTTGGCTGGTGATGGTGCAGGCTCGGGAGCTTTGGGAGATAACCGCGGTGCAGGTGATGGTGCCGCAAGTGCAGACTCCGAGGCTTTAGATGGTGATGGCCCGGAAGGCTCTGAGGGTGCTGCGGGTGATGCCGCCGGGGAAGGCGCGGCGGGAGCGCAGAGCGGTCGTCTGACAGGGTTTGGGGAAGGGACGGATCCGAACCGGAAAGAGATGACGGATGCCTATGTCTCCATATTGGAGGACATCTATTTCGACCAGATTTTTCCGGATGGGGAAGAGTATGGGTATCAGCCGGGGGAGAATTATGATATCACGTCCAACAGTTTTGCGGTATTTGACATCGACTTCGACGGCGAGGACGAACTGATTGTCACGTATTCCACTACTTATATGGCCGGGATGAGGGAGCTGATTTATGCCTATGACAGCGTGTCGAAAAGCGTCAGGAAGGAAATTAGCTGTTTTCCGTCCATGATTTATTATGACAATGGAGTAGTCAGAGAGGATGCTTCCCACAATCACGGGATGGCCAGCGACAGGGACTTCTGGCCTTACAGTCTGTACCAATACGACAGGGAAAAGGACGCCTATGTCCTGACGGCGGGCGTGGATGCCTGGAGCAGGTCCTGGCAGGAGGAAGATTACGAGGGCAATCCCTTTCCGGAAGAAGTGGACAAGGACGGGGACGGGCTGGTGTATTATACCATAGCCGGAGAGAGCAATGAGCGAAGCGGATTCATGGATCAGGAGACATATGACCAGTGGCTGGATTCCGTCCTGGAGGGCGCGGGCGAGGTGAAGGTTCCCTATGTGAAACTGACTACAGACAATATTTACGCGATAGAATAGCCCAATCGCCACAGGCGAAGACAGGAACCGTGGGACTGGGCCCGGATTCCCTGTGGACTTTCCGTGGGATGGCTGCCGCATGTATGCCCCAGGGCCCCGCCGGGGCGGGCTGAACAGTGCAGGAACGATGCAGGATTCAAATTTTCCTTGACTTCACAGGCAACAATTGGTAGACTGGATAGTGAATTTAAGGGCATACATGCGAGGAGACAAGACAATGGACCAATATTTAGAGATTGCGGACCGCTTTCAACTGGAGGGCAAGGCTGTGAGCGCCGAAAGCCATGGCGGCGGGCACATCAACGATACTTTCCTGATAAAGACCCAGACAGGCGAGAAATATTATATTCTTCAGCGCATCAACACTTCCGTCTTCAAAAACGCGGAGGCGCTGATGGACAATATCATCCTGGTGACGGATTTCCTACGGGAGAAGATTGCCAGGACAGGCGGGGATCCCATGCGGGAGACCATGAACGTGGTCCTGACCCGGGACGGCAAGACCCTCTATCGGAACGCGGAGGGCTGCTGGCGCGTCTATATGTTCATCGATGGCACCATGACCATGCAGACCTGTGAGAACGCGGAGCAGTTCTACCTGAGCGCCTGCGCCTTCGGGCATTTCCAGAAGCTGCTGGCGGATTTCCCTGCGGACCGGCTGTATGAGTCCATTCCCAATTTTCACAATACGAAATCCCGCTATCTGGATTTCGAGGCCGCCGTTTCGGGGGATGCCTGCGGCAGGGCGGCTTCTGTGGCGGAGGAGATTGCCTTCGTGCGCAGCAGAAAGGAGTTCGCGGCGACTTTGGTGGATATGCAGGAGAGCGGAAAGCTGCCGCTGCGGGTGACACATAACGATACGAAGCTCAACAATGTACTGTTTGACGTAAAGAGCGGGAAGCCCCTTGCGGTGGTGGATCTGGACACGGTCATGCCGGGGCTTTCTGTCAATGACTTTGGGGACAGCATACGGTTCGGCGCCACCTATGCGGCGGAGGACGAGCCCGATCTGACCAAGGTCAATTTTGAAATCGATTTGTTTGAATGCTATACCAGAGGGTTCCTGGGGGAATGCGGGTCTCTTCTGACCCAGAGCGAGAAAGAGATGCTTCCGGTTGGGGCCATGATGATGACTTTTGAGTGCGGCATGCGTTTCCTGACGGATTATCTCAACGGCGACACCTACTTCAAGATTCATCGGGAGAAGCAGAATCTCGACCGCTGCCGCACCCAGTTCAAGCTGGTGAGCGATATGGAGAAGGCAAGGGAGCAGATGGACGTAATTGTCAGAAAATATAGTTGACGGATGCTCGCGGGCGATGAAAGGAAGCCCCGGACAGAGATTGACCGCATCAGATTGCCCTGTATGGCAGCCGGTGCGGTTTTTCGTGATAAAGAAAATGATAGAAAAAGGAAGTCCTGTAGGATGGGAAAATGGTATGTAGCGGCGAAAAAAGCGGATTTTGAGGCATGGGCAAGGCGGTTCGGCATCAGCCCGGTGGTGGCCAGGGTTCTGCGGAACCGTGACCTGACAGAGGAGGAAGAGGTAAGGCGGTTTCTGCAGGGGACGCTGGCGGACTGCCATTCGCCCTGGCTGCTGAAGGATATGGACAAGGCCGTGGAGGAGATTCTGCGGGCCATAGAGGAAGGGGTGTCTATCCGTGTGATCGGAGACTATGACGTGGACGGCATCTGCGCCTCCTATATCCTGACGAAGGGGCTGCGGACGCTGGGGGCGCAGGTGGACACAGCCATCCCTCACCGCATCCATGACGGCTATGGGCTGAATGACCATCTGATAGAGGAGGCCAGGCAGGCGGGCATCGGCATGATTGTGACCTGTGACAACGGCATTGCGGCGGCCCCCCAGATTGCCCTGGCCAATTCCTACGGCATCAAAGTCATCGTCACGGACCATCATGAGGTGCCCTTTTCCATGGAGCGGATGCCGGAAGGGCAGAAGGATTCGGGTTCTGCCGGGGAACAGGATGGGACGGAAGGCGCATCGGCATGGGATAAAAGGACGGAGAGTGCCGCGGATAGGGCTGAGGAGGGGAACTGTGTCCGCCGGGAGCTGCTGCCGCCGGCCCTGGCGGTCATTGACCCGAAACAGGAGCAGTGCCAATACCCTTTTCCGGGCATCTGCGGCGGCGTGGTGGCCTATAAGCTCATAGAGGCGCTGGCAGAGAGGACGGGCAGTCCGGTTTTGCGGGATGCCATGGAGGAAATGCTGGAATTCGCCGCGCTTTCCACAGTCTGTGATGTGATGGAGCTGAAGGATGAGAACCGCATCTTCGTGAAGGAGGGGCTGAGCCGCCTGCGCCGGAGCCGCAACCAGGGAATCCGGGCGCTGACGGAAGTGAATGGCATCGATCCGGCCAAGCTGAGCTCTTATCACCTGGGCTTTGTGATCGGGCCTTGTCTCAATGCCACGGGGAGACTGGACACGGCGGGGCGGGCGCTGGAGCTGCTCCAGAGCGGGTCGGCGACGGAGGCCATGAGCGCGGCCAGGGAATTGAAGGAGCTCAATGACAGCAGAAAGAACCTGACGCTCCAGGGAGTGGAGCAGGCGCAGCGCTTCCTGGAGGAGCATCACATGGAACAGGACAAGGTCATGGTAATTTTCTTGCCACAGGTCCATGAAAGTCTGGCGGGCATCATTGCCGGGCGCGTCCGGGAGCGGTACAATCATCCTGTCTTCATCCTGACCAAGGGGGAGGAGGGGGTGAAAGGCTCCGGGCGTTCCATCGAGGGCTATCACATGTACGAAGCCATGACGAAGGTAAAGGGGTATTTCACCAAGTTCGGCGGTCATGCCATGGCGGCGGGGCTTTCCATGCGGGAGGAGGACATCGAGGATTTCCGGCGGGATCTGAACCTGGGCTGCGGCCTTGGGCCGGAGGACTTTGTGCCCAGGGTGCATATCGATGTGCCGATGCCTTTGGATTACGCGGACATGGCCATAGCGGAGGGGCTGGAGCTGCTGGAGCCTTTCGGCGTGGGGAATCCGAAGCCTTTGTTTGCCCAGAAGGATGTGGTGTTCCTGGCCGGGTATAAAATGGGGGACAACAAGACCTGCGCCAGATACCGGGTGAGGACTCCGGCGGGGGCGGAGAGGCAGCTGGTGTTCTTCGGCAATCTGGAGGAGTTCGGGGCTTTCCTGGAGACGAAGTACGGGCCGGGGAGCGAGACGGCGCTGTACGCGGGCCGGGGAGCGTTCGCTGTGTCCGTGGCCTATCAGCTGGGGAAGAACACTTACCGGGGCAATACGGAGCTGCAATATGTGATGCAGTATTATTCCTGACGATGCCTGACAGGGATTTGGCGGGGGCGGCTGGGATGTGCGGCCTGGCGGGGCGGCGCATATTGTGCCTGGTGCGCGGCCTGGCGGGAATGTTGGGGCATGGCCAGGTGCGAGGAAGGAGTCGCGCCTGGTGCGCGGCCTGGCGGGAATGTGGGGACATGCTTGGTGGGCGGAAGGAGCCGTATCTGTGCGCAGCCTGTCAGAGGTGGTGTCTGCTGTTTCGGTGCAGTTCCTGACGGGTTGTTGTGGGAAATGGAGTGGAACGGAAGATTCCGGCTGGAAATTTTAGGCGGGTTTTTATATTGCCCGTCTTTTTTTTATGTGCTATAATGAAACGAATGTCCGGGCTGGGAGAGCGCGTTGGCTTTTCCGGGGAGATGGCCGGTGCCATGGGGCGCAGAAGTTGGGCCGTCGGCTCCGTGCCCGGGAGTATGGAATTGTCTACAAATAACTGATACGGGTTCATAGCTGCTTCTAGTGTATTTCAGAGATTTTTCCGGAACAGGTTGTATCCGTTTTTTCCGACAGTTCCTATGAGGGAAAGGGGCAACATATGAAAGCATTCTTGATTTTGGAAGACGGCACTGTATTCGAGGGAGTCCACATCGGTGCCCATAAGGAAATAATCAGCGAGATTGTATTCAACACGTCCATGGCAGGCTATCTTGAAGTATTGACCGACCCGTCCTATGCGGGGCAGGCGGTGTGCATGACCTATCCTCTGATTGGCAACTACGGTATCTGCAAGGAAGACATGGAATCTTTCAAACCATGGCCCGATGGCTTTATCGTGCGGGAGCTGTCCCGCGTCTCCAGCAATTTCCGCTCCGATTTAGGTCTCCAGCAATTCCTCGAAGAAAATGATGTACCCGGCATTGCCGGAATCGATACCAGGGCCCTGACCAAGATTCTGCGGGAGAAGGGCACCATGAACGGCATGATCACTACGGACGAAAACTACGATTTTGAGACGCTGCTCCCCAGGCTGAAGGCATACACCACGGGCAAGGTGGTGGAGAAGGTGACCTGCCGGGAGAAGTACGTGGTGAAGCCGACTTTGTCGCTGGAAGAGAACGGGCCGCTGTCCGGCACTGTCCGGTTTGACAGAGTGGCTTATATCAGAAGAATCAGGGAGCGCAAGCCTTCGCTGGTGAAGGAGCTGAACGGCGCTGGCCTGAGGGTGGCGCTGCTGGATTTCGGGGCAAAGGCCAATATCGCCCGCTCCCTGGCGGAGAGGGGCTGCGAGGTGACGGTCTATCCGGCTTTCACTTCCGCGGAAGAGATCATCGCGTCGAATCCTGACGGCATCATGCTGAGCAACGGGCCCGGGGATCCGAAGGAATGTACTTCCATCATCAGGGAGATCAGGAAGCTTTACGACACGGAGATTCCCATATTTGCCATCTGCCTGGGGCATCAGCTGATGGCCCTGGCCACAGGGGCGGATACTTATAAGATGAAATACGGCCACAGAGGCGGGAACCACCCGGTGAAGGACCTGGCTACCGGCAGAGTGTATATTTCTTCACAGAATCACGGCTATGTGGTGGATATGGACAAGCTTGACCCCAGGGTGGCGGTTCCGGCTTTCATCAACGTGAACGACGGCACCAACGAGGGGCTTGCGTACACAGGCAAGAATATCTTCACAGTACAGTACCATCCGGAGGCCTGCCCGGGGCCCCAGGATTCCAGATACCTCTTTGACCGATTCATCCAAATGATACGACGGAGCGAAGCGGAGGAGGATCATTTTGTGATACGACGGAGCGAAGCGGAGGAGGATCAGGTGATGCAGCAGAGCATGGAGCCAGGCCCGGGAGGAAGTGCGGAGGAACGAAAAAACAAACAAATAAATCCGATAAACAATAGAGATTCTGACGACAGAAAAGAAATAACATCTGAGAAAGGGGGCGCGTCCCATGCCTAAGAATCCGAATGTAAAAAGAGTCATGGTAATCGGCTCCGGCCCTATCGTCATCGGCCAGGCGGCGGAATTCGACTACGCGGGCACCCAGGCCTGCCGCTCCCTGAAGGAGGAGGGCGTGGAGGTCATCCTGGTGAACTCCAACCCCGCCACCATCATGACGGACAGGGACATCGCGGACAAGGTCTACATCGAGCCCCTGACGGTAAAAGCCCTGGAGCAGATCATCGAAAAAGAGAAGCCTGACAGCATCCTGCCAACCCTGGGGGGCCAGGCGGGGCTGAACCTGGGGATGGAACTGGAGGAATCCGGTTTTCTGGCATCCCACGGCGTGACCCTTCTGGGCACCACCGCTGCCACCATCCGCAATGCGGAGGGACGTCAGGAGTTCAAGGATCTGATGGAGCGCATCGGGGAGCCCTGTGCGGCCTCCAAGGTGGTAGAGACCGTGGAGGAGGGCATCGAGTTCACGGAGTCCATCGGCTATCCGGTGGTGCTGCGGCCCGCCTACACCCTGGGCGGTTCCGGCGGGGGCATCGCCTACAACCAGCTGCAGCTGGAGGAAATCCTGGAGAACGGCCTGCGGCTTTCCCGGGTGGGCCAGGTGCTGGTGGAGCGCTGCATCGCGGGCTGGAAGGAAATCGAGTACGAGGTCATGCGGGACAGCGCGGGCAACTGCATCACGGTCTGCAACATGGAGAACATCGACCCTGTGGGCGTGCACACCGGGGACAGCATCGTGGTGGCACCTTCCCAGACATTGAGCGACAAGGAGTACCAGATGCTGCGCACCTCCGCGCTGAACATCATCAATGAGCTGGAAATCACCGGAGGCTGCAATGTGCAGTTCGCCCTCCATCCCACCAGCTTCGAATACTGCGTCATCGAGGTGAACCCCAGAGTGAGCCGTTCCTCCGCTCTGGCCTCCAAGGCCACGGGGTACCCGATTGCCAAAGTGGCGGCGAAGATCGCGCTGGGCTATACCCTGGATGAAATCAAGAACGCCATCACCCGGAAGACCTACGCCAGCTTCGAGCCCGCCCTGGACTACTGCGTGGTGAAGATTCCCAGACTTCCTTTCGATAAATTCATCACGGCAAAACGCACTCTCACCACCCAGATGAAGGCCACCGGCGAAGTCATGAGCATCTGCGACAACTTCGAGGGCGCGCTGATGAAAGCCATCCGCTCCCTGGAGCAGCATGTGGACTGCATGCTCAGCTACGATTTCAGCGAGCTTTCCGCGGAAGAGCTGAAAGCCAGACTGAAAGTGGTGGATGACCGGAGGATCTGGATGATAGCGGAGGCCATCCGAAAGGGAATCAGCTACGAAGAGATTCATGACATTACGTCGATTGATGTATGGTTCATTGACAAAATAGCCATCTTAGTGGAGATGGAGGAAGCCCTTCGGACGAAGGAGCTGACTCCGGAGCTGCTGAAAGAGGCCAAGCGCATCGAATTCCCTGACAATGTGATAGCAAGGCTGACCGACAGGAGCGAAAGCGAAATCAAAGCCATGCGCCATGCCAACGGAATCCGTGCCGTCTACAAGATGGTGGACACCTGCGCGGCAGAGTTCGAAGCGTCCACGCCCTATTACTATTCCGTCTACGGCGGAGAGTGCGAAGCCTGCGGGAGCGGAATCTCAGCTTTGGAAAGTGTTACGTCCAATCATGCCTGTATTAGCGGCACCGAAGAGAGCGGCGGCCGGGCGGAAAATAGCGCAACAAAAGGTCCCGAAGCAGAAGGAAGGCGCGATTCGGAAGCAGGCAGCCTTTTCCGGGAAAACGCAGAAGGAAGACGCCGGAAAGTTCTCGTCCTGGGCTCCGGCCCCATCCGCATCGGCCAGGGCATCGAGTTCGACTATTGCTCCGTCCACGCCACCTGGGCCTTCTCCCGGGCAGGCTATGAGACCATCATCATCAACAACAACCCGGAGACGGTGAGCACGGATTTCGACATTGCGGACAAGCTCTATTTCGAGCCCCTGACCCCGGAGGACGTGGGGGCAATCGTGGACATTGAGAAGCCCGACGGGGCGGTGGTGCAGTTCGGCGGCCAGACAGCCATCAAGCTCACAGAGAGCCTGATGAAGATGGGCGTGCCCATCCTGGGCACCAGGGCGGAGGACGTGGACGCCGCGGAGGACAGGGAACTGTTCGACAGAATCCTGGAGGAGACAGGGATTCCCCGTGCGGCGGGCGGCACGGTGTACACAGCCGAGGAGGCCAAGGCGGTGGCCAACCGTCTGGGGTATCCCGTGCTGGTGCGGCCTTCCTATGTGCTGGGAGGCCAGGGGATGCAGATTGCCATCTCCGACGAGGAAATCGAGGAATTCATGGCGATCATCAACCGGATTGCCCAGGATCACCCCATTTTGGTGGACAAATATCTGGAGGGCAAGGAAATCGAGGTGGATGCCGTGTGCGATGGCACGGACATCCTGATACCCGGAATCATGGAACATATTGAACGGACAGGCGTCCATTCCGGGGACAGCATCTCGGTCTATCCCGCCCATACCATCGGAAAGCTGGTAAAGGATAAGATAGCGGAGTACACCAGGCGGCTGGCCAAGGCGCTCCATGTAAAAGGGCTGATCAACATCCAGTTCATCGCCATAGAGGAAGACGTTTACGTCATCGAGGTGAACCCCCGCTCTTCCCGCACGGTTCCCTATATCAGCAAGGTCACCGGCATTCCCATTGTGGATCTGGCCACGGAGGTCATATTGGGCAAGACCATCCGGGAGCTGGGGTATGAGCCCGGCCTACAGCCCGAGGCGGCTTACTATGCCATCAAGATGCCGGTGTTCTCCTTTGAGAAGATCAGAGGGGCGGAGATCAGCCTGGGGCCGGAGATGAAGTCCACAGGAGAGTGCCTGGGGATAGCGAAGGAGTTCCACGAGGCGCTGTACAAGGCGTTCCTGGGAGCCGGGGTGAACTTGCCCAGGCACAGGAACCTGATCATCACCGTGAAGGATGCGGACAAGGGCGAGGCCATCGGAATCGGCCGGCGCTTCGAGAAGCTGGGATATACCATTTACGCCACCAGGAGCACGGCGGCCGCCCTGAACGAGGCCGGGGTGAAGGCCAGGAAGGTGAACAAGATATCCCAGGAGTCGCCTACGGTGATGGATCTGATCCTGGGGCACCGCATCGACCTTGTCATCGACACGCCCACCCAGGGGCGGGACAAGTCCCGGGACGGCTTCCTGATTCGCCGGACGGCTATCGAGACAGGCGTCAACTGCATCACGTCGCTGGATACCGCCAGGGCGCTGCTGACCAGCCTGGAGAACGCCGGGAAGGATATGACGCTGGTGGACGTGGCGCAGCTGTAAAACTTTTCGGGCGGTCAGGGGACGCATTGCCGTTGAGGGAGCCGGGAGCCGGAGCCCTCCGGACAGAATTTGACCAAGTCCCATTTCGTTTCATTGTTGCTGAGGAACCGCTTCGCGAACCCTGTAATCAAGGGAAATCGCAGCAGTTATTTTCGACAGTTCAAGGGAGAATGAGATATGAACATGGCCAATACACCTAAGATACTGGAAAACAAAATATTTCTGTACCTGACCGAGTTCTTCGCGGGCATGTCCGTGATGGCGGTGGAGCTGGGGGCCAGCAGGCTGCTTGCGCCCTACTTCAGCTCTTCCCAGATTGTGTGGACGATCATCATCGGCACCATCATGATCGCCATGGCTCTGGGGAATATCTACGGCGGGCGCAGCGCGGACAGGGATCCGGATCCGGGCAGGCTCTACACCAGGATTCTGATAGCGGCGGTGTGGATTGCGGCGATTCCGGCGGTGGGGAAGTACATCATCGTCGGCATCTCGGCCCTCCTGATTTTTTCCGTCAGCAGCAATTTCCTCATCATCGCGGCCTTCGCGGCCTGCATGGTCATCTTCGTCTTCCCGCTGTTTCTGCTGGGGACGGTGACGCCCTCCCTGGCCAAGTATTCCGTGGGGAATCTGGAGGAGAGCGGGAAAGTGGTGGGGACGCTGGGGGCCTTCAATACCATCGGCAGCATCATCGGAACCTTTGTGCCCACCTTCGTGACCATTCCCTCCGTGGGGACCTCCATCACGTTCCTGATTTTCGCGGGGATACTGCTGGTGCTGGCGCTGCTCTATTTCCTCAGCGCCAGGAAGGCAGGGGGAAGCAAGGCCGCAGACAAGGGCGGTGCCGAGGGGCATGGAAAAAGGACGGATAATGTCCATATAGAAAGCGGTGAGAACGCTGGCAGCGAAGGCGGCGAAGCCACCGGCAGGAACCGGAGCAGCCGGAACAGAAAAAAGATTCCCGGGACAGGAAAAGCCCTCATGGCGGTTCTGTGCTATCTGCTCTGCTGCGTCCTGGGATATTCCGACAGCTTCGCTTTCTGGGAGGGCAATCTGGCCTACGAGGGAGAGTCGGTCTACAATTACCTGCAGGTGAAAGAAAATGACAGAAGTGTCATATTATCCACCAATGTGCTCTTTGGCGTCCAGTCCATCTATATGAAGGAACAGGGGCTTACGGGCATGTATTATGATTATGCCATGGCCGCCCCGCTGATGGTGACAGAGAAGGCCCCGGAGGACTGTAAGGTGCTGATACTTGGCATGGGGACCGGCACCTATGCCGCCCAGTGCAGGAAATACTACGGCGATATGGATATCGAGGGCGTGGAGATTGATGAAAAAATCACGGCGCTGGCCAGGGAATACTTCCATCTGCCGGAGGACGTGCCGGTGACCACCTATGACGGCAGGGCATTCCTGAATGCGGTGGACGAGAAGTACGATGTGATCATGGTGGACGCTTACCAGGACATCACCATTCCCTTTCAGATGTCCTCGGTGGAATTTTTCATGCTTGTGAAAGCGCACCTGGCGGAAGACGGGGTCATGGTCGTCAACATGAACATGCGCGGCAGGGAGGAGGGCAATATCAACCAGTACCTGGCGGATACCATTTCCTTCGTGTTCCGCGATGTCTACACAGTGGACGTGGCAGGCTCCACCAACCGGGAGCTCTTCGCCTCGGACAATGGGGCCATGCAGAAGAACTTTGATGCGAAGCGCCAGGCCCTGGAGGACGGGGCGCTGTATGCCATGATGGAGCGGACGGCGGCCTCGCTGGAGCGCTATGTGCCCGGGGAATACCTCCTGACGGACGACAAGGCCCCGGTGGAACTGCTGGGCATGCAGGTAATCGACGACCTGATCGGGGACGAGGTGGCGTATTATAAGCGGATATATGAGGAGAGAGGCCTGAAGGGGCTGCTGGAAGTCTTTTGAAAAGGCGGCCTCCGGGCAGAGCCGGGAAGCCGCAGACAGGTCAGGTAGCAGAGATGAATCAGATAAATTACCAAAAGGAACTGGAAAAAATCATAAACGGATTAAAGACAGACAAATCAGCCGCAGAGGGAGGACAAGCACCATCCCTGTTCCTGCACAGCTGCTGCGCGCCCTGCAGCAGCTACGTGCTGGAATACCTCTGCAGCTTTTTTCGGATAACAGTGTTCTATTTCAATCCCAATATCTCCCTGTCCGAAGAGTACCGGAAACGGGTGGCAGAGCAGAAACGGCTGATTGCCGCCTATAACCAGGAGGGGAAGGGGTATCCCATCTCCGTAGTGGAGGGGGACTATGAGCCCCAGCGCTTCTTTCAGATGGCGAAAGGCCTGGAGGACTGCCCGGAGGGCGGGGAGAGATGCTTTCGCTGCTTCGACCTGCGTCTGCGGGAGACGGCGAAGCGCGGGGCGGAAGGCGGATTTACCTATTTTACCACCACCTTGACCATCAGCCCGCTGAAAAATGCCGGAAAGCTGAACGAAATCGGCCAGGCTCTGGCGGAAGAGTACGGTATTTCATGGCTTCCCTCTGACTTCAAGAAGAAAGAGGGCTATAAGCGCTCCATTGAGCTGTCAGCTCAATATGGCCTGTACCGACAGGACTACTGCGGCTGTGTCTATTCCCGGAGATGAACAGGGCGGACAGGGACGGCTAATCTTCGATAGCCGCTTTCCGGCTGTTGATTTCCCGGAAAATCGAGATATCCATCTTAGGTTTCCGGTGATAGGTATACAGGCCGTTGACTTCCTGCTCCACATCGTAAAGCTGGGTATAGCAGAAGCCGAACATGTGGGGATTGTCCAACAGGGCATCCGTCAGGCCCTTGTACCGCGCGATGTATTCTTCTTCCGTCTTCGGGCCGTCCCCGTAGCCCCAGCTGCTCTCCAGGGTTCCCTCCACATCCCATTTGATGCCGCCGTACTCGCTGATGAACACCGGAATGCCGGGAATGGGGTTCTGCCTGGGCGAAAAACGGTCCTTCAGGAGACCGCCTTTGGCAAATTCCTCATAGGTGGCGGCAAAGGCTGTCGGATCCTGCTCGTAGTCGTGCATGTCATAGATGTCCGTGGCCACATGGAAATTGCCGCTGGTGTCGATACAGGGCCTGGTGGTGTCGAAGAGCTTGGTCATCTGATAGACGATCGCCAGCAGATCGTCGTGCTGTTGGCTGGGATTGGACCAAGTCTCGTTGAAGGGGCACCAACCTACGATGGCAGGGTGGTTGAAGTCCCGGTTCAGCGCCTCCATCCATTCAGGCAGAAAGTTCTTGACGCCGTCCGGACGGCTGTAGTCGATTCCCCAGTTGCCCTGTTCGCCCCATACGATATATCCCATTCTGTCACAGTGATACAGGAATCTTTCCTCAAAAATCTTCTGATGGAGCCTTGCCCCGTTGAAGCCGGCGTCCATGGAGAGCCGGATGTCCTGCTGCAGCGCCTCATCGGTGGGAGCCGTATAGATGCCGTCCGGATAGAAGCCCTGGTCCAGCACCAGCCGCTGGAACACGGACTTGCCGTTGATCAGGAAGCGCTCCCCGTCCAGCCGGATTTCCCGCATGCCGAAATAGCTGTCCACCCTGTCTTCCTCGAAGGAAAGCTTCAGGTCATACAGCCTTCCGGCGCCCGCTTCCCAGAGGTGCAGCTCGGACAGCGGCAGTTTCAGGACAGCGTTCCCCGCCACAGCCTGTACCTGTGCCTTGCCGCAGACTTTGCCTTCATAAAGGGCTTCGGCGCACAGAGTTCCCGTTCCCTGGGTCACTGCGTGGATGGTCAGGAAGCCCTCCGCGATGTTGGGATAATAAAACACCTTTTCGATATGGGCCTTGGGGAGGAACTCCAGCCATACGGTCTGCCAGATTCCCGTGGTCCGGGTGTAATCGCAGCCGCCGGAGTAGTAGTTGCCGCACTGTTTTCCCTTGCACTGCGCGCCGCTGCGGTTGTCGTCCGCCACATACAGGGTCAGCACGTTCTCCCCCTCTCTGGCATATTGGGTGATGTCAAAGGAGAAAGAGACATATCCGCCCTTGTGGCTCCCGGCCTTCTGCCCGTTTACCCAGAGATGGCACTCGTAATCCACCGCGCCGAAGTGCAGGCGCACGATTCCCTTTAACTGCCCGGCGGTCAGTTCCACCTTTTTCTGGTACCACACTGCCGGGATGAAATCCTTGTACCCGATACCGCTCAGTTCGCTCTCCGGGCAGAAGGGGACCTGAATCTTCCGGTCCAGCCCGTCTCTCTCATAAAACCTCCGGTCTACGCCGCTGCGGCCGAAGTCGAAGGCGAAATCCCATTCGCCGTTCAGGTTCTGCCAGTCCGCCCGCTGCATCTGGGGCTTCGGATGCTCCAGTCTCGCTACATTTGCCATTGTGAACCTCCTTTTTGCTATCCATGTCCGTTTTCTATGATTCTGCCGGCATATCGTCTGTCCGGCCGGTCATCTGCTTCAAGAACCAGTATAAACCCGCAGCGTCATCTTTCCCATGGAAATTAATTGCGGAAATGTACAAAATAGTGCTGCCGGATGCCGCCTATCGGAAAAAGGCGTTCCCGCATCCTTTCCGCATCCCGCTGTCTGATTTGTGTGGCAAATGGAAAAGGAATGTGATATAATGAACCGGTCAGGAAAAGCCGACAGCCCATTTAGGGATTGCCGCAAAAACTTGCCGTGCAAATTTCTGCCTGTGACCGGAAATTTTTACCTATGGCCGGGCGCTGGGCGGAAGAGATGCACAGCTGGAACAGGAGAAATATATCATGTCCGACGGACAGCAAATCTGCCACCAGGGGAAAAGAGAAGAGTACGCCATCTACACCGGACAGGCCTCCGCCTGCTTTGTCCCCGGCCTGGCAGGCGTCACCTACCCCGACCCCTCCTATGAAATCTATCGTCCCCGGGCGGACTGCTACGTGTTCGAATACGTCCTCTCCGGCACCGGCCATGTCCGCCAGGACAAAGAGAGCGTCACCGTCACTGCAGGGGACGCCTACATTCTCCAGCCAGGCAGGAGCCATCACTACTATGCGGACAGCAAGGATCCCTGGACAAAAGTGTGGTTCAATGTAGGCGGCAGCCTGGTGGGCCATCTGCTTTCCGACTACCAACTGGGCAATGTCCTGAAGATAGCAGCCTTTGGTGACGAAAGCTACCTCTATGCCATCCTGCATGCCATCGAAAAAGAGCCGGTCCGCTCAGGCAGTGAGCTGGAGCTCCTTCTGCACCGGTATATCCAGGCGTTGTCCGGCTTCCTGGGCAGTGAGGCCTCCTGTCAGTCCAGGGCCCTTACCATGAGGAACTTTATCGAGCAGAACGCGTCCCGTCCCCTGACCATCGATGACATAGCCGAATGCGTCCCGCTGTCCCGCTCCAGGGCCATCCATCTGTTCAAGGAGACCTATTCCATCACGCCTTACCGCTATTACCTGAAGCTGCGGCTGGCTCTCTCTCAGTCCCTGCTGGAGCGCACGGTGATGTCCATACAGGAGATCTCGGATTACCTGGGATTCATGGACTACCGGCATTTTTCCGGCTTTTTCAGGAAAGAGTGCGGGATATCCCCCTCCTCTTACCGAAGGGAGCACAGCAGCCTGCTGACGCCCGAAGACGGGGACCTTCGGGAAAAATGAAACGCAATTTCAGGCGGCATGCTGTATAATTGGGATAAATTTACATATACTTTTCAGAGAACTGTTAACTTTCCGGGCCGAACTGTTCCCACGGAGCGGCAGAGCCCCCTGAAAAATGCCTGAATGGCAGATTGTGAGGTAATATATGAAAGCGGAAATCTATCCTTTTGTAGTCCGTCCTTTGCCCTATGAGTATGATGCCCTGGTCCCTGTGCTGGACGAGGAGACGCTGACGTTCCACCACGACAAGCATTACAAGACCTATGTGGACAACCTGAACAATGCGCTGGCGGATTATCCGGAGCAGCAGAAGAAGAGCCTGGTGGAGCTGCTGTCGGATATCAGCGGGCTGCCGGATGCCATACAGACGGCAGTGCGCAACAATGGCGGCGGGGTCTACAACCATGAGATGTATTTCGACTCCATGAAAGGGGCCGTGGGACAGGAGCCCTCGGGGGCCCTGGCGGAGGCCATCGACAGGGATTTCGGCTCCTACAGACAGTGGAAGGAGCAGATGAAGCAGGCGGCGGTGAGCAAGTTCGGCTCCGGCTGGGCCTGGCTGGTGTCCGACAGGGACGGAAAGCTGTCCATTGTGCAGACCGCCAACCAGGATGTGCCGGATTTGGAGAAATATGTCCCCATCCTGTTGATAGACGTGTGGGAGCATGCCTACTATCTCCAATACCAGAACAGGCGCGCCGACTATGTGGAGGGCTGGTTCGGCCTGATCAACTGGCGCAAGGCGGGGAAGCGGTACGAGGACTGCCTTGCCACAGCCTGAAAAAACCCCTGTATCCGGGCACGCAGACCGGACACAGGGGCTTTTTAACGTTATTTTGTGTTCGCTTCCTTCGGAGGGCGTACCAGGAAGAAGCTGATCAGCAGCGCCAGGATATACAGCACGATGGTGACATACAGCACGTTCTGGTATCCGGCGGGATTGACGCTGACGCCGTGCACTTCCATGAACTCGCCGGTGTGGTCCACGATCCAGTTGGCCATCTGGTTGCCGGTGAGCCCGGCAATCGCCCATGCGGAAAGGGTCAGTCCGTGGATGGCGCTGATATTGCCCATCCCGTAATGGTCGGAGAGCAGCGTGGGCACGTTGGAGAAGCCGCCGCCGTAGCCAGCGTTGACTACAAATATCAGTCCCAGGACCAGAACCACCAAAGCCATGTTGCCCTCGCCGTTCTTGATGCCGCCGGTGACGATCGTGATGGCCGTGAATGCGATGGACAGGATGAATATCAGCTTATAAATGGTGTTCCTGTCCTTCATGGTGTCTGCCCAGGCGGAGAAGCCAAGGCGGCCGCCAGCGTTGAAGATGGCGGATACGGTGGAGATGATGCCTGCCGCGCCGGCCAGGCCGATGCACTTCACGATCATCTTCTCCTGGGAGATCAGCGCCAGGCCGCAGGTGATGTTGATATAGAACATCAGCCAGATGCCTATGTAGTTGGTGACAGGCCTGGATTTGATCACGTCCATCATGCCCTTGCCCTTTTCGGCCTTCTGGGGCTCATGCCAGGTAGAGGGCTTCTTCAGCAGCAGATGGCCTGCGAACATCATGAGGAAATAGACGACTGCCAGGATCAGGAACATCTTGTAGATGCCGCCGTCGCCCAGATTGTCCAGCATGGCCTGCATGATAGGGCTGGCGATTGCCTTCGCCGCGCCGAAGCCGGCCACTGCCAGGCCTGTGGCAAGGCCCTTCCTGTCCTCGAACCAGAGCATCAGGGTCTTGACCGGGGACAGATAGCCCGTCCCAAGGCCGATGCCCATGATGAAGCCATAGCATACATAGATGCCGATCAGCGCCAGCGGGCTGTGCTGATGGGTGCCGCCGTAATAAATGAAGAAACCGGTTCCTGCCATGCCGCAGGCAAAGCAGATGGAAGCGATGAGGGAGGACTTGTGGATGTCCTTCTCCACGATGTTGCCCAGGAAGGCGGCGGACATTCCAAGGAAGAAGATGGCGAAGCTGAACGCCCACTCCGTAGCGCCCTTGGAGAAGCCGATATAGTCAGCGATTTCCTGACTGAAGATGGACCAGCAGTAGACTGTTCCGATGCTGCAATGGAGGAGCAGCGCGGGGATGGCGGCGCTCAACCATTTGTTCTGATTGTTTTTCATGATGTACCTCGTTTCCTTTTGCTTTTTTCGTACGACAAATAGATTATTATATGTCATCGCATAATATTCTACTCGCTATTCAGGCAAAATGCAAGCCTATTCTTCTGTGAAAAGGCATTGCATATTCCGCCATTATATGACATAATCAAAGAAATAGACGGATCAGGAAAGTGTTGCTTGGATATGGAAGGGAATCGGTATTTTCAGGAGGCGTTGGCCAATTTCACCCAGGAGGCCGCCAACGGGGGCGCCATCCGCCATCTGGCGGATCTGGGGTATACGGTGAAGCAGATTGCGGAGCGGTTGGATTTCCCGGCTCCCTATGAAAAAGTGCGCCAGGCGGTGTGGGAACATCTGACTGTGTCCGGGGTGATTCTGCGGCAGGAGCCCGGCAGCGGCGGGCATAAGGAAGAAGCCGCCTATGTGAAAGAATATGACAGATATGGCAAGGCCACATTCCGGCGGGTGGTGAAGCGGGATGAGACGCTTGCCGTGGCGTGCTGGAAAACCAGCAGCTTCTTGGTCGGACAGAAGCCGGATGCACAAAGGTTTTTGGCCATCCTGAGAGCGAAGCTGGAGGAAAACGGCGAAGAGGATTCCTACGCGTCCTGTGACTTCGGGGTGACGGCCAGAGCGGATTTGCCGGGATATGAATGTCTGCTGGGGGCATTGGACGAGAAGGCGCAGGAATATATTACAGGTCTGCCCTGGGAAGGACGGCGGGTATATCACCGGCTGAATGTCTCCATGACGGCGGTTCTGGAGCAGCTTTGTGAAAAGGGCCTGTACGAGGGAGAGTGCTTTTTTCTGAAGACAAAGGACAGGATAAGGACAATGGCTGCCAGCCCGTTTCAGGGCGAGAACAGGGAGGACAGAAGTACGGCGAATTGTCAGAAAGGGCGGCCGTAGGGGAGGAGAGCGCAATGGACCAAAATCAAAATAGAAACTACCGGAAGCAGGGCATCATGATTTTTGCCAGCCTTTCTGCCACGATAGCTTTTTTCTTTCTGCTGTTCCGGTTTCAGGAGATTCTGGATTTCGGGGCAGTGATTCTGTCGGCGCTGCAGCCGCTGCTGGCGGGGATTGTGCTGGCCTATGTGCTGTGCCCGGTGGAGAAGGCTCTGGAGAGACAGGTCAAGAGGGTGAAAGGGCTGGCCAGGTTCGCCAGGCCTGTGTGCGTGCTGGTCACGGTGCTTTTGGCCCTGGGGGTGCTGGTGCTGTTCTGCGCCCTGATTCTGCCGCAGCTGGTGGACAGCGTCAGCGGGCTGGTGAGGGATCTGCCGAAGATGCTGGAGACGCAGCTGGACAGGCTCAACAGCTATCTGGAGTCGGACAATGAAGCCGCGGCCGCTGTGATGCAGATGATTGAGTCCGCCGAGACCTCTCTGGTGTCGTGGATTCGGACGAATCTGTTCTCCACGGTGTCCACAGTGGCGAACAGCCTTCTTTCCATCGGCTCTGCCATCGTGAACCTGGTGATTTCCATCGTGGTGACGATTTATCTGCTGCTTGGCCGGGAGCATTACCTGGGCCAGTGCCGGAAGCTTTTCTATGCTGTCAGCAGAAACGAGCGCTTCAACGGGGCCGTGTCGGAAGCCCTTGTGCAGACGAACCGCATCTTCAACGGATTCATCTCCGGGAAGCTGGTGGATTCCCTGATTGTGGGAATCATCTGTTTCGTGTGCCTGAGTCTTCTAAAGATACCGTATGGGCTGCTGATCAGCGTCATTGTGGGGGTGACGAACATCATCCCCATGTTCGGCCCTTTCATCGGAGCCGTTCCCAGCGCCTTTCTGTTGCTGTTGGTCTCGCCGGCCAAGTGCCTGGTGTTCATCGTGTTCGTCATTATCCTGCAGCAGGTGGACGGGAACATCATCGGCCCCCGGATTCTGGGGAATTCTACAGGCCTGTCGGCCCTCTATGTGACGGTGGCCATGCTGCTGTTCGGGAAGCTGATGGGGTTCCTGGGGATGATCGTGGGAGTGCCCTTGTTCGCCACGCTGTATTATATCGTGAAGCGGCTGGCGGAATATTCCCTGGGAAAGCAGGGGCTGCCCACGGATACGGACAAATACGAGGAGACTTTCCGGGACGGGGCCCAGGAGAGGGAAAGCGCCGGGAAGCCGGATGGGAAGCGCGGAAAAAGAGGGAAGAAATGAAGTAGAGGAAAGCAATACAACTGAGGAAAGAAATGAAGCGTTTCCAGGGCCGGAGGGCGAAGGAGGAAGTCCTGTCGGAAGGCATGGAGAGATGGAAAGGGGAATGGCGGAGCCATTCCCCTTTTTGGAGTTCCTGGACGAGAATTCGGACTTTTTGCACGCCGCCGATATTGGAGGGGCGAAACCGGTCCCTCTGTCAGGGCTGCTCGCTCTCCGGGCCCATGTGGATATATTTTGTGGAGTTTTTGATACATTTGGATAAGATGAGATAAGCTGCCGCAAACAGGAACAATCCAAGCAAGATTCCTTTTTTCATAGTGTTTCCTCCCATTTTCTTGTGTAGTCCGGGTATGATGCAGATAATCAGGACAGGTCGTGCCTTGATATTCTGCCAGTATTATACCATGATTAAAGTGCAATCATGGTATGGATGGCCATCCGGCCGTTCCATGCCACGAATAAGAACATTATACCATGATATCTTCCGAATCTAAAGAATCCTGTCAGGATTTTCTTAATTTTTTCAAAAGCAGAAAACCTTCTTTTTTCTGTTGACAAAACGTTCCCATTGTAATAATATATGATTAGCAATACTAAATATTATCAATCAACGAGAAGGAGCCTGGGCACTTCTTACATTCCCGGCAGAAGGATGGTGATGGGTTGAAGCCGAAATACGAGCAGCAGATGAAGAAGGGCGTACTGGAAATGCTGGTGCTGCAGCTTCTTACGGAAAAGGAGAAGTACGGTTATCAGCTGATCTGCGAACTGAAGGAGAAGAGCGGCGGCATGTTCCTCTTAAAGGAGGGGACCTTGTATCCGATTCTCTACCGGATGGAAGACGACGGGCTGGTGGTGAGCAGATGGAGCCAGCCCAAAGGAAAGGAAGTCTCCAAAAAGTACTACCAGCTGGCGGAGGAGGGAAGGGATACTCTGGAGGAACTGAAGGAACTGTGGCAGACATTCTCCGGGAACGTGGAGGCGATTCTGGGAAGCAGGGCCGGGGCGGAAGACGGATGCACCTGAAAGCACAGGAAAGGGTTTTGGAAGCATCCGCGCCCATGGCGGAAGAAAAATCAGGAGGACAGGAAATGGAAGATAGGATAGTTGGGTTTTTATTGTGGATTGCTGTAGGGCTTCTTTTCATAGGCCTGGGGGTGGCGGCGCATTTCGCGAAGAAGGAAGTGGGGTTCTGGTCAAATGTGCGGCCTCTTCCCATGGAGGATGTGAAAGGGTACAACCGGGCGGTGGGGAAGCTCTTCATCGTGTACGGCCTTGTGGCCATGGTTCTGGGACTTCCGATTCTGTTCTGGCAGAACTCGGGCGGTGCCGTCATTTCCATTCTGGGGATTATGCTGGAGACCATCGTGGCCATGGCGGTGTATACAATCTCGATTCAGAATAAATACGAAAAGAAGTAATGGGAGATGCTTGTGGGAAAGGGATGAATGGGATATGACGAAGCGGGAATATATCAAATGCGTCGCCGGACATCTGCAGTGCTCCGGAGCCAAAAAGAAGGAAATCAGGAGACAGCTGGATTCCCATATAGAAATCGCGCTGAGCGAAGGGCGGCAGCTGACGGAAATCCTGACAGAGATGGGAGACCCGAAGGCGCTGGCCGCGGAATTCAACGAGAACCTGGAGGGCAGCGGGGAAAGGAAGGCCAGGAAGCGCAGGCTATTGCTTTTGATTCTGGGAAGCGTGCTTGGCGTGCTGGCGCTGGCCGTCGGGTTCCTCTACTGGTGGCTTCCCAAGAACCTGGATATCTACGACAGTACTGTCTTCGATTCTGGCCAGGTAGAAGCCCGTTCGAAGGAAGTGATCAATGTATTCAGCGAAGGGGACAGAGAGGGCTTTGACGCATACCTGTCCCAGGAACTGCGGGACTTGCTGGCGCAGATGTCCCTGGACGACATCAAAGGATATGTGGGCGAGGACTGGGGCTCCCTCCTTAATGTGGGCCCGGCTTACATGGTCCAGATCAGGGAAAAGGGAAAAGACTATGCGGTCGCGCAGATAAATGCCTCCTATGAGAATGTCAGCGTGACCTATACTCTGACTTACGATCAGGAGATGGAGCTGAGCGGCTTTTATGTGAGATAGGAAGGGCGGCATAGACCGGACAGGCGCTGTAGGCCATATTGGTGCGTCAGAGGAAGGGATGGATGTAGGAAATGGGGATGCCGGGTTTTATGATACCGGGGAGGAAACTACCGGGGAGGATACGGTAATGATAGGTTTTTATCTGTGCATGGTACTTGCGGCTGCGTTTCTGTTGCTGGGTTCTCTGTTTGCCCTGGCCGGAGAGCATGGAGCAAACTGGCTGAGCGGGTTTAGCCTTCTGTCAAAGGAGGAACGTGCCAGGTATGACAGGAAGCGGATGGCAGCGGACCAGAGGAACGCTTTCTGGCTGTGGGGCGGTGTCATGCTGCTGGGGGCTGCAGGGAGCAGATGGATTTCCGGCTATGTGGCCATAGGGGCTTTCGCGGTATGGCTGGTGCTGTTTTTCAGGGAGGTGCATCTGGATATGGAGAGCGCCTACGGAAAATACAGGCTGGAAGACAAAGAGAGGACGAAAGAATCTGCCCCTGACGGGACGGAATGACCAAAGATAAGGGGGCACATGGAACCCTTGGCTTTTTCGGCACTGGGATTGCCGGGAGATGGAACGGATAAGGGCGCTTTAGAGGGATGAAAAAGGCAAAGCTGAGAAAGGAGAGGTGCTGTATGGGATTTTGGATATTTATGGTGTGCATGAACCTGATTGTGCCACTGACGATGGTAGGATTCGGAGCGGTGTTCTTGCGCCGTCCGCCCAGGAAGATTAACGGGGCATACGGATACCGCACCGCCAGATCCATGGCCAGCCAGGAGGCATGGGACTTTGCCCATGCCTATTTTGGCAGACTCTGGAAGAGGATGGGCCTGGCGATGCTGCCCTGTCTGGGGAAGGGCGAAAATATGGTAGGTCTTTGGGGCGGCATCCTGAGCGCCGTGGAATGCGTCCCGATGCTATTGGCCATCGTTCCCACGGAAAGGGCGCTGAAGAAACGGTTCTGAGAATGCCCCTGGAAAAGCGCCCCTAGAAAAGCGCCCGCGCCTTCTCCATCCGCTGGGCAATCTTGACCCCGAAAGGACAGCGGCTCTCGCAGCTTCTGCAGCCCACACAGGCATCCGCGTTGGCGGATAGCTGGCGGTAATGGGCTTTCAGGGAGTCCGGCACCTGTTCCTGCATCAGGGCCAGGTCATAGAGCTTGTTTACCATGGCGATATCGATTCCCGCCGGACAGGGGGCACAGTGGCCGCAGTAGGTGCACTGGCCGTAATAGCCGTGGCGTGGCGCTTTTGCCAGGACGCTGGCGTAGTCCTTTTCTTCCATGGTGGCGGTCTCATAGGCCACGGCGGCGTCCACATGTTCCGGCGTGTCGAATCCCACCATGACGCTGGCCACGGCCGGCCTGGTTAAGCAATAGTGGATGCACTGCACGGGGGTGAGCGCCACCTGGAAGGGAGAAGTATCTGCGGAGAACAGTCTGCCGCCGGCATAGCCTTTCATGACAGTGATTCCCACGCCGTTCTGCTCACAAAGACGGTACAGCTCGGCTCTCTCGGGAGCGATTCCGCCCAGGGTCTCATCGTAGCTTTCCGCGAAATAATCATCGATGTTCTCCGTGGCGGGCAGCATGTCGAAAGCCGGATTGACGCTGAAGAGAATCAGCTCCACGATGCCGCTTTCCGCCGCCAGCCTGGCCACGGCCGGATTGTGGGTGCTCATGCCGATATGGCGGATGGTTCCCGTCTCCTTCAGTCCCTTCACGTATTCGATGAACTCCCCTTCCATGATTCTGTGGAATTCCACAGGCTCATCCACGAAATGGATCATCCCCAAGTCTATGTAATCTGTCTGCAGCCGTTCCAGCAGATCTCCGAAAGCCGCCCGCACTTGACCAAGTTCCCTGGTACGGACATACTGGCCGTTCTGCCAGGTGGAGCCGATGTGGCCCTGGATGTACCATTTTTGCCGTCTTCCGGCCAGGGCGCTGCCGATGTTGGTGCGCACGTTGGGCTCCGACATCCAGCAGTCCAGGATATTGATGCCCTGTTCCTCGCAGCGGTCGATGACCTGCTTCACCTCCTGGGCGTTGTGCCGTTCCAGCCATTCCCCGCCCAGGCCGATTTCGCTGACTTTCAGCCCTGTCTTGCCTAAATCACGATATTTCATGTTCTTTTCCTCCGTTCTCCGTATCCGCGGACTGTTCTTCCATATTTTCATCATACTTCCATTATACGATCACGGGAAGGGAATGCAAGTTCTTCGGACGATATTTTGGGTAAAGTTTTCCCAGTATTTGCCGAAATAAAATATAGCAGGCCGATGTTTTGCCCATACAGGCGAAGCGCGGCGGGAATCCGGACAGGAAGGCAGAATTTGCAGGCATCAGCTAAGGAAGATGTCAAAAAAGCTATGGAGGGCAGAAAATGGAGAAAATAGGAAGTTATTATCAGAGCGGCATCTATGGAAAGACAGCGCAGGCTGCCAGGGACGCAGAGAAGGCCAAGGCAGACAGCGCCAGGAAAACTACGGATGCCTCGAAAGAGAGCAAGAAGGCTCCCAACCTGAGCAAGGCGGCACAGAATCTGCTGAAGGAGCTGCAGAAGAAATATGGCAATATGGATTTCATCGTGGCGGACTTTGAGACGGACGAGGAGGCGGCTTCCCTGCTGTCCAGGGGAAACGCTGAATACAGCACCCTGTTCACGCCCGACGAGCTGGAGAAGATGGCAGCGGACGAGGATGTGAAGAACAAGAACCTGAAGACCCTGGACGACGCCGTGGCCAAGCTGGGCGACATGAAGTCCCAGCTGGGGGACAAGGCGGACGACGTGACGCGCATCGGCATCTCTTTCGGCGATGACGGGGAGGTCTCCTTCTTCGCGGAGCTGGAGAAGAACAGCGAGAAGCAGCGTGAGCGCATCGAAAAGCAGCGCATGGAAAAAGAGCATTCCACGGACAAAAAGGGGAACGCGAAGAAAGCCGAAAGCGCGGAGACCGCACAGTATCGGGCCCTTGGCAAGAACACGGGCAAGAAGACGACAGTGTATGCGTCCACGGTGGAGGAGCTGGCGGAGAAGATTGCGAACGTGGACTGGAATGCCGTAAAGGAAGAGCGGCAGGGCTACACGGGTCAGCGTTTTGACCTGACCATCTAGGGCTCTTTGGTGAGATTGCCTGACAATCATTTGGTGATTTTGCATAAAAGAAGCGCGATTGTGCCACCATAGGTGCACTGGCATCTGTGATGGCATTGTTGTCGTATATTCAAGAGGAAGGAATGGGAGAAGAGATGAAAAAGAGATGGATGAGCATTTTGATGGTAGCAGTAATGGCAGTATTTCTGGCTGCCTGCGGTAACGGTGCGGAAGAGGGCTCTTCGGCTGGACAAGCAGATAATGACGGTCAGTCATTGACGTCCGGAGAGGAAAGCCGGCAGGAGGAAAGCTCTGCCGCAGAGGGCGGGGAGACGGGGGCTGCTTCCGGGAAGCACCATGTGGAGATCACGGTGAAGGATTTCGGCACGATTTCCGTGGAGCTGGACGGGGACGTAGCGCCTATAACAGTGGAGAATTTCCTGAAGCTGGCCGGGGACGGCTTTTATGACGGACTGACCTTCCACCGCATTGTTTCGGGATTTATGATACAGGGCGGCGATCCCCTGGGCAATGGAAGAGGCGGCTCCGATGAAACGATCAAGGGCGAGTTTTCCGAGAACGGGGTCGAGAACAACCTGTCCCATACCAGAGGGGCCATCTCCATGGCGCGCTCGGAGATGATGGACAGCGCCAGTTCCCAGTTCTTCATCGTCCATGAGGACAGCACCTACCTGGACGGAAAGTACGCCTGCTTCGGCTATGTGACGGAGGGGATAGAGGTGGTGGACGCCATCTGCGAGTCCATCTCTGCCGAAGCTTATGTTGACAGTATTGGACTAGTGCAGAGCGAGAGCCAGCCTGTCATTGAAAGCATAAAAGTTATCGATTGACAAACTGCGCACGGATTTCTGTACAAAGTGCTGCCATCACGCCATGCGCATATTTCACAAAAATCACTTTCTTTAATAAAATACGCTGACAAATTATGTTTAAATCTGTTATAATATGGTTATAACATATAGTGACGGAGGTAAGGAATTGTCTACAAATAACTGATGCGAGTTTATAGCCGTTTTCGTTGTATTTCTGGGCTTTCTCCTAAACAAGTTGCATCAGTTATTTTCCGACAATTCCTAATGGTAGTCGGCAGGTATGCAGAAAGTGAGGGTCTAGTGTTTCAGGTAGGAGAATATGTGATATGCAGCAACAAAGGCGTCTGCATCGTGGAGAATATCACCACCCTTAACATTTCGGGCGTGGATAAGGAGAAAAAATATTATATACTGAAGCCCTTGTATACATCAGGCAGCACCGTGTATGTGCCGGTGGATTCACAGAAGGAGCCTCTGCTGCGGAAAGTGATTGACCGCGGCGCGGCCCAGAAGCTGATAGAGGCCATTCCGGAGATACCGCTGTTAGTCATCCCGAATGACAAATTGACAGAGCAGGTGTACAAGGAGTGCATGAAGACCAATGACTGCGCGGAACTGGTGAAGGTCATCAAGACGATATATCTGCGGAAGCAGAAGCGCGTCCAGGCGGGAAGGAAAGTGACCGCTGTGGATGCGAAATATTTCCATCTGGCAGAGGACAGCCTGTACGGTGAGCTGGCAGTGGCCCTGGACATGGAGCGCAATCAGGTGAGCTGCTATATCGCCACTGTCATCGGCGAGCTGAAGACTGGGGGGAAATGATGCTGTTTTTCGGAAAATAGTTCTTTACTTTTTCACGCAAAGGTATTATGATAGGAAAAGAGAAAGCGTTGAAGAGAAGAGTAGGATGCGGAACGTCCCCAGAGAGGACCGCCCGGGAGACCGGTGCTGTGAGCGGTTCGGCGTAAGGCTTCTGAAGACCGGCTCGGAGCGGCCCTTAATCGGGCACGGAGGCCTCCGTTACAGGCGAAGGAAGGCGGCAGCCGATTGTTCCATGGCTGCAACAAGGGTGGAACCGCGTTTTATGGATTCCCATGATGGAATGGTGGAATAGAAACGTCCCTTGCAATTTTAGATTGCAGGGGACTTTTTTCTATGCGCGGGCCTGTGCGCAGTGCTGTGCGAAAAATGCCGCGGCGCTTGAGAGATGCCGCCGGAGCGAGCGGCGCACAGGGCTCACGCCGGGCAGCGGGGACGGACATCCCAGGCTGGATTCGGTAAGTTTACTTGGAAAATCTGGAAAAGGAGATGACAGGAAATGGAAGAGTTCAAAGAAAAGTGCAGAAAGCTGACAGAGACCTGTTTCGACGGGGAGGTGACCATGGCGAAGACGATGTTGTGGGCAATTGCGGGCCTGTGCCTGCTGGCCGGGATTATTCATGGCCTGCGGATAGCGCCCCTGACCCACGGCGTCGTGATTGGATGCGGCAATGGGAACGGCAGCGGGTGCGAAGCCGGCACCGGGAAGCTGGAGCAGGGCAAGGAAAAGAAGGAATGCGGATGCAGGAATTCCTGTAGGAACAGAAGGGAGAGAAGGCACAGATGAAAATCGTATTGAAGGACGGCTCCGTCAAGGAGTACGAAGACGCGCTCAGCGTATATGACATTGCCCTGGACATCAGCGAAGGGCTGGCAAGGGCTGCCTGCTGCGGCAAGGTGGACGGGAAAGTGGTGGATTTGCGGACAGTGGTCGACAGGGACTGTGAGCTGAGCATCTGCACGGCAAATGACGAGGAAGGGCTGGCGACCATCCGCCATACGGCCTCCCATGTGCTGGCGGAGGCGGTGAAGAACCTGTTCCCCCAGGTGAAGCTGGCCATCGGCCCCAGCATCGACACGGGATTCTATTATGACTTCGATCATGAGCCTTTTTCCAGGGAGGATCTGGACGCCCTGGAAGCGGAGATGAAGAAGATCATCAAGAACGGCGCGAAATTGGAGCGCTTCACCCTGCCCAGGGCGGAAGCGGTGAAGTTCATGGAGGACAGGAACGAGCCTTATAAAGTGGAGCTGATCCGGGATCTGCCGGAGGACGCGGAGATCTCCTTCTACCGCCAGGGGGACTTTGTGGATTTGTGCGCAGGCCCGCATCTGATGAGCACCAAGGGCGTGAAGGCATTCAAGCTGATTTCCTCCTCCATGGCCTACTGGAGAGGGGATTCCGACAAGGCCAGGCTCCAGCGCATCTACGGCACGGCTTATAATAAGAAAGAAGAGCTTGCTGCCCATCTGGAGCGCATGGAGGACGCCAAGCGCCGGGACCACAACAGACTGGGCCGTGAGATGGAACTGTTCACCACGGTGGACGTGATCGGGCAGGGGCTGCCCCTTCTGACCCCCAAGGGGACCAAGATGGTCATGAAGCTCCAGCGCTGGATCGAGGATCTGGAGGACAAGGAGTGGGGCTATGTCCGTACCAAGACGCCGCTGATGGCAAAGAGCGACCTGTACAAGATTTCAGGCCACTGGGATCATTACAAAGAGGGCATGTTCGTGCTGGGGGACGAGGAGAAAGACAGAGAAGTCTTCGCCCTGCGCCCCATGACCTGCCCCTTCCAGTATTATGTGTTCAAGAACAGCCAGAAGTCCTACCGCGACCTGCCCTGCCGCTACGGCGAGACTTCCACGCTGTTCCGCAACGAGGATTCCGGGGAGATGCACGGACTTACCAGGGTACGGCAGTTCACCATCTCCGAGGGACACCTGATCGTCAGGCCGGATCAGATGGTGGAGGAGTTCAAGGGCTGCATCGCCCTGGCCCAGTACTGCCTGCAGACCCTGGGGCTGGAGGAGGACGTCACCTATCATCTGTCCAAATGGGACCCGGAAAACCGTGAGAAATATATCGGCGAACCGGAGGTCTGGGAGGAGACGGAAGGAGCTATCCGGCGCGTGCTCGGCGAGCTGGGCATTCCCTTTGTGGAGGATGTGGGCGAGGCCGCTTTCTACGGGCCGAAGGTGGACATCAACGCCAGGAACGTATACGGCAAAGAGGATACCATGATTACCATCCAGTGGGACGCCCTGCTGGCGGAGCAGTTCGACATGTACTATATTGACGAGAACGGCGACAAAGTCCGTCCTTATATCATCCACAGGACTTCCATCGGCTGCTATGAGCGGACGCTGGCCTGGCTCATTGAGAAGTACGCCGGGAAGTTCCCTACCTGGCTGTGCCCGGAGCAGGTGCGGGTGCTGCCCATCTCCGAAAAGTATGAGGCCTATGCCGAGACTGTGCTGAAGGCGCTGAAGGCCAGGGACATCGATGCCGCCACGGACAACCGTTCGGAGAAGATCGGCTTCAAGATTCGAGAGGCCAGGCTGGACAGGGTGCCTTACATGCTGGTGGTAGGCCAGCAGGAGGAAGAGGAAGGGCTGGTGTCCGTCAGGAGCCGGTTCGCAGGGGACGAGGGACAGAAGCCCCTTGCCGCGTTCCTTGACCAGATCTGCGAGGAAATCCGCACCAAGGAGATCCGCAGGGAAGAGGTGCAGGAAGGCGCGAAATAACCGGGCTGGGGAATTGGGAATTTCCGGCAGGTATTTCATGGAATTGATTGCGGGACATGGCACCGGACGGATGCAGGTGGAAGCAGAGCGGAGATTTATGCGGAATAACCGGACGCGCGGAACTGTTCGGCAGGCGTTTGCGGAAGCGATGGCGGGACAGGATACAGGATGGAACGGGATGATTGCAGATATCCGCAGTTTCCGGAATAGTCTCGGGAGAATAGGGCATACTGATTCTGACAGGACTGCATGGCCTGTCCGAATCTGCCGACTCAGCGCTGCTTGCCGGGGATTCGCAGGGAAGTCCCGGCGAGGATTTTAAGGAGTCTTTGGGTGGATTTCCGGGCATCCCCGAGAGGGCTTCCCGGAAGTCCCCTGGAAAGCATCCGGGAAATCTTCGGCAGGGGACCCCGTGGGGACAGCAGCGCAGAAGGAGGCTTATATGGCGGATTTAAGATGTGCGGTAGAAAACTGCGGCTACAATGAACAACAGCTGTGCTGCAAAGGCGATATCTGTGTGGGCGGGCAGAAGGCCTGCGACTGTGAGGGGACCTGCTGCGAGAGTTTCACCCAGAGGCGGGAGGGCATGGATTCCTTCAAGAGCTCTGTGACCCACCCCAGCAAGACCATCAGCATTGACTGCGAAGCGGTGAAATGTGTCTACAATTCCAACTATAAATGTCATGCGGACCATGTGGACATCAAGGGCTGCGGGGCCTGTGACTGCAAGGGGACGGTCTGCGCCACCTTTTCGGAGAAGCAGGTCTGACCAAAAACCGGAAAAAATGTCACAAAAATGAAAATCGAATATTGACAGCGCGGAAAATCTATGGTAAAGTAATTAAGCGTGTGAAGAACACGATAGGACAAAGCAGAGTATCCGCTCTCACCTTACGGCGATTGGGCCAGTAAGCGTTCACGATAATGTATTTCTTCGCAGAGGACAAGGGATTCTGCGCTGCGTGTGTGGAAGTGGATAGTTATGCTATCCACTTTTTTTATGGGGAGGTATAAAACCATTAGCGATTTAATGATTAACGAACAGATTCGGGATAAGGAGATACGTCTGATCGGTGAGGACGGGGCGCAGCTGGGCATCATGCCCGCCAGGGAGGCCATGCGGATGGCCGAGGAGGCAGGCCTGGATTTGGTGAAGATTGCACCTACCGCGAAGCCCCCGGTGTGCAAGATTGTCGACTACGGCAAGTACAAGTACGAGATGGTCAGGAAGGAAAAGGAAGCCAGGAAGAAGCAGCGGACCATTGAAATCAAGGAAATCCGCCTGTCCCCCAACATTGACACCAACGATTTGAACACCAAGGTCAATGCCGCCAGGAAGTTCCTCAGCAAAGGCGACAAGGTAAAGGTGACGCTCCGTTTCCGCGGTCGTGAGATGGCCCATATGAACAGCAGCAAGCACATATTGGATGATTTCGCCCAGAGCGTGGCCGATATCGCTGTGGTGGAGAAAGCGCCCAAGGTGGAGGGCCGGACCATGACGATGTTCCTGACAGAGAAGCGTTAGGAGAGTTGGATATATACGGCGTTTGATTTTTGCATGTTCGATATTCCGTGAACCTGCCCTTTGGCAGGTTCACTGTACAAGATTTGACCGCCGAGTATATAATGTATGGTTGCAGGATCCGCTATCGGCTCCTGTGACAAAATATGAAAAGTTTAGGAGGAATATGCTATGCCCAAAATGAAGACAAACAGATCTGCTGCAAAGCGTTTTAAAGTGACCGGGACGGGTAAGCTGAAGAGGAACAAGGCTTACAAGAGCCATATCTTGACCAAGAAGACTCGGAAGACCAAACGTAACCTGAGGAAGCCTGCGATTACGGACAAGACGAACGTAAAGAACATGAAGAAGATTCTGCCCTATTTATAAGGCGGACAAGGTTGGCTGAAGAGTGATTAGTGGATAGCAAAGAGCAGCCGGATTGGGCTGGGGGATTGTCCCGGCGCGCAAGCGAAGGACGGATTGTCCGGCAGGCCATGAGGGAAGGCTGCAAAAGAAATCAGGAGGAGATTAAGAATGGCTAGAATCAAAGGTGGCTTGAACGCCAAGAAAAGGCATAAAAGAATTTTGAAGCTCGCGAAGGGCTACAGGGGAGCAAGGAGCAAACAGTATAGGATTGCCAAGCAGTCCGTCATGAGGGCCCTTGCCAGCTCTTACGCAGGCAGAAAAGAGAGGAAGCGTCAGTTCAGACAGCTCTGGATCGCGCGTATCAACGCTGCGGCAAGGATCAATGGCCTGTCCTACAGCAGGTTCATGTACGGTCTGAAGGTGGCAGGCGTGGACATCAACAGGAAGATGCTGGCCGAGATGGCAGTGAACGATGCGGAAGGATTCAAGACCCTTGCGGAGCTTGCCAAGAGCAAGGTGGCATAAGAATGTGGAAATCATCCCCGGAAACGTTGCTTTTCGGGGTATTTTCATAGTTGCAGATTTTTCGGTGTGCAGTATGGATTACAGATAGAAATAGGAGGGGTGCGCTATGGAGAAAGTTTTGATAGTGGTGGACATGCAGAAGGACTTCGTGGACGGGAGCCTGGGGACAGCGGAGGCCGTGGCAATCGTGGACAAAGTGGCCTCCAGGATTGCGGCCTTCGATGGCAGGATATTCGCCACCCTGGACACGCACCAGGCGGATTACCTAGAGACGGCGGAGGGGAAGAAGCTTCCTGTGCCCCATTGCATCAAGGATACCGACGGATGGCTTTTGAACGAGAAAGTGATGTACGCCCTGTCGGAGAAAAATTACCGGACTATCGAGAAGGGGACATTCGGCTCCACGAAGCTGGTGGAAGAGATAGCCAAGCTGGCAGCCGACGGCGAGGTCGCGGTGGAGCTGATCGGGCTCTGCACGGATATCTGCGTGGTGTCCAACGCGCTGCTGCTGAAGGCCCATTTCCCGGAGATGGGCATTGCGGTGGACGCGTCCTGCTGCGCGGGGGTGACGCCGAAGACCCATGAGGCGGCGCTGGAGACCATGAAGATGTGCCAGATCGATATCATCGGCGCGTGATTCTACAGCCCTTTCAGACAGGAGGTTCCTATGGCATATTTTTTTATCGCGGACACCCATTTCGGGCATGAGAACGCGCTTGCTTTTGACAACAGGCCTTTTCGGACCATCGAGGAACATGACAAGGCGCTGATAGAGAACTGGAACAATGCGGTCAGCAGGAATGACGAAGTGTTCATCCTGGGGGACATCAGCTGGCACAATGCCACCAGGACCAATGAAATCGTGTCCTCCCTGAACGGCGTCAAGCATCTGATCGTGGGGAACCACGACAAGAAGCTGCTGAAGAACAGGGAGTTCCAGTCTCTTTTCATCGAGATAACGGACTACAAGGAACTGTCCCTTTCGGACAAAAAGGGGATCGTGCTCAGCCATTATCCCATTCCCTGTTTCAACCACCATTACTACGGCTGGTACCATCTCTACGGCCATGTGCACATCAGTTTCGAGTGGAACATGATGGAGCGGGTGAAATATGAGATGGAGACCCTGTACGACAAGCCCTGCCGGATGTACAACTGCGGCGCCATGATTGACTATATCGGATACACACCCAGGACTCTGGGCGAAATCCTGGCCAGCCAGGAAGCCGCCAGGCAGGCGTGGCAGGAGGGATGAAGAGAAAAGAGCTTGCTATGCCTGGGTACTGGGCGGGGCAGATGCGGAACTGGAATATTAAAACAGCATCTGCCCTGCCCGGTGCCCCAGAGGATTTCCGGACGCATTCCCTTTGCGGCCGGGAATTCTCTGCTATGCCTGGGTACTGGGCGGGGCAGATGCGGAACTGGAATAGAGAGGTTTGAAGTGAATAAGATAAAAGAGTACATAGAATTTATACCAAAGAATGAGACTCCGGCAGCGATGCCCGAGGGGATTGCCGTGAAATATTATGTCTGCTGGCCAGACGAACCGGAAGAAATCACTCCGGACAACTGCCAGAAAATTCTGAAAAATCTTAGGGACGGTCGCTGGGGAAACATCTACCTCACCAATAACCCGGATTTGGAAGAGGATATCATGGAGCTGGAGAGCGGAGATGGGTTGTTTGCTTTGCAGTATTTGAGAGACAACAGCGGCATGGTGGGTGAGCAGGCGGCATGGTTTTCTACCTATGACCCGGAGTATCTGGATTCGGACGAAGAGACAGATATTGAATGTTCCGATGGCCAGTCCGTCATTTGCCGAAAGTACACTACGGCGGATAAAGATGCTGTGATGACTGCCATAGAATATTTCCTCCGCACCGGAAAGCTGTGGGACGGTATCCCATGGATGAAGGGGTGGCGAGAATGGGAAGATGAAAGCTGATATCTCCAGCCTCCCTGAATCAAAAAATGCAAGGCCCTTGATGATTCAATAGGCCTTGCATTTTTTGTGGTTGTGCTATTCAGATATGTAGTTATCCCGCCATCTGGCTAAGCTGCTGTCTTAACCGTCTCATCTCTGTCTCAAGCATCGATACACGGATTGCAATCATTTCTTTTTCGTCATCAATTCTTGTTGCTTCACTAAGTTTTCGTGATAAATCGAGATGCCCTTCCGCTACTCTTACAATGCTGGTTCTAATTTCATTTTCAAGAGTTAGTTTGATGTCTGTAACATCATTTTCCAGTTTGTCCAGCTTTTTGTCAGTTTCTGTAATTTTTTTGTCAGTTTCTGTAAGTTTTTTGTCAACTTCTGTAAGTTTTTTGTCAGTTTCTGTAATTTTTTTGTCAGTTTCTGTAATTTTTCTGTCAGCTTCTGTAAGTTTTTTGTCAACTTCTGTAAGTTTTTTGCCAATTTCTACCAGTTTTTTGTCTGTTTCTTCAAATTTTTTGTCATTTTCTGAAAGTTTTGAAAGAATCAGATCCAACTTTTGGCTATCACTCATACTCGTCTACCTCCCATTGTAATGAATATACCACATTCAGGATTCAAAGTCTATTGAATTGTCAAGGTGCTTTGTAATTGGGTAGTGGGGAAACCGGAGAGCCAAAGGTGGCTTTAATCTCCATTACAGAGGGGCAACCCTCTAGACAAAAGAAAATAAAAAAACCAACCAAATCAGGTTTGAGTGGTTCGTTGATTGACTTTGAAACTGCCAAATGCTAAAAATCCCGATAAAATCAAGGCTTTTCGAAAGCAGGATACGGGAATCGAACCCGCCTCTTCAGCTTGGGAAGCTGACATACTACCAATGTACTAATCCTGCATATATCCACCGCCCAGGTACCCATCACATCCTTCTCCCCCGGACAAAAGATATTATAACACACCTTACGGCATTTTGCCAACTGTTTTTTTCAATATTTTGAAAAAATTTTCACCTGTGCGGTTGCAGCCGCGCAGGTGGAAAAATTTCCGGATAGTTCCGGATACAGCCCAAAAGGCTGCAAATTGCCGGAACAGGCCTACCGAAAGTCCGCCCAAATAGGACATAAGCTATTGATATTTTAGACGGAAAGACATATAATCAGAAGAAAACAGACGTCCAAGGCCCCACAGGCCAGTCCGGCGGAAGCGGCATTGCCTGCCGGGAAAAGGAAGAAGCACGGGAAGCAGAAGAAACAGGGCGGGACGGAAACAGGAGGATCATATGGGAGTCTTATCAAATCTGGAACCAAAGAACGTGTTCTACTTCTTCGAGGAGATCACGAAAATTCCCCACGGCTCAGGCAATGTGGGGCAGATCAGCGACTACCTGGCGGAGTTTGCCAGGGAGAGAGGGCTTTTCTGCATACAGGACAATCTGAAGAACATTATCATCATCAAAGAGGCCACCTTCGGCTACGAGAATGAGCCCGCGGTGATCCTGCAGGGCCACATGGACATGGTGGCGGTGAAGAAGCCGGACTGCCCCATTGACATGAAGACAGAAGGGCTGCGGGTTGCCGTCCGGGGAGACGAAATCTATGCGGAGGGCACCAGCCTTGGCGGGGACGACGGCATAGCGGTGGCGTATGCATTGGCCCTTCTGGACTCCGACACCATCCGGCACCCCCGCCTGGAGGTGGTCATC
The DNA here is from genome assembly GCA_910585665.1 of uncultured Acetatifactor sp. Classification (GTDB taxonomy): domain Bacteria; phylum Bacillota; class Clostridia; order Lachnospirales; family Lachnospiraceae; genus Acetatifactor. The sequence goes on along the minus strand of CAJUFI010000023.1, from coordinate 9,356 downwards.
ACCGTGGACGAGGAGGTGGGGATGGACGGTGCCCGGGGCATCGACCTGTCTCGGCTGACCGGGAACCGCATGCTGAACCTGGATTCCGAGGAGGAGGGCATCTTCCTGACCAGCTGCGCCGGAGGGGCCAGGGTCAAATGTAAACTGCCGCTGTCCGTGAAGGAGCGGGAGGGAATCGCTCTGGAAGTGACTTTGGGCGGCCTACAGGGAGGGCATTCCGGCGGAGAGATTCACAAGGAGAGGGGCAATGCCAACTGCCTGTTCGGAAGGCTCCTGTACCGTCTGACGGAAAAGCTGCCGGTGAGCCTGTTGGAAGCCGCCGGAGGGCTGGCTGACAATGCCATTCCCAGGGAGACGAAGGCCGTGCTTGTGGCAGCGCCTTCTGCCAAAGCGGCGTTCCAGGATATGGTGAGGAATCTGGAGAAGGATATCCGCGCGGAATTGGCGTCCAGGGATCCGGGATTTCACATTCTGATGAGAGAGGCCGGACAGGGGAAGTACCTGTGCGCGGATGCAGAGAGCACCCGGCTGGCAGCATCGTACCTGAATGTCCTGCCCAATGGCGTACAGGCCATGAGCGCGGACATGCCAGGGCTTGTGGAGACCTCCCTGAACCTGGGGCTTTTGCGTTATACCGAAGGGTGTCTGACGGCGGATTTCTCCGTGCGCAGCAGCGTGGAGAGCGCGAAACATGCCCTGATTGACAGGCTTCTGGCGGCCACCGGGCTGGCGGGGGGCAGCAGCCAGGTCAGCGGGGACTACCCCGGCTGGAAGTACCGCAAGGATTCGCCCCTGCGGGACAAGATGACGGCATTGTATCAGGAAATGTACGGCAAAGCGCCAAAAGTGGAAGCCATCCATGCCGGGCTGGAGTGCGGCATCCTGGGGAGCAAAATCAAAGATTTGGACTGCGTGTCCATAGGGCCGAACATGAAAGCCATCCATACCACGGAGGAGACCCTGAGCATTTCCTCCACCGGCAGAGTGTGGGAATATCTGGTAAAATTCCTGGAAAAACGGGAAAAGAGCAGATAGGCTCTTCAGAAAATGGCTTTTCCGGACGATAATAAGAGTAAGCAGCCCCGATGCGCAGGGAACGGTTACTTCGATATTGGGATCGCGTTGTTATGGGTTCGACTCCCATCTGCCGCGAAAGCGGCGGTAGCTCAATGGTAGAGCACGACAAATACCGTTCCCGCCCTTTCTCGGGGCTTTTTGTATGCAAAAGACAGGGGGGGCTCTGCCCATGTCTGGATGTTGGGCGGAGCAGACGCGGAACAAGAATAGGAGGGACGAAATGAGCCGTTTTCGGAATGTGCTGGATGAAGCCAGGAAAAATGAGACAGTGGTAAATTTCATGGAAGGGGAATCCTATCGCGTCAATCCGCTGGACACCCTGAAGATGATCACGGCGTCCTCCATTTTCGGAGAGCCCTCCTATTACCGCGACGGCGGATTGGGGGGAAGAGTCCGGGACGCTAGTTTCAAGAGCTGCGCGCTGCTGAAGGGCCATCTGCTTTTCGGCGATGCCTGGGGCGGCCGTACCACCACGCAGATTATGGAAAGCGCCGTGGATGAAGCTCTGACGGCGGACTTTGAGGGAACTCTGCGGTGGGCCGTGACCCTCAGGCAGGAGTTCTCCATGCGCCTGAACCCTCAGGTCATCATGGTCAGAGCCGCATTGCATCCGGGGAGGAAAGCGTTTACGCAGAAGAATCCCGGCCTTTTTTCCGAAATAGAACGCCAGGTCATGAGCCGCGGAGACGACGCCCTGTCCCAGCTGGCGTATTTTTTGTATCATAATCACGGAAAGCAGAGGATGCCCAGTCTCTTAAAGCGTTCCCTGGCGGGAAAGCTGGGAAGCCTGGACGTCTATGAAGCGGCCAAGTATAAAAGCGCGGAAATCGGCTTAAAGGATGCCGTCCGCATCACCCATGCCCATTCGGCAGTCATTGACGAATTCATGAAGACCGGCGCCATCGCGCTGCCGCCCGGGAAGAAGACCTGGGAGAATCTGCGCTCGGAGGGCATGGGATGGAAGGATATCTTCTGTCAGGTATCCATGGGACATATGGCCATGCTCCGCAATCTCAGGGGGGTATTTTCCGAGGTGGAGGACAGTGGATTCTGCCAGGAGTACCTTGACCGGCTGAAAGGCGGCGTGGCGAAGGGCAGACAGTTTCCTTTCCGTTATTACAGCGCCTATCAGGCGGTGGAGAAAAGCGAATGCGCCCATCGCCCCCAGATTCTGGACGCCCTGGAGGAATGCATGGACCTGTCCATGGAGAGCCTGCCCAGGTTCCGGGGGAAGACCATGTGCCTTTCGGACAACTCCGGCTCCGCCTGGGGCAACATTCCCACGGAGTATGGGACAGTCCAGGTGGCGGTGATCGACAATCTCTCCTCGGTGATCGCCGCCGCGGCCTCCGAGGAGGGCTATGTGGGGAAATTCGGCGACAGGCTGAAAATATTCCCGATTTCCCGCCGGGGCCACATCCTGCGCCAGTGCAGGGAGGTGTCCAGAGAGGGCCATGCCGATGTGGGCGCTTCCACGGAGGGCGGCATCTGGGAGTTCTTCAGCAACGCCATCGCGAAGAAAGAGCACTGGGACCAGATTTTCATCTACTCCGACCAGCAGGCAGGACATGGGGGGCTGTACGGGACAAATGCCCAGCGGAAGCAGTATCAGGAACAGGGCTTCAGTTGCAATGGCGTCAGACGGGGGAACGGTTCCTACATCAATGTCTTCGACCTGATCCTTGCCTACAGGCGGGCAGTGAACCCGAAGGTGAACGTATTCTCCGTCCAGACCGCGGGCTACAATAATGTGTGCGTTCCGGAGTATGCCTACCGCACCTGCATCCTCTATGGATGGACGGGCAGGGAACTGGCCTTTGCCGGACAGATGATAGACCTGTGGGACGGGATGGAGCAGAGGAGGTCTTGACGGTTCCACAGAGGCTCAGGCAGTATGGCTCTTGAGGCGGGGAATCCGCTTTGAGAGCCTTTTATGTGTTTCCCCGTGGACGGAAAAATGACTGGACAGGGTTTTCGCAAAGCTGGCATATCCCTCTCCTGGATCCGGTCTTCGATTCAGGAGGGCAGGATTGTTGACTTTTCCGGAGGGAATTAGTATAATGTGGGCATATGGCATATCTAAGCCAAATCTGGTCAGGAGGTATGGAAGATGGAATTATTGAAGGGCAAGACCGCCATGGTGACCGGCGGCACAAGGGGCATCGGTTATGCAATCGTAAAGCTGTACCTGGACAACGGCGCGTCTGTGGCGCTGTGCGGATCCCGGCAGGAGACTGTGGACAAGGCGCTGCAGAATATAAAGGCCGAGAATCCGGAGTATGCCTCCAGGGTGATTGGGCTCTGCCCCAATCTGCAGAATCCCCAGGAGGTGGAGAAGGCAGTGGCTACGGTGAAGGAGTCTTTCGGGAGACTGGACATCATGGTGAACAATGCGGGTGTGTCCGCAAGGGGCAGTCTGTATGAGTACAAGCCCGAGGAATTCGCGGGCACCATGGCCCTGAACGTGAACGCTGTGTTCAACTGCGCCCAGGCTGCGGCCAAGGTGATGAAGGAGCAGGGGGGCGGCGTCATTCTAAACACCAGTTCGATGGTCAGCATCTATGGGCAGCCCTCAGGGGTGGCTTACCCTGCTTCCAAATTCGCGGTGAACGGACTGACCAAGTCCCTGGCGAGGGAGCTGGGCAGGGACAATATCCGCGTGAACGCGGTGGCTCCCGGCGTCATCAGGACGGACATGGTGGCTTCCCTGCCTGACGAGGTGATCAAACCGCTGATCGCCACCATTCCTCTGGGCCGTGTGGGCGAGCCGGAGGATGTGGCCAACGCGTTCCTCTACCTTGCCAGCGACATGGCCAGCTACGTGACGGGCGAGATCCTGTCCGTGGACGGCGCGGCCAGGACCTGACGGAGGGTTCCGCTTCCGGACAGAAAGAAGATTCGGCGTGGATTGGAATCCCGGGAGAAATCCGGGATTCCGGCCCGTATCCGGCGCTCTGCCATCCGCATGGGGCTGCATTCAGGGCGGGGGGGAACGGGTTCCCGAAAAGCGGTTTCAAAAAAGGCTTCAAAAAAATAGAAATTTTTGAGAAAAATTTGTTGACAAATCATGTTTCTCATTGTATACTAACAAAGTCGGTTGTGTGGACGACTTATCAGAAGGAATCTTAGCTCAGCTGGGAGAGCATCTGCCTTACAAGCAGAGGGTCATAGGTTCGAGCCCTATAGGTTCCATGTCCGGTGAAAATCGGTATATATGGCGAGATAGCTCAGCTGGCTAGAGCATGCGGTTCATACCCGCAGTGTCGAGGGTTCAAGTCCCCCTCTCGCTATTTGCAAAGTCCTGAAGACCTGAATAAGGGTTTTCAGGATTTTGTTTGTCCTAACAGTAAAATGCTCGATTCTATATTTTTGGCTGTCGGCAATGTATAAGGGGTTTTTGAAGGAGAAGACTATGATTATCAGGCGTGGGGAAGAGCGGGATCTGGCAGGGATTGACAGACTGCTCGAACAGGTGCTGACGGTGCATAGCACCGGCAGGCCCGATTTGTTCAAAAGCGGCACGAAGAAATATACGGACGAGGAGCTTCTGGAAATATTGTGTGATGACACAAGGCCCGTGTTTGTGGCGGCTGATGCCGACGAAAATGTATTGGGCTATGCGTTCTGTGTGTTTCAGCGACATCCTAACGACAACATTTTGACGGATATCAAGACACTTTACATTGACGATCTGTGTGTGGATGAGACCCTAAGGGGACAGCATATCGGGAGCAGTCTGTACAGATATGTACTGGACTATGCCAAAAAAGAGGGATGCTACAACCTGACGCTGAATGTATGGGAATGCAATCAAGGCGCGAAGAGATTCTATGAGAGCTGTGGATTGGTGCCCCAGAAGACTGGTATGGAGAAGATACTGTAGTCAGCACGAAAAAGCAGAAAGGAATTGTCAGGTAATCGTAGGATGAACGAAATGAATGAGATGTTCGGCCGGGAGAGGGCCGAGGAGATGGAGCCGGCGCTGGAGGCCGGACAGACGGCTGCGGAGAAGGGCTCGGAAGCCGGAGAAATGGATTTGACGGCTGCGGAAAAGGAAGTTGGAGCCCATGAGAGGAGCTTTGGGGCAGCGCAGGGGGATTCCGCAGAGGAGGCCGGAGAGCCGGAGACCATGGAAGCAGCCGGTGAGGATGCCGGGGCGGACATGGCAGCCGATGAGACTGACGAGGACTGGGACGAGTCCGAGGAAGGGCAGGACGGAGAAGACGAGCAGTACGGAGACGATGGACAGGATGGGGCTGTGGAATCGGACAAGACTGCCGGTGAAACGAAAAATGATACAGAAAACAACGAAATAAAGGGAAAAAAGGAAGATGCCCAGGAGGTGGTGGATTCGGCCAGCCTGGCTTCCATCGAGCCCCTTCTGGATCAGCGCATCGTGCGCGCGGTCAGGGAGATGGGATTTGAGAAGCTGACGCCGATTCAGGTGCAGGCCATTCCCTACTTGCTGGACGGCGAGGACATCATCGGACAGGCCCAGACGGGAACCGGCAAGACGGCGGCCTTTGCCATACCCGCCCTGCAGAAGATAGATCCTGACCTCAGGAAGCTGCAGACCATCATCCTGTGCCCGACCAGAGAGCTGGCCATGCAGGCGGCGGAGGAAATCCGGAACATTGCGAAATTTATGCATGGCATCAAAGTTCTTCCCGTGTACGGCGGCCAGGAGATCAGCAAGCAGATCAAGGGACTGCGGGACGTACAGATCATCGTGGGAACCCCCGGGCGCGTGATGGATCATATGCGCCGCCGCACGGTCAAGCTGGACTATGTGAACATGGTAGTGCTGGACGAAGCGGACGAGATGCTGGACATGGGCTTCCGGGAGGACATGGAGCTGATACTGGGCGAGATTCCCAACGCCCATCAGACGGCGCTGTTCTCCGCCACCATGCCCCAGCCCATCCTGGACATCGCCAATCAGTTCCAGAAGGATGCCAGGCTGGTGCGGGTAGCGGCCAAGGAGCTGACCATCCCGCTGGTGTCCCAGAGATATTACAGGGTGAAGAGCCAGGACAAGGATGCCGCCTGCATCCGCCTGCTGGAATACTATCAGCCGAAGCTCTGCCTGATTTTCTGCAATACGAAGATAAAGGTGGACGAGCTGGCTGAGGTGCTGAAAAAGGCTGATTTCCGTGTGGAGGGTCTGCACGGTGACATGTCCCAGCATCAGAGGGACGTGGCCATGAACCACTTCCGGAACGGCAGCACGAATATCCTCATCGCTACGGATGTGGCGGCCAGGGGCATCGATGTGGACAATGTGGAGGTGGTCATCAATTACGACCTTCCCCAGGACAATGAATACTACGTGCACCGCATCGGCCGTACAGGCCGTGCCGGCAAGACGGGGCGCTCCTTCACCTTTGTCAGCGGCAGGGAGCTTTACAGAGTCCGCCAGATTGAGCGGTTCTGCCGTACCACCATTGAGGAGAAGAAGCTGCCCGGAGCCGCCAAGGTCATGAAGGCGAAAGCCGACAAATATATGAACCAGGCCTGGGAGCTGCGCGACCATGAGGAAATCGATCTGATGAAGAGCTATCTGCAGCGCAAGATGGACGAGGAGGACTGCGATGCGCTGGAGCTTGCCGCCGCGATGCTGAAGTATCACATCGGCGACATCGGGCCGGAGATAGAGGAGGACGATTACGAGAGCAGCCGCAGCCGCCGTGATCGCGACAGGAGACGCGGCGGGCGCGGGAGACGGGGCCGAGAGGACGACCGTGACAGCCGCGGCGGACGCAGCCGTGAGGACGACCGGGAAGGCCGCAGAAGGCGCAGCCGGGAAGACGACCGCGACAGCCGCAGAAGGCGCAGCCGCGAGGACGACCGGGAAGAGGAGCGCAGCAGCCGCAGAAGGCGTGGCCGTGAGGACGATTGGGAAGAGAGCAGAAGGTTCGACCGGGAAGACGAGCGCGACAGCTACAGAAGGTCTGACCGTGAGAGTGAGCGCGAGAGCCGCCGGAGATCCGACCGTGAGAGCGAGCGCGAGAGCCGCAGAAGGTCCGACCGGGAAAGCGACCGCGAGCGCCGGAGGTCTGACCGTGAGAGCGAGAGGGAAAGCCGCCGGAGGTCTGACCGTGAGAGCGAACGGGAGAGCCGCGGCAGACGCGACCGGGAGGGGAGCCGTACCTCCAGGCTGCGTGACGTGAGACTGGACGGAAGCGAGAAAGGACTGGCATTTTCCTTTCCGAAAAAGAAAAAAAGGAAGTAAGGAAAGAGCGGAATGAGGATTGGAATCGGTTATGATGTCCATCGTCTGGTGCCGGAGAGGGACTTGACGATAGGCGGCGTGAAGATACCATACGAGAAAGGGCTCCTGGGGCATTCGGATGCGGATGTGCTGCTGCATGCCATCATGGACGCCTTGCTGGGAGCGGCGGCACTGGGGGATATCGGTAAGCATTTCCCGGACAACGATCCGGCCTATGAAGGGATTTCCTCCCTGGTGCTGCTGGAGAAGACAGGCGTGCTGCTGGAGCAGAAGGGGTTCTGTATCGAGAACATCGATTCCACCATCGTCGCCCAGGCGCCGAAGATGCGGCCCCATATCGATGCCATGCGGGAGAATATCGCCCGGGTGCTGGGGCTGGACGTGGAATTCGTCAACGTGAAAGCCACCACAGAGGAAGGGATGGGCTTCACCGGAACGGGGGAGGGCATCTCCGCCCAGGCGGTGTGCCTTCTGACCAGTCCCTTTGACCTGTCCGCCCAGCAGATCGCGGGCGGCTGTGAGGGGTGCAATGGCTGCTGCTCCAAGGCGTAAAATCTATCCGCAAATCAATAGAAAAGCATTGACAGAATCGGGATTATTGCATATTCTGTTAAGGGGAGGCCTTCGAGGGCTTTCCGGGAATCAATGGGAAATGCTGGGAACAGAGAGAGTACTTGTCACAGCAAGGCGGCAGAGAGGGACTGGGGACAGCTGAAAACGGTCCTCGCCGGAGGACGAGGAAGTGCATCTGGGAGCAGGTCTGTCGAGAATTCGCGGGGCAGTGAAGCGGGGCATTCACAAGGGTTTTGGGCCTGATTGACCGCGAGAGGGTAGGCAGATTCGTCGGCGCGCGTTAAGCGCATGGAGGGAAAGGCGTTACAGGCCTTTAAAAAGAGTGGAACCGCGGAAGAATTCGTCTCTTAGGGAGGGAATTCTTCCGCTTTTTTATTCCGGCGCAGTCTTTTCAGGTCGGTCTCATGGACAGCAATGACAGGGGGGATTTACATGGGTATCATCAGCAATATCACAGAAGAAATCCGCATCATCCGAGAGCGGGATCCGGCAATCCATTCCTCTATGGAGGTGTTTCTTTATCCCAGCTTCAAGGTGATGCTGCATTACCGGATTGCCCACAGGCTGTATGAGAAAGGGCATTATTTCTGGGCCAGATGGGTTTCGCAGAGAGGGGTGCGCAAGACAGGGATTGAGATTCATCCCGGCGCGAAGATTGGGAAGGGGTTCTTTATTGACCACGGAAATGGCGTCATTATCGGAGAGACGACCATTATCGGGGACAATGTGACCCTGTACCAGGGGGTGACTTTGGGAGGTACCGGCAAGGAGCATGGCAAGCGCCATCCTACCATCGGCAGTAATGTGATGATCAGCGCGGGAGCGAAAGTCCTTGGCTCTTTTACCATCGGGGACAATTCCAAGATAGGCGCGGGGAGCGTGGTCCTGAGCGAGGTGCCTCCCTGTTCCACGGTGGTGGGCGTGCCGGGACGGGTGGTGAAGCGGGGCAATCAGGCGCTGCCCCAGGAGACTTTGAACCAGACAGACCTGCCCGATCCGATCAAGGAGGACATCGCGAATCTGCAGCGTGCCAATTCGGAGATGATTAACCGCATCCTGGAGCTGGAGCAGCAGATGAAAGCCCTGACGGGGAGCAGCGGAAAGGAATAGAGACATGAAGCTGGTATGCATCATCGGCAACAGTGCCGTGGGCAAGATAGCTGGCGGTCGAAACTTCTTTCCGCAGGCTACAGAGCTATGACGAAAGATACAGGCTGGAGAGCAGGGAGGGAGAGATTCCCTTTGAGAATTATATTAAAATAGATAATACAGATGTCCCGCCGGACGCTGTGGCTCTGGAAATCAAAGAGCGTTTCCGGCTGTGAGGGTATGGAGAGAAAGACGAATCGATTTACGGTAGGAAAATAGGCACTATAGCCCGGTGGGGCAGAGAGGAGAAAAATGGAGAACAAGCTAAAAATCTACAACACGCTCACCAGAAAGGTGGAGCAGTTCATCCCCAATGAGGAGGGAA
>CAJUFI010000022.1:28758-64563 GCA_910585665.1 uncultured Acetatifactor sp. | reverse complement strand
CCTGGCTAAAGTATAGCAGGCTTTTGGGGAGATTTCCAAAAGCCTGATTGAAGATGACATAATAGAATATCTCATCTCTTTCATAGAAAATTCTGGAAAAGAGGGAGCGGGGACAGGGCGCGCCCCGGGGGAAGAATGGGGACTGGCGCCTTTGCTGGACGACAGAGGGCTGGAGATAGCCAACTGCCTGAAGAAATTCGTGGACAGGATGCCGGGAGGCTTTTTCATCTACCATGCGGACGGGGAGGAAGAGCTGATCTATGCCAACGATGCCATGATTCGGATGTTCAACTGTAAATCAGAACAGGAGTTCCGGGAGTTGACGGGCAATTCCTTCCGGGGCATCGTGCACCCGGAGGACTTGGAGCTGGTGGAGAAAAGCATCTGGGAACAGATAGCCAACAGCTGCTACGATTTGGACTATGTGGAGTACCGCATCATCCAGAAAGGAGGGGGCATCCGCTGGATTGACGATTACGGGCATTTTGTCCGCAGCGCGGTGGCGGGGGATGTTTTCTATGTGTTCGCGGGGGACGCCACGGAGAAGAAAGCCATTCAGCTGGAGGAGAAGAAAGCATTATTGAAAGAAAATTTCCAGAAAGAATGGAGCCTGAAGTCCCGGCTTGAGGAATACGACCAGGAGCATCTGCGGCATCTGGAGATTATTGAAGGCCTGAGCGTGGACTACGAATCCATCTTCTATGCGAATTTGGAAACCAACCGGGTGAAGGCGTACTGCGTCAGCCCCCGTTTCCGGAAGCAGTTCCCGGAGGAGTATCAGGTGTGCCCCTTCGAGGGCTTCGACAGGGAGTACATCAGGGAGTGGGTGCACCCGGATGACTGGGAGGCGCTGGCGGAGGCCACCAATCCTGAATGCATCCGCAGGAAACTGGCCAAAGACAAAACTTTCGTCGTCAACTACAGGGTCTCTGCGGGCGAAAAAATATCTTATATGCAGCTGCATGTGGTGGATGTGAGCATCGAGGGCGAATTCGGCCAGGTGCTCCTGGGCTATCGGAACATCGACGCGGAGATCAAGAAGGCGCTGGACCAGAAACAGATTCTGAGGGACGCGCTTCAGGAGGCCCGGCTTGCCAATGACGCGAAGAACCGGTTCCTCTCCAATATGTCCCATGACATCCTCACCCCCATGAACGCCATCGTGGGATTCACTGCCCTGGCCCGCAAGCATATCCATGAGAAGGAGAAGGTGGCCGAATATCTGGGCATGATCGGGGCTGCCAGCGACCAGCTGCTGCAGCTTCTGAATGATGTGCTGGAGATTTCGAAGATAGAGTCGGAGCAGGATCGGGTGGAGGAAGCGGAAAGCAACCTGATAGAGATTGTCCAGCAGATCCAGAAAGTGGCCTTTCCCAGGGCGGCAGCGAAACATATTACGCTGTCCATGGACATTTCGGAGCTTGCGCATCCTTTCGTCCGGGCAGACCGGGAGAAGCTGGACCAGATTCTGACGCATTTAGTGGACAATGCCCTGAAGTACACGGAAGACGGGGGCCTGATCAGGATGGTGGTCTCGGATGTGGGGGAGCCCAAGGAGAACCATGCCCTGTTCCGGTTCTGCGTGGAAGACGATGGGATAGGCATCAATGAGGAATTTCAGGCGCATCTGTTCGAACCCTTCGAGCGGGAGAAGAACACGACTTTCAGCAGGATACACGGCACCGGACTGGGCCTTACCATCGTCAAGAAGCTTGTGGACATGATGGGGGGAGACGTGTCGGTGAAGAGCAGGGTGGGAGAGGGCAGCAGGTTCCAGGTCTCCCTTCCCCTGGAGGTGCAGCAGGTTCAGAAAGAGGCCGAGGAAGCGCCGATGGATTTCTGCGAATCCAAAAGGATTCTCCTGGTGGACGACAATGAGATTAACCTGGAGATTGAGAAGGCCATGCTGCAGGGCGTGGGCTTCCTGGTGGAGACTGCCGAGGACGGCAGCATCGCGTTGGATATGATGCGTCAGGCCGGGGCGGGATATTATGACGCTGTCCTCATGGACATCCAGATGCCGGTGATGGACGGCTACCATGCCACAAGGGCCATACGTGCGCTGGAGGATCCGGCGCTGTCCACGGTTCCCATCATAGCGGTCTCCGCCAACTCCTTCGAGGAGGACCGGAGGAAATCCCTGGAGAGCGGCATGAACGCCCATCTGCCCAAGCCTCTGGATATCCAGCGGCTGCTGGAGCTTTTGGGCAAGTACCTGTAGGCCTGGGGGAAGACAGGCACATAAGCCATCGGTATCGGGGTTTTCCGCGTGCCGGCGGCAGAAAACAGATGGCGTGATAGAACGGCGTGGAAAGAACGTGGAACATCGGCCCCGGGGATTCCCGGTTTCGGGCGCGGAAGCGGCGGGAAGCCGGGAGAAAGGCACGGCAGAATATGTATGACGTAGCAATCGTAGGAGCAGGAATCGTGGGAGGGATGCTGGCCAGGGCCTTGTCGGCATATGACCTCAAGGTGTGCGTCCTGGAGAAGGAAAACGATGTGGCGATGGGGGCGACCCATGCGAATTCCGGTATCGTCCATGCGGGATATGACGCGGCGGAGGGAAGCCTGAAAGCCAGGCTGAACGTGCGCGGTTCCCGGATGATGCAGACAGTGGCCGGAGAGCTGGGCGTGCCTTATCGGAGGAATGGGTCGCTGGTCATAGGCTTCGGAGAAGAAGACGAATGTGTGATACGTGCACTCTATGCCAGAGGAATCAGCAACGGCGTGAAAGAGCTGCGCATCCTGGAAGGGGAGGAGGCAAGGACGCTGGAGCCTGCCCTGTCGGATCAGGTATCCTGTGCGCTCTACGCCCCCACCGCCGCCATCGTCTGCCCATACGAGCTGGCCATCGCCGCCATCGGCAACGCCATGGACAACGGGGTGGATCTGCTGCTGAATTTCGAGGTTCGGCATATCGATAGAAAAGAAGGTTGCTATGAGATCTCCTCCGGCAGCGCTGACGCGGGGACGGTGCGGGCCCGGTACGTGGTGAATGCCGCAGGTGTCCATGCGGACGAAATCGCGCAGATGGCAGGAGACGCGTCCATACGGATTCACCCGCGCCGGGGGGAGTACCTTCTGTTGGACAGGGAGTGCGGCGGTCTGGTGTCCCACACCATATTCCGTACGCCCTCCAGGAAGGGGAAGGGCATCCTGGTCACGCCCACCGTGGACGGCAATGTGCTGCTGGGGCCTACTTCCGTGGACATGGAGGACAAGGAGGACTATGCGGTCACGGAGGAGGGAATCGCCCGAATCCTGCAGCGGGCCGGGGAGAGCGTCAGGGACATCCCCCTGCGCAAGGTCATCACCTCCTTCTGCGGGCTGCGGGCCGTTGGAGACACAGGGGATTTCATCCTGAATTCCCCGTTCCCGGGCTTCCTCAATGCCGCGGGAATCGAGTCCCCGGGCCTCACCGCCTCCCCGGCGATCGCGGAATACCTGGTGGAGATGCTGGCGGCACAGGGTCTTGAGATGCGCCGGAAAGAGGATTACCAGCCCCTGCGCAAACCGGTGTACGCTTTCCGCCACGCTTCCATGGAGGAGAAGAACCGGATGATTCAGGAGGACAGCGCCTACGGCAGGGTGGTCTGCCGCTGCGAAACGGTGACAGAGGGGGAGATCATAGCAGCTATCCGCAGCAACCCGCCCGCCCGGAGCCTGGACGGCATCAAGCGCCGCACCAGGGCCCAGATGGGCAGATGCCAGGGAGGCTTCTGCATGCCTTATATCATGGAGATTCTCGCCAGGGAGTTGGGAATCGGGTATGAAGAAGTGGTGAAGTCCGGGAAAGGATCTGAAATCGCCGTATGCAGAACGAAGGATACAGAAAAAGGGCCTGAGGAATAAGCCGGGCTTGCTGTGCGCCGGGAGAAGGACTTGGAAAGCGGGGCAGAAGAGCGGGGGCGCTTGCTGTGCGCCGGGAGAAGGGCTTGGATAAGACATGAGGGTGGAATGGCAGGGGAAGACCAGCTCAGGCGGGATAAAGGAGCAAAGCGAAAATGACGGATTTGGTGATCATCGGAGGAGGCCCGGCGGGCATGAGCGCGGCGGTGGCCGCGTATGAGAGCGGAGTCAGGGACATCCTGATTCTGGAGCGGGACGAGCAGCTGGGCGGCATTCTGCAGCAGTGCATCCACAATGGCTTCGGGCTGCACCGGTTCGGGGAAGAGCTCACAGGGCCGGAGTACGCCTGGAAATACGAGGAACAGGTGCGGGAGCTGGGGATTCCCGTGAAATATAAGACCATGGTGCTGTCCGTCACCCCCCACAGGACAGTCACGGCCACCAATGAGGAGGACGGCATTTTCACCATACAGGCCAGGGCAATTGTCCTGGCCATGGGCTGCCGCGAAAGGCCCAGGGGGGCGCTGAACATCGCCGGGACGCGCCCCGCAGGCATCTACAGCGCCGGGACGGCCCAGAAACTGGTGAACCGCAAAGGGTATCTCCCCGGGAAGAGCGTGGTCATCTTAGGCTCCGGGGACATCGGCCTGATTATGGCCCGCCGGATGACGCTGGAAGGGGCGAAGGTGAAAGCCGTATGCGAGCTCATGCCCTACTCGGGAGGGCTGGCCAGGAATATCGAACAGTGCCTCAATGATTTCGCCATTCCGTTAAAGCTGAGCCACACAGTGGTGGAAATCCATGGCAGAGAGCGCATCGAGGGCGTGACCATCGCAAAGGTGGACGAGAACCGAAAGCCCATAGCAGAGACCCGGGAGTATATTTCCTGCGACACGCTGCTGCTGTCCGTGGGGCTGATTCCGGAGAATGAACTGTCCCTGCAGGCGGAGGTGCGTATGGATTCAGTCACCGGCGGCGCTGTGGTGGATCAGGACAGGCAGACTTCCCGGGAGGGAATATTCGCCTGCGGCAATGTGCTCCATGTCCATGACCTGGTGGATTTCGTGTCAGAGGAAGCCGAAATAGCCGGCAGAAGCGCGGCGGAATATATCAGGGGGAGCCTTGTGCCGGAATGCGATATTCCCATTGAGACAGATGGAAAGGTACGGTATACCGTTCCCCAGAGAATCACTGGCCGTAAGGATGTGACAGTCTATTTCCGGGTGGCGGACAGATACCGGAACGTGAGAATCGACATTTTGAGCGGCGAAAAAGTCATCCATTCCGTCCGGAAGCCCAAGATGGCCCCCGGGGAGATGGAGAGCATCCGCCTGAAGAAAGAGCTTTTCCAGGGAGCGGCATCCCTGAAGCTGCGGCTGGAAGAACCGGAAGGAACCAGAGAAATTCAGCGGCATAAGATAATGTAAGACAGGTTTCGTTAGAGAAGAACCAGAATACCTTTTCGGCATTATGTATCAGTTTATCGGTTAAAGTTGGTAATTTTGCCATCCGCGTCTTCGAAAAGGAAGCGCCAAAAAGGCCAGTCCGGTAATTGGCCGGCGCCGGCATGGCGAGGCCAGGGCGGAGCCGGAACAGGAGCGAGAGAAATGACAGAACGACAGATGACATGCATCATATGCCCCATGGGCTGCTCCATCACGGTGAAGATGGAGGGGGAGGAGATTCTGGAAATCAGCGGCAACACCTGTAAAAGAGGGGCCGCCTACGCGGAGGCGGAGACGCGCCATCCCGAGAGGACAGTGACCACCACCATGCGCTGCCAGGACGGCCAGATACTCTCCGTCAAGACCGACCGCCCCATCCCCAAGTCCAAAATCATGGAATGCATGGACAGAATCAACCGGCACAGGGCAGCAGTTCCGGTGGCCATAGGCGACATTCTGCTGCGGGATGTGTTCGGCAGCAATGTGGTGGCGACGGAGAACAAACCATCCCTGGGCTAAATTCCATAAATTTTTGGCGGAATTATCTGACAATTGGTGGAAATCATGCTTCAAATCTGATATGATAGTTCTCAGAAAGCATTGTAAGGAAGTGTCTGCAAATAACTGCTACGGCAATTCCTGAGCGGCGAGAAAATCATTCATAAAAGAGGTGGCTGCATGAATCAAAAGCTGAAGGAAAAGATACTGGAGTCGGTGTCGGCTGTGCTCCCCATAACGGGAATCGTCCTGCTGCTGAGCATATTGCTGGTTCCCATCGACCTGGGCACCATGGTCATGTTCATCGTGGGCGCGGTGATGCTGGTCATCGGCATGGGCTTCTTTCAGCTGGGCGCGGAGATGTCTATGACGCCTCTGGGGGAAGGCATCGGCGTCCAGATATCCAAGGCCCGGCACATCCCTCTGATTTTCCTGATCGGCTTTTCCATGGGGGCCATCATCACGATCTCTGAACCGGACCTCCAGGTGCTGGCGGAGCAGGTTCCCGCCATCCCCAACCTTACCCTGATCCTGACGGTGGCGGTGGGCGTGGGGATATTCCTGGCAGCGGCCATTTTGAGGATATTGTTCCAGATCAACCTTTCGACCATATTGGCGGGTCTCTATATCGTTCTGATAGGGGTGTCGTTTTTGGTGCCCCAGGATTTCCTGGCGGTGGCCTTCGACTCCGGCGGCGTCACCACCGGCCCCATGACGGTTCCTTTCATCATGGCCATGGGCGTAGGTCTCGCCTCCGTCCGCGGCGACAAGAATGCCTCCAGCGACAGCTTCGGTCTGGTGGCGCTTTCCAGCGTGGGACCCATACTGGCGGTGCTGATTTTGGGGATGTTCTTCGGCCCGGGGGAAGCTGCCTACAGCGGCTCTGAAGTCGCCCAGGTGAGCACCACCCGGGACGTGGTGAAGGAATTCCTGTTCAACATGCCGCCCTATGTGCGGGAGGTGCTGATATCGCTGATTCCCGTGGCGGCGGTGTTCGTCCTGTTCCAGAAGCTGACCCACAGGTATCCGCGCCGACAGGTGAAGCGTGTCACGGTGGGCTTCGGCTATACATATATCGGGCTGGTGCTGTTTCTCTGCGGGGTCAACGTGGGATTCGCCCCGGTGGGCGCCCTGTTGGGGAATGAGATTGCGTCCGAGGCCTGGCGGTGGCTGCTGGTGCCCATTGGTATGCTGATCGGTTATTATATCGTGAAAGCGGAGCCTGCCATCCAGGTGCTGAACCGCCAGGTGGAGGGAGTGACCAACGGCTCCGTGTCGGCCAAGGCCATGAACCGCTGTATGTCCCTGGGCGTCTCTGCCAGTGTGGGCCTGGCCATGATGCGGGTGCTCACCGGGCTGCCCATTTATTGGATCGTGATTCCCGGTTATGTCATCGCACTGATCCTGTCCCGGTTCGTGCCGAAGATGTTCGTGGGTATCGCTTTCGACTCCGGCGGCGTGGCCAGCGGACCTATGACGACTACGTTCTTGCTTCCCCTGAGCATCGGAGCCTGTGAGGCCGTGGGCGGGAACCTGATGACGGATGCCTTTGGGGTGGTGGCGCTGGTGGCGCTGACGCCGCTGATTGCCATCCAGCTCATGGGAATCCTGTATCAGTTCAAGCTGAGGGCAGAAGACAAGGTTGCTGTAGTAGAAGAGACGGAGATTCTGGCTGTGGATGCCATGGACGATATCATCGAATTCTAGGAGGGCTTTGGAAATGGGGGACAATCAGAATAGGAAAGCTTATCGGATGCTGCTGTTGATTGCCACGCCGAAGCTGGTGGGCAAGGCGCTGGGGATGTTCAAGGAGGAGAATATCCCAATCCAGTATGTCTTCCATGCCCAGGGGACGGCTACCAGTGAGGTCATGGATATGCTGGGCCTGGACGGGGTGGACAAAAACGTGCTCATGAGCATGATGTCCAAGGAATGGGCCGATGAGATGCGCAAGAAGCTGCGCAAGAAGCTGCACCTGGGGATGCCCAACACAGGCATCGCGTTCACGCTGGTGATGTCAGGAGGCAGCGGGCATATCGTTCAGATAATGGAAGGGATGGAGCCGGAAGAGAGGAAGTCTGCGGAGAGGAATGAGACGGATATGACAGAGAACGAATACAGCATGATCATGGCAATCGTGAATCAGGGGTTCAGTGAGGAAGTGATGAACGCGGCCAGGCCCATGGGCGCCTCCGGCGGCACGGTGTTCCACAGCAGGAGGGTCGGAACCAAGGAGGCCATGAAGTTCTGGAAGATCAGCGTCCAGGAGGAGCGGGAGGTGGTGCTCATCCTGGCCCAGAAGGAAGACAAACTTGCCATCATGCAGGAAATCGGCAAGCAGTGCGGCATGAACAGCAAGGCCCAGGGCATCGTCATGTCCTTGCCGGTGGACGGGATTGAGGGGTTGGACTGATGGAGGGCAATACGGAAGCCTGTAGAAGATGTCTCAGCAGAGGAACAAGGAAGCAAAATGACGATTACAGATATTGTTCATAAATTTAATACCACACCATTTTTGTTCATTGGTTCCGGGATGACCAGGCGTTATTATAACCTGCCGGACTGGAGAGGGCTGCTTGAGCATTTTGCGCAGGAGATAAGAAAAGATATATTTTTGAGGATAGAGATGTTTTGGATCATATTTCAAGTACAGATAGATCTCAAATCAGAAGGTTGATTCTTATCTATGACTGTTTGAAATGGGGCAAAAGCAAAAGAGCTTCCTGACTAAAGCACTAAACATAAGCACCGTACAGGAAACCCTTTTCAATCGTTACAGCACCTTCCAAACCACAGCATCCATCAAATAGACACCAGATCTGTCCAGCGCTGATAATAGCTTATCTAGCTACATTACTATTATACCATGGAATGGGCAGGTGTCAATTATACTGCATAACGCTGAATACTGCCTAATGTAATCATGCGATTGAACCAGTCAGCGTTATGCAGTCTGGTTTCACGGCAAGTGAAATCGTTAGGCAGTATAAATTCATCAGCCCTCCTTTGTCTCATATAGATAGAGATGTCCCTTTTTGCCCACTCTGTCCACAGTCTCCATATGGTACAGGATATTCAGCGTGGTCTGGGCCAGGGGCAGGGAGATGTGCGCCGCCTTGGCGAAGTCCCTGGAGGTGAAGGTGCCCTCCAGCTCCAAAGGGACGAACTGCAGGAAATCCTGGGGACAGGTAATCTCCATTTCCCGCACCAGTTCCGTGGGGATGCGGTCATAGCGGCTCGCGCCCTTTTTCCGGTCTTTGCTCCAGCCGTTCAGCAGCTTGTATTCCTCCATGTCCAGGAAGACCAGCCGGAAGCGCAGATTGGGGTCTTTCAGGAACATCTTGATTTTGTACAGTTCCGGGAAGATGACGTAGGGATTTCCCTTGAGGGGGGACTTCCGCCTTTTGCTCAGGGTTCCGCTCTCCTCGTCTATCCAGATAATCCATTTTTCATGGGGGATGGGGTAGACGATGGTCACAGGATACAGGGGCAGGAACGCGCCCAGCTTGCCGCGCATCTTGTCGAACTGCCGGGTCTGGATTTCGATGATCTCCCCTTCCGCGTAGATGTCGGCCACGTAATTCTGGATGGGGATTTCATGCCTGTCTTCATCCGGCTCGTAATAGTTCTTCAGAATAGCGTGGACGGTCTTCTCTGACAGGGTGCCGATGCCGAACCTCTGTCTGTCTACACCGATGATTTTCCTTTTTGCTGTTTCGAAAGCTCTCTTGTCCGGCATTTTCAGCTCCTGCTTTCCCCTTTTGTTCTGTTTCGCGATTCTACAGGTATGCTTTGTCAGGCTTTCCCGCAATTCGCGCTGGCTCTATTATAGTACAATCGTCTTCCGGAAGGAATAGGTTTTGAAAAATTTCATATTGTAGAAAGGGCGTTCCCTTGTTATAATAAACCTGCGCGAAAGGTTCCGGGGCATCGGACGGGAACAGGGCGGTTTCGCCCATGGCGCATGAAGCTTATGGCAAAGCGGCAGGCAGAACGAAAGGATGAAGGTTGCCGCAGGGTCGCATTTTGGAAGGACATAAGGGCTAACGGTCGGCCAGTCATAAGGCCGGGAACCGGAAGTCTGTAATTGCAAAAAGGAGAGGGATAGCCATGTTGGAATGGAAGGAAGAATGGGCATATGAGGGCGGCGTGACGGCGGCAGGCCTGTACCACGCAGGCTCCATGCTGTCGGATGACAGCCAGGGGGACGCAGAAGACGACAGTCTCGTGATGCTCGTGACGGACACGAACGAGGGCGAGTACAAGGCGTATCTGGAAAAGCTGTGTGGGACAGGCTTCGAAAAGGTCTTTGAGAACCATACGGCTGCCGTGGACTGCTGTCAGCTGAAAAAAGAGGACGCGCTGCTGTACGCGTACTACACCCGTGCCCGGGGCGAAGTGCGGGTCATCGAGGACAGGGCTTCCACGGCGCTGCCGGAGTTCTCCAATACATACGAATTCGCTTCTCCGCAGAATACACCGGATTCCGCTGCTGCCTGTGAAGGCGGGGAGTCGGCGGAAATCTATCAGTACGGGCTGTACTATGACCCGCGCAACGGCCACAGCCCCACCACCACCAACTGCGGCATGTTCTACATCATCCGCCTGTCGGATAACCGGCTGGTGATGATCGACGGCGGGGATTGCATGCAGTGCTCCGTGGAAGCGCTGGAGGGGATGTACCGCTTTCTGCGTAGGATCACGGGGACGGCGGAGGGGGAGAAAATCCATATCGCCGCATGGTTCTTCACCCACGCCCACGGCGACCATGTGGCGGCCTGTATCCGGCTGCTGCGGACATACCCGGAAAGCTTTGAACTCCAGCGGGTGATGTTCAATTTCCCGTCCTATCATGTGCGCCCGGGCGATAAGGAGGCTCTGGTGCTGAAGGAGACCCTGCGGGAGTACTGCCCGGATGTGAAGTGCCTGAAGCTCCACAACGGCCAGACCGTCACCCTGGCCAATGTCCGCTTCGATGTGCTGTATGCCCAGGAGGATGCGATTTCCAGTGAAGATATGAGCAGATTTCCGTTAGGGGATTTCAACTGCACCTCCGTCATCCTGAAGATGACCACAGGGAATGGCACGGTCCTGTGGCTGGGGGACACCAACGTGGAGACGGAGGCTCTGGTGGCGGAGACGGTTCCGGCTGCCCTGTGGAAGGCGGACGTGGTACAGGTGGCGCACCATTGCTTCAATTTCCTCTCCCGGCTGTATCCTTTGATCGATGCGGATTATGCCATGCTGCCCAACAGCTACTACGGGGGCCATACCGTGGAGAATCTGGATAAGCTGGCGGACGTGCTGAACTGCCTGTCCTCTCCGGACAATATCTGGTATGAGGACAAGACCACGGGCTTCCGGTTCCAGGACGGGGCATACCGGGTAATCCTGGAGGAGCCCCGGGTAGGCGGAGAGCACGATGGGGTAGACCTCTACGGCGTGAAGAGGGAAATCCTGTGATACTGAGCGCCAGCAGAAGGACGGATATCCCGGCCTATTATTCGGAGTGGTTCCTGAACAGGATGAAAGAAGGCTTCCTGTATGTGCGCAATCCCATGAATCCCCACCAAATCAGTAGGATAGACCTGTCCCCGGAGGTGGTGGACTGCATCGTGTTCTGGACGAAGAATCCCGCTGATATGATGGGGCGGCTGGGGGCTTTGGAGCGCTATCCGTACTATTTCCAGTTCACGCTGACGGGCTATGGTAAGGACATGGAGCCGAACCTTCCGGATAAGAGGGAGGTGCTGATTCCCGCGTTCCGGAAGCTGTCTGAGCGGATTGGGAAAGAGCGGGTGATATGGCGCTACGACCCTGTCCTGGTGAACCGGAGATATACGGCGGCCTATCATGTAAAGGCCTTCGGGGAAATCGCGGACAGCCTGGCGGATCATACCCGGAAAGTGGTCATCAGTTTCGTGGACATGTATGCGAAGCTGCGGCGCAACGCCAGGACATTCGGCTTCGGGGAAGTGGCTTCGGAGGACATGGTATATCTGGCCGGGGAGATGGCCCGGATCGCTGCGGAGCATGGGCTGGCAATCGAGTCCTGTGCGGAGCGGACGGATCTGCGGGAGGCGGGCGTCCGGCATGGGAGCTGCATCGACCAAAGGCTGATTGAGGAGATTACGGGATGCAGTTTTTCCGGCGGGAAGGACAGGAACCAGAGGAAGGAATGCGGATGCCTGGAGAGCATAGAGGTGGGGGCTTATGACACTTGCCTGAATGGCTGCAGGTACTGCTACGCGAACCATGGCGATGGGAAAGTCCGGGAGACGGCAGGGCTGTACCGGGCGGACTCCCCGCTGCTGTGCGGGGAGGTGGGGGCGGAGGACAAGGTGACGGACAGGAAAGTCAAGTCCCTGAAGGACGCCCAGATGCGCTGGTTTTCGTGAGGAAGACGGGTCAGGATGTTAGAATAGAAAGACGGCAGAGGGGCGAAAGCCGGAAATGGTTTTCGTCCTTTTTCTAGTTGATGTTTCTGGTTGATTCTGTTCCTCCATAAACCTCGTTCCATTCCTCCTCTGTCAGTCGATTGGAATGCCACCAAATACAATAATCTTCTTCTGGTAAGATTATCTCATTCGATACATACTGAAAACTTTCCTCACTTAATGGACGGATTACGGTTGTGTGCGAAAACTCCTTAGACATATTTCCGTTGGGATATACTGCATTGATAATAAGCATGACCGTCCCATCCGCATTCTCCGTATAGCCCACTACTTCCGGATACGCAATATCCGGATATTCCACCTCGTAAAAGCCGCGTGGTCTGTACTCATAGGCGGCAAGCTCCGAAATATATTTTGTTTTGGAATGGAGCGTTTCCCTGTCCATATTGAAATATGCCCCGATTACATTTTCAAATAGTTCTTCCGGCACATGATAAACTGCTCCCGCTTCTAAGTCTTCATCCGCCACATAAGGCACTGGCTGGCTGTGCGCCATTGGATAGAAGCTGTCAAATAAATCGTAAAAATCCAAATCTCCAAAATCGTCCTCACTCCAATTACATAGAAACAGGTTGTTCTGCTCATAACCCACTGGCAGGATATACTTTCTGTTATATTCCCTGCACTTTTCATCTAAAGGTAAAATCCGGAGCATCGTATGTTCCCGCGTGGCGCTTAATGTCAGTGTATACCCCTTGACGGAAAAGCAGCTTCCCTCATAGATTAAATATCCCTCCTCTGAATACTGCCAGAAATCTGCCGGGTAACTTACGGCGCTCCTGTTTTTCAGGCATCCGTTCTGGTCATACTGGTAATATCCTCTGGCAATATTTACATTACCATCCTCTGTCTTCAAATCAAATTTACGGATCCCCATCCCCATAACCACTATAATTGTCAGCTCAGCAGTCTCTTTTTCATCTACTGCTCTGCAAAACCCAAGCGCCTGCTCTGCCTGTGTCATGTCAACCTGATTTCCGCTATCGACAGCCACATAACCATTTTCCCCAAGCCTGATCACCATGCGCCGCATGATATCCAGGCTTCCCAATGTATTTGCATCTGCCGCTTCCTCATAAATGTCGCTGAGAATCTCTTCTATGCGTTCTGCATCGACAGAATCATTTTCATCGGAGGAATATGCTTCACTGTCCGTCTGTGTTATCTCGATGTCCGATACCTCCGGTGTTTCATCACCGCACCCCGTCAATATCATCATTATCATGCTGATCATTGCAAATAGAAGATGCGTTCTATTTTTTTCGTTCATGCCAGTTTTCGCCGTACTTCCTGCACAGAGCCACAAAAACTTTCCGGTTCTCTTTCTTCTGCACCTGATTTTCCTTTTCTTCATAATCTGCCCTCCGGCTTGAAACTCTTTATATGATAGATAGCCTAAATATCGCTGGTGTAAGATTTACGGACAAAATTCAATACACACTACAGATATTACACATGAAAGATTTGCATGTCAAGTAAAACAGTTCTGTGAGAGGACTGGCGGGATCTCTTTGGCTCTCTAAAGTGTGGCAGATTTTTTCTTAGGAATTGTCGGAAAATAACTGATGCAACTTGTTTAGGAGAAAGCCCAGAAATACAACGAAAACGGCTATAAACTTGCATCAGTTATTTGTAGACAATTCAGGCGATTGACCGGCACCACGCGTCCCCGATGATGGCGAAGATCGCGGAGCTCCGGGTGAAATATGATTTGCATATGAGGGTGGAGCGGTACGCGGCTGACGAGGGCGGGATACCGGAGGCGGACAGACGCTTTATGAAAGAGTAGGGATGGGGCATGGGCTGCATTCTGGTTCGGCTGCAGCAGCTCACCCCATCAAGCCCACAGATAAGATCTCGCCTGAAATATTGGCATATATCCCCAGACCGTGATCGGCAAACATCTCGTCCAAATCGTAATCAAAGTAGATTTCACCGTTTGGATATACATACAGGAAGCCAAGCGAAATGCGGCAGAGAAATTCCTCTGTCGTAATGGGGGGAAAATCGGCGGTCTTTCCCCATATTTCCACAAATCCATCTTCACCGGCCGCATATTCCACAGCGCATTGCCTGAGTTTTTTGTCCCAGTCGGCGGATTCCGCAACGATCTTGCGAAGGTTTTCCAGCGCGATATCTGCTGAAGGAGAGTCGCCGTTGTCACAGTACAGACTGACGGATACCTCCCTGCCGAGCCATTTTATTTCGCCGTCATACAGTTTATCTTTGAGCGGATTCTGTAAAATAAAAGTACCCATCTCATCATTTATGGTAATGGAATCCGGTTTTTTCCTGAATAAACTTAAGATTGACATAGCATCCTCCCATAAATTTCCCTTTAGGAATTGTCGGAAAACAACTGATGCAACTTGTTTAGGAAAAAGCCCGGAAATACAAGGAAAACAGCTATAAACCCGCATCAGTTATTTGCAGACAATTCCTTATGACAATCATTATAATCATTCTTTCACAGGAATTCAATATATTTCGCCCACCGCCTTTGAAGGATGGCGTAACGGCTGGAGCGGTTCTTGCCATGGCGGATGAGGATGCGCATCTCTTTGTGCTTAATGTTTTTCATCGATAAAACCTACTGTAATATTGCCTGTCTGGGAGCGAATGTTTATCATTTTACAACCACGATGGACTACGGAAGGCATAGAACATTTGCCATGCTCCGTATGGCAATCCAATAAATAAGCACTGACATCTTCTGCACAAAAACAGTCGATAGTTCCATTGATCGTGGAAGCCTTGATGCCCTTTCCGCTTTTCACGCTATGCATGATAACCGCTCCGCTCTGACTGTTCAAATCATAATGCTGAATATCTGTTGCAGAAATATCGACCGCATCAGTGGTAGTTTTTACCCGCAAGGAACAGGAACCCGTTATCCCGACTACCCTCACGCTTTCATTCATGCTTTTGATCTGTATATTTCCTCCAAATCCAGATGGCAGTTCCAAAGTAAGTTCTTTATCCGCTTTTAGCTGAATCAAACCAATTATGCCATACAAAGTTATAGCGCCACGATCCTTTACAGACAATTTTCTGCTATCCAAAGCAACCTCTGTTGTCCGGCGTTTCGTATCTGTCCAGCGCAATACCATATCCGTGCCGCTGCCGGTTATCACATTCACCTGGGACAGACTGCTTTTAATCTGAATTTCCGACACCTCATCAACAGGAAATTTCTTAACTGTTTCCATCATCATACTCCTTCTCGTTCTCTCATAAATTATTTTTCATACAGTATTTCCCGCAAACCGGAATCACATATTCACGTTATTCATTGTACAATACCTGGACATTCCTGTCTCGTTCAATTACTGTTATTATGATTGACAGACTAACACTCTGTTTGATATTGATGCAACAAAATCTGCTGAGCCAGATTACCAGCAAACGCTGGATATTGCCATTTTTGAATTCTACAGAAAACACGCTGCCAAGACACAATCCATTATCAATATCCACACAGAAACAATTGATTTTTCCGGACGCCTGAAAACCTTTTTGGCACAGAACTATAAATCCAGATTTCCGAATCATGAAAAAGTGGATTTAGAAGCCATGCTGTATGTCAATATGTCAATGACGCTTGCCGAATATTATCTCAGCAACGTAAACTCATCCATTACTAATAAATCAATGATATCCTCTTACATTTATGCCTTTTTGTATGCGATCGGTATACATGATGAACAACTGATCCAAAAAGAATATAACAGATTCCTTCAGATGAAATACCCGAAATGATTTTTTCCGCTGCGGTCTTTCTCTTGTTTTCTGATAAGGGTTGTAAAGTGTACTTTGACGGTGTAAGTGGCGTTCTCCAACTTTCGCTTGAAACTGTGGGGCTGTTGCTCGTTTTTGGTTTTTGCCATATTTTCTGCTCCTTTACATAAAAATAGAGCGCATAGACTGGTTTCTATACGCTCTGGTGCTGTGTTGTATTACTTATTCAGTTGTGATTGTGGTAATGGTTGTTTCGACAAACGGGAAGTTGTCTATTGTCATATGGTATTAATTAGGGATTGTATGTCATTTATGAAACGGCAGACATGAAAACCGTCACAAACGGCATGATGTACTTGAACGGCTAATGGCAAATAAAAACATCTATTGTATTCAACAAATTTTCCGATTGTGAAAATAGGAACTAAATATTTAAAGTTAGGCGTATTTAGATTAAAAGCGTCAAATGTTGTCCACGGAATCATAGAAACTGTGAAGCTGTTTTCTGGTATATTAGGTTTTCCTATAAACTGCTTAACATTTCCATAGCGTTCAATGTCTTTTTTGTAACGGCTGCAAAATGTTTCATAGTCCTCGGAATAATTTGTCCAGATATTGGAAAATGTTTCTGTTTCTTTATGAAAGACTGTATAGCACGGCTCCATAGTGGCATACAGAACCAATTCATCACAATCACTCTCATATTTCTATCAAATTTCCATTAAATTTCTTCCCCCCTCCGCTTAGTCCTGCTCTGGAATGCATTTCCCTGAAGAGAGTATATCAAAGAATCAGATACAATATTTTGATATATACCTTGACAGACGAGGTATATTGAAATATAATATGACCAGAAAGGAGAAACGCTTATGTCAATTACGTCCGATATATTGCGGGGGCATACGGAAGCCATCATTCTGGCTCACCTTCTGGAGCAGGACAGTTACGGCTATCAGATCAACAAGGACATCATGAAAAAGACTGACAACCGATATGAGCTGAAGGAGGCCACGCTGTACTCCGCGTTCCGGCGGCTGGAGCAGGCGGGGTACATAAGAACCTACTGG
Source organism: uncultured Acetatifactor sp. (assembly GCA_910585665.1). Classification (GTDB taxonomy): domain Bacteria; phylum Bacillota; class Clostridia; order Lachnospirales; family Lachnospiraceae; genus Acetatifactor. The sequence goes on along the minus strand of CAJUFI010000022.1, from coordinate 47,508 downwards.
GGGGACGAGACAGTGGGGGCAAGGCGCCGCTACTATTCTATCACGGAAGAAGGCCGCCAGGCCTACCAGTCCTACAAACGCGACTGGGAGGAGGCCAAATCCACCATCGACCAGCTCCTGAAATGAGGGAAGGGAAGAAAGCCAAGGCGGAAGCGGGCTGTGGTAAGACCAGAAACAAAGAGATTCTCCCCAGGCGGAGAAAGAAAGGAAGCATATGAAAGAGAAAATCAGAAAACATATCAACGGGCTGTTCACAGAAGCGCCAAAGACCAGAAAGGCCATGGAGCTGAAAGAAGAAATGATCCAAAATACCATAGAGAAGTACGAAGACCTGGTCAGCGAGGGATACCAGGAAGCGGATGCCCTTCAGAACGTGATCGACTCCATCGGGGACGTGACGGAACTGTTCGAGGATCTGAAGGACAAAAGCCTGTTCACGCTGCCCGAGAAGGACAGGAAGAAGAAGGCCGGGATGACGGCTGCGGCGGTGGGAATGTATATCTTCGCGGGAGCGGTTTTCGTGGCGTGCAGGGTAATTAATGATATGTACTTTTACATGGGTTCGGAAATGGGGATGCTGGGATTTGCCCTTGCGGCGGTGCTCTGTATCCCGCCCACCTGTATGCTGGTCTATGCCGCGCATATGTATCCCGTTTACAACAAAAAGGAGGAGAGCCTGGTGGAAGTCTATAAGGAGGCGGCACACGCCAGCAGCCAGGAAAAGGCGGTGAAGCGATCCATCAGCCTGATCATCTGGATGGTGACCCTGTTGGTCTACTTTCTGCTCAGTTTCTTCACCATGCGCTGGGAGCTGACATGGCTGATGATCTTTGTAGGCGGATGCGCCCAGGCTATCCTGAATCTGGTGTTCAGTCTGCGGCATGACAGCTGAGAGGTGGAATATGAGGCGAACTAAGATAGTATTGATTGTGCTGCTTGGCGGCATCATGCTCTCCCTGTGCGTCCTCCTGGGCATCGGTATAAGCACTGGGAGGGGATTCTGGAACGGCTTCGGTGTCCATGGCGGTAGCGATGTGGGAAACAAAGACGCGGGAAGCATCGACGTGGGGCGGATTGATGTAGGCCGCAGCGTCACGGGGGATTTTAGCGTGGGCGACATGGATGATGCAGACGACATGGATGACATGCATGATGTCGACAGCCAGGGGACGGATAAGTATTTTACATGGAACAGAAATTATTCCCTGGTGCTGGAGAAGGAGATTCCGGCGGAAGACATCCGCAGCCTGAATATAAATTACTCCATGACCTTCAATGACGTGATATTCTATCAGGGGGACGGGGAGAATGTCCTTGTCCGTGAGTACATGAGTTTTGAGCCGGAGGAAAGGCAGATATCCACTGTGGAGCAGAACGGCACGGAGCTGGCAGTGAAAGGGGCGAGAAGGAATTCCTTTTCGTTCTTCTATGTAGGCTTCCGGGATGCCTATACGGAAATCTATCTTCCTGCGGAACTTACGGAAAATCTGGAACATGTCAGCGTAAAGACCGTCAGCGGCAGCGTCCTGTCCCAGATTCCGCTGGCGCAGACCGGTACGTTCCAGGTGTCTACCACCAGCGGAGACGTTTTCTTCCCGGAGGTCAGGGCGGAGAAGATAGAACTGTCTTCTGTCAGCGGCGATATCCGGCTGGCATTGACCAGGACGGACAAGACGGAACTCTCCACCACCAGCGGTGATATCATGCTGGATCAGGCCAGTGGGGAAGCGGTGATTTCCTCTACCAGCGGCATGATCCGCCTGTTGGCGCTGAAAGGGGGACTGCGGGTGACGACCACCAGCGGTGACATTTCCCTGGGCAAGGTGAAGGGCGACATGAATATTTCCACCACCAGCGGTGAAGTCCGCCTTCAGGAAGGCCAGGGGGAACTGGACGCCAGCAGCACTTCCGGGGATATCAGGGCGGACAGCCTGGAGGGCGCTTTCCGTCTGGATACCACCAGCGGCACGCTGTCCATAGCTAAGGGGAGCGGATTCGGAAAGGCCGGCTCCGTGTCCGGGGACATCCGCATCTTCCTGGACGAGCTGCAGGGAGGGCTGGATATCTCCACCACCAGCGGGGACGTGAGCCTTCAGCTTCCCAAGACGGCATCCCTTTCGCTCCACTTCAGCTCCACCAGCGGAGAGTGCGTGACGTTTTTCGATGAGGAGCTTTCCTTTAATAAAAAAGGCAACAAGGCGGAAGGCCAGCATGGGGGCGGCGAGCATTCCATCGATGTGTCCACGGTCAGCGGAGACCTGTCGATCAGTGAGGAATGATGCCTGTAAAATATATTCACAGACGCTGGAATTTCAGGAAGCAGAGCCAGCGGTAGGTCAGAAAGATGCCTGGAAAGCGGTAAGTGGGTGAAAATAATCGCCGGAACGGAAGGCCGTAGGATGGGCTGTCTGGAGGTTTCGGGTCTGGACTGTTCGCCTGAACAAGCCGTGGCGGTTATTTTCTGACGGTTCATAAGCTTTTTCCTCGGATGCTGCGCTGAAATGCGATAGAGTATCCGGGGATTTTTTGTCTGCTGTTGACGGCATTGCGGCAAAGGGGTATGATAGATAGAGATAAGAGGGAAACGCTTTTGCGCCGCAAGTGGATTTGCATTTTTGTGCGAAGATTTGGACTGCTGTGCGCCCATTTGTATGCTCCATGGAAGCGACGTGCGGCAATGAGGCTCGGACGGATAAGAATGGCGGAGGACTGGGGCGCTGAGGGATTTCAAAAAGGTGTGGCTTTGCCCTGCTTACGGGAAATAGTAGAAATGGAGACGAAATTATGGGAAATATGGACAAGAAACCGCAGATAACCAAAGAGAATGTAAAGGCGCTATTTGAGTCCCCCTATGTCCGGGTGGCGGATCTGCAGTATGCGCCGGGAAAGCATTACTATGACGCCACCAGGCGGACCATGGAGGATATGGTGGCGGTGAAGCCGGAGGAGGAGTTCGAGAACATGCTGCCGGACGCGGTGAGCTGCATCGTCATCCTCGCCATGCCGGGGGAGGAGCCGAAGCTGCTGCTGTCCTATGAATTCCGCTATCCGGCGGGCCAGTACCTGCTCAGCGTGCCGGCGGGGCTGATCGACGAAGGGGACAAGGGGAAAGCGGACGCGGTTCTTGTCACCACTGTCAGGGAAATCAAAGAGGAGACCGGGCTGGAAGTGCGGGAGACGGACACTGTCACGGTGGTGAATCCCCTGGTGTTCTCCACCCCGGGCATGACGGACGAGTGCAATGCGCTGGTGTGTGCGGTGCTCCATCCTACAGATTTGTCGTCGCTGTCCCAGGAGGGCGCGGTGGGCTCCGAACAGTTCGACGGCTTCTGCCTGTTGACAAAGGCCCAGGCCATGGAGGTTCTAAGGAGCGGCCGGGATGAGCGTGGGAAATATTATCCTCTGTACACCTGGGCGGCGCTGATGTATTTTGTGTCCGATATGTGGCAGCCGGAAAACAGATGAGAGTGGAGGAATGGTATGAGGTGTACCTGGCGGCTGGGAAAAAGCTGCCCTGAGCGGCCGCCGCAGCCGGGCTTTCCTTAGGAATTGTCGGAAAATAACTGCTGCAATTGCTTCAGGCAAAAGCCCGGAAATACAATAAAAATTGCCATAAACTTGCAGCAGTTATTTGTAGACAATTCCTTATGACGGGGGCTTTGACTGAGGGGCTTCGGCTCCGGGAGAGCCGGATTGGGGGAGCACGGCGGTCAGGGTTAATGTGAAGCGGACGGTGGTTTCCGCGTCATCGGAGTCCAGGCAGCGGGAGCGATTTTTCGTGCCGGCGGCATCCAGGCAGAGGGAGTGGCTTTCTGCGTCATCGGAGTCCAGGCAGTGAGAGCGATTTTTCGTGCCAGCGGCATCCAGGCAGAGGGAGTGGCTTTCCGCGTCATCGGAGTCCAGGCAGAGGGAGTGGCTTTCCGCGTCATCGGAGTCCAGGTAGAGGGAGTGACTTTTCGCGTCATCGGTGTTCTGGCAGAGGGAGTGATTTTTCGCATCGTCTGTATTTTGGCTGGGGGACAGTTCTGCCGGGGGGAGGGCCTGTGCGGTCAGGGTGCCGCCCATGGCTTCTGCCAGGGATTTTGCTATGGTCAGCCCTAGTCCTGAGCCGCCTTTGCTCCGGGAGGCATCATTTTTGTAGAAACGATTAAATAAATTCGGTATATCGTCCTCCTTGAGACGGACGGAATCATTTTGAAAGAAAATCTGAACCAGCCCGCAGCTTTCTGACAGGCTTATGTCCAGATAGCTGCGGGCGTATCTTCCGGCGTTCTGGAGCATATTTGCGAAAATGCGCTCACAGGCGTCCTTGTTTCCCCGAACCATTACCGGGTGTTCCGGCAGAAAGCTTTCCAGGCGCAGACAGGCCTTTTCCAGCATCTGCCAGTGCCCGGCCAGGCTTTCTTTCAGGAGTCTGCAGATATCCACATCCCGGATTTCCAGAGAATACTCCCGGGCGTTCAGCTGAGAGAAAGCGTAGAACTGGGAAACCAGCCGCTCCATGGCGCGGGCGTTGCGCTCCAGGATTTCCAGGGACTCCGCCTGACGGGAAAGCATTTCCCATGCCGCTTTCTGTGCTGTGCGCTGCTTCGAAGTATCCTCAGATGCTGCCTGGTGGGGGTGTGCCGCCTGTGTTGTGGTTTGCGCCGGAATGTCCGGGGATTCCATCTGCAAGAGCGCTATGCTCTGGGCCATGTCCCGCTTCATCCACTTTAGATAACCGAGAATCACTGTCAGCGGCGTCCGCAAGTCATGGCTGATATCTTCCATCTGCTTCTGGAATTCCGTCTCCCGCTTCTCATATTCCAGGCGCTGTCTGCGCACTTCTTCCAGAGTGCCGTTGACGGATTCCATGGCCTGCTCCAAAGCCCGGTCCGGCAAGGGCAGATGCAGAATCTGGTTCCGGGACACATCCTTTTGGATTTCCAGCAAATCCCGGTTCATCTCCCGGAGCGCCCGCTTCAGCGCAAAATACCGGAAAGCAAAATACCCTCCCATGACGGCAAAAAGCACGCACAGCAATATTGCCGCCGGAATATTCCCCTCCAGGATATCCCGCCCCGGGAAAGCCGCGCCCTGGAGAACGCCGGCAAGAATAAAGTTCTGTGATAGGAACGAGAAGAATGTCATGGTAAGCTCCTTTACAAATACAATCCTGAAACTCCCTTTTCGGAATCGCTCTGCCTGCTAAAAATGTGCTTAAAACATACGCTTTGAGTGCATGGCAAAGCATTCAGAATGAATATTTTTGATTTTCCCGTCCCGCCAGGCAAGCAGCCAGGCGGGACAAAATCCGGCGTCAAAGTTCCCGCTTCCGCAATAAAACCACGCCTAAAGCGCCAAAGACCACGATTTCCGCCCCGCCGGCAATCAGGCATTTCGCCATCCCCTGTGCCGTGTCCCATATAGCGACGCACTCGGACATGTTGACCCGGGACTGCGCCGTGAGGAAATTTGCGGGCATCCACAGGGCGATATCCAGCAGAAGAGTCGAACTGGCGGTGGTCAGGGCCATGCCCGCCAGCAGCAGGATTTTCGGCAGAAAGACCAGGACGGCCAGCCAAACCAGAATGCTGACGATGCTTTTGTCAAAAACCTCCAGCAGCACATTCGCCAATACCAGGGAAGCGATGGCAATCAGGGACATAGCCGGGAGTTCCAACAGCAGATCCGCCGCTGTGGTAGGCCCGGCGGAATCCAACAGCAGTTCGGCGCTGCAGATATATACCGGCAAAATCATCACCAGAATCACAAATGACACCGCCAGGCTGACGATGCACTTGCCCGCCAGCAGCTCCAGCCGGGACATCCCATAGGAGATGCAGTTCTGTTCGGTGCGGTTGCGCCTGTCCGATTCATAGAGCATCACAGCCACATCGGAAGCCACATAGCAGAATATCATAGGCATGGCCACCACATTGGAATAAGAGAAAGAGGTAATGCCATACCGGAAGTCCTCCAGCCCCTTCAAAAGACACAGCACAATGTTCATCAGCAGGACCAGCCCTACAAAGACGGCGGCTGTCTCCCGGATTTCCGGGCTGCGGGAAGCCCTGTAAAGTTCGCTTTTGACATAATTCAGCATATTCCGTTCCCTCCGTTCTTCAGGTTCATGTAATATTCTTCCAGGGAAGCGCGCCGGAGCTCCAGCCCCCTGATATAAAGCCCGTTTTCCGCGGCAAGGCGGCTGTATTCTTCCGGCTCCCGCAGACACTTCAGAATCCGGATTGTCCGTTCGGGCAGCACCTGGAAAGGCTCCTCCGGAAAATGCTTTGCCAACAGGGCTGCGTACTCTTCCGGATCCGTGACAGAGATGTCCAGGTAGTCGGCGCATTTTTCCTGGAGCTTCTCCGAGGATATCTCCTCCAACAGCTTCCCCTTGTTCAGGAAACCGAAGACAGTGGCAGTCTGCTGCAGCTCCGACAGGATGTGGCTGGACAGCAGAATGGTGAGGTTCTTCTCCCGGTTCAGGCGGAGGAGCAAAGCGCGGAATTCGATGATGCCGCTGGGATCCAGGCCGTTGATGGGCTCATCCAGCACCAGGAGCCGGGGCTCCCCGATCATGGCGATGGCCAGCCCCAGGCGCTGCTTCTGGCCCATGGAGAGCTTTTTGCATTTTGCTCTCCTCTTTTCCTGGATATCGGTCAGCTTCAGGACTTCCTCCACCTTTTCCCTGCCGGGGATGCCCCTTTGGATGCGGTAGTATTCAAGCGTGTCTTCCACCGTCAGATTGGGGAAAAAACCGGGCTGCTCAATCATGGCGCCCATCTGTCTCCGGCAGCGGCGCAGTTCCTGTTCCGCGAACTGGCCGAACAGCCGCAGCTCCCCCGCCGTAGGGAAGATGTGTCCGGCCAGGAGCTTCAGGAAAGTGGACTTCCCGGCGCCGTTGTCGCCGATGAGCCCGTAGATGCTGCCGGTTCTCACATGGAGATTTACCTGATCCAGCGCAAGGACAGAACCATAGGATTTCGTGATCTGGACTGCTTCTATGGCGTAATCGTTCATTTTGACCTCCTTCTGGGACAGCGGAAAAGGCTTTACGCGGATTCTCCGCCGCCGTCTTTATTTGTATAGTCAGTATGCGGGTGCCCGCTGCTTCTGGCGGCCATATGGACAGCTGCCATGTAGGGTGGCTGCAATCCGCGACAGTTGCCATGCATGACAGTAGCCGCACACGATGGCTATCGTGCAAATTGGCTGCCATGCTTGATGGCTGTCCGCCGGGTAAGCCGGGCTTTCTCGCTGACAGACTTAGTATAAACCATGGGGGGTGAAAAAGTCATAAAGAACTTTTAAAGAAGCCGTAAAGATTTTTTCTTGGGCTCCTTGGTGTAGATGCTGCCGTCCCTCACCGGGAAGCCGCAGTGTGGGCATATGATGGCCTTGTCGCTTATTTGGCCGGAACACTCCGGGCTGTGCACCGCCACAGGTGGAACCTTCAATATATGTTCAGCATCGACTGCCATATCTATCTCAGCTTGAACCCAATACCATACACAGTCTGGATATACTCTTCCAGAGCATCGGCCTCCTTGATTTTTCTGCGCAGGTTGCTGACGTGGACATTCACGGTATTGTTCTCCCCATAGTAGCCGTTCTGCCAAACCAGCTCATAAAGGCTCTCCCGGGAAAACACTTTTTCCGGGGCCTGGAGGAAGAGGAGCAGAAGGGCGTACTCGTGGGAGGTCAGGGAAAGCGCCAGCCCATTGACAGTGACCTTCCGGGATTCCGGATAAAGCGTCAGATTCTTATAGGAAATCGGAAGATTGCGCTGGGGCAGGCTGCCGCTGCGCCTGAGGGCCGCCTGAACCCGGGCAATCACTTCCTCTGGCTCGAAGGGTTTCGTGATGTAGTCGTCCGCGCCGTTTTTCAGGAGCGCCACCTTATCCCCCAGGGCGTTTTTGGCAGAGAGCACCAGGACAGGAGTGGAAAGCCGCTTTTCCTCCCGGATGTGCATAAGGAGCTCTTCCCCGGCCATCCCGGGCAGCATCAGATCCAACAGAATCAGATCCGGTTCCTGGCGCTCCAGCAAAAGCAGCGCTTCCGTCCCGGAAAAAGCCTGTACCGTCCGGTAACCCTCGTCCCCCAGTATCCTTGCCAGCAGACGGTTGATGTCCGTCTCGTCCTCCACAATCATGATAGTGTACTGCATATCCCGTTTCCTCTCTGTTCATTGTCCTTTTTCAATATAAGAAAGATAAAGGGTTTCGTCAAGAGGGTTTTTGCCGATATTGACCTTGCGAAAGTGAGACATGGCTGCCGTTCGGGCAGTCTCTCGCGCGAAAGCGACACAGTGGATGTATCTTGAGAAATCCGGCGGCATCTATGGGATTACGGGGTATCTGCCAGGGTGGAGTCAAGATGGTCTTATAGACAGGGAACTTTTAAAAGTATTTCATATCATTGTTGACGCCGCTGTGTTTTATCGGATTGACGGGCTGCGGGACAGATGCCGGGGCATCGGGTTCTGCCAAAGACACAGAGAGCACGGGAAATGCACAAAACAAAACCGAAGATGCAGATGATGTGCCGGGGGATTCGGACAAGGGGCAGAATGCGTCAGCCATAGCCGGGAAGAATAGCAGCACAGAGGAAGGAAGCGGCACAGGGGAAGGTGGCAGCGGAGAGGAAGGCTCTTTTGACGGCACTGTCCTGGAGAGCTATCCGGCCCAGTTTGGAGAAGTGTACTCCCTGTCCGGATACGGTTCGGGGACGGAGCAGAACCCCGGCGGCAGCTATTATGATCTGTGCGGCCTGTATCTGCAGGTGCTGGATGACTTGTGGAACCGGGATCCGGGGCTGAAGGCTGTCGGGAAATATCTGCAAAATGGCGGCGCGTTGAAATAACAGCCATATACTGCACGAATATTGTTTCCCCACAGCCCAATCTGTACAAAGAGTGGAACCGATTACAGAAAAATCCGGGTGAAAAACCGCTCTGCATTTATCTTGCCTTCAGGTAAACAATTGTTCCTCATACCGGCTCAACATGATAAGGCTCGCTTCATAGGCGTTGAAAGCCTGCACGGCCTGGCGCTTCTCGCTCCAGTGCCGGATTTCCTGGGCCTGTTCCTGCTGCTGGGCAATGATCTGTTCCTTCTGGGTCTGGGAGGTCTGCCGTTTGGCCAGGGCCTGGTCTCTCAGAAATTGCGTCTCTTCTTTTTGGCTGAGCCACTCCTGGGCCAGCCGGGCATGTTCCAGGCGGCGCTTCGTCAGCTGGCCCTTCAGGAATTTTTCCTGGAGCAGTTTGGCCTGGGCGCGCTTTTTCAGGTACTCTTTCAGCAGCTTCTTCCGGCGGGCCTTTTTCGCCTGTTCGGCGGCCAGGCGCCTTCTCTCCGCGGCGCGTTTCGCCGGGCAGTTGTCCTGGAGCCCCATGGTGTACGCGCGGCATTTGTCCCAGTCTTCATCGATGTGGATGAAGGCGAATTTCGGAGGGCCGCCGCCGAAATTCACCGCCTGGTTCCGGGCGATGTATTCCAGCACTTTCTGTTCATACGCGGGGTCTGTCTGCATCCTCCGGTAGGCGGCGTCCGTTATGTCGATGAACCAGTCCACGTTCTTTTGGGAGGGATGTTTATATAGCCTTTTTATCACATCGTGGATGTACATTTTATATTCCGCCAGGGACATGTCTTTTGGCGCAGGACGGAATTTCCCGGCCATGGTATCCGAAAAACTGCTGTCCGTCTTCTCTTTGCCGCCCACGGAAGCGCTCTGGATGCCGCTGTAACCGGTGCCGGCAGCGTAGCCTGTCTCGATGGTGCCTGCCATACCATTCTCCTCCTTATTTTAGTTCCGCATCTGCTCCGCCAGTACCCGGACATGGGCAGAGAGTTTTCTTAGCTGGACTTTCCGCTGGACGTTGCTTGATTGCTTCTTAGGAATTGTCGGAAAATAACTGCTGCAATTGCTTCAGGCAAAAGCCCGGAAATACAATAAAAATTGCCATAAACTTGCAGCAGTTATTTGTAGACACTTCCTTACTCTGTATATCGGAGAAAAACGGTTTTTCCTGATGGCCATTGGAATAAATCGGATCCCAAATGGCACCAACCGACAGGTCAGGCCTGATAGGACAGGCGCTGCGTCCGGCAAAAAGGGCTGTGAGAAAATCGCAGCATTTCCGGACAGCCCTTTGAGGGGTATCAGCGGATGAAGTTCGTCCGGCAGGGCGCTTCCTTCTCCGGAAGACCGTAAGTATCCTTCCCCAGGGCGATGCTCTTCATCAGGAAGGACATGTTCCTGGCCAGGGTCCGCATGGTCTGCAGCCCCTCCCCGTCCTGGGCCGCCTGACCGGCTTCTCTGCCGTGGATGCTGTTCCAGTACTGGCTGGAGGCCACGGGCATGCCGCTGATGGTGAAGAACTTGTTCAGCTCATCGAAGGTGGAGGACAGGCCGCCCCTTCTGGCAGCCACTACGCTTGCTCCCACTTTCATGGTCTTGTCGAAATGGGTGCTGTAGAAAAGCCTTGTGAGGAAAGCCACCAGAGTGGCGTTGGCAGATGCGAAATATACCGGGCTGCCCACCACCAGGCCGTCGCAAGCCTCGAACTTCGGCGCGGTCTCATTCACCAGGTCATCGAACACGCACTTGCCCTGTTCCGCGCACCTGTTACAGGCGATGCAGCTCCGGATGTCCTTGCTGCCGATTTGGATGGTCTCCGTTTCGATGCCCTCCCCGGCGAAAATCTGTTCCATTTCCCGTAGGGCGATGGCGGTGTTGCCGTTCAGCCGGGGGCTTCCGTTGATCAGTAAGACTTGCATGATTGTAGTACCTCCTTGGATGATTTTGGAAAAGGTTTCCCTGGGCATATTGTACCTCATTTCATGCTTTCAGGCAAGGGCGCCCTTTGCACCAGGGCAGCCGCTGGGAAGTCCGGTGCCGATTCGGAGAGCCGGGAACGGCGCGTGGCCTATGGTGTAACAGTTTTCGGTCTGCCGTCATATCCTATCTATGATCAGGAACTAGGAGAATGCTGACGATATGGCGATAGGATATTTGACCATACAGGCGCGGACTGCCCATGAAGCCGTTCCGCTGCAGGAAGTGGACATCAGGATACTGGACGATCAGGGGAACAGCCTTTACCATCTGTTCACGGACGAGAACGGGGAGACCCAGACGGTGCCCCTGGAGACGCTGGATAAGCGTTTCTCCCAAAACGAGAATTTTACAGGGCTGCCGTATATTGCCTACAATGTGCTGGCGCAGAAAGCGGGCTTTGATACCCTCTATGTCTCCAGTATCCCCATCTATGACGGGGAGCGGGCCGTATTGCCCATGACCCTTCTGCCCATGCAGCAGAGCCAGCGCCGTCCGGAGCAGACCAAGATATTCGTGGGCAAGCCCGCCGTGGCCATGCAGGAAAAGAGGAATCAGGAAGGACCGGCCGGCACTGCCCAGGGATTCCGGGAGGGGAGGGCAGCAGACGGCAGCCAGGGAGGAATGGAACCCGGCAAAGGGGAAGCGGCGGGAGAAGGGACAGCTGCAAACGGTTTTTCGGGAGAGGCATCAGGGGAAAATGGAAGCGCCGCAGGACAGATGGCGGGGACAGAAGATGCCGGGGGCAGAGTGCTGCGGCAGGTAGTGATACCGAACCCCATAACGGTGCACCTGGGCGCGCCAAGCACCAACGCTTCCAACGTACAGGTGTCCTTTCCGGACTATGTGAAAAATGTGGCCAGCAGCGAGATTTATCCTACCTGGCCCGATTCGGCCCTCAGAGCGAATATCTATGCCATTATCACCTTTGCTTTGAACCGGGTCTACACGGAGTGGTACAGGAGCCGCGGATACGGTTTCGACATCACCAACAGCACGGCCTATGACCAGTATTTCGTGTATGGGCGGGCTATCTATGAATCCGTCAGCAGAATTGTGGACGAAATCTTTAATGAATATGTGCGCAGACAGGGACAGAACGCGCCTTATTTCACGTCCTTCTGCAACGGCACCACCGCCACCTGTCAGGGGATGTCCCAGTGGGGCACGGTGACCCTGGCCAACCAGGGGCTTACCCCGCTGCAGATTCTGCGTTCCTATTATCCGAAGGATGTTGAGATTGCCCAGACGAATATCGTCACAGGCGTGGTGGCCTCTTATCCGGGGACGGCTCTGCGGGAGGGGAGCACGGGGCTTGACGTGCAGACCATTCAGACTTATCTGAACCGGATTCGGCGCAATTATCCGGCTATCCCGGCCATCACGGATCCGGAGGGGACTTTCGGCAGCAGCACCAAGGCCGCCGTCACCAAGTTCCAGAGCATCTTCGGCCTGGCGGCGGACGGCATCGTGGGGAAATCCACCTGGTACAAGATTTCCAGCCTGTATACCGCGGTGGCCAGGCTGGCGGAACTGGACAGCGAGGGCAATACCCTGGGGATAGGGACGGTTCCGCCCAGTGCGGTTCTGCGCCAGGGCTCCAGGGGTCAGGATGTCATTACGCTGCAGTATCTGCTGGATGTGATGGCGGAGTACTTTCCTACGGTGCCGGCTCCGGCTCAGGACGGCATCTTCGGCAGCGGCACGAAACAGTCGGTGGTGGCGTTCCAGCGGGCGACGGGGCTTACACCGGATGGGATCGTCGGGCAGGCCACCTGGAGAAAGCTGTATGACATATACCGCGGGATAGGGGACAATGTGCCGGGAGCGGGAGGCGGTACCACAGGAGGCACGCAGCCGCCCGGCGGTAGCGGCGGAACCGGTGGCGGCACTGGAAGCGGCGGAACGGGGGGCGGCACCGGGGTGCGGGAGTACACTGTCCGGGCCGGGGACAGTCTCTGGCTGATTGCCAGGCGGTACGGCACCACCGTGGATGCCATCAAGAGCCTGAACGGGCTCACCAGCGACCTGATCAATGTGGGCCAGGTGCTGAAGATTCCCGCATCCCAGTCCGGCGGGTACACGGAATATACCGTCCGCTCAGGGGATACGCTCTGGCTGATTTCCAGAAGGTTTGATACCACAGTGGATGCCATCAAGAGCCTGAACGGGCTTACCAGCGACATGCTGAATATCGGCCAGGTGCTGAAGATTCCTACCCGTTGAGCGCACGGTTCTACCGGAAGTCTCTACAAATAGCAGCTGAGGGCGTATGGCGGTCGCTTCCGCCATAGCAGACATTTGCCTGGAGGAAGCGGCTTTTCGCCCGTTACAGCAGATTGGACACGCAAATCGTCAAATCGTTAAAAATGTGACAGGGTATCGTGTCTCTGAACGAATACTGGCAGGAAGATTCCTCGCCATCAAAAAAGTAGACTTGTACATTTTTCATGACAGGATTTACAATCCAGTATTCACGGACTCCGCTGCTGCGGTAGAGCCATAGCTTTTTCAGATAATCATGGCTTTGGGTGCTGGGTGAAGTGACCTCAATGATCCAGTCGGGCGCTCCCTCGCATGCTTTGTCCGTGATTTTATTTTGGTCACATATGATGCTGATGTCGGGCTCTACCCATGTCTTGTCGTCTGCATGGAGGTTGACCGCCAGTGGGGCGGGATAGACCTTGCAGTTTCCGCCATTCTTTTTGATATGCTGCCGGATGGCGGCGGACAGCTCCATCACAAGTTCCTGGTGAAAGGGGCTGGGCGGAGCCATGTTCACGATTTGTCCGTCAATCAGTTCAGCTCTCTGGCCGTCCGGCAGGGCAAATAAGTCTTCCATGGTATAAACATGTTCTTGTGGCAGTGTCATAGGCGATTTCTTCCTTTCTGGCTATTTGCAGACAGTTTCCTATGCCAGGCTTCGCGGAAAATTCATGGAAAACAGATCCCCTGCTTTTTGAAAATTACAGGTCGTAGTACATCTTGAATTCCGCGGGATTGGGAATCTGCTCCATCTGCTTAAGCTCCGCCCGCTTCCTTGCCGTCCAGACATCAATGAGGCGCTGAGGGAAGACGCCGCCCTTGGTGAGGTAATCGTGGTCGGCCTCCAGCGCCTCCAGGGCTTCTCCCAAGGACTTCGGCAGACCCTTTATCTTCTTCTGCTCTTCCTCGGAGAGGGTGTAGAGGTTGAAGTCGTAGGGGCCCCAGCCGTTCTCTGCGGGGTCGATCTGGTTCTCGATGCCGTCCAGGCCTGCCATCAGGATGGCGGCGTAGGCATAGTAGGGATTGGCCGTGGCGTCTGGATTGCGCAGTTCGAAACGCTTGGTCTCCGGGGACTTGGCGTAGGCCGGGATCCGGATGACGGCGCTGCGGTTGGAGGTGGCGTAGCCGACGGTCACGGGCGCTTCAAATCCCGGCACCAGACGCTTGAAGGAGTTGGTGGAGGGATTGGTGAAGGCGCAGAGGGAAGCGATATGCTTCAACAGTCCGCCCATGAAGTAATGGGCCGTGCGGCTCAGTCCCGAATAGCCGTCCTCGTCATAGAAGAGGGGCTGCCCGTCCTTCATCAGCAGCATATGTACATGCATGCCGCTGCCGGCCTCCTGGTAGATGGGCTTGGGCAGGAAGGTAGCTGTCTTGCCCTCCTGGGCCGCCAGGTTCTTGATGATGTACTTGATGATCATGGTATTGTCCGCCATGTCCGGCATGTCCGCCAGTTCCGCCTCGATCTCCATCTGTCCCGGGCCGCCTACCTCGTGGTGGTGGTATTTCACCCGGATGCCCCAGTCCTCCATCATCATGCACATGCGGCTGCGCAGGTCGTAGCCTACGTCCTGAGGGGCAGCGATGTGGTAGCCGCCTTTGTGGGAGACTTCGTAGCCGTTGTTGCCGGGGGTGTCCAGGCTGTGGTTCCAGTCCGCCTGGCGGGTGTCGATTCGGTAGCCGCACTGCCTGGGTGTCACTTCGAAGCGGGCGCTGTCAAAGAGATAGAACTCGAATTCCGGGCCGATTACCATCCTGTCTGCGATGCCCTGTCCTTTCATATATTCCACAGCCCGGAGGCTGACGTTCTTGGGATACTGGTCGAAGGGCTTGTTCTCGCCTTTTCCGATGGTGCACACATTGCCGCACATGGTCAGGGTGGGCACTGCCGCGAAAGGGTCTACATAGGCCGTGTCGGGGTCGGGCAGGAATACCATGTCGCTTTTCTCAATGGGGGCGTAGCCGTAGTTGGAGCCGTCGAAGCCGATGCCGTAGGTGAAGGTGTCCTCGCCGAAACGCTCCACCGGAATGGTGATGTGCCGCCAGCGGCCGTCGATGTCCGTCATCTTGAAGTCGATCATGCGGATCTGCTTTTCCTGGCAGAGTTTTTTGATGTCTTTCATTTTCTCCATGTGTTTCGCTCCTTGTGAATGTAATGATTTTTTGTGGTTCCCGGCACCATTTGCCGTTCGCTTCTGAAAAAACCAGGTTTCATGGCCAGTGTGCCGGCGGTACAGAGGTGCCCCGGCTTGCGGCGCGAAAAAGGCGACATCTCTGGGCGCGGGGCAGTCATCCGGGAGAGCTACACCGCAATGGTGTAAGAGGCTTTCCAGGTCTCTCCGGGGCTGACCTGATTGTCCCATTGGCGCTCCTCCAGGGTGCCCTGGAAATTCTCGTTGTCGCATCTGCCATGCCAGGGCTCTATGCACACGAAAGGCGCCTGTTTGCCTGCCGGCGACCAGATGCCGAAGAGGGGCGCGTCCATGGTGATTGTCACGTATCTTGTGCCGTCTGCTCTGCACAGGGCGGCAGTGTCTGTCTGATTGCCCTCAATGACCAGGGCATCGTTATCGAACAAGTGTTCCGATATGGGCAGTTTGCCATTGTCCAGGGTGTAGGTTTCCTTTTCGTCCAGGGCCAGGCCGTTTTTGCTGATTTTGGTGCTGACGACTTTGTCTACATTGCCGAAATCCAGGAAATAGTCGGTCTGGTTCGTGCCCTTTTCGATGGGGCAGTTGAAGGCCGGGTGGCCGCCGATGGAAAAGTGTAGGACTTCTTTGCCGGGATTCTCCACCTGCCAGAGGACGGTGACACGGTTTCCCTGGATGCGATAGCCCAGCTTCAGGAGGAACGCAAAGGGGTAATTTGCCAGGGTCTCCTGGCTGGAACACAGCTGGAACCAGATTTCGCTTCCGTTTTCGGCGGATGCATTCTCAGAGGGTCTGCTCGGAGCGGGTGCATGCTGAGAAGGCATGTTACTGGAGAGCGGTTCAAATTCCATGTCCCTGGCGAAGCCGTGCTGAGTCATGGAATAGGTCCTTCCCTGGGTCCGGTACTCTTTGTTCTTCACGCCTCCTACGAAGGGGAAGAGGATGGGCGAGGTGCGCCCCCAGTATTTGGCGTCGCCGCACCACATGTACTCGGTGCCGGTGTCTTTTCTTTTCAGGGATTTCAGCTCCGCCCCGCGGCTGTCCACGGAGATGGATATGACTTCGTTTTCTAACTGGTAAATAGACATTGTGACCTCCTCTGCATGATATCTGTTTTTATCCATATCATAGCACAGAAAAAATTCATTTACAATGTTGCCGGTAGAAAATATTTTTGCATAAATTTATGAATTTTATGAAATTTTAAGTTTTTTTGATAAAGACCACAGGATTTTGCTGAGAATATATGGTATGATAAATGCAGTGCAATCCGTGGTTTTTTGTTCATGGCAATAGGAGACGCGCGAAAAGCCAGCTCAGAAATGTCAATAGCAAATATAAAACAGCATCTGCCCAGGCTAAAGGTCTGGGCAGATGCGGAACTGGAAGAGGAGAAAGGTATGTGGAAACGGATTACGGCAGCGGCCTTGCTGTTTTTGTTTGTATGCGGTCTGATCGCAGGCGGGTGGAAGGCCCAGGCCCATGCGGAGGACGACAGCGGGCTTTCCGGCGATGTGGCGCTTCTGAAACAGGAGGTTGGCAATTATGTCATGCAGGTGACTGTGGAAAACAGCGGGGCTGACTTCGCCGGGACGGTGCAGCTGGTCTTTGCCAGCTCCGGTTACGAGAACTGTGCCTATAATACGGAGATAACGCTTCCCTCCCAGGGGAAAAAGCAGTTTACGGTTACCGTGACGTCCCAGGCGGCAGAGACGATACGGGGCCTGTGCGCCCTGAATTTTCTGGACGAGGAGGGAGACCTTGTACAGAAGCTCAACCTGTGGAATGTATTTGGCAGGGCAGTGACAGGTATGTCTGTGGGCATTTTGACGGACGATGCTGCCAGCCTTGGTTATCTGGACGCCGGCGGAGAAAATTTCATGTTTGGCGGAATGAATTATCCCATCTCTCTGATTAATCTGGACGAGGAAAATCTGCTGGGATATCTGGACGGACTGTACTTCCTGGTCATCGACCGGATGAATGTGGCGTCTCTGGGGGAGGAGAAGGTTCAGGCCATCCAGAACTGGGTAAGGGCCGGGGGATGGCTCATGATTGGAACAGGGGCTTATGCGGAGGACACGCTTTCCGGTTTCAGCGGGGATTTCCTGGACGTGAAGGTCTCAAAGATAAATGCGCCGGGAGAGACGAATGTGCTCACTGCCAATATGGGGTATGGATATTACAGCGACTATGAGAATGCGGAAATCGACCTTGCGCAGATGACCGTGGCGGAGCTTGACCTGGGAGAAATGTCCGGATGTTTTGGCATGAGTTCGGTGAATCCGATGCTCTGCAGCTTTTCCGCCAGAAATATGGCCAGCGCCGGATTCGATGTCTCGCGGTATTTCGGGGACGGAGCGGTAGCCATTTTCCCTGTTTCCCTGGGTGAAAAAGAACTGCGGAAAATGGAACATTACATGATCTGGAACCTATACAGCGAACTGATGAGCCAGTCCAACAGTTACCGGTCTTTCAACGGGTATTGGGATACCGGGTATCTCGTCCAGCAGGCCTTCGGTGTCATTGACGGCAAAAATACGGTGGTGGATTTCACCCTGTTGGAGGTGCTGATCGGGATTTATGTAGTTCTGGCGGGGCCGGTATTGTATCTGATTCTGAAGAAATGCAAAAAGAGGGAGTGGTACTGGGTGGGGGTGCCGGCGTTGGGACTGCTGTTCATTGGGGGCGTGTATTTCTTCGGACAGAGCGCAAGGGTAAACGAGACGAGAGTGTACTCCGTCACGGTCCAGCAGGCTGACAGCAACCGGGAGGAAACGTATTTTATGGCTTATCATTCGGGGCTGAAGGAGTGGCAGATGCGCCTGAATGATGGGTATGAGACGGCGGGCCCCGGGGCCAGCAGCTATTACGGCTATGGCAACCCCCACACGGACGATTATTTTTATGTGGTCAGCAATGACAGCGAAGGCCTGTCCGTGGGCATAAAGCCCCGGGAAAACTTCGACAACGGTTTCCTCTATGCGCCCGGGCGGACGGACAGCAGGGGGTCCATTTACGTCTCGGGTCTTCGGGGCTCAGGAATCAACGGCAATGTCCATGGAACGGTCACCAACGAGACCGACTGCGATCTGGCTTATATGGCGGTGTGGACCGAGGGCTTCTTTCTGGTGTTCTCGGATGTGAAGGCAGGGGAGACCGTGGATCTGCAGCAGGCCTATCAGGACGGAAGGTGTGTGTATCAGGACGATATAGACTACTTGGACAGCCTGACTTATAATATGGTTTCCGCCTACGATTACAATTCCAATTTGGCTTATGAGCAGGATGACATAGCGGCCCTCCTCATCGGATTGGCCGCGGCGGACAATGCAAGGAATGCGGACAGGAGCCGGGCGCTGGTGCTGGGGGTCGTGAGGGATTACGGCAAGGCCGTGGCGGGCAGATGCAATGAGACTTCCTACGGATGCCTTTATTCATTTGTGGAAAATTAAGACAGCGGGGTAGACGCGGAACTTTAAAACAGCGTCTGCCCCGTCCAGTGCCCCAGAGG
>CAJUFI010000022.1:0-28658 GCA_910585665.1 uncultured Acetatifactor sp. | reverse complement strand
GAATGCCCTTAGCGTCCGGAAATTCTCTGCCCCATGTCTGGGTACTGGGCGGGGTAGACGCGGAACTTTAAAACAGCGTCTGCCCCGTCCAGTGCCCCAGAGGATTTACGGACGAATGCCCTTAGCGTCCGGAAATTCTCTGCCCCATGTCTGGGTACTGGGCGGGGTGGACGCGGAACTTTAAATAGGAGGCGGATTAGATGCTGCAGATTCAGGATTTGTGTAAAAAATACGGGAAATTTCAGGCTGTGAAGGATCTGACGCTCCATATACCCAAGGGAGATCTCTTCGGGTTCGTAGGCCCTAACGGCGCAGGCAAGACCACCACCATCCGTATGGTGTGCGGACTGATGCCTCCCAGTTCCGGCAGCATAACGGTCAATGGCATGGACACCCTGACCCGCCGGAAGGAGATCAAAAAGCAGATCGGATATGTGCCGGATTTCTTCGGCGTGTACGATAATCTGAAGGTAAAGGAGTACATGGATTTCTACGGGTCCATGTATCGGATGGGCTCAAAGGAGATCGAGCGGCTCTCAGGGGATCTGCTGGAGCTGGTGAATCTGGCCGATAAAAAAGAAGTGTTCGTGGATACGCTCTCCCGGGGCATGAAGCAGCGGCTCTGTGTGGCCAGGGCGCTCCTTCACAATCCGGCGCTGCTGATACTGGACGAACCCAATTCCGGGCTGGATCCCAGGGCGAGGGTAGAGATGAAGGAGCTGTTGCTGAACCTGAAAAGCATGGGGAAGACCATTGTGATTAGCTCCCACATCCTCTCGGAGTTGTCCGAGATGTGCAACAGCATCGGCATCATGGACCATGGTAATCTCATGGCGTCGGGTCGGATTGAAGACGTCATGGAGAGCGTGTTCGGGAGCAACCAGCTGGTCATCACAATGGACGAGGGGCGTGAGACGGCCATGCGCATGGCCAGCGAACAGGCAAGTGTCAAGATTGTTTCCGCGGGGGAGCATGAAATAAAGCTGTCCCACAGCATGACGGCACAGGAAATCTCAAAGCTGATCGGCGCGATGATCGCAAATGACGTTGTGGTGACCGGTTTCCACAAACAGGAGGGCAGTCTGGAGACGCTGTTCATGCGCGTCACAGGGAACGATGAGAAGGGAGGGAACGATAATGCGTCTGAATCCAATCGTTAAAAAAGATATCAAAGTACAGTCCCGCAGCATGAAGATGAGCTGGGGCGTGTTTTCCTATGAACTGATACTAGCCCTTGTGTTTTTTCTCTCCATGCTGATTATCCGGAACAGGAATATGTATTCCACAGACAATATTTACAGCGCCATGGTATGGCTTTATCCTGTCCTGGCGGTCACTCAGTTTGTCATCCTCGGCATCGTGACGCCGGTGCGGACGGCCTCCTCCATATCGGGGGAGAAGGAGCGCCAGACCTTTGATATCATGATGACCACCAGCATGAGTCCTTTCTCCGTCATTATCGGTAAGGTCATGACAGCGACGGTGCAGAGCATGTTCTATGTGATCGCCAGCATGCCGGTCATGGCGCTGTGCTTTGTCATCGGAGGAATGTCCTGGAGCTATCTTTTCTGGTTCCTTGCGATATCCCTTCTGATCTCCCTTTTCTCGGCCAGCATAGGGATTCTCTGTTCCTCTCTCTGTAGGAAGAGCATCAGCGCGGTGATCATGTCCTACGGATTTTATCTCATATTCTTTGTGGCCACTGCGCTGCCCGGCATTCTGTATGCTGCGACACCCAGGTACAGGGCGTATCAGTACGGGACGACAGCGGCGCCCGGCAGTGATCCGCTGCAAAATCTGTTTTTGTTTCTGCTTGTGAATCCGGCTGTCTATCTGACGGAATTTTTCTCGCAGATCATGGCGGGGGAGTCGGTGGTCAATGGTCTTTCGGACAGCATCGGTGTGGGGCAGCAGAAAGGTCTGCTCCATTCGGTGGCTTCGGGGAACACATGGATGATTCTCTCCACCGTTCTGTTCCTGGGCATTTCGTTTCTGTTTCTGTGGCTTGCGGCCAGGCGCATCAATCCGGCGAGGAAGGCTTTCCGCAAAAGGAAATAACGTATGGACGAGAAAAAATATCTGTTAATTCAAATAAAAAAATGCCGGCGGAAAATGAATCTCGCAAAGTGCATCGACAGTGGGATTCTTTTCGCCGCGGCGGGCGGTATAGGCGGGATTTTGTGCGAGCTTCTGTCCTTTTTCGTGCCGTGGAATGCTTTTCTTCCATGGAATGCTTTTCTTCCATGGAATGCTTTTCTTCCATGGAATGCTTTTCCTCCATTTTATCATGTGCATCTGGCAGCGGGACTCTGCTTTGCGGCGGGCCTACTGGCCGGAATCGGTTATGCCGTGTATAGAAGGGCGGGTATGGAACAGGCGGCCAGGATGCTGGATTCCTTCGGCCTGGAGGAGCGCATGGTCACGGCTTACGAGCAGATAATGGAGGAAGAGCGTTCCATGGAAGGAGGGCGCTCCATGGAAGGAGGGCGTTCCATGGAAGGAGGGCGCTCCATGGAGGAAAAGCGTTCCATGGAAGGAGGATGTTCCGTGGAGGAAGGGTGTTCCATGGAAAAAGCGCACTCCGCGGGGGCATCGTATTCCGGGGGGGACATGCTCATACAGCTGCAACGGCAGGATGCGCTTTCCCAGTATGAAAGGATGCGTGGACAGATCAGGATACCGCTCTTTCCAGAGAAGAGACATGTGCTGGCGCTTTTGCTGTCAGCCGCGGCGGTAACAGCCATGGCTTTCATCCCCTCCCCTGTGCGCAGACAGGCTGAACTCATCCATCAGGTGCGGGAACAGGCCGGGGAAGAGTTGGAGGAACTGGAGAATCTTCTGGATGCGCTGGAAGAGGTGGATATGGACAGCCTGACGGAGGAGGAGAGACGGCAGCTGCAGGAAATGACGGAGGCGCTGCAGCTGTCCCGGGAAGAGCTTTCCGGAGCGGACTCCTGGGAAAGCCTGGCATCTGCCATGGACAGGCTGGATTATAAATACGGTCAGACGGCCCAGGGGCTGGAGAAGCTCGGCGCACAGCTGGATGATCCCGGAAAGGCAGGCATTGCGGCGGCGGAAGCGATGGCAAAGGCCGCGGCGAAGTCCGATGGCCGGCAGACAGCTTCCGGCGGCACTCCCGGCACTGGTTCCGGCGCCGGAAAGGACGGAGACGGCGGTTCCGGGGAGGGAAGCGGATCCGGCCAGGACGGCGGCTCCGGAGAAGGGGACGGAAACGGCCAGGGAAGCGGCTCCGGGGAAGGGAACGGAAACGGCCAGGGAAGCGGCTCCGGAGAAGGGGACGGAAACGGCCAGGGAAGCGGATCCGGGGAAGGGAACGGAAACGGCCAGGACGGCGGCTCCGGAGAAGGGGACGGAAACGGCCAGGGAAACGGAAGCGGCTCGGGAAACGGGAACGGCCAGGGCAGCGGTTCCGGCAATGGCCGGGGAACCGGCAGCAGCGACGCCTCCCACGATTACGTGAGCATTCCCAATGCCGTGGGCGGTGATTCCGACCTGACGGGCACACAGTATGGAAATCAGGATTCCGAATATTTCAGACAGCAGAACGGCCTCGCCTGGGAGGGGGAGCATGTGGAATACAGCTCTGTCATCGGAGAGTATACGGAAAGCGCCTACGAAGGGCTTGCAAACGGCAGGTATCCCAACGGGATGGAATCGGTGATCCGAGACTATTTCGGGAGTCTGAACCAGTGACAGGATTCGAGATATACGGAATCATATGCTCCCGGGATTTCAGGAAGCGGAATCAGGTATTGAGGCTGGACGGCACCTGGAAAAGCGGGGGGATCGGCAATTAAACCAGAAGAAATCAGATGGCAGACATTGGAGCGAATATAGACCAGGAGGAATCAGATGGCAGACATTGCATTATATCAGCAGAAAATAAGGGAATGTGAGCGGGAGATAGGAAAGGGGATCATCGGTCAGAAAGAAGTCATCCGGCAGGTGATGCTGGCGCTGCTCTCCGGCGGAAATGTCCTGTTGGAGGGCATGCCGGGGCTTGGAAAGACCATGCTTGTGCGCACCATAAGCCAGGTGTTCCTGCTTTCCTTCAAGCGCATCCAGTTTACCCCGGACCTGATGCCCAGCGATGTGACGGGAACCAATATCATGGTAAAGGAGGAAGGAAAAAGCGCCTTCCGCTTCCAGAAAGGCCCCATCTTCGCCAATCTGGTGCTGGCCGATGAAATCAACCGCGCCACGCCGAAGACCCAGTCGGCCCTGCTGGAGGCCATGCAGGAACACACTGTGACGGTGGGGACGGAAAGCTATGTGCTGGAGGAGCCTTTTCTGGTGCTGGCCACACAGAATCCCATAGAACAGGAGGGAACCTATCCTCTTCCGGAGGCTCAGCTGGACCGCTTCCTGTTCAAGATACTGGTGGAGTTTCCCAGCAGGGAGGAGCTTCGGGGCATCGTGGCCCTGACGGAAGGACAGGAGCCGCCCGGGATACAGGGCCTGATGAACGGCGCCGTCCTGCTGCAGACGAGAAAGCTCATTTCCCGGATTCCCATAGCCGATGCCGTGATGAACTATATCCTGGATCTGGTCATGGCCACCCATCAGGAAAATCCCTATATCAGGGAGGGCGCAAGCCCCAGGGCGGCCCAGGCGCTTGTTCGGGCCTCGAAAGCCCGCGCATTTCTGGAGGGGAGGCTGAACGTGTCCTTTGAGGATGTGCGAAGCCTGGCCTACCCCGTTCTGCGGCACCGCATCCTGTTGAATTTTGACGCTATATCGGATGGAATCACACAGGATTCCGTGATTCGCCAGATCCTATCCGAAAAGGAAAAGAACCTATATGCTTGACGGAAAGTTTTATGACACATTGTCCCGGCTGCAGCTGCAGATGTGGCACAAGAGCAGCCTGGTCACATCCGGCAACCGCAAATCGGTACAGAAGGGGACTTCCTCGGAATTTTTCGATTTCCGGGAGTATATGCCCGGGGACGATCTGCGCCGGATGGACTGGAACGCCTATGCCAGGCTGGACAAGCTGTATATCCGGGAATACATGGAGGAGAAAGCGGCGGTGGTCTCCGTTCTGGTAGACACCAGCGCGTCTATGGACTACGGGGCGCACAGCAAGGCGGAGCTGGCGAAGGACCTGGCGGGAGCAGTGGGATTTCTGGCGCTGAACAATATGGACAGGCTGATTCTCTACGATATGAAAGCCATGGGGCAGGGCCTTTCGGTGGGCGGCGGCAGAAACGGTTTCGCAAAGGCGCTCAGATGGCTGGAGAAGCTGGAATTTTCCGGGGAGGTGGATATGCTCTCCGCAATCCGGAAAATGCGCAGCCCGGGTCCCGGCGTGACCGTATTGATCAGCGATTTTCTGCACCGCAGCATGCTGGAGGGAGCGCCGGGAAAGGCCGGCGGAAAAAATATGCCGGTGAAGCTCTCTGCCCGGTATGAGAAGCTGCTGCAGTATCTGGACTATTGCAGACAGCGTCCTGTGATCCTGCACACACTGGCGGAAGAGGAGCTCCGCATTCCCCTTACCGGGACGCTGAACCTGATCGATTCGGAGACGGAATCCAGGCTGCGCCTGACCATGGATACAAAAGTCATCGCTTCTTACGGCCAGGCGCTGGAGCGTCTCACAGAGCGCATGAAAAAAGGCTGCGCCGCCGGGGGCGGGGCGTATGTGCTCTGCGATGCCGGGAAAGACAGGAAAGAACTTATTTTCCAGGATTTAAGGGTGATTTATGATATTTGAGAGCTTATGGCCCCTGGCGCTTCTGGCGGCAGTGCCTGTAGTCATAATTTTATATTTGCTGAAACCCAGGGGAAAGGACTATAGGATATCCTCGAATCTGCTGTGGGAGGCTTTGTTCAAAAATCAGGAGTCCAGGACTTTTCTGGAGAAATTTATCCACAATATCCTGATGTATCTCCAGATTCTGATACTGTTGCTCCTGGTGCTGTCATTGATGTCCCCGTATCTGAACAGGCAGGGCAGAAGCGGGGGAAATGTGATCCTCGTGTTCGACACCAGCGGAAGCATGCAGCACGACAGCGGAGACGGCAGGACGCGCATGGAGGAGGCTCTGGAACAGGCCAAGGATCTGATCGCCGCCTCGGAGGAGACCGTTTTTTCCATCGTCACGGCAGATTCCATGGGAACGGAGCTTCCGGCGGCGGGCGTCAGGGACAAGGACGCCCTCTACCGTGTGCTGGAGGAAATTGTATGCTGCGACGGGCCGGGAAATCTGCAGGGGGCGGAAAGCATAGTGGAGACCCTCCGGGGAGCCCAGTCCCAGTCCGGCGAAGCCCAGGGCGCGGAGGTGATTGTATTCACGGACGGCAGCGGCGCTCAGGAGGCGGAGGGGTTCTGCGCTTATTTTGATGCCCGGCTGTATGTGGCCGGCTCCCCGGTGGATAATGTGTCCAACAATTTTCTCTCTTATGTAGACGCCAGGACGGAGGAGGACGGAAGCGAGGCTGCGGAAAGCACGGATGAAAGGTTGGAAGGAAGAACCGTCATCTGTGCCTCCAGCCTCACCAATCACAGCGATGCCCGGGCCGCTATGGAGATCAGCCTGTACGAGGGCGGAAGGCTGCTGGACGTTCAGTCCCTGACCCTTGACCCAGGCGAGACCAGGATGTTCTTCTTTGATTCCTATGTCTGGCAGGGCGGGGCGCTTCGCAGCGAAGTCAGTTCCGTGAGATTTTCCGGCCGGGATACCGGGGATTCCCTTGCCGCCGACAATACCGCTTACGCTATAATTGACCAGTCCAGTCAAACCAATGGAATTTTTATCGGGGAAGGCAATATTTACCTTGAGAAGGCTTATCAGGCGGTTGTGGGGACGCATCTGACGAAGGTGGCGGACGGAGGACAGCTTCAGAACGGGCAGAAGGAGCAGCCGGAGGGGACTGTCTACATCTGCGATGCCGGAGAGTCGGACAAACTGCCGGAAAACAGCTCGGCGCTGCTTTTCGGCGACGAGGGCAATGCGTCCGGTACAGTGGAGGGAATCCTGCTCACGGTCACGGGCTGCGACCTTACCTCCGGGCTTTCCGCCTTCTCCATCGGCGTCAACGAGACGAAGGTTTATGATATTCCGGCCTGGGGGAACGGTTTTCTCTGGGCAGGGGACAAGTGCGCCGGCTATTACGGAGAGCATGACGGCGTGAAGAGGGTCGTGGTGGGCTTCGACCTGAGGGAATCGGATTTTCCACTGAAGGCGGAATTCCCCGTCTTCATCTCCAATGCCCTGCATTTCCTGGGGGATACCTCTCTTCTCGCCGAAAACCTCTACATGGCGGGGAATCCTGTGCTTTATCACCCCCAGGCGGAATTCGACGTGGGGACACTGCCGGATTCCACCCGGAAGGCGGGACTGTTCGAAGTAAGCGCCCTGGGCAGAACGGAGCAGTATGTGGTGCGCTTTGCCGCGGAGAGCGAGTCCGACGGCCGGATTACCGCGGAAGGGACTTTTTCCGGGACATTCTCCGGTGTCCGGTCCGTGAAGCTGCGGCTGCGCAGCATCCCTCTGGTGCTGGTATTGCTTTTGCTGGCGGCAGAGTGGGTGGTCTATGTGCGGCAGACGCGCTATCGCGGTAAGTTTTATCCGGCCATACGCATCATTGGAGCCGCTCTGGTTTTCCTTGCTCTTCTGGGCGTGTCCGTGAAACGGATGAGCGGCATGAATACCACCGTCTTTCTGGTGGATATCTCCAACAGCAACCAGCAGAATCTCTCCGCAATGGAGGATTACCTGGACGATGCGCTCCGGAAGATGCCGCGGAAAAATCAGTATGGCATCGTCACTTTCGGAAAGAATTCCCTGGTAGACCAGTTTTTGACGGGGGAAGACCGGTTTTCCCGCATCCTGTCTTTGCCGGACAAAACCGCCACAAACTTCGAAGAGGCCCTGTCCAGGGCCCTGGCCATGATTCCTGCGGAGGGCGCCGGGCGAGTGGTGGTCCTGACGGACGGGAAGGAGACGAAAGGGAACCTGGCGAACACGGCTTCAGCTCTTGTGTCAAGGCAGGTGGAGCTATTGGCGCGCGTCTATGAGACAAAGCAGGGACAGGACGCCTATCTGGAAAGTGTGGAACTGCCCAGCTACCTGTATCAGGGGGATCTGTACTCCATGACGGTGACTGTGGAGAGCAATTATGAGACGGATGCCCAGATCCAGATTTGGATGGGTTCCATGCAGAAGGAGAGCTATGACGTTCATCTGAGCCGCGGCTCCAACCAGTTCCGCTTCCAGCAGACCGTGACCGGGGAAAATATCGAGAATTTTGAAGTCCGTGTGGCCGCTCCCGGGGATACCGTGGCGGAAAATGACAGCTATCACGCATACTCGGTGGTGGACTCCGTTCCCAAGATACTCCTGGTATCCGGCATGGATGAGGACAGCAGCCAATACGAAAATCTGCTCCGCAGCGCAAACTGCAGCTTTGACGCCATCTCGGCCATCAATGCGCCGGATACGTTGGAAGGGCTTCTGGAATATAAGAGCGTCATTCTGGAAAATGTGTATCTGTCCGACTTGCCGGAGGGATTTCTCGCCAATATTGAGGCCTATGTGGGGGATTACGGGTGCGGGCTGGTCTGCTGCGGCGGAGAGGACAGTTTTGCCCTCGGAGGTTACAGGGAAAGCGTATTGGAAAAGATTCTGCCCGTGGACATGGAGCTGCGGGGAGTGGATGAGGTGCCTGTGATGGCGATGATCATGGTCATAGACCACTCCGGGAGCATGAGCGCCAATGTGGGTTCCTCCGCCACGAATCTGGACCTGGCCATCACTGCGGCCCAGACTGCCGTGGATCAGATGCGGGAGACAGACTATGTGGGCGTAATCACCTTTGACGATAAATACGCCTGGGTGGTGGAGCCTGTCCTGGCTTCCGATAAAGACGCCATAAAGGAACAGATTGCAAC
Source organism: uncultured Acetatifactor sp. (assembly GCA_910585665.1). GTDB lineage: Bacteria > Bacillota > Clostridia > Lachnospirales > Lachnospiraceae > Acetatifactor. The sequence continues at coordinate 19,738 of CAJUFI010000022.1, read as the reverse complement.
CATCCCGGAAGGCGGCGGCACCACGATCCAGCCCGCCCTCCGGGAAGCGCTGGAAGGCGTCTCGGAATGCGATGCCAGCATCCGCCATGTGGTGCTGCTGACAGACGGACAGGGGGAGAGCAACAATTACAGCGATATCATAACCGCCTACACGGACGGCGGGGTCACCCTGTCCACGGTGGCCATCGGAATCGGCTCGGACGCAAAACTTCTGGAAACCCTTGCGGAAGCCTGCGGCGGCCGGCATTATTATTCCGACTTTGCCACGGATATCCCCAAAATATTTGCCCAGGAGGTTTTCCTCAGCGGGGACACCTATCTCCAGAACGGCGATTTTGCTCTGTCCGTAAACGGCAATAACGAGCTCACAAGAGGGCTTTTTGCTTCTGGATGGCCCAATGTCTACGGCTATGTCAGCGCCACGCCGAAAAATATGTCCACAGTCCTGATTGCATCGGAGAAGGACGATCCCCTGCTTACGATTATGCAGTACGGCCTGGGGCATACAGTGGCCTGGAACACGGATGTGACAAACATGTGGACGGCGGCTTACGCGGGAAAGGACGATTATGCGCAGCTTTGGAGACGCATTATCGATTACAGCTCCGGCAGCACATGGCTGGGGCAGGATTCGGTGGATGTGGCCACCGCGGGCGGCTATACCAATATCACATACAGCGCAGTGGATTACGACGGACAGACAGAGGTTGAAGCGGTATATACGGATCCGGAGGGACACACCTGGACGGCGCCCCTCCGAGCCACGGCGCCGGGGCGCTATGAGACAAGGCTGGATACGGACAGCACCGGACTCTATTCCCTGAGCGTGCGCCGCATGGACAATGGAACGGTTTCCAATGCGGTGACCACAGCTGCTGTGGTGCAGTATTCGGACGAATATAAATTCAGCGTCGGCACGGAAGCGTTCACCGGCTTTGTACAGCGGTATGGCAGACTGCTTGAGCCGGATGAAGATTTCTGGAAGCAGCGGAAGAGCGAAGCGGGAGAAAAGCTGGATCTGACGGTATGGCTGATTCTGCTGGCATTTGTCTGGTTCCTGATGGATATAGCGCTGCGTAGATTCTGCTTTCTGCCCCAGGACACTAAGCTTTACCGCATGGTGAGCGGACGGATTGCCGGGTACAGGGGGCGTAGGGGAGAAGCGGCGGATGGAGGGCAGTCGGGCCGGAAATCGCCTGGCCGCATTTCGGAGGAGGAGCAAAGAGCAAAGGAGGGCGTGGTCTCGGAAAAGGGAACCAGGTTGGACGCTCCGGACAGGGCGGCAAAGGCGGGAGAAAATCCATCCGGCAAGGGGAAAGCGCGCAGAAAGAAAGGGAAAGCCGCAAAAGAACAGGGACAGCAGACGCTGGACACGGCAGAGCTGCTGAAGAAGAAGGATCAGAGGGGACAGTGACCTCACGGCAGATTTGGCAGCGACTGGAATGCCGCTTCGTTGCTTGCCGTTGCCAAATTGATTTCTCCCTTTTCGGAATTGTGTACCTACTAATAATAAAACTGTAAATATACATTCCTGATTCGTGAAAAACATATTTTATGGTGATAAATATGAAAAATCCGGAGGTTGAAAAGAAACTTATACATTGCATAAAAAATAACAATAGCAACCATAGCTTGTATTGGTATCCGCTTGTTAATATTGAGAGTTCTCTTTGCACAGCAGCATATGATATCACCAGGATATATCAAGATGATCAAATTATTTTGCTGGAGAATATCGTAAACACGTGCAATATTGTATATGTAAGCATGTTTCAAATGGATCATAGGGAATATTTTGAGAACGAAAGTATTGTCCGATTATTATATGAGCGGGATGAAGACGGCTATGTTTTTCAATGGTATGCTGAGACTTTTATTTTTGATCGATTTGAGGAATGGCTTATATACTTGTCGCATGAACATACAATTACATTTACCGGTGAAAAAATCGTAACTGCGGCAAAGCGAATTATTCCTTCATATTATTTGATGCATGAAACTTAAGAAATGTATAAGTATTCAAAGAAATTTTGAAAAAGAGTAGTGGGAACACTTTTCCAAAAAGGGAGATTGATTTCAGCCTTGTGGATTTCTGCGTGGTATAGTAGAATGAGGGTATCAGAAATACAGGGAATGCAAGGCCGGCAGTCGCAAAAAGGAAAAGATTCTGGAGGATACGGTACGTGCCGCCCTTGATTAGGTCGACAGGATGCACTATGATGCAGCGCTCAAAGCGAAAGGCGTATCGGCAGATTGTATCTGGAAATACGGTTTTGCGTTTCGGGGCAAGGAGGTCTTGACTTGATTGGGTGATGCCGCTCTCAGGCAGAATCAAGAGAACGCCATGATCTGGATAAAATCGAATCTGATTCCCAAGGATGTGTGATAGTGCAGTTGCCAAAGGGGCGGCTTGAGGATTATGGCGGCCTTATGGATGGGCAGGAGAATGGAGGTACGGATGAATATGCGGAAATATCTGCTGTGCTGCGGCGCGATGGCCGTCTGCGTGATTGCGGTGTGCGTATTGTGCGTGGTGATTTTCAGCGGGGAAAAGAGCGGTGCTGCGGGAAACGGCTCCGGAGCTGGGGCAGAAGCAGCGGAGGGGGATATGGCAGCAGCTGGGGCTTCCAACGCTGAGGGCGGTGTCGCGGGAATTGCTTCCGGAGCCGCGGGAGCGAACGGCGGAACAGAAGCCGGGAGCGGAACGGGAGCTGGGAACGGAGCCGCGGGAGCGAACGGTGGAACGGGAGCCGGGAACGGGGCCGCGGGGACGAATGGCGGAACAGAAGCCGGGAGCGGAACTGCGGGGACGAACAGCGGAACAGGGGCCGGGAACGGAGCCACGGGAGCGAATGGCGGAACAGGGGCCGGGAACGGAGCCGCGGGAGCGAGTAACGGAAAGGGAACCGGGAACGGGGCCGCGGGGACGAACGGCGGAAAGGGAACCGGGAACGGAGCCACGGGAGCGAACGGCGGAACGGGAGCCGGGAGCGGAGCAGCGGGAACGAATGGCGGAACAGGGGCCGGGAACGGAGTCACAGGAGCGAATGGCGGAAAGGGAACCGGGAACGGGGCCGCGGGGACGAACGGCGGAACGGGAGCCGGAGGGAATAGCGGGGCCGGAACCCCAGGCAAAGGAGCGGGCCAGGGGAATGCCGCAGATTCCGCGATGCCTGGCCCGCTGTCCCTGGCGGGGACGCAGCTGACTGACAGCGGGGGCAATCCGGTTCAATTAAGGGGAATCAGCACCCACGGCCTGGCCTGGTATCCGGATTATGTGAACGAAGCATGCATCCGGCAGTTCAGGGAAGACTGGGGGATGAACGTGATTCGCCTGGCCCTGTACACTGCGGAGAGCGGGGGCTACTGCACAGGCGGCGACAAGGAGGGGCTGAAGTCGCTGGTGAAGAACGGTGTGGAGTACGCCACGGCCTGTGGCATGTATGTCATCATTGACTGGCACATCCTTTCGGACGGGAATCCCAATACCTACATAAAGGAAGCCAAAGCGTTTTTCCAGGAAATGTCTCAGGAATATGCGGATTACACTAATGTAATCTATGAAATCTGCAATGAGCCCAACGGCGGCACTTCCTGGAGCCAGGTGAAGAGTTATGCGGAGGAAGTCATTTCTGTCATCCGGGAGAATGACGAGGACGGCATTATCCTGGTAGGCACGCCTAACTGGTGCCAGTATGTGGATCAGGCGGCGGCTGACCCGATTATGGGCTATGAAAACATTATGTATACCTTGCATTTTTATGCCGCTACCCATACGGATTCCCTGCGGAAAGCCATGGTCAATGCTGTGGAAGCCGGTCTGCCCATCTTCGTCTCGGAGTACGGCATCTGCGATGCCAGCGGCAATGGAGCGATTGACGAAAACCAGGCGGACAAATGGGTGGAGACCATGAATGAGCACGGCATCAGCTATGTGGCCTGGAATTTGTCCAATAAATCGGAGACTTCTGCAATCCTGAAGAGCAGCTGCGGCAAGGTGAGCGGGTTTGCCGGGGAGGATTTGAGCGATTCCGGTAGATGGCTCTATGGCATGCTGGAAGAAGTGGGTGTCGCCGGAACGCTTGCCGGTGGCGAGAACGCGGGAACCGGAAACGGAACGGGAGGAAGTGGAACCGGTAGCGGAACGGGAGGAAGCGGAACCGGAAACGGAAACGGAACGGGTGGAAGTGGAGCTGGGAATGGAGGAAACGGAAGTAGTGTTGGAACTGGGAATGGAACGAGCGGAAGCGTAGCGGGAACTGGGAATGGAACGAGCGGAAGCGTAGCGGGAACCGGGAACGGAACGGGAGGAAGCGGAGCTGGAACTGGAAATGGAGGAAACGGAAGCGGAACTGGAACCGGAACAAGCGGAACCGGGGCGGGAGCTGGGAATGGAGCAAGCGGAACCAGCACCTCGGACGGGATAGAGGCAGGGGGCTTGATGGTGACGGCGAAAGTGGTCACTTCCTGGGAGTCGGGCGGTGCCACATATTTTCAGTATGACCTGACCCTGTCCAATGAGACGGACACCGGGCAGAACGGCTGGACGATTCGCCTGACATTCAGCAGCAATATCACATTACAGAATGGTTGGAACGGCAATTACGAGGTGGATGGAAATGTCCTCACCATATCTTCCATGGACTACAATGCCCAGATTGAGAAAGGCGGCAGCACAGGAGATGTAGGCTTTGTCGTCCAGACAGACGCAGACTGCACGCTGGGCAATTAGGGAGTCAGACGCTTTGCAAAATGATTTCAGTCTTGTGGATTTCTGCGGGGTATAGTAGCATAGGAGTATCAGAAACACAGGGTTTTGCTGGCGCGGCAAGGCGGACAGCTTTCCATGACGATTGGAGGGAGTGAATGGCAAGGACTGTTGGTATCGGGCATCAGGATTTCGGTCAGGTGATTGAAAATAATTACTTTTACGTAGATAAGACGGGTTTTATAAAGGAATGGTGGGAAAATGGGGATTCCGTAACCCTTATCATCCGCCCCAGGCGATTCGGCAAGACCCTGAACATGAGCATGGTGCAGCATTTCCTCTCTGTGGACTATGCAGATAAGGGGAATCTGTTCGAGGGGCTTTCTATCTGGCAAGAGGAAAAATACCGCCAGCTTCAGGGCACCTATCCTGTCATTTCCCTGAGCTTTGCCGATGTTAAGGCAAGGCTGTTCTCAGATGCCCGGAAGATGATCTGCCAGACTATCACGAATCTGTACAATAAGTACGATTTCCTCCTGAAGAGCGGACATCTCAACGATAACGAGTGCGCCTCCTACCGCCAGGTGTCCGCGAACATGGAGGACTACATGGCTGCCAGTTCCCTGAGGGCGCTGTCCGACTATCTCTCCCGCTATTATGGGAAAAAGGTGGTCATACTGCTGGATGAGTATGACACCCCCATGCAGGAGGCCTACGTGTTCGGATACTGGCAGGAGATAGTGGATTTCATCAGGGTTCTTTTCAATTCCACGTTCAAGACGAACCCCTTCCTGGAGCGGGCTATCATGACGGGAATCACGCGAGTCAGTAAGGAGTCGATTTTCTCCGACCTGAACAATCTGGAAGTGGTGACTATTACCTCGGAAAAATACGCAGATTTCTTTGGATTTACAGAAGCAGAAGTATTCACCGCATTGGACGAATATGCACTTGGAGAGAAGCGCGGCGATGTGAAAAGCTGGTATGATGGTTTTGTGTTCGGAAAGCTGCGGGACATTTACAATCCTTGGTCTATCCTGAATTATTTAGATAAAGGAAAGCTTACCACCTACTGGGCCAACACCAGTTCCAACAGCCTTGCGGGCAAGCTGGTTCAGGAGGGCAGCCGCGAAGTCAAAATGACCATGGAGGGCCTGTTGGAGGGTTCCTCTTTCCATACGAAAATCGACGAACAGATTGTCTTCAACCAACTGGACAATGACGAGAGCGCCATTTGGAGCCTCCTTCTGGCCAGCGGATACCTGAAGGCAGAGGGTTGCGTGTTCGATGAGGAAAGCGGTGAGGATGAATATGTCCTGTCCCTGACCAACAGGGAAGTACGCGTCATGTTCCGGCGGATCATCAGAGGATGGTTCGCGGGCTCCTCCGCTTCCTACAACGGCTTTCTCCAGGCGCTGCTGCAGGATGACACAGAGGCCATGAACGGATACATGAACCGTGTGGCCCTTGCCACCTTCAGCTGCTTTGATGCCGGGAAAAATCCCTCTGAAGCAGCGGAGCCCGAGCGCTTTTACCACGGCTTCGTACTGGGTTTGATGGTAGACCTGTCTGACAGATATGTTATCACCTCCAACCGGGAAGAGTGCAAAGCAAGCTACGCTTGCCTGGGTCGTTACGACATCTTGCTGGAGCCCAAATCGTCAGACCAAGATGCTATCATCATTGAATTCAAGGTCAACAATCACAAAAAGGAAAAGACCTTGGAGGACACAGTCCGTGCCGCTCTTGGCCAGATTGACAGGATGCGCTATGATGCAGTGCTTGAGACGAAAGGCATACCCGCAGACCGTATCCGGAAATACGGTTTTGCCTTCCGGGGCAAGGAGGTCTTGATTGGGGGTAATGGAGACTGCACGCTGGGCGATTAGGGAGTTTGATGTGTGTTGGTGGAGTAAAGCGATTTTTCCAAAAATCCCTGAACCATAGACATATGGCTCAGGGATTTCGCGTCATACATATCAGGCCGGAACTCCGTCCATGCCCGCGCCAGGGACATGCTAGGCCGGAACTCCGTCCATGCCCGCGCCAGGGACATGCTGGGCCGGAACTTCGTCCATGTCCGCGCCAGGGACATGCCAGGCCGGAACTTAGCTCGAGCCAGCGCCAGGAGCATGCCAGGCTAGAACTCCGCCCGCGCCAGCACCAGGAACATGCCGATTTTGCTGTGGGCCGGGTCTTCCGGGGGCACCAGCCTGCCGCTGTCCACTTCATCGTGGAGCGTCATCATCCGGCAGTCCAGCATCTGCATGGAAGCGCAATAGAGGAGTCGGTCATGTAACACAGGATTAGCGTTTTTGCGAAGTATTTCTATCGTTTTGCCAAAAGTCACATCCACATTCTCCCTCACTTTCGCATAAAGCGGGTGCGAGCGCCAGATTTCCCGAATTTTCTCATGATTGTCGAAATAGATTACAAGGACGTCCGGGATGATGTTTCCGTCTCCGTCCGCATGGGCGAAGCGGTTCTCCAAGGTCTTCCACTGTCTCTGCTCCGAAGTGCTGAAAGAGGACAGGTTTCTGCCGTTGCGGATGATATCTGCCAGAAATACGGTATCTTCATAGCTGATACCTTCGTCCCGATCCCATAAACCATAATCACTGGGAGCATAGCACCAGAGCATGTCCGCGCCCCAGCCGTACCCGTTATGGTTCATGATACATGTCTCCGGAAGATTGGCCTGTTCATATCCAATGATTCCCCACTCCTCGCCGTTGGCGCGTTTTGCGGGCTGGTAGATGCTGGTATATGACCCGGATTGCTGGATGCAGTCATCTGTCAGGTGGAGGACTGCCCACCATTTTAAGTCATTGTCGCTCATGTCATTGCGGACGATGTCCAGGTCGCGGAGCTGGGGAAGGGAATCCGATGCGATGGCATCCAGCAGCTTGCTGCGCTCCGGGGAGGACTGGCGCTGCGACTTGTAGATGGCCAGCTGGGTGTCCTTGCCCATGATAAAGAAATCGGTGACATACCTGTCTCCTGTCTTTTTCAAAAGGGTGGCATCCACCAGCCGCTCCACCTCTTCCTCCATATAGGGGACTGCTATGCCCAGCTCTATGGACAGCTCTTCAATGGTGGAGGGATTGTCACTTGCCTCCAACAGGATGTTCCTCGGCAGCTTCCTGTTCAGCATTTTCCAGGGGAGGCCGCTGGGCTGGCTGCCGCTGGATATAAAGCTCACAGTCTCCGGGTTAAAACTTTTTGCTCCAAATTCTCTTGCCATATTCATACCTTCTTTCTGTTTTTCCGGCACGGAACAGCCTGGGGCTGATCCTGCCTTCACCCATATAGTGTGGCGTTCTGGAATTTGGTTGCACTGAAATTTTAACCCGCTCCAGCCAGGGGTTGGTCTTGAAAGTGGCGTTGACCAGGCTTCTGATGAAACTCACCATTTCTTACCAGTAGCCGTGTACATAAGCTTCTTGCATGGGCGTGTCATATTCGTCCAGCAGAATGATGGCTTTTTGTGGTAATAAGGAATTGTCTACAAATAACTGATGCAAGTTTATAGCCGTTTTCGTTGTATTTCTGGGCTTTCTCCTAAACAAGTTGCATCAGTTATTTTCCGACAATTCCTAATTGTATAGATATTTCGATAATTCATTCAGCGCCAGCGTGGCATTCGTATCGTCCATGCCCACATCTTTTCTGCAAAAAGAAGCCTTTTCTCTTTCTGTCAGGCAGTCTTCTTTCAACAGGAACGCATAATCGTCATATATTCCCGAGAGCAGACTACAGATTTTAGAACGCGCCCTCTGTAATGGATGGAAAAGAACTTCTCCACCATGCTCATGCTCATGGTCAGGGTCTTCCCAAAACGCCGGGGGCGGGTAAGCAGAGTCACTGCATCCCCACTGTCCTTGCCATAAAACGTATTCCCTTCTTTTCCGGGCAGATGTCCCCACGGTTTCCATGTTTATAACATATCATATTTTCAGCGGCATATCAAATCCATACATTGCTTTCAATTATGAATATTTTTTGTTGACAAAAGGAAAAAAGGAATATATAATTTGAGTATGCTACAAATGTAACACGCGCGAAGGAAATGGCAATGCGTACGCTAAGCTTTAAGATTTCTGCAGCTGAACTTGAGGTAATGAGAATGCTTTGGCGGGAGAAACAGGCTGCATCGTTCAGTGATATTCGTGCAGAACTCACGGAAACGAACATGGATGAATGAAAGAATGATTTCCGAAATGGGAGAGGAGGATAAATGACGATTGAAGAATATTCCGCAGAGATTATTATGCTCATTCTTTCGATGACATTTACCGGCAGTATAATATCATGTTTTTTATTTACCTTAAAACCGATTATAAAAGACAGGCTTCCCAGGTCATTCCAATATTATATGTGGTTTTCGGTGCTGATTGCATTGATGCTGCCTGTCTCAAAAATCATAGTGATTCCTGCATGGAACGATTCCATAATGCCCATGAGATCCATGTATGATATTGCCCGGTGGATTTCTGATACAGCGTCTGAGAGGCCTGTGGGCTATGGATTTGCGCTGCAAAGTGAAAACGGGCAGATTGTCCCGCAAATGGCTTATCTTCCCAGTGCCGCAGTTATAGTATGCGTTGTTTGGCAGTTAGGGATGGCTCTCGTTCTTGGCTTTCATATCATATGTTATGTGTCTTATCTCCGAAGGCTGGACAGACACAATATAAGCGCGGATCTGCAGGAAATAGAGCTGCTGAATAGCCTTTCGGAAAGAAAAAAACCTTTGCGGCTATATAAAAACCCAATGGTTGAAAAACCCATTTTGGTTGGCTTCTTCCGTCCCGCGGTCATTTTGCCTGATAAGAAATATGATGAGATGAAGCTTCGGAATATTCTGATGCATGAAACTACACACAGGAAAAGGCATGATATTTTTGTAAAGTGGCTGTTGATTTTTGCTGGCTCGGTACACTGGTTTAATCCCTTCGTTCATTTTGCGCGTCGGGAGATGAATAGAGCATGTGAATTAGCGTGTGATGAAGCAGTCATAAAGGAACTTGACAGAAGTGAAATGCAGCAGTATGGTGACACTTTGATAGCAGTCGCTGCAGATTCCATAAAAAAGATTCCCCTCTCGATTGCTATGTTTGAAGACAAAAAGAATTTGAAAGAAAGGCTAAGGGCTATTATGAAACATACAAAATATTCTAAAAGAGCAGTGATTGCGGCAAGTGCTATTTTGGTTACAACTGTTTGCGTTATTTTGGGGATTAGTACATTATATGGTGCGGACAGACATGATTTCATGGATAATTTTACCCTCCAGGAGCAAATGCAAATCAGAGAGGCAAAACTGAGAGAAACTATACATAATTATGATAAAGAGAATAATCCTACAGTACTTGTGTCTATAGATTATTTGGAAAGTGGTGAAATCACGAATGTCTATATTTTCATCGGTCAGGAAGAAAATCCTGATTCTGAAATGATGAGTGAAATAAAGGCTCTTGCGTCTAAAGAGCTTGGAGTGGACATCCAAAATATCTACCTGGAGTATATATAGATTTCGAATCATTGACCTTATTTATAAAAAAGAGCGAGTAAATGAGCCGAAAAATTCATTTGAATGAAAGGAGGAACGCTAAAGAAAATGTGATTGTTAAAGATAGGTAGATATTGGAGTTGTTGCAAACACTGGAATTGTTTTGAAAGGGGTAAATGAAAAATGAAAAAAAGGAATTTATTGCGCAATATTTCGATGTTATTGTGTGCGGCATTTATTGTAGCATCGCCTGTTAGGGTGAATGCAGAAGAGCTTAGGAATTGTCGGAAAATAACTGATGCAACTTGTTTAGGAGAAAGCCCAGAAATACAACGAAAACGGCTATAAACTCGCATCAGTTATTTGTAGACAATTCCTTACTGACGAAACTCACATATACTATGATACAGAACAAGGCAGATTCGTTAACAACCTTGATGAATACATGCTACAGTTAAATAATGGGATGATTAAACCGTATGCCTCGACTGTAGAAGAGCATGAGTCTGCAATCTCACTGTATAGTACGATTTCGGATCCGTCTAAGAAATGCAGTAATATTTTTGGGCATAAGTGGGGGTATTGGAGTAACTGGGTGGAAACCGAGACGATACATCACCACCCAGATGGCCTTTGCGTTCTTAGGATGGTGAGAATTCGTAAATGCGAGAGGACTTATTGTGGGGCTACTCAAACGGAAACGGATGGAGTGTTTATTACTTCTTGCCATTAATGGTAAATGAAAAAAGATTTTTGAGTAAATGCCATAGATAAAAAAGCGCATGTATGAATAGCGGCACATATAAAGACGGTAAGGAATTGTCTACAAATAACTGATGCGAGTTGATAGCCGTTTTCCTTGTATTTCCGGGCTTTCATCTAAACAAGTTGCATCAGTTATTTTCCGACAGTTCCTAATAGAAATATTTTCGGGGAAACGGCGCAGCTTGCAGGCTATGCCGTTTCCCTGTTTTGCAGGTTCGGATTGTTCTCCCTGCTTATCCTGTTCGTAATCGTCAGAGAGCATTTGCATGCCTATATGGAATGTTGCGCAAAGGATTATTCTTCTATTGATTATTATATTTTCAGCGGAATATCAAATCCATGCGTTCGCCGGGACAGATTTTCCATAGAGACTGAATCCCGACGGGCAATATCAATCCCGCGCCAGCACCAGGAACATGCCGATTTTGCTGTGGGCCGGGTCTTCCGGGGGCACCAGCCTGCCGCTGTCCACTTCATCGTGGAGCGTCATCATCCGGCAGTCCAGCATCTGCATGGAAGCGCAATAGAGGAGTCGGTCATGTAACACAGGATTAGCGTTTTTGCGAAGTATTTCTATCGTTTTGCCAAAAGTCACATCCACATTCTCCCTCACTTTCGCATAAAGCGGGTGCGAGCGCCAGATTTCCCGAATTTTCTCATGATTGTCGAAATAGATTACAAGGACGTCCGGGATGATGTTTCCGTCTCCGTCCGCATGGGCGAAGCGGTTCTCCAAGGTCTTCCACTGTCTCTGCTCCGAAGTGCTGAAAGAGGACAGGTTTCTGCCGTTGCGGATGATATCTGCCAGAAATACGGTATCTTCATAGCTGATACCTTCGTCCCGATCCCATAAACCATAATCACTGGGAGCATAGCACCAGAGCATGTCCGCGCCCCAGCCGTACCCGTTATGGTTCATGATACATGTCTCCGGAAGATTGGCCTGTTCATATCCAATGATTCCCCACTCCTCGCCGTTGGCGCGTTTTGCGGGCTGGTAGATGCTGGTATATGACCCGGATTGCTGGATGCAGTCATCTGTCAGGTGGAGGACTGCCCACCATTTTAAGTCATTGTCGCTCATGTCATTGCGGACGATGTCCAGGTCGCGGAGCTGGGGAAGGGAATCCGATGCGATGGCATCCAGCAGCTTGCTGCGCTCCGGGGAGGACTGGCGCTGCGACTTGTAGATGGCCAGCTGGGTGTCCTTGCCCATGATAAAGAAATCGGTGACATACCTGTCTCCTGTCTTTTTCAAAAGGGTGGCATCCACCAGCCGCTCCACCTCTTCCTCCATATAGGGGACTGCTATGCCCAGCTCTATGGACAGCTCTTCAATGGTGGAGGGATTGTCACTTGCCTCCAACAGGATGTTCCTCGGCAGCTTCCTGTTCAGCATTTTCCAGGGGAGGCCGCTGGGCTGGCTGCCGCTGGATATAAAGCTCACAGTCTCCGGGTTAAAACTTTTTGCTCCAAATTCTCTTGCCATATTCATACCTTCTTTCTGTTTTTCCGGCACGGAACAGCCTGGGGCTGATCCTGCCTTCACCCATATAGTGTGGCGTTCTGGAATTTGGTTGCACTGAAATTTCCAGACTGGCGGCATACTGCTTCTCCTCAATCTGGCGCAGCGCGGCCTGGACGGTACCCTTTAGGATTTTCTCGCCCTTGTTTTCTGGATTGTGGACTTTGAGGTTTGAGGGTATGACGGTATCGGAGACCTATGTTGAACCAGGTAAGAGCGGAAAATCCATATCAGGTTTTTGTGGTAAATTGTGGAAAAATCTGATATACTGTCATAAGTAAAGAGGAATTATGCAGATAAATGCATTATTGTAGTTGCCAGAACGAAAAAGATATATATGTGGGGATGCTGAAAGAAAAGCGGAACATGAGGTGCTGACTATGGGTGAGAAGCATTATGAAGGTGATATATATGGAAAATATTGACGAAGCAAAAAACGTAATTGCCATTGTGGATAAAGAGACTGTTGAGAATCTGATTTACATTGTCCGTGGGCAGAAAGTGATGCTGGATGTAGATTTAGCCCGGATATATGGGTATGAGACAAGAAGGTTCAATGAGCAGGTAAAAAATAATAGTGAAAGATTTGATGACGATTTTCGTTTTCAGCTGACAAAACCAGAGTTTGAAAACTTGATGTCGAAAAATTCGACATCAAGTTGGGGCGGCACACGAAAACTTCCATATGCTTTTACAGAAACTGGTATTTATATGCTTATGACCGTTCTGAAGGGCGATTTAGCGATTGCCCAGAGCAAGGCTTTAATTCGTATCTTTAAGGGAATGAAAGACTACATTTCAGAAAATCGTGCATTGATTGGAACGGATGACATTGCGAGGCTTGCGATTCAGACCGGCGAAAATACGGCTGCCATTGCAAAAATCAGTGATGAAATGCTCCGCAAGTCTGATTTGCCGAAAATATTCAAAAATTTTGCGTCATCGGACACAGGAAAAGAATTCTTGATTATGAATGGCCAGCTTGCAGAAGCCGATGTTGCGTATCAGGGGATTTATGCAAAGGCAAAAAGCAGTATTTATGTTATTGATGATTATATAGGGATTAAATCCATCATGCACCTTAGGAATGTCAGTCCTAATGTTGAGATTACGGTGTTCTCTGACAACAAACAGAGCCATTTGAGGCTGGAGGATTTGAATGATTTTAAGAATGAGTTCCCAGGAATTAGGATTGACTTTAAGAGAACCAATAATACGATGCATGATAGATATATTATTCTGGACTATGGGAAGCGGAACGAAAAAATCTATCATTGTGGTGCGTCTTCCAAAGATGCCGGGAAAAAGACGACGACCATCATGGAAGTTCAGGACAGGGCAGTTTATAAACAGCTGGTTGATGTGCTGATATGTAATCCGGCATTGAGAATTACATAATAAAACGCCGGGGGCGGGTAAGCAGAGTCCCCGCATCCCCGCTTTCCCGCCACCCTTAAGAACCCGGTCTTGGCTACATAAAACATTCCCCGGGACAGATTTTCCATAGGGTCTGAATCCCGATGGGCAATATCAATCCCGGGCCAGCTGCAGCCACATGCCGATTGTGTAGTGGCGGGGAGACTCCGGATAAGCCAGCTTTCCGCTGTTGATCTCATCGTGGAATGTCATCATCCTACAGCCCAGCATTTCCATGGACGCGCAATAGGGAAGCAGGTCGTGCAGCAAAGGATTCGCGTTTTTCCGAAGGATTTCTATCGTTTCCGCGAATGCGGCGTCCACATTCTCCCGCACCTTTGCATAAAGCGGATGAGAGCGCCAGGTTTCCAGGATTTTCTCCATGTCATCCGAATATATGACGAGAAAATGTGGGATGATGCTTCCGTCTTCCGCGGCGTGGGCAATCCGGTTCTCCATATTCTTCCATTCCCGCTGTTCCATAGAGTTGAAAGAGGAAAGTTTCCTGTTGTTCCGGAGGATGTCTGCCAGAAACAGGGTACTGATAACGATTTTGCCCTCTCCACGCTGCCTTAGCTCATAATCATAGTCACCGGGGAGATAGCGCCAGAGCATATCTGCGCCATTGCCGTTTCCGCCATGGATCATGCGGTATGTCTCAGGAATTTCGTTTTCCTCATATCCCATGATGCCCCAGACATCGCCATTTGCGCGTTTCACAGGCCAGGTGTCATCATATAGTCCGGACTGCCGGATGCAGTCATCTGCCAGATGGATGACGGCCCACCATTTCAGGTCATTATCGCACATGTCGTTGCGGACGATTCCAAGGCTGCGCAGCTGCGTCAGGGAATCCGAGACAATGGCGTCCAGCATTTCGCTGCGTTCCCGGGAGCGCCGGCGCTGTGATTTGTAGACGGCCATCTGGGTGTCCTTGTCCATGATGTAGAAGTTCGTGATATATTTGTCCCCTGTCTTCTTCAAAAGGGTGGCATCCGCCAGCAGGGCCACCTCTTCCTCCATATAGGGGATTGCGGAGCCCAGCTCTATGGCCAGTTCTTCTATGGTGGAGGGATTGTTGCTTGCTTCCAGCAGGATGTTCTTCGGCAGCTTCCTGTCCAGCACATTCCAGGGAAGGCCGCGCTGCAGGGGGCCGCTGGTCACAAAGGTCACTTCTTCCGGTTTAAAACTTCTTGCACCAAATTCTCTTGCCATATCCATACCTTCTTTCAGTTTTTTTCTGGCACGGAACAGCTTGGACTTGACCGTGCCCTGGGAGAGGTTCCTGGAAGCGGCGATATCCTGTATTTTTCTGTCCTCTATGTAATAGGCCACCACGATATCCCGATAGTCGGATGAAATGAAAGCCAGCTCCCTTCTCAGCAGCGCCAGCTCTTCTCTGTGGATCAGGGTCTCTTCCGCCGAGGGTATATCGCAGACAATATCGTAGTCACTGATGTCGGCACCGGTTGCCGACTTCTGCTGCCTGTGCTTCCTGTCCGCCCAGACGCTGTAGCGGTTCCTGGCAATCTGCCAGACCCATGCGGAAAAATGCTGGGGAACCAGGCCTTTGTCCAGCGCCGAGAGGATGTTCAGCGCAATGTCGGAGGACAGGTCCTGGGCCTCGTCGCTGCTGCCCGTCCTTTTCAGGCAGAAATAGAAGAGCTTCTCCATATAGTTCGCTGTAAATTCGGCAATCAGCCGCTCTGTCATCTGGTATGCTTCTTTCATCGCTTCCGTCTCCTTCCGCCCATATAGTGTGGCCTTCTGGAATTTGGTTGCACGGGTTTTGGATTTTTTATGAAAATGCCCGGAAGACGGATTACCGCTCCGTTTCGGCCAGGATTGCGTAGAACGTTGCCCAGGCGCTGGGCTTGCCGACTTTTTCCTTTGGCAGATAGGATTTTGTCAGGGTGCCGGAGAGGATTACGCGCCCCGTCTCGTCTTTTGCCGCATCCAGATACTTCCACCCGGCTGACGCGGCAGGCGCATTCCCGTATCCCAGGGAAGAAATGGTCTCCATGATATTCTGGATTCCGATTCGCATGGGTTCGAAGGGATAGAATGCGTCCGAAATCCGCCAGCCCTCCTTATCGGTGAAGACCAGCCTGTCCGGATTCTGTCGGCTGAACAGCAGATTCCTGTCCAGGAAATAGGCAATCAGTTCCTCCTCTATATCCAGGGAGATGCCTTTTCTGCGGCAGCAGGAGCATAGCCGAAGGGCAAAATAATCCGCTTTATAGCAGCTTTTCGGGACATAGTCCAGTTTGTGCTTTCTTCGCTCACAGAGAAAACCCCCATCGGGCAGTCTGCCGGGGCGCAGCTGCCCCAGCAGCTTCTGTATTTCCGGAGTTTCAGCGAGCGGGCCGCAATCAAATCCGCCTTTCTTTAGATTCCCGGCCTACGATGTTAAGGCCATAGCTTGGTAATGCTGGTAGAAATCCTGAGTTCACTGGTATTCTTTGCATTTTACTCCACAATTTCCGTTTTGGAGATTCTTTGGTTTTGTGATATATCTGCGAAAGATTCACAATCAAACCATTTCGGTTCCTCTCCCACATAGGATGAAACCAGACTTTCATACTCTTCATCACTCTGCAGGCTGTACCGTGTCTCTTTGTTGCCTTCTAAATAATAGTAATCATAGTATAAATCGGAATCAGCGTCCGCTTCCCGAATAAAATGAATCAATTCATGTTCTTTTCCGTCTTCGGTAAAAGTATAGTATATACTTTCTGCACCATCATAGCTCTGTCCCCACATGACAATTCCGTTATCATATACTGTAAAATACATGCGGCTTGTATGTGTCTCGTGTATGTAGTAGCAGATCAGTTCGTCATTCTGAACTCCCAATATATACGCTACTTCACTTGGACTGTCTACCATCATAAAGACCAACTCCGGACTGCCATCATTATTTACATCTACAAGCGAGAAGCTTTTCCGAACACATCTAAATACCGATTCTTCTGACGAATATTCTTTGTCATCATCAAAACTCAGTTCCGTATTATAACCAGAGTCTTCCGGCACAAAGGGATTTCTCACGCTAATCTCATTTCGCAAAAATGCCGCATACAGAGGATGGATATCAAAATCCGACAGGTATGCCTTTGCGCTTTCATGAGTAGTTTCCGTGTCAATCTCCCACTCAATAGGATAGGTTTTCCCCAAACCATTATATAGTGCGGATCCGCTGCCGCACAGCACAATTTTGCCATCTTTCTCACAAAGTCCTGTAAATTCCGCCTGTATAAAATCGAAATCCTCATCGTAATCCAGCAACTCCAGCCCATAGGCTTCCGCTATGAGCTCTTCCATATTGTATGAGCCCAAAATCTTATAAGCGCTCATACCATCTACAAACTTAACTCCCTGAATCCTTTCAAAAGTATTGTTTCCCCATATCATATAGAGTCTTCCGGCATTCCGATCCACCCGATAATCCTTCACTGGGAATATCTCCATCGTATCATCCGGAGTCTGAACATAAATGGCATAGCCCTCTGCTGCCACGGCAGGATCATCCACAAAATATGTATATACACGGCTGCCATCCTTATCATATTCGCAGACACAATCCTTAAAAAAGATTTCTATTTCAGTATCAAATCCTTCATAGCGGAGAATATAGCTATCCTTTTCTGCTTCCGCCGTGGATTCGGAGACGAATTCCCCGCTTTTTTCAGCCAACTTCTCTGTCTGCTGCATCCCATTAGAAGCCGCTTTGTTATGGTTGCTGCTTATCAGCCCCAATATCCAGAACAAGCTCATGATGAGAATAATAGCAATAATAAAAACTGCTACTTTCCGCATATCTGCAGACCGGTTCCCCATACCAGAGCCGCTGTGAAATCCTTGAGACGGAAGAGTTGCGGTACTCTTTTCGGTTCTTGACATCTCCTTTTGCGATGGCGGCACCTCATCATGCACCTCTGGAATACAAGGCATACAAAATGAAACAAAATCTCTGTCCAAAGTCTCTCTGTTTGCCGCAATATTTTGCTGGGCTATTTTCTCATAATACTCCAGTTCGTGGATTAAAATAGGAATCTCTCTTCCAAATTTGTCCTTCAATAATCCCGAAGCATGAATGTCCTGAACTATGGCAACAAGAAGTTCCACAAATTTGGGAGTAATCTCATCTTCGCTATCCCATAACCCCTGTTCTGTGATCCACTCCTTGATATCCTCCGCCGTATCACCCTGGCCCAAACACATTTCTGCATTTTGTATCCAAAAGGCATAATTCCATCTTGCCTCCTGTTCATCAGAAGCCTCTGACGAACTCTTTTGTACCTGTGTTTCCGTATTATAACCTAACACTGCCACCGGACGACAAGGATCATCTTCTTCATCAAACACATACAGTGAAATGGCGTAGATATCATCTTCCTGCCATTCGGATATCTTCTGTGCTATCAAACGCTGTATTTTTTCCCTCATGGTTATTTTATCTATCTCCTTTCGGCTTAGGAATTGTCGGAAAATAACTGATGCAACTTGTTTAGGAGAAAGCCCAGAAATACAACGAAAACGGCTATAAACTCGCATCAGTTATTTGTAGACAATTCCTTAACCTGGGCGGATAAGTTGAATGTTTCTTTTCAGGCAGTGTCAAAATGGGAGGAAGTGGAACCCTTCTAATTCCGGTACTTTCCTTGCCGCTGTCCGGCAGGCTGTTTCTACGGTGGCTGGAAGTTCAAGACGGCCATCTTCCCTCAGAAATACAAAGGAGATTTCCGTATAATCCTCTGGCAATGTTAGAATTCAATTGTCTCACAAATGGCTACATATCTGCATTTATCGAAATTCAATGTAGCATCTTGTACTATAGATTCGTCTGTTACATATGCCACATTAAGAACATTTGCTCCCATACCTTTTTCTATCTTTACCCCAACAAAACGAGGTGCAACAACAAGATAATTAATGATAGCTTCGCCATATTTTACTGGGCAGTCACATTTAGCAAGCCAATAATCATGACGATCATTACCTGGAATCATCCGTATAAGCTGACATGAAATCGGTAATTGGTCTTGCATATCCTCTGGTGCATAATCACAATTTATAAGTTGAAGTCTAATTTCTGTCGATAAATCCTTTTTACATACCTCTATCTTGCTGTTAGATTTCTTAAACTTATCAAATAATCCCAAACGCAACGTTCCCTTCCAAATGTCGATTTGTCGTTGCTTTATTATATATCCATATTTCAAAAAATGAAAGCGATTTCTTAATATTGCAAAGCCAACTACTATAGCAATAGCTTTCCTTTTCATTTGTAATCACTTCCCCTTACTATTTACAGGTTTTTGGATGAACCAGGAACCTCCTTTTGAGCATTTGACACTAAAAGAGGAATGGTCTGCAAGGAATATTTTGATTTCATTTTTCCTGTCGTTCACCATTATGTCTACTATTGGCAAATTATCAGTTTCGTTGAAAAGTTCAAAAATCATGTCTTTGAATGTATTTAATTCCATAATTTACCTCATCTTTCGTAAGTGATGACTAATCAAAGAACCTTTAGTTCCTTGAGTAACGCAACACAATCTAACATAGCCTGCTTGTATAGCTTTTCAACATAGTATAGGGACAAGTCATGATGCTTTCAATAGCCGCCGAACCAGTTGCGTCTGTTCATCAGGCAGATTAAGCTGTTTAAAATCTTCTTGTAATTCTGTAATATTTTTGATAAATTCAGAATATTCAGAACTATTTAAGACTTGATTCTCATAGTTATTGCTTGCGTATTGAATTGTACCCCTTGTCAAGGACATTTTTGATTTTTAGTATCCGTCATTTT